>CANFEY010000020.1 GCA_947446025.1 Bryobacterales bacterium
AAGCGCATCTTGGCATGGCGTGCAACTGGCACTGAGTGTATCAAAGCAGCAATTCCCGGCCAGCCCAAGCCGGCGAATCTAATGGCTTTATCGGCTATCGAGTGTATCAAAGCAGCAATTCCCGGCCAGCCCAAGCCTAACACCCTTCGCTCCCGCAGTCGGCCCTATTAGGGTTGTGAGATTTGTAATGGCTGAGGGGCCGACGTGGCGGGGCGATGAGCCCCGCGAAAACTTAGATGCCTACTTTGGCGCGTTCATGGCCTGTTCGAGGGTTTCCCGAATGAAGCGCGTGTAGGGAATGCCTCTGTCACGTGCACGGGCTTTCACGGCTTCCAGTAACGGCCTGGGGACGCGCATGTTAATTTGGTCGTCCTTCTTCTCGAATTCGAACCGGGTGGGCTTGAACTGAGAGAAGTCGAGCGTGGACAGGTCTTGGGCTAGGAAGGCCTCGGCCTGTTTGTCAGTCTTCAGTCGTGGCACTTTCTTTTTCATAAGCGGCAACCTCCTTGGCGTGCATATAACGCACCGACACGGGACGGATGAAGTGGCGCTGATTCATCGTCCGCAGGGTGAAAGCCACAAAAATGGGCCTCCCTGTATTCGTTCTTCCTATCGCAATCAGGCGGTCTTCCGCCACTGAGTGCTTCAGATCGGGTGCAACGCGCGGGTTGTTTTCAAACACAGCCTCGATCTCAGCGACGGATAGGCCATGTTTCTGACATTTTGCGCGATTGCCGTCATCCCAATCGAATCCGCTGACCCGCATTCCGATCCCAGGATATCACTATACAAATGTATATACAATAGGTAGCCGCCGTGGTTAGGTGCGCTGCTCGGAGACGGAGCGGTCGGCCAACTCGCCCAGGATCGGGAGGCGGTAGTCTTCGTTGTTGTGGACTTTGATGAGCATGACGATCCAGGCGGCGAAGACGGCTAGGGTGAGCAGGCGGGGGATGATTTGGCCGGGCATGCTGGGGCCGAAGCGGAAGACCGGGGAGACGAACCAATCCACGAGCAGGTAGGCGACGAAGATGTAGAGTCCTTGGAAGGCGTGGAAGAGGACGCGGCGGTTGGCTTTGAATTGGTGGCTGGAGAGAACGGCGATGGCGGGGATCCAGCCGACCCAGGGGATGTAGCAGAGCACGGTGGCGTTTCGGTCGGAGAGGTTGGCCCAGAAGTTGGCGGGGTTGCTGGGCTGCTGTGGGCGGCCGCAGCTGGGGCAGAATTTGTCGGCGTCGCCGAGTTGCTTGCCGCATTGTTGACAGAATGCCATCTCTGCCATAGGGTACGATATCGGCATGAAGCTTGTTCCGCTATTTTTGTTGGCTGGATCGCTGTGGGCGGCGGATCCGCTGCGGCTGTATTTCATAGACGTCGAGGGCGGGCAGGCTACGTTGGTGGTGACGCCTTCGAAGCAGACGCTGTTGATTGACACCGGCTACGACGGTTTCGGCGGGCGGGACACGGTGCGCATCCAGGCGGCGATGAAGGATGCGGATGTGAAGAAGATCGACTACCTGTTGATCACGCATTTTCACAGCGATCATGTGGGCGGCGTGACGAACTTGATGGCGCAGGTTCCTGTGGGCGCGTTTCTGGATCATGGGGTGAGCATTGAGACGGGTTCGTATGATGCGGCCTGGACCGTCGCGTTTGCGAAGGGGAAGCATCAGGTGGTGGTGCCGGGCGATAAGATTCCTCTGAAGGATGTTGGGGTTCAGATTGTAGCGGGGGCGGGGAAGGATCGGGCGGGGACGGGGTCGGCGAACGCTCAGTGTGCTGGGTTGGTGGAGCGGGGGCCGGAGACGGGGGAGACACGCAATCGCTGGCGTTGGTGGTGGAGTTCGGGAGGTTCCGGTTTTTGGACCCGGGGGATTTGACGTACAACCGGGAGTTGGCGCTGCTGTGTCCGGTGAACCAGGTGGGTAAAGTGGATTTGTTCTTATCGACGCATCATGGGTCGGAGTCGCCGCGGGCCATTTGGGATTTGGGGGCGCGGGTGGCGATCATGAATAATGGTCCGCGCAAGGGCGGAGATGCGGCGGGGTGGAAGAACATAGCGGCGTCGCCGGGGCTAGAGGATTTATGGCAGCTGCACTACGGCATCGCGGCGGGCGGCGACGGCAATTCGCGGGATGCGCTGATCGCGAATTTGGTGCCGGGCGGGGATGAGGACGGAAAGTTCCTGAAGGTGGAGGCGCTGGCGACAGGCGAGTTTTCCGTCACGAATTCGCGCAACAAGTACAGCAAGCGGTACGCGGCGCGCTAGCCCACGTTGAACACGGCGCGGACCTGCTCCACCAGGCGGGGGGCGCATCCGACGGCGTTGCCGCGTTCAATAGAGCGGGAGCCGTCGAGCGCGAAGAACGCGGCGCCGGATTCTTCGAGGATGAGCTTGAGCGGGGCAAGGTCCCAGGGCGCGACTTTAGGTTCGAACCAAACATCGGCTTGACCTGCGGCGACCATGCAGGCATCGAGTGCGCCACCGTAGGAGCGGACGGACCAGGATTGCTGGCAGAGCGAGGCGACTTGCATCAGGTAGGGCCGCGCTTCGGCAAGGTGCAGGCCGTTGGGGTTGAAGGCGCACTCGGCCAGTGAGGTGATCGAGGAGGCGCGCAGAGGCTGGGCATTGCGGAATGCGCCGCCCGCGCGGGTGGCCCAATAAGTCTCTTGCAGCAGGGGGAAGTGGGCGACGCCGGCGGCGGGCTCGCCATCGGCTTCGAGCGCGAGCAGGACGCACCAGAAGCGGTTGCCGCGGACGAAGTCGCGCGTACCGTCGATGGGGTCGATGATCCAACGGCGTCCGCTGGTGCCGGGTTTGGTGGAGCCCTCCTCTCCCAGGATGCCGTCGGCGGGGAACTCGGCTTCGATGGCTTCGCGGATGAGGAGCTCGTTCTCTTTGTCCGCGCGGGTGACGGGTGAGGCGTCGGCTTTCGTCTCGGGTGTGATTCCTTCGTGGCGGATGCGGATGGCTTGTTCGCCGGCGGCGTTGGCCATGCGCTGGGCAAAGTCGAGTTCTCTCTCAAAAGGCATAGTTCATTTTCGCGCGAAAGGGGGCGGTCACGATATCCTGAACTGTAGTGATCTCTTTTTCCAACATAAGCAAGCAGTACGGCAAGCAACTCATTTTCGTAGAAACATCCTTCCAGTTGAATCCGGGGGAGAAGGCGGGGCTGGTCGGGCCGAATGGCGCGGGCAAGACTACGCTGTTCCGGATGATTGTGGGGGAGGAGTCGCCGGATGATGGCGACGTTACGGTTCCCAAGAAGCTCACCATCGGCTACTTCCGTCAGGACGTGGAGGAGATGCAGGGGCGGAGCGTGCTCGACGAAGCCATCGCGGGGAGCGGGCGCGTCGGCGATTTACATCACGAGCTGAACGAGCTGCAGAACGCGATGGAGGATCCGTCCAAGGCCGACGAGATGGACGCGATTCTGGATCGCTTTGGGCACGTGCAGGAAGAGTATGAGCATCTGGATGGCTACGCGCTGGAGGCGCAGGCCCGCGAGGTGTTGCATGGGCTTGGCTTCCACGATGACCAGATCGACGCCGATGTGGGTGCGCTTTCGGGCGGGTGGAAGATGCGCGTGGCGCTGGCTCGGGTTTTGTTGGGGCGGCCGGATGTGTTGCTGATGGACGAGCCGACTAACCACTTGGACATTGAATCGATCATTTGGTTGGAGCAGTTCCTCAAAGCCTATGAAGGCGCGCTGTTGATGACGTCGCATGATCGCGAGTTCATGAACCGGCTGGTGAATAAGATCCTGGAAATCGACGCGGGTGAGGTGTTTACCTACTCGGGCGACTACGATTTCTACGAGCGGGAGCGGAATATCCGCGAGACGAATCAGCAGGCCTCCTTTGCGAGGCAGCAGGCGATGCTGGCCAAGGAGCAGCGTTTCATTGATCGCTTCCGGACGCACGCTGCTAAGGCTTCGCAGGTGCAGAGCCGCATCAAGGCGCTGGATAAGATTGAGAAGATCGAGCTGCCGAAGAAGCGCACGGTGGTAAAGTTTGAGTTCCGCACGCCGCCGCGGTCCGGGGATCAGGTGGCGGTGATTGAGGGCTTGTCAAAGGCGTACGGGTCGCGCACGATTTACGACGGGTTCAACATGATTGTGCGGCGCGGGGAGCGCTGGTGTGTGATGGGGCGCAACGGAGCGGGGAAGTCGACGCTGCTGAAGATGATGGCGGGGGCGCTCAATCCGGATGCGGGTGAAGTGAGGTTGGGCGCGAGTTTGAAGATGGGGTACTTCGCGCAGCAATCGCTGGATGTGCTGAATGCGGATCTGACTGTGATTGAGCAGTTGCAGAACGATTTTCCGCAGGATGGGATCGGGTCACTCAGGTCGCTGGCCGGGGCGTTTCAGTTTTCGGGGGATGACACGGATAAGAAGATCCGGTCGTTGTCAGGTGGCGAGAAATCGCGGCTGGCGATGGCTCGGATGCTGTATGATCCGCCGAATTTCCTGGTGTTGGATGAGCCGACGAATCACTTGGATCTGGCTACCAAGGAGATGTTGGTGGAAGCGTTGAAGGAGTTCGAGGGGACGATGATTTTCGTCTCGCACGACCGCATGTTTTTGCGCGGGCTGGGGACGCGGGTGCTGGAATTGGGCGGGGAGAGCGGGACGGAGAAGGAGCCTCGGCTGTATCCGGGGACGTATGTCGAGTATGTGGAGGCGATGGGGCAGGAGGCTCCGGGGACGCATACGTAGGGTCACGCAAAGGCGCCGCGAACGCAAAGTAGGCTACGACTTGTCGCGTGGGCACCGGCGTGTGGGGAAGTGGGCCGTGGCGATTGGTTGGGGATTGGCGGTAGCGGGTGACGTTGGTCGGATGGCAGTGTTGCCCTGTGCTTACTCGACGGAATGGGGGTTTCCGCAAAGGGTGATTCCAGCCTGATGGAATGCTTGCCGAATAGAGCTACCAAAGTTCGCGGAGATGTTCCCTTGTCCCTACACGATGGCAGGCGGAATCGCCTGCACCACCTACTTGATCAGGTACTTGTCGTGGCAGGCGGCGCAGGAATCCAGAATCTTGCCGCCGACGTCGCCGCCTAGGAGGTCCATGTCTTTTTTGTTGATGGCAACCAGCGCGGCCTTGCCGGCGTCGCGCATCAGTTTGGCGGCGGCGTTCCAGGCGGCGGGGTTGGCGGCTTTGGCTTTGGAGGCGACTGTGGTCTTGCCGGTGGCGATGCGGCCGGGGACCATCATCAGGTTGCCGGCCTCGGCGAGGGCGAGGGCTTGTTTACGGAAGTCGGCCCAGTCGGCGTCGGTGGGCTTCTCTTTGCTGGCCGCGTCGAACAGCGCGTTGGAGGCGGGGATCGCCATGTCGAGCATGATGTCCTTGGTCGAGGCCACGCTTTCATAGGTTGCGACTTGAGCGAAGAGCGCGCCGGTGATCGCGAGGGCGGAGAGCGAGATGAGAATGCGCATGGATCTATTATCAGCAACTCTGGGGCCGTTGGGCTACAATTCCCTGGTGGCTGGAATCTTCTCGCAGAGTACCCGATTTCAAGTCGTCGCAGTGGGTCTCTTGGCGTTGGCGGCCTTGGCCTTTGGGGCGGGGTACCTGGGAGCGGGTTGGATTGCGACGGCGCTGATTGTGAATTTCTTTGGGTTCCGCAAGCGCCTCCTATGGAGTGTGCGCAACCGCCTGCTGCTCACGTTTCTTCTCGCTGGGGTGGTGCCGATGGTGCTGTTCGCCGGATTGGTTTACTTGGGAGCGGCGATGCTGCTCTCGCAATTCACGGCAGAGCGCGTCAGCCTGGGGGTCAAGGGCCGTCTGGCCGAACTGTCCGGCGCGGCGCGGGATATCGCCACGGCGGCGTCGCTTGGCCCTGATGACACGCTCATCGCCGACGCCCTGCGACTGCGTGTCCCGCGCATGGCGGTGGTGATCGGATGGAACGGCCGGGTTACCGGGCTGCCGCAAGATGGCGCGATGGCGGCCGTGCCGGAGGGGCTTCCCGCGGAATTTGAAGGACTGCTCCGTCAAGGTGCCGCTTACTTCCTGGCCGCCCGTGCCGCAGGGAGCGCGCGCAACGCCGACGTCTTCGTCTACCAACCGTTGGACGGACCGGCGCTGGCCTCGCTCACGGGCGGCGCGGTTGAGGTACGGGAAATCGTGGCACCGGACCAGGATGTGAACATTAGGAGCCGTGACATCGGCCCTCGTCAATTGCCGGGTCCGATGGGTTGGTACGATTCTTTGCTCTTCGGCGTGGTGCAGTGGCCCTTGTTAAACGCTGCCGGTGGCGAACCGGAGGTGGGCCTGGTGGTGTTTTCGAGGCCATCGCTGCTGCTGGAAGGAATACTCAAGACGCAAATGGCAGCCACGTACGGAAGAATTTTCGCGTTTGTCGGGGTCCTGTTTCTGCTGGCCGAAGCAGTTGCCCTTTTCTTTACCGTGAAGCTGACCTGGACGGTTACACGCTCCGTGCATGCGCTATACAACGGCACGCAACAGGTGGCGCTGGGGGATTTCACGCACTCCATTCCGGTGCGCGGCGCGCATCAACTGAGTGAACTGGCCGCGTCCTTCAACGGCATGTCCACGAAGATCCAGCACTTTTTGGGGGAGATGAAGAAGAAGGAAAAGATTGAATCGGAGTTGGAGATTGCGCGGCAGGTGCAGGCCCGGTTGTTCCCGCGTACGGTGCCGGAGCTGCGGACGCTGGAGATGCAAGGGGTGTACATTCCGGGGCGGTTTATTAGCGGGGACTACTACGACTTTGTGAAGCTGGGTGACCGGTACACGGCGATTGCGTTGGGGGATGTATCGGGAAAGGGAGTTTCGGCGGCGCTGTTGATGGCGAGCATTCAGGCTTCGCTGCATGCGCAGTTGAGTTTCGCGGGGGAGGGGAATCCGGTGCTGTCAACGGCGACGCTGATGGCGCTGATCGGGCAGCAGCTGTATGAGAGCACTCCGGCGGAGAAGTACGCTACGTTTTTCTGTTCGGTGTACGACGATGAGACGGGGGTGTTGCGGTACACCAATGCGGGGCACCTGCAGCCGATTTTGGTGCGGGAGGGGAAGGCGTCGAGCTTGCCGGGTGATGGGATGGTGGTGGGGCTGTTGCCGAACGTGAAGTATGAGCAGCAGGAAATACAACTATTGCCGGGGGGACTTGGTCGCGATATTTTCGGACGGGATTCCGGAGGCGGAGAACGCGGCGGCGGAGGAGTACGGGGAGGCTCGGCTGGCGGAGTTGCTGGTGAAGAATGCGGGGGCTGGGTTGGGTGTGGTGATTGAGCGGGTCACGGCTTCGGTGGATGGGTGGGCGCACGATCCGGCGGCTCGGGATGATACTACGTTTGTGGTGATGCGGCGGAGGTAGAGCGCCTGTCCGCTTGCTGACGCGCGCGGTTCAGTGCTGGGGGCCTCTGTGCTAAAACGCGGTGCCGATGAAGGGGAGCATGCGGCCCCAGTACATTACGCCGAACCATAGGAACAGGGACGAGGCGGCGACTACTTTGGCTGCGAGCGGGGCGTCGGCACCGGGGCCCAGGGCTTCCACGCGTTGGGAGACTTTGGCTCCATAGAAGTACAGCACGTTCAAGCCGGCCAGGAGCACGAACAGCATCTTCATCTGGAAGGCGATGTTATGGGTGTACTGTTTCGCGTCGGCGGTGTAGAACATGAGTCCGGTGATCAGGTTCGCTGTGAAACCCGCGATGCCCCAGGGGACCAGGCGATGCAGGGGGCGCATGGGGATCTGCTTCGCGACGCCCAGCATGCGGAGGTCGAGGACACCGATGGCTCCCACCATCATGGCGAGGCCGAGGAAGTGGATGGTTTCACAGAATGCCCATAGCCAGGGGTCGTCGCGCATTACAAAAGCTAGCTGAGTGTCATTCAGCCAGGCGGCGAGAGAATCGAGGAGTTTGATCATACGCCTGCCACCGGGCCTAGATAGGCCATGAGGCGGCCCGCGGTGGTTGCTCCGACCCAAAGAAAGATGGAGATCCAGGCGAGGGTTTTCGCGTTGGATGGAAGCGCGCCGCCGCGCATGCGCTTATGGATGATGGTGACGTTCCACACGGCGAGGGCGATCAGCGCCATCTTGACGTAGAAGACGGGGTTGACCATTTTGGTGGATGCGTCGGCCATGAGGAGAATGATGCCGGAGAGGGCGTTGAGCCAAAACCCGAGCCACAGGAACGGGAAGAGGCGCTCATAGGGCGCGATGGGGGATTCAGCGGCGAAGCCGAGGAGACGCAGGTCGAAGGCGAAGCTGATGCCCATGAGCAGCGCGAGGCCGAGGGTGTGGAAGGTCAGGATGAGCGCGTAGCCGAAGAGGGAGCCGGATTCGCGGACCCAGGTGCTGAAGGGGAGGTTCTCCACCCCTGTAAGGAATTCCATGGGTAGATGCGGAGCAATTTAGGGGCCGACTGGCAGGCGAAACCGCCTGCCCTACCGCTACGCCAAGCCAGCGACGGGGCCGACGTAGGCGAGCAGGCGGCCGGCAAGGATGGTGCCGAACCAGCAGAACAGGGAGAGCCAGGCTAGGCCTTGGATTCCGGCGGGGACTGCGTCGCCGGGTTCCGCCAGCATTTTCTTTTGAATGCGGGTCTGGATGACCAGGCCGATGGCGATGAGCACCATCTTCACCCAGAAATCCCAGTTGTTGAGCTTGGTGTTGGCGTCGGCCATGATGAGCAGGACGCCGGTGAGCAGGTTGAGGTAGAAGCCGTACCAGATGACGGGGTAGAGCTTGGTGAGCGGCTTGAGGGGCATGGTGGTGTAGCCCAGCAGGCGCAGGTTGAGCATGAAGGTCACGCCGGCGACCAGGCCGAGGCCGATGGTATGCATGAAGAGGATGAGCGCGTAGCCGTAGATGTCGCCGCCTTCGCGGATCCAGGTGCTCAGGCCGAGTTGTTCGATGGAGGTGAGAAAGTCCGTCATGGCGTGAGTCCCCTAGAATGCGTTGCCGATGAAGGGCAGCATGCGGCCTGCGTACATTACGCCGATCCACAGGACCAGCGCGGAGACGGCGGCGAGTTTGGTGCGTCCGGAAGCGTCGTCGCCGGCCTTGAGTGACCAGGAGTCATCGACGACAGTGAAGTAGATAAGATTGGCGACGGCCACCAGCAGCAGGCCGACCTTCCAGAAGAAGACGGGGTTGGTCGTGTACTGGCCCGAGGCGGCGATGAAGAACGTCATACCGGTGGCGAGGTTGACGGCGTAGGCGGCGACGGCGTAGGGCAGCAGTTTGTGGATGCTCTCAAAGGAGACGCCTTTGAGGAAGCCGAGGATGCGGAGGTCGATCAGCAGGACCATGCCGAACAGGATGGCGAGGCCCATGAAGTGGAGGGCCTCGCAGGCGGCCCAGATGGTGGTGCTATCGGTGACGGCGGCCTTGATGAGTTCGCCGGACATGGATGAAATCAGCCACGAAGCGCGGCCCTCGGCGACGTCGCGGACTTCGGGGTGCATGATATCGCCGCCGAGGTTGGCGGCAACGGCCATCAATCCTAAACTGGCGGCGGCGCAGAGGAAGATGCCGGGGATGACCCAGGAAGCAGGGCTGCCCTTGCGGCGGTATTGATAGAGGCCGATCCAGGCGAGCAGGCCGTTGAAGGAAATTACGATCAGGGCCAGCAGCGCCCAGCTTTGATGGGCTTCGATGAGCGGAAGGGAGGCGGCCGGGTTCTTGGCCAGGATGTCCTGGGCGGCGTTGCCGGTCATGTAGGTGGGCATGGCGATGATCGCGATGCCGAGGAACACGCCGAGCGAGGCTCGCTTGAGATGGTCACTCTTCCAGACCAAGGCGGAGAGGAAGAGCGCCAGGCCGATGATCATTCCCACTGTGGGGAAGTGATTCAGCAGGAGATGAAGATGGGCCAGGTTCAAAGGGGCTACCGTGCCGAGCAGGCCGAGGGTTTGAATTTCGACGCGTTGGCTTCTTTCTTGAAGTGCGTGCTGGTGCGGAAGAGGCCGGTGAGGTTGGCTGGATCGTCCACGATGGTGGAGATGACCAGGTAGAGGTCGCCGTTGGGCTCATGGAGGATGTCGTAGTATTCGGTGAGCACGGTGTTCGCGCTATAAGGGACGCCGTTCTTGCGTATGTAGCCGCCGGTCATATTGGTGGTGACCACTTTCATTGCGCCGGCGCGGATGGGGGCGGCAGCACCGGGAGCCAGGTTGGTTGCCGCGGTAGGGGCACCGCGTCCACCGCCTGCGCGGCCCATGCCGTCCCAAGTGGCTTTGGAGAAGCCCTGGAGGCTGGGTGCGCCGGCGACGTCGCCAGTGAAACGCATGAGGCGGGTCTGGGTGCCGGCATCGGTTTGGATGCGGAGGGTGTTGTCATCGGACCAGTCGACGTTGAGGCGTCCGGGGACGCGCATGAGTCCGGCGGCTCCGTAGGCTTTGCATTGCTGGCCGGCGGCTTCGTCTTTCGCCGGGTCCCAGGCATCGGCGGCGGCGCGGGCGGCGGGAGTTACGGGCACGCTAGCGATGTCGGCTTTGCCTTTGGCGTCCTTGCCGGGGGTGACCATGCGGTAGAGCCAATCTTCGGTGACCAAGGAGACCCAGGTGCCGGTGAGGTCTATGGGTGCCTGTGATTTTGCGGTAGCCGGCGGACCTTTGGCACCGCCTTTGGCGCCGCCCCCACCGGGGCCTTGGGCCAGCATGAGGGAGACAGCCACGGCCATGGAGGCGGTGAGGGTGAAGACGTTGCGCCCGAATCGAGTCATGTGTTTTCCTCTCGGATAGTGCTTAGTTGAAGGTCTGGTTGCCTACCGGCCAAGTCCACTTGTCGGAGGGGCGGAGGATGCTGCGCATGCGCAGACGGTGGTCTTCGGGGTTGCGTCCCGGGCTGCCGGTCACGACAACTTTGTCGCCGACCTTGAGTGTACCGGTGCGGACGCCCTGTTGCGCGAGTTGTCCGGCCGCGCCCCATTCGATGGACCAGCGGACCGGCTGGCCGTCCTTATCTTTTAACTTGGGGTCTTCGACGTGGACGAAAGAGTGAGGGTTGCGGACCAGGAACGCCTTGAGTTCGCCTTCAATGGTCATGGGCGGAGCATCTTCGAGATAGGTGCCGGCAAACGAGTGGTGCGCGGCGACAGGGGTCACGCCGGTCATCATGCCGAAGGCGGCGGTCAGCAGTGCGAATTTCAGCTTCATTGTGGAAAACCTCCAGATCTATTTTACTTGCCACCCAAACTCTTGTATACGGCTTCGACGAACATGTCCGTGGTCCAGGGGCCGGTGGTGGAACCCCAGCGAGCGTCATATTCGTAGGTGGGCTTGGCGGCTTTGACCTGCGCCAGAGTTTGCCCTTTGCCAACCAGATTCTTCACGCGGTCACGGATGATGGTGACCATGTCACGGTATTCCAGGACGTCATGCTCGTCGGTGAGGCGTCCGCGGCCGGGGATGACGTAGGTGCCGCCTTCCTGCTCATGCCGGGGGACGCAGAGATCCAGGATGATGTTCAGTGCCTTGATGACGCCTTCGATGTTGCCGCCTTTGGCCAGGTCGACTTTGGGGAAAGAGGTCATGTCGAACACGTCGCCGGCGGCGATGACGTCGGAGCGGCGGAAGAAGACGATGCTGTCGCCGTCGGTGTGCGCCTTGGGCTGGAACATGGCGAGCACAGGCTCGTCATTGAAGAAGATTTCCTTCTGGCCTTCGTTGAAGGTGGTGGTGGGTAGGGAATCGGCGTTGGGGACCTTTTGACCTTCGGGCACGTTGCTCATGCGTCCCAGGACGTTTTCGTGGGCGACGATGGTGGCTCCGTTGTCGAAGGCGACGGCTCCCAGGTTGCCGCCGGTGATGGGCGCTCCGGCGCGGGAGATGGCAGCATTGGTCGCGGTGTGGTCCATGCTGGTATTGATCAGGTAGCGAATGGGCTTGCTGGAGAGCTTGCGGATCTCGGCGATGACGGCATCGCTTGCGCCTTCGGCGGGCGTGTCGACGACAAGGACGCCCCAGTCGCCGGTTTGCACGACGACGTTGCCGCCGGGGGCGACGATCATATAGACGTTGCCTTGGACTTTGAGGGTGCCGATTTCCTGACCCTTAGCGGCGGCCTTGGCTTGCTGTTTGCCCTTCGCCTGTTGCGCGCGGGCTTGCGGGGCAGGTCCCAAGGCGAAGAACGCGGCCGCTGCGGCCAGGGTGAGTGCGGGGATGGTTTTTGCAGTCATGACTTACTTCGCCACCTTGAGTTTTTCCATGTAATCGGGGTACATCGTTTCCGGGCCGCCGAGGACGGCGTCCAGAGAAAGCTTGTACTTGCTGCGGAATTCATCCATGAAGGGGTTTTCGCCCGGCAGGTAGTGGGGGACTTTGGCGCGATCCGAGCCGGGCAGCTCATTGACGTATTCGCAGGGCCACAACCAGTTGCCGTTGGGGTTGGTGTTGCGGACGTAGTCTTCACTCTTGATCAGGGGCTCAGAGAGGTAGACGGGGTCGGTGACGACGCTGATGTGGGTGATGGCGTCGCCGTGGAGTACGAAGTGGTCGGTGAGGTCGATGAGATCGCTGGACGGGATGCCGTTGCGGCGGTGCCAGCCCTGCTTGATGTGGGTGGTGTGGACGGTGAGGACGTTGCCGTCCCACTTGCCGGTGGAGAAGCCCTGCCAGGTGTGGGCGGCGTATTCGGGCGGATGCGGGCGGCCGTCCATGTACACCACGCGGTTCTGTTCGTAGGTACTGGTGTACATGTGGATCGCGGTGATGTTCTGTGTCTGCGGATCGCGTTCTTCCCAAATGCGGAGAGCCAAGGGGCCGCGGTGGATGTAGGCGGCGGTGTGGACCTGGCACTGATGTTCCTGGAGGCCGAGGCGGTCCGGGGCCCAGGCGAGCGCCCATTTGCGGGCGAAGTCATTCAGCGGGATGCCGGCGTAGTCGAGCAATTCGGGGCCGGGAATGCGTTCGGGCTGGTCTTCGGTGAACTGCGGATTCCACATGCCGGTCAGGTCCACTTGCGCGGAGGCGGACGGGGCGGCGACGAACGCTGTCAGAAGGACCAAAGGACGGGTCCACTTCAATAGACTCACACTGCCTCCTGCTGTGGGACTAACTACTAAGGGTTAAGTCGAAACAAAGTAGCATTTGGTTACAGTTGCCGTCAAGCGTCATCGGGCAGTTGGGCTTCGTGCCGTTCAGGAGGGTTGTTTCGTCCCAGATAAAGGCCAGGTCTGCGTGGAAACCTCGGGGCCTAGGATGCAAGGGTGCAACGCAGCCGCGAGTTGGCGCAAGTTTTGCTTCGATCTTGAGTAGCAAAGATCCGGGTCAAACGTATTGCGCGCACTGCCTAGAGAGTTCGTGGGCGTCGGCGATGCGGCTGCCGGGTTTGGGGTTCATGAGGGCTTGGCGGGCGCGTTCGAATTCTTCGGGAGTGAGTGCGCGAAGTTCCCTCATGGTCCTAGTTCGAGTGTAGTCCGGCATCCGGACGGCGCAAGCTGGCTGGGAAGAAAGATCGCCGGTTGGGTGGAATTCGCCGCTCCGCTCAGGAGCGCGGTTACCGCTTGCGGGGGCATGGGGCGGTGCAAGTAGTAGCCCTGTAGCAGGTCACATCCGAGGTGGGTCAGCCACTGGAGCTGCTGGTGGGTTTCAACTCCTTCGGCCACGACTTGAAGGCCAAGGGAGCGGGCCATGGCGAGGATGGTCTGGGCGAGTCCAGCGGGGGCCGTGTCGTCACCGGCGGAGGGAGCGTCCATCGCTTGTACAAAGGAGCGGTCGATTTTGAGCGTGTCGACCG
The DNA here is from genome assembly GCA_947446025.1 of Bryobacterales bacterium. Lineage (GTDB taxonomy): Bacteria > Acidobacteriota > Terriglobia > Bryobacterales > Bryobacteraceae > Palsa-187. The sequence continues at coordinate 13,715 of CANFEY010000020.1, forward strand.
AGAGGGTATGGAGGTAACTCAAGGACGAATAGCCAGTGCCAAAGTCGTCGATCGCAAGCGTGACACCGAGGGCGCGAAGGTTTCGGGTATGGCGCTGGAGGTCTTCGAGAGGCATGAGGGCGCTTTCGGTGAGTTCGAGTTCAAGGAGAGCGGGGCGGAGGCCGGAATCGGCGAGGGCGGCGCGGACGATTTCACAGAAGTCCCCGTTCGCGAGCTGTGTGGAAGAAACGTTGACGGCCACGCGGACGCCGGGAGAATGACTCTGCCAGGAGACCGCGTGGTTACAGGCCTGGTTGAGGGCCCAGCGGCCGATTTCCTGGATGAGGCCGGTTTCTTCGGCCACGGGGATGAATTGCGCGGGAGAGACAGAGCCCAGGGTAGGGCTAAACCAGCGAAGGAGAGCTTCGAAAACGGGAATCGAGCCGTACCTGCAGGACACCAAGGGTTGGAAGTAGAGTTCCAGTTCACCGAGTTCGAGGGCGCGGCGGAGATGGAACTCGACTTGAAAAGACTCGAGCGCCAAGGCTCCCGTGGCGGGATGGAATACGATGCAACTATGCGGGCCGGCGCGCTTGGCCCCGTACATGGCGATGTCGGCGTTGCGGATCAACTCTTCGGCATCCTGGGCATGGTCTGGAAATAAGCTGACGCCGATGCTGAGGCTCAGGGCCTGCTGGTGATCGGCTAGGCCGAAAGGCTCACGGAAGGCGGCAAGAAGTTCGTCCGCCAATTGCGTGGGTTGGCCAGCATCATGCACGCGGCCCATGCGGCCCATAAGGACCACGAATTCGTCACCGCCCATGCGGGCCACGGTGCCCCGTTCGCCCACGCAGGCCGACACGCGTTGCGCGGCCATGCGAAGCAGCAGGTCGGCGGTGCGGTGACCCAAGGTATCGTTCACCTGTTGGAACCGGTCCAGGCCGGTCCACAGAACGGCAACCTTGCTGCCATCCAAGGTGGCGGCGGACAGGGCGCCCGCGAGTGACTCGTAGAAGAAAGCACGGTTGGGAAGCGAGGTGAGTACGTCATGATGCGCCTGGAAGAAAAGCCTGTCGGCCATGAAGCGATGATTGAGGCCCATGCTCAACAGCGTGGTGGTCTGTTCCACAAGCAGGCGGATGACAGGTTGCTCCAACTGGCCGGGCGTGGTTCCGTAGAGCACCAGCATCCCGAGTAGCCGGCCCCCGGCGTTGAAGGCGGGGGAGCAGTATAGCGACGTGAAACCGTAGCGTGCGATCAACTGGCTTAGCGGCCCTGCCCCCACCTGATCCGGCTCGGAGCCTTGCAAAGCCAACACGGGACGTTTGAGAGCCGTGGCCTTGCGTACCGTAGCGGCGGTGCTGAAAGCGAGGTCCTCAAGCTGCAAGATGAGTTGTTCGGGCAGGCCAAGGGAGCTGGCGTGGCGCAGGTCCTCGCCTAGCGGGAGCAGAAACGAAAAGGCTAGCCCCGGCGACTGCTCCTGTAGTATCCCGGCCAGGCTGGCCAGCAGGCATTCCTCCGGCCGGTTTTGGGTGACCAGTTCCAGAAACTTGTAGCGGCTCTCCCCAAAGCAGCGGGCCTGCTGCAGTTGGGTGTTGGCCAGGGACAGAGCGTGAACTTCGTCACGTAACCTCTCCAATTCGGACTGACCGCCGATGTTGTTGGTATGCATCATCCCGTTTCCGAACTCATCGGCAAATCGGGATCAAATTTGAGCGTTAGGCGGTCACGACTTTGGCATCGCGCCAGAGGCGTTCCAGGTCGTAATAGGCGCGGGCTTTTTCGGTGAAGACGTGGACCAGGAAGTCGCCGTAGTCGAGCAGTATCCAGTCGGCGTTGCTGTAGCCTTCGATGCTGAGGGGATAGCGGCCGAGGTGTTTGAGGCTGACCTCGATGGAGTCTGAGATGGCCTGATTTTGACGCGTGTTGGTGCCGTTGCAGACGACGAAGAAATCGGCGAAGGAGGTGACTTCGCGCAGGTCGAGGACTTTGATGTCCTTGGCTTGTTTTTCATCGGCGGCGGCGACGGCTTCGGGCCAGCTTGGCTCGGACTCGGCTGCCTCAATCGGTTCAGGTGCGGACACAGTTGCCGGGGCGGCAACTTTCTTTACGATTTTCTTCTTGGTTGCGGGTTTGATGCCCGTCGATTTTGCGCGTGCCAGTGTGGATGAAGCTCCTACTGGTATCGTACTACTAATGCCCACTCTACGCGTACTCATTACCGAGGCTCAGATTCAGGAACGTGTGAAAGCACTTGGCGCACAGATTGACAGGGATTGCGGGCCGGGTCCGATTTACTTGATCGGGACGTTGAAGGGCTCGTGTTTTTTTCTGGCGGATTTGGCGCGGGCGATTGATTGTCCGGTGCGGATCGATTTTATTGGCGCGGCTAGCTACGGCAATCGCACGGAGACGTCCGGTCAGGTGAAGATCACGAAAGATTTGGATTCGTCCATTGAGGGCTGCGATGTGATTTTGGTGGAAGACATCGTGGACACGGGCACGACGCTCGAGTATCTCCTGGAGATGCTGGCGCTGCGCAAGCCAAAGACGCTACGGGTGGCGGCGATCCTGGACAAGCCGTCGCGGCGCAAGCATGACGTACCGGTGGAGTATGTCGGGTTTTCGGTACCGGACGAATTCCTGGTGGGATACGGGCTCGACTACGCGCAAGACTACCGGCAGTTGCGCGACGTATGCGTGCTGAGCCAATGAGTTTTGGTACCCTGTGATTTATGCTCGATAACTTCCGCCGCTTCCAAGCCGGGCCCGATCCGTTCGGGCGGACTTGGGAAGTTGAATTCCGCTGGTTGCAGACCGGCATTTCCATCCGCCACGCGGACACCGTGGACGTTAAGTTCATCGTGTGGCTGAACGGGCCCGAAGGGGCGAAGCAGGAGATGCAGGAGCGGGTGATCGCGATGCTGCATCCGGCGCTGCTCCAGCTGAGCGAGGAATCCGGCCACGCGCTGACCGATCCGTGGTGTACGCGCTTGGCGGCGCGGCACCTGGCTTACTCGTATGAATCGGGTGAGGACCTGGAGAAAACACTGATCCAGGCACCGCTTTCGGCGCTGCGCCGGGCGGCTGGTTTAGCGCAGGCGGCCTAGCCGGATTTTGCGTTTCCAAAGTACCGCGTTTGGTGGTACAACAATTATCTAGAGTTTTTAGCCGAGTGTGCCGTTACATCTAGAAAGGGTAACGCGCCGCTGAGGGAGGAATGGCATATGGTGAACTGTCCGCAGTGCAATTCCGGGATTGACGTGGACGAAGACGAACTCGACGAAGGCGATTCGCTGATTTGCGAAGATTGCGGCGCGGGTTTGGACGTCACTGGCGTGTCTCCGTTGGAGTTATCGGCCAGCGAAGCAGACGGCGACGAAGATGAAGACGACGAAGACGAAGACGATGAAGATTACGACGACTTCGACGATGATGATGAAGACGATGACGATGACGACGGGGATGAGGACGAAAAGGAGTAGTTTCGCGGTCCTGTTCGCGTGTTTTGCGCTGGCAACGGTCGAGGCGCAGAAGAAGCCGGAGCCGTACGCGGTGGTGCGCGGCTCAGTGTTTCAAGAGTCCGGGCGGACGCAGCCCGGTGCCAAGGTGGTGTTGGCGGCTAAGGCCAAGCCGGAAAAGAAGTTGCAGGAGCAAATTTCGAGCCCGCAGGGGGAATTTGCGTTTCGCGTGCCGCCGGGGTCCGGCGAATACATCCTGACGGCCAGCATGAAAGGCTTCGAGACGGTGTCCAAGGAAGTGGAAATCACCGGGCAGGAGCAGATAAACAAAACGTTATCACTGGTTCGCGCATCTAAGAAATAAGAGGATCAACTCATGACACGCCGTGGATTATTGACCGTAACCGTGCTGCTGGCGATGTGTGGGGCGATCTTCGCGCAGCGGAACAACGACAAGAAGGAAGACGCCAACCAGCGCACGATTGAAGGCGTGGTGACGGATTCGAGCCGCGCGTTGATACCTCGGGCGATTGTCCAGCTGAAGGACATGAAGACGCTGCAGATCCGGTCGTTTGTGACGCAGCCGGAAGGCACGTATCACTTTGCCGGGTTACGGATGGACACGGACTACGAGCTGAAGGCGACGTTGGACGATCAGGCCAGCGCGGTGAAGCGGGTTTCCACGTTTGAGACGCGGAAGACGGTCACGGTGAATCTACAGTTGGAGAAGAAGTAGACGGTGCGGGGTGCCGCGCTGGGGCTGGTCGTCGCCAATGCGCTGGCCGCCCAATCGTTGGTATTCCGCAACGTCACGGTGATCGACGCGACGGGCGGGCTGGCGATCTCCAACACGACGGTGGTCACGCGGGGCGGACTGATTGAACGCATCGCGGTGGACGCGGAGGCTCCGGCGGGAGCGACCGTCATCGACGCGACCGGCAAATTCCTCATTCCCGGATTGTGGGATATGCACGTCCACGTGACGGACTTCGAGCACGACTTCCTAACGCTCACGCGGTGGGGAGTTACCGGCATCCGCGACATGTACTCAGGCTACGCGCCGGAGGTGTACTCGCCATGGCGCGCGCGGCCGGAAACGCCGAGGATTGTGGCGGCGGGGATGATTGATGCTCCGGTGCGGCCGCCGTCGCCGGGCGCACTGGCGGTGCGCACGGAGGAAGAGGCTCGGTTGGCGGTGCAGGTGCTGGCGGCGAACCGGGCGGAGTTCATCAAGGTCTACAGTAGCCTTTCGCGGGAGGCGTACTTCGCTTTGGCGGACGAAGCCCGGCGCATTGGGATCGCCTTTGCGGGGCACGTGCCTGAGTCGGTCACTCCGGCGGAGGCGGCTGAGGCGGGGCAGCTGAGCCAGGAGCATTTGATCAACGTTCTGCTTTCGTGTTCAACGCGCGATGACGAGTTGCGAGCCGAGCGTGCGGCGCTGTTGACCGACGCGACGTTGTCGGTGATGGAGCGCGCGCGGCGGTTCGGATGGCCGAAGGAAGAGGGGCTGCTCGATACCTACGACGCAGAGAAGGCGGCTCGGCTGTTTGAGACGTTTGTAGATCATGGCGTGTGGCACACGCCGACGCTGGTGGTGTCGAAGTATCATGCGGCGGCGACGCCGGAGACCAAGGGGCTGATGATGCTGGAGGGGTTGGCGGAGGAGCAGTATCCGGTATTCACTTCGCATGTGGGCGCGCTGCTGCGGCGGTATGAGCAGTTGGTGGGGGAGATGCATCGGGCGGGGGTGGGTTTGCTCGCGGGCTCGGATGCGGGTCCGGCAACGGGCGTGCCGATGGGAGTGAGTCTGCATGAGGAGCTGGAGTTGCTGGTGACCTCGGGGCTGACGCCGATGGAGGCACTGCAGAGCGCGACGCGGAATCCGGCATTCTACTTCGGCATCCTGACGTTGCTGGGCACGGTGGAAGAAGGCAAGTCAGCCGATCTAGTGCTGCTGGAGGCGAATCCGCTGGAGGATATCAGGAACACCCGCAAGATCCGCGGAGTGGTGGTGCGGGGCAGGTATTTCCCACGATGAGCAATCCGGCGGACAGCTTGTGGGACACGTTCGTGGAGAACCACGGGTGCGGAGACTTGGTGCAGACCACGGCATGGGCAGCGTCCAAGCGTGCCATTGGACAGCAATGCGAACTGGCGGTGGTCCGTTCCGGCGGGCGCGTGCTGGGCGGGGCCATGCTGGTGACCAAGCGCATCGCGGCGGAGATCAGCGTGGGGTATTGCGCTCGGGGACCGCTGGCGGAAGGCTCCTGCGCCGATGCGGTCGACGCAACCGTCGAACTGGCACGTTCCCGCGGTGTGGGGTTGTTGTTGCTGCAGGCGGCACCGGGAGACGCGGCGATGGATGAGGCGCTGGCGGCTCGGGGATTTGAGACAGGGTGCCCGTCGGTCGCTCCGGAGGCGACGATACGGCTGGATCTAACCAAGTCCGACGAGGAGTTGCTGGCGGCGATGAGCGAGATGCGACGCCGCAACATTCGCAAGGCCCTACGCTCAGAACTGGAAGTGATCGAGGATGGCGACGTGGGTACTTTCCAGCGCCTGCATGCCTCAACCGCGGAAAGGCAGGGGTTTGTGGCTATCAGCCAGGCGGCCATGCAGGCGCAGTGGGATCTCTTGGCCCCGCTCGGCCAAGCGCGCATCTTTCTCGCTTGGCACCGCGGTGTGCCTGTTGCGGGGATATTTCTAACCAACTTCGCCCGCGTAGTGACCTTCAAGTTCGCCGGCTGGGATGCCTCCAGCGAAGGGTCCCGCAACGCGAACGAAGCGCTGCATTGGCAGGCGATGCAGTGGGCTCGGAACACGGGTGCCGAGCGCTACGACTTGGGCGGTTTTGACCGAAAAGCGGCCGAGATCCTGCAGGCCGGCGGCAAATTGGACGACTCTTTTAGTAAGACCCCAGGCTTTTTCAAGCTTGGATTCGGCGGGCGGCCGATGTTGCTGCCGCAGGCCAGATGGCAGTATTTGGGTCCCGCGGCGGCGCTTATTCGTCCGGTGCTGCGGGGTGCGCTGGCCAGCAAGCGGCTGCAACGGCTGGCGGGGAGGTTGCGAAACGGATGATCCGGTGGCTATTTGAGAATACTGTCAGGCCCGCCCAGCTGGCCTTGCGGGAGCGTGTGTCGCTGCGCATCGATCGCAAACTGAACGTTAGGACGACCGATGAAGTGATTGCCGAGCAACTGGGTGTGGACATCGGTGTGTTCCGGAATACCCAGCGTGCGCTGGGATGGAGCGGGGCCGTGCGTTTGGTACGCAGGATGGATCTGCGGCCTTCCGACGTCTTGCTGGACATAGGCTGCGGTGCCGGCCGCATCCTCTGCGCGGCGGCGCGGACCCCGGTGCGCAGGGTGATCGGCTTGGATATCGATCCGAAAATCGCGGCAATCGCCCGCGAAAACGCGCGGCACTTGCAGGGACGCCAGGCGGAGATAGAAGTGGTGGAAGGCAACGCGCTGAGCTATGAGATCCCTGACGATGTCACCGTGGTATTTCTCTACAACCCTTTCGGCGGCGAAGTCTTTTCCAGCGTGTTGAAGCGCTTGATCGAGGCGGCGGACCGGGCGCCTCGGCAACTTCACCTGGTGTACGCACATCCTTTCGAGCATGAGCGGGTGATGCAACTGAAGCGCTTTATTCCCGGCAAGCGCCTCTCCCTGGGATGGCGTCCGGGGAAGAAATGGGCCGTGAAGTTAGCGGTTCAGTTCTATCGGTTGCAGGGCCGCAAAGAAGCGTAACACGCGCCGCTCGAATTCTTGCGGGGCCTTAGTGTAAGCTCCCACATGGCGGGCGCCGGGCACTAGCCACAGGTCGGTGTGGTCCGGGTTTGCGGCGGCCAGTTGACGGGAGTGCTGCGGCGGAGTCCGCGTGTCCGCCAGACCGTGGATCAGTAGTAGTGGGATTTTCAACTTGCCGACACTCTGTACCGGGGATGCCTCGGCGAAGTTGAGATCCTTGGTGGCTCGTACGTAGAGATTGCCGCCGCCCACGGCCAGGGCGGCCAGCGGAGTAGGTAGATGGAAAAAGGCACGGGCCCGCTCCTCCGCGGCCTGCAGCAAATCGGCAAAGGGGCATTCCGCAACCACGGCCTGAAACGCGGTTGGGTCCTGACCCGCAGCCATGATCAGCACGGAGGCTCCCAAGGATTCGCCGATCCCGAATATTTTCACGCAACCGTGCGCCCGCATCCAGGACGTCCAGCCGAGCGCGTCATGCTGCTCCAGCAGACCGTAAGTCACGGTATCGCCGCCGGATTCCCCTTGTGCCCGGAGGTCCGGGGCGAGGACGGAGTATCCGGCGGGCAAAAGCCAGGGCAGAAAACGGTGGCTGCGCGCACGCCATCCGCCGGCACCGTGCAAACTGAGGACGCAACTTCCCTGAAACGAGGGCGATTCCACCCAAGCGGCTTTGAGTGTGAGACGGTCCGTGGATTCCAACTGGACAATCTGGGCTCCCGGCCAATCCGGCCGCACGGTGCGCGGCATGTGGAGCATCTGCAAGAGGGCAGATGCAGTGAGCGTGGTGATGCCGGTGGGAAGGAGTGCCAGCGCGATGGCGGCGAACATTAGGACCCGTTTGACGCTCACATCCACAGTATACGAGGGCGGACCCCGGGTTGGATCTGTCTATTTGTTGGTGTAAACGTAGACGTGGTTGCCGCCCAGGGTGTAGCTTTCGGTGCGAGAGAAGACCCCGGAGACATCGAGGACACCGGCGTGGACAGGAACGCTGTAAAGTATCCAGACCTGGCGCGGATGCGCTGCGAGGGATTCGCGCAGGCGGTCGAGGAAAAGCCGCAGGATTGCGGCGTCGAACGGGTTGTAGAGGAAGAAGACGTTTTCCGAGGGGTCTGGGACGCGTTTGGGGGCGTCGGCTTGAATTACCTCGATGGGGGCTCGAAGCTTGCCGCTGGCTCGGAAGACTTGAATGTTCCCACGGGCTTGCGCACAGAGTTTTGGGGAAAACTCCACACCTACCACACGGGCCAACGAACTCAACTGCGCGGCAAGTAGAAGGACTCTTCCTTTTCCGCAACCCACATCGACAAAGGTGCTGCCCGGGGGTAAAGGCAGACGTTGCATCAAGTGGAGAAAAGGCCGCTCCTTGGTGGGTTGATAAGAAACTGCCCGGTCCCGGTTTTCCAGTTCCGGTTCCATGTCTGTGCGCAGGACCACGCTGCGGGTTTCCGTCCCATAACGCCAGTCGAAACCGAGATCGAGCAGCGATGAGTAGGCCACGCCGACGGTGGAGCGCAAGCCTCGCCGCCGGAAGCTACGCAAGGCCCAGGAAGAGACGGTCGTTAGCTGCACCGCAAGGGTTGGCATGGGAAGGGCCAGGATAGCGCGCGGTTCGGAAGGGTGCCACCCAACGGAGGTACTAGAACCCGACTACGTGGTCCTATTTGCGGGTGCGCCACATGTCAACGAGAAGCAGGGCGGCTCCGCAGAATACCGCGGAGTCGGCCACGTTGAAGCTGGGGTATTCGTAGGGGCCGATGAAGAATTGAAGGAAGTCGGTGACGGTGCCGATGACGATTCGGTCCCAGAAATTGCCCAACGCGCCGCCCAGTACCAGGGCGAGGCCGATGGGGGTGACCGGTGTTTCGCCGGGGTGTTTGGGGCGGAAGAGCAGGTAGGCGACGATGGCCATGACTAGGCCGGAGAGTCCGATGAGTATGGTGCGGCGAATGGCGAGAGGGGCGTCGGCCAGCATGCTGAAAGCGGCTCCGGGATTTTCGGCGTGGACGATGTTGAAGATGCCGGGGATCACCGGCACCGTGTCGAGCGCGGAAAAGTTGGTCTGGATGTAGAGCTTCGTCACGCGGTCCAGTGCGACGATGGCGGCGATGATAGCTAGACGCACTTTCATGGGAACATTTCGTGCAGCGCCCCACTGCACGAATCGCACACGGTTGTGTATTTCTCGTCTTGACCGACCGTGGTGGAGTACTTCCAGCAGCGTTCGCACTTGATGCCGTCGGCCTTCTCGACGGTGACTTGGAAGTCACCAGATTCCAGGATGACCTGCGAGACGATGAACAGGGCGGGGAGATCCTCGGCATGGGATTCGAGGACCTGGTGATCGCCGACGGAGATGCGCAGGCGGGCTTCGAGCGGCGCGCCGATGAGTTTGGCGGCGCGGGCTTCTTCGAGGGCTTTGAGGACGGGCTCGCGGACCTGCATCAGTGCATCCCAGGCGGCGAGCTGTTCCTTCGACAAACCGCTGGCGAGTTCTTCCGGAGTGGGGAAGAGTGCCAGGTGGACGCTATCCGGTGCCTTGGCCGGCTTGGGGGTGTGCGTCCACACTTCTTCGGCAGTAAACGACATCAACGGCGCGATGAGGCGCGTCAGCGCATAGTGCACGCGATACAGCGCGGTCTGCCCGCTGCGGCGGGCGTGGCTATGGGTGGCGGAGGTGTAGAGGCGGTCCTTCAGCACGTCGAAGTAGACGGCGCTAAGGTCCGTGGTGGCGAAATCGTAGATGGCCCGGTAGACCTTGTGAAATTCAAAGGCGTCGTAGTGTACGAGGCAGCGGCGGACCACGTCTTGGGCGCGGGCGAGGATCCAACGGTCGATCTCAAGCATGTCGGAGGGGGCCACCGAATGCTTCGCGGGTTCGAAATCGGAGAGGTTGCCGAGCGCGTAGCGGAACGTGTTGCGCAACTTGCGGTAGGCCTCGATGAGACGTTCCAGGATGGTGTCACTGAAGCGGACGTCTTCGGTGAAGTCGATGGAGGCGACCCACAGGCGGATGAGTTCGGCTCCGTATTTGTTGACCATCTTCTCGACGGCTTCGGAGCCTTTGGATTTAGAGAGCGCGTGGCCTTCGCCATCGAGCGTCCAGCCGTTGGTGGCGCTGGCGCGGTAGGGTGCAGCGCCTTTGAGGCCCACTGCGACAAGCAGCGAACTGTGGAACCAGCCTCGGTATTGGTCGCCGCCTTCCAGATACATGTCGGCGGGCCAAGGGAGATCGTTCTTTTCGGTGAGCACGGCGAGGTGCGATGCGCCGGAGTCGAACCACACGTCGAGAATGTCGTTCTCTTTGCGGAAGGCTTGGCCGCCGCACTTGGAGCATTTGGCGTCGGGTCCAGCGAGTTCAGCGGCGGATTGCGTGTACCAGATGTCGGAGGTGTGTTCGCGAAATTTGGCGACTACGCTGTCGAGAATTTTGCGGTCGGTGAGCGGCTCATGGCAGCCTTCGCAATAGAACACGGTGATCGGCACACCCCAGACGCGCTGGCGCGAGATGCACCAATCCGGGCGCGAGGCCACCATGTTGGAGATGCGCTCTTCGCCCCAGGTGGGCTTCCACTTCACTTGCTTGATGGCTTCGAGGGCATTCACGCGCAGGCCGTTTTTGTCCATGCCGATGAACCATTGTTCGGTGGCGCGGAAGATGGTCGGCTTGTGGCAGCGCCAGCAGTGCGGGTAGCTGTGCTCGATTTTGCGTTGTCCCAGGAGGGCACCCGCGGCCTGCATGAGTCCGATTGCAATGGGGTTGCCTTCCCAGATGGTCTTGCCGATGAGTTCTTCGGGGAGGCGTCCGGCAGCACCTTCGGCGTGGAAGAATTTGCCCGCGCCATCGACCGGGCAGTAGACGGGCAGGCCGTTTTGCAGGCCGATGACGTAGTCTTCCTGACCGTGGCCGGGGGCGGTGTGGACGGCTCCGGTGCCTTGTTCAAGGGTTACGTGGTCGCCGAGGATGCCCTTAGAGTCCCGCTCCAGGAAGGGGTGGCGATAGATGGTGCCCTCAAGTTTCGCGCCCTCGAATTCAGCGATGATGTGGGGGGCAGACCAACCGCAGGCTTCGGCAGTGGCGTTGAGCAGTTCGCGGGCCACGATGTAGACGTCACCTGCCACGTCCACGGCGACGTAGGGGAAGCGTGGGTTGTAGCAGATGCCCAGGTTGGCGGGGATGGTCCAGGGGGTCGTCGTCCAGATGAGGCCCCAGACTTTCTTGCCTGCTAGCTTCGCATAGATTAACGCGGGGTCGGTGGTGAGGGCGAAGCGGACCCAGATGGACGGGCTGCTGTGATTCTCATGCTCGACTTCGGCCTCGGCGAGCGCCGTACGGTCATAGATGCACCAGTTGACGGGCTTCAGGCCCTTATAGACCGCACCTTTGTCCAGGAAGTCCACGAAGGCCTGCGCGATAACGGCTTCGTAGTCGGCGCTCATGGTGAGGTACGGATCTTCCCAGCGGCCAAGCACGCCTAAGCGGATGAAGTCTTTGCGTTGCAGGTCGACGTATTTCGCGGCGTATTTCCGGCACGCAGCGCGAATTTCCGCCACCGACATGCCGGCCTTCTTGCCGCCCAGTTCGCTATCGACTTTGAATTCGATGGGCAGGCCGTGGCAATCCCAACCGGGGACGTAGGGGGAATCGAAGCCCTCCATCGTTTTCAGCTTGACGATGAAATCCTTGAGCAGTTTGTTGAGCGCGTGGCCCAGGTGGATGTTGCCGTTCGCGTAAGGCGGGCCGTCATGCAGGATGTAGGTGGGGCGGCCCTTGCGGGCCTCGCGGATGCGCTGGTAGAGCCCGGCTTCGTCCCAACGGGCGAGCATTTTGGGTTCCATCTGGCTCAAATTCGCCTTCATGGAGAAGTCGGTTTTCGGCAGATGAACGGTCTTTTTTAAGTCGAAGGGCTGAGTTTCGTCGGGCATGAGGGGTATTCGTACCATGCTAGCAAACCTAAACCGCTTTTCTATTGACAGAATCAGGCTTTCGGGCTAACATTCCACCTAATGACTTTCCAGGTTGGAGAGCGCGTGGTGTACCCCAATCACGGGGTGGCCTTAGTTGAGAACATCAGCAGCCGCGCGTTCGCCGGCCAGCATGAGCGGTTTTATCTGCTCAAGCTCCCCGCCAATTGCGCCACGGTTTGCGCCAAGGTGATGGTCCCGTTTTCGAATGTGGGCGGGTTGCGGTTACGCAAGGTAACGCGCAACGGTGAGATGGCCCGGGTGGTGCAGTTCCTTTCGGAAGGCCGCTGCGGCAAGCATCGCGATTGGAAAGACCGCTTCAAAGACAACACAGACAAGATGGCTGACGGCAGTCCGCTGGCGGTGGCTGAGGTGCTCAAGAGCTTGCTGGAGCAGCAGGTGACCAAGGTCCTCAGCTTCCGCGAAAAGCGCATGCTCGACCGGGCCCGGCATATGCTGATGACGGAATTGTCGACGTCGCGCGGGATGAGCGACCACGAGGCGGCGGGGGTTCTGGAGAAAGCGCTGGCGAAGGCGCAGCTGCATTTCCCGGAGGCGATGTAGGCAAGCCCTGTCCATGCCAAAGCTTCCCGGCTAACGGGCGCGAGGGCGGCTAGGAAAACGTTACGCCGGTGTAAAGGTCTGCGAGGGACACCGTGCAATCCAGGCTGTGGAAACGGCAGACCGCGTCGAGGCCGACGTATTCTGAGAACTCGCCCAACTCTCCGCTGGGTTTGCGTCCGTAGATTTCGACGCGGGGTTCGGTCGGAGAGATGAAGGCGTACTCTCTTAGAGACGCGATCTTGCGGTATTCGGCGGATTTGAAGCCTCGGTCGTAGGCTTCCGTGGAGGGGGAGAGGACTTCGACGACGATGGCAGGGTTGGTGATGACGTGGGTGGTTCCCTCAGCGAATTGAAGCTCGCCGCAGACTAGAGTGACATCTGGATAGGCGTAAAGTCCACCTCTGGAGACTCGAATTTTAAGGTCACTGCCGTAGACGCCGCAAGATTTGCCCTTTAGGCCAATCCGCAATTCACTTCCAATCGCGTTTGCAAGCAGCGCGTGTGTGGGGCTGCCCCCGGACATGGCGAACATCGCGCCACGGTAGAACTCGCTCCTGAATTCAGCCTTCTCTTCAATGGCGAGGTATTCTTCGTCGGAAAGCTTGGTCTGCGGCTGGGCGGAGATGACTCCAGTGTAACGCGCTCTAGCGCCGGCCCGACGCTTTCGAGCGCACGGGAATTCTACGCGTAGCTGGAGGCGGCGTTGCAAAGCGATAGCTGAGGGCCACCAGGCTGGTGGTTTTCAGCCACCTCTCGCGGCGATGTTCCTGAGTAGTTTCTATTGTTTACCTTTGGCACGTTGCGTGCATCCGATAAGGCATGGAGGCTTCCATGAAAACGGCTCTGGTATTTGCGATGCTGGCGGTTCCGGTGTGGGCGCAGAATTACGACGAAGGTGACGACCCCGAGCATGGCGTCGCGCGCATCAGCTTGCTCAGTGGCGACGTCACCGTGCAACGAGGCGATACCGGCGAAGTGGTGGCTGGTGAGTTGAATGCACCGCTGGTGGCGCTGGACCACGTTCTGACGGGTGCGGGTGCCCGGGCGGAAATTCAGTTCGACTACGCGAACATGATCCGGCTGGGAGCGGTGAGCGAGATCCGCATCAATGAGCTGAAGGACAACGACTACTTCATCCAGATCGCGGAGGGCACGGCGACGTTCCGCGTACTGCGAGACACGAAGGCTCGCATTGAGATCAGCACGCCGACGGTTTCGGTGCTGCCGATGGAGAAGGGCGTCTATCGCATCACGGTGCGGCCGGACGGGGCTACCGAAGTTACGGTGCGCGACGGACGGGCCGACATCTACTCGCCGGGTGGCACCGAAACCCTACGCGAAGGCAAGACGCTGCAAGCGCGCGGCACCGCGCAGAACCCCGAGTTCATGGTCCGCAACGCCATGGGCAAGGATGATTGGGACCGCTGGAATGAAGACCGCGACCGGGACCTCGAACGCAGCAAGAGCTATCAATACGTGAGCCGCGACATCTACGGAGCGGACGATCTCGACAATCACGGCCGCTGGGTCTACGATTCGCCCTACGGCTGGGTGTGGGTGCCCAACGTCACCACCACGTGGGCTCCGTATCGCGTGGGTCGCTGGAGCTGGGTGAATTACTACGGCTGGACGTGGGTCAGCGGCGACCCTTGGGGTTGGGCTCCGTATCACTACGGCAATTGGTATTCGAGCTCCTACGGCTGGGCCTGGTATCCGGGCGCGGTCAGCAACCGCTACTACTGGCGGCCCGCGCTGGTCGGCTTCTTCGGCTGGGGCAATCGCAACGTCAACCTCAGTATCGGAGTCGGCTTCGGTTACGGCAACATCGGCTGGGTGCCGCTCGCGCCGTATGAGATTTACAACCCCTGGTATGGACCGCGTTATCGCAACAACACCAACGTCGTGGTGGTCAACAACATCAACATTGTGAACGTGTATCGCAATGCGCGCCAGAACGGCGGACGCGATGGGATCACCAGCGTTAACAGCGGGAACTTTGGGCGGGGGCGGGTGGATAACGTGCGCGTGACCAACACCGATCTGACGCGTGCAGGCCGGGTGCAAGGTCCCGTCCCGCTGGAGGCCTCGCGGGAGAGCCGCCGCTATTCGGAACGCGCGGCTGCGCCGGAAGCGGCGGCACGCGTGAACAACACCCGGGACCGGACGTTTGCTACGGCGAACGTGGATCGGTCGCGACGCGGAGGCGAGGCGGCGGTTACCAACGCGCCGACGCCGGTTGTGGATCGGGGGCAGGGAAATAGGCCCGATCCGGCGACGCGCACCAATGCAGGCCGCGCGCCCACGACCTCGACGCCGAGTGCTCCGGCGGATACGGGTTGGCGGCGGTTTGATCCTGGAACGTCGGCTCCGGCGGATCGGGGTGCGGACATCCGGGCTATAGGCGGACGCAGGGAGTCCTCCGTCGTTCCGGAGAGAGCGGTGCCGGAGAGAGCCGTGGATGACAACCGTTCGCGCAGAGCGGTGGACCCCGCGCCGCGTGTGGAGCAGCCGGTGGACACTCGTGCTCGACGGAGCGTGGAAACTGCTCCGCGGGTTTCCGCCCCGCAGGTTCCACAAGTCGACCCGCAGCAGCGTTCGCGCCGGGAGAGCCAGCCGGTGCAGATCAACCCTCCCATCGTGCGCGAGCGTGCGCCGGCACCTCCCGCGCGGCAAGAGATGCCGAGCGCGCCGGTCCGGTCGATGCCTCGCGCCGATAGCGGTGACCGGGGAGGACCAGCGCCTGCGCCTTCCGCTCGGTCGGCGGGGCGCGAACGGGGAGCAGTTCCCGCCGCTCCTGCGAACGAGGGCGGCGGGGATCGCGGTCGGCGGCGGTAGTTACTCAGAGCGCAGCGTAGCTGACGGGTGCGGCTCAGATTCAGCGTTGTTACCGGGCCGCGACCGTTAGGGCGCAGCTGAAGTACCGCTATTTCATTTCGTAATGTGGTACGTTCAGTTTCATGACGCATCGGTGGCTGGTTGCTCTGCTCTTCACGGCGATGGGATGGGCCCAGCAAGTCCCCGCGCCTGGGATTCCAGTCCCGCCGTTAGGCAACGGACCGTTCATCATTGACACCGCGGAACAGCACAAAGTCAAGATCAGCGTCGTCGCCCGGGGCATTCCGCATCCGTTCAGCTTGGCGTTTCTCTCCGGCGGCGACATGCTGGTAACCGAGCGTGCGGGTAAACTGCGGCTGATCCGCAACGGAATCCTGCTGCCGGAGCCGGTGAAGGGCGTCCCAGCAGTGCGCGCGGCGGGCGGGGGACTGCTCGACATCGTGCCCGACCCCAACTTCGCCACCAACAAGCGGCTCTACTTCACCTTCAGCAAGCCTGTCGGCACGGGCACGGATGCGATGACGGTGCTGGCGCGGGCTCGCTGGGAAGGTGACGCGCTGGTCAATGTCGAAGAGCTGGTGATCGGCAGCGCGAAGGCCCGCAGCAGCGGAGCGCGCATGGCGTTCAAAGACGGTTTGATTTACATGACCACCGGCGGGCCGTTCGACAACGACTCACAGGAACCGGGCAGCATCTACGGGAAGGTTCTGCGCGTGACCATGGACGGCAAACCCGCTCCCGGCAATCCGTTCCTCGGAAAGGCGGGCGCTCGCGAAGAGGTTTACAGCATGGGCCACCGCGATCAGCTCGGCCTGACGATTCATCCGGTGACCGGCGCGGTGCTGGCAGTCGAGCACGGCCCCAACGGAGGGGACGAGATGAATGTAATCGAGGCCGGCAAGAACTACGGCTGGCCGCTGGTGAGCTATGGGCGGCAGTACGACGGGTCACTGGTGGCGGACAAGCCGACTCGCGAAGGCATCACCGATCCCACGGTGCTGTGGATTCCGTCCATCGCGCCGTCGGGGCTACTGGTGTACTCAGGCGACAAGTTGCCGGCATGGAAAGGCAACCTCTTCGTCGGCAGTAATCGCGAAGGCGAGATCCCCGGCACAGGCCACCTGGAGCGCGTGGTGTTCAACGACAAACTCCAAGAGCTGCGCCGCGAGTCGATGTTCACCGAGCTACACCAGCGCATCCGCGATGTGCGCCAGGGTCCAGACGGCTTCATCTACGTGATTACCGATGAGAATGACGGCGCGGTGTTAAGGATCGAGCCAGCGAACTAGCGCCTTCTTTTGCGCGCGACAGCAAGTAGCCCCAGGCCAGTGGCGGCCATCAGCCAACTGGCTGGTTCCGGGACCGCTGCGGCGTTATCGAACAATTGGAAGCCAAGTTCGTTGACCGTACTCCCAGGAGCGGGAAGATTTGGTGTAGAACTTTGCATCGCGTTGCCGCCGGTCAAGCTGCTGATCCCCCAATAGACCTGACCGGAGTTCGCGGTGGTCAGAGTGGCTCCGTCATGCAGCTCGAGCCAGTAGGTGCCCGGACCGAGTGTCAACGGCACGGCGAGGTTAAAATCTACTTGATAGTAGGAATAGATGAATGCGGGTACCTGTTTCAGGAAGGTGGGGACAATACCGCTTACCGAACCTGAAGCTACCAAACTTCCCAGGGAACCCGCGGCGTTTTGGTGGAACGCGTAACTGATGGTGCCCGCGAAGTCACCATCCACACTCAGCATCCAGAATCGGATGTCTGAGATGTTTGCGGTGCCGCTAAGGACGAAATTGTCGGCGGAGCGAAAAATCGTGATGCTGCGGGCGTCCGCCTGGTTGGTGTCGGGCGCGCCGTTATCCCAGATAATAGAACCCCAAGCCATCGAACTGGTAGCGAGAAGCGCTACGACTGACAAAACTTTCATGAACCCTCCGGAACTCCTCCCAGAGTGGCACGAAGCGCGGGGCGAAGACTATGGGACTATCGTCCTAGTAGTCCGTCCATATTACGACATAATATACGTTATCGGAAGATAATGCCGGCGAGGTGTTGGCGCAGCGCGGCCGGCATGCTCTCCACTGAAACCACCCGCAGGACCTCCAACCCCGCGGCGAGTCCCGATGCGATTCCGGCTTCTGAGTCCTCTATCACCAACGGGCTGCGGACGCCCAAGCGCCCTACGGCGAGCAGGTACGGGTCCGGTGCCGGCTTCAGGTGTTGCACATCATTACCGCAGACAATCGTGTCAAACAAAGGGAGTAAGCCGGCACGCTCGATGGGCGGGAGGATCTCGGTTTGAAAGCTGGAGGAAACCACCGCCATGCGGTACGAACCGGCTAACTCGCGCAATAGGCCGAGCGTCTCGGCCAAGAACGGCGGATGTTCCTCTAGACCCTGACGGAATAGCGCCTGCTTCCGCGCGACGGCTTGGGCGGGCTCCGGTAACTTCAAGCGCTGAGCGACGACTGGGTCGGCAATTCCAACGCATTGCTTGAGGTATTCTTCCCAAGTGAATTGAATTCCATAGGGTTCCAGGACCGCATTCCAGCTCGTGTGATGCACACGTTCCGTGTCAGCCAGGACTCCGTCGAAGTCGAACAAGAGGGCGTCGGGCTTCCTCACTTGGTGAACTGGAAGCTCGCGACTACGTCGTCGAAGGCTTTCTGGGTCGCGGCCCACTCGGATTCGGGGGAGATGAAAACGATGTAGAACAGCGCCTCGGGCCGGGCGATGGTAAGCAGCATGTCGATCTCGCGCTGGCCGTTGAACGGCGAGGGGCTCTCCATCGGCGTCAGGCGCGCAGGCTGGCCGCCCACCCTGACCGATTTCGCATTGGCCGTCTGCTTCACCTGGCTCGCCTGGAGCTGCTTCACCAGATCGGCGGTATCGCGCTGGAGGTTGCCGCGGCCGTCCTGCGGGAAATAGTAGGACGTCATCAGGCCATAGCCGATGGCACTGCCTTGCTGGCTTTGCACGACGCCCGCGCGCGGGGCAATGGTGACAGAGGGCGAGTTGGGGTCGCCGAAGACCTCCCAGTTATCGGGATAGCTGAGGACGAAATCGGGCCCTTGGTGCTGGCGATATTTCCCGGAAGGGAGCGGGTTTGGGGTTCCCTGCCCGCCGCCTGTCTGCGGAGCGATCGGCTTGGGGGGCGGCGGAGGCGGCGGGAGTCCGGCGACAAGCTGCTTCACGCGCGGCAGCGCGGCGGCCTCTGGCTCACTGAACGCTTTCTTGGGGAGCAGCTTGTTCTGGTCGTTCACGTACTTCACACGGTTGCCCGGTGTGGGGTGGTCCGACATGAAGTTCGCGAGCTTGCTGTTGTCGCCGCCGTTGGGGCCTTCCAGCTTCTGGAAGAAGGCGGCCATCTGCGTGGGATCGTAGCCGGCGTCATGCATGATTTGCGCGCCGTTGAGGTCGGCGTCCTGCTCGGCACCGCGTGAGTACTTTAGCAACAAGGACTGCGCGCCGAGGCCGATGCCAAGCTGACCGAGCGTGCCCCAAATGCCTCCCTTGTTACCGAGCATTTGGCCGCCGAGCATGGCCGGCAGTTGAATGACGTTCGCCTTGGAGACATTGCTTGTTCCGTGCCGGAGTGCGACGTGCGAGATTTCGTGCGCCAGCACTCCGGCGAGCTGCGATTCGTTGTCGAGCGAGGCGAGCAGGCCTGTGTGGACGAACATCGGGCCACCAGGGAGCGCGAAGGCGTTGATGCTGGGGTCGTTGACGACTTCAAAGGTGTAGGGGTAGCCGCCGGCGCGCTTGGACTTGGCGAGGCGGGCTCCGATGCGGTTGACGTAGGCTGTGAGTTCGGCGTTGTTGAGCACCGGCATGGTCTTGCGGACCTCGTCGGCGGACTCCTTGCCGAGTTGGACGTCTTGCTCCGGTGAAAAGAGGTTGAAGCGCCCGGGTTTGAATTCCTTGAGCTTGGGTTCGGCGGCGAAAGCGGATGCCGCAAGCGCACCGAGGATGAAAAGTCGCATGAGTGGCCTCATGGGTACGATTCTCTCACAGGGGGAAACGCTTCGTCTCTTCCCGGCGGCTCCGTCACGTTGGCCGTTCCTCCGGTCCTGTTGGAAGTGCTCAATTTGGAGGCTGGATCGCAGGTCACCGTCGGTATCGAACGCGGACAACTGGTCGTCGAACGCAAGACGCGCCGCCGCTATACGCTGGCAGAGCTCCTAAAACAGTGCGACCCCAAAGCCCGCCGATCCTCCGAAGAGAAACTGTGGGTGGCTAACAAACCGGTTGGGCGTGAGTTGCTCTAATGAAACGCGGGGAGATTTGGCTGGTAGGACTCGACCCAACATCGCGACACGAGCAACAGGGGCGGCGGCCAGTGCTGATCGTTTCGCCCGAGGCCTTCAACCGCCTCACCCAGGTGCCCGTGGTGGTACCCATCACCAGTGGCGGGAATTTCGCGCGCATGGCCGGCTTCGCCGTGCCGCTTGCGGGAACCAAGACTACAGGCGTCGTGCGCTGCGATCAGCCTCGTGCAGGTCTTGGCCAAGCTTGCGCCGCTCTTCGAGCAGCCAATAACAGCGAATTATCGCGCTATAATGGTGCATGCTCAAGGCCACCGAGAAGATCTGGCATAACGGAACGCTGATTCCGTGGAACGAAGCCAAGATCCACGTCCTATCCCACGTGCTGCATTATGGCAGCTCCGTTTTTGAAGGCATCCGCTGCTACGATACTCCGGCCGGACCCGCGATTTTCCGGGGACCGGAGCACATGCGCCGTCTGCTGGATTCGGCCAAGGTGTACCGCATGGCGGTCCCCTACAACGTCGACCAACTTGTGCGCGGCATGCACGAGCTTGTGAGCGCGAATAAGATGACGTCGTGCTACGTGCGTCCGCTGGCGTTCCGCGGCTACGGCGACCTGGGCGTGCTGCCCACCAAAGACACCCCGATCGAAACCTACATGGCGTGCTGGGAGTGGGGCAAGTATCTGGGTCCCGAGGCCATGGAAGAGGGCGTGGACGTGTGCATTTCCAGCTGGACGCGCATCGCTCCCAACACGCTGCCTGCCTTAGCGAAGGCCGCGGGCAACTACTTGAACTCGCAGTTGATCCGCATGGAGGCGCACGCCAACGGGTACGCCGAAGGCATCGCATTGGACGCGTCGGGCTATATAAGCGAAGGCTCGGGCGAGAACATTTTCGTGATCCGCGACGGCAAGATTACCACGCCTCCGCTGGGCGCGAGCGTGCTCCCAGGCATCACGCGCGATTCGGTGATGACGCTGGCCCGCGAACTCGGCTTCATCGTGACGGAAGGCCTGGTGCCGCGCGAAGCGCTCTACTTGGCCGACGAAGTCTTCTTCACCGGCACCGCTGCCGAGGTCTCGCCCATCCGGTCGGTGGATAAAATCCCCGTCGGCACGGGCAAGCGCGGGCCGATTACAGAGAAGATCCAGTCTGCATTCTTCGATATTGTCGAGGGGCGTGCGGCGGACAAGCGCGGCTGGCTTGTGCCTGTGAAATAGGGGCGCAAAAAAGATCCGCGCGGGAACCAAACCCCGTGGCCACCTCCCCCGAGACTGACACACTTGATCCGGCCCGCGCGAAACTCTGTATCAGTTTTATCAGGACGCGGGTTCGATGGGAAGAGTAAAGTCGCGTTTTCCTGCAACTGAATCTGCTTTAGAATCGGGCGTTTAACGGGGTCCCTCTGTTGGTAACCTGTGTATAAAACATGCAGCTCACAAAATGTGCGGACGGGACGTGGCTTGCGCCAGGATTTATCGATCTTCAGGTGAACGGTTTCGCGGGCGTAGACTACAACTCGCCCACGGCTCCCGCGGAAGAAATCTCGCGTTCTCTTCGCATCATGTTCTCCACCGGAGTCACGCAGTGCCTGCCGACGGTGATCACAGGGTCGCCGGAGAATATGCTGGGCGCGCTGCGGAACCTGGCTGGTGTGGACCATGCAATGATCGCCGGCTTCCACGTGGAGGGCCCGCACATTTCACCCGAGGATGGCCCGCGGGGCGCGCATCCATGGCGCTGGGTGCGGTCGCCCGAAGTGAGTGAGTATCGCCGCTGGCAGGACGCCACCGATGGCCGCATCAAATTAGTGACGTTGTCGCCGGAGTGGCCTGAAGCTCCGCGCTATATTGAAACGCTGGTGCGTGACGGAGTTGCCGTGAGTATCGGACACACGTCGGCCACTGCGGCGCAGATCACTGACGCAGCCAGCGCCGGGGCGACACTTTCCACGCACCTCGGCAACGGAGCCCACGCTTCGCTGCCTCGGCACCCGAATTACATTTGGGAGCAGCTTGCCGAGGACCGCTTGAGTGCGAGCTTCATCGTGGATGGGCTGCACTTGTCCGACACGTTTCTGCGCGTCGCGCTGCGTGCCAAGGGGATTGCCCGCAGCGTACTGGTGACGGATGCGGTAATGCCCGCGATGTGCGCGCCGGGTCCGTACATGCTCGGCGAGGTCGAAGTGGAATTGAAAGACGACCAACGAGTTGTATTGCGCGGGGGCACGCGTTTGGCAGGGTCGAGCCTGCGCATGGATCACGCGATCTCAAACGTCATGCGCATCGCCGCCGTGAGTTTGGAAGATGGGGTCGCGATGGCGACGGCAAACCCGGCGCACATTGTCGGAATCGAACCGCGCGGGAGGGTTCGATTCCGAATGGAGAACGAACAAGTTCAGGTTATCGAGACGCAGCCGTGAGGATTACGGAACGTTGCTATGCGGTGCCGGCCTCGCCTACGCTTTACCGTGGATGGTAAACGCAGGCTTCATCGTCCGAGAAGAAGAGACGCTGGTCGTGGATACCGGAGCCAACGCCCTCGCGGCCGCCACCATTCACGGGTACGCGACGGCGGTACGTCCGGAGAATCGCCTTCGCGTCGTCAATACCGAAAAGCACTTCGACCACATTGGCGGCAACGGCTTCTTTCACGAACTCGCGGTGCCTATACACGGACACTCCGGCATCGCGCGGACTTCAGCGGTATTTGCTGACGAACGATCCGGGGTTCACCCCGCGTTCCACTACGGGACTCCGCTGGTCAATCCAGGCGCTACGCTCCCAGCTGTTTTTGAACTCGGCTCGTGCAGAGTGGAGGTTCTTCTCACGCCGGGCCACACACCCACCAACATTTCTTTGTATGTGCCAGAGGAAGGCGTAGTCTATTGCGGTGACTGCCTGACAGTTTGTACGCGCCCAACCTCGACGCGACGGACGGCCTTGCGGATTGGAAAATCTGGCTCACGTCCCTGGATCGGATTCAGGCTCTCTCGCCGCAAGCCATCGTGTGCGGCCATGGCCCTGTGGTGCGCGGCGAGAATGTGGCCCAGGCCATCGAGAGGGTACGCGAGGCGCTCTATCAGCGAGTCGCGGAGACCTTGGCGATTACAACCGCCGAACCCGACGACATCGATTCGTAGTAGCCGACCATGCGCTTCGGCTCCATGGAATCGTACTTCTTCAGGTTTTCATTCCAGCGGAACGAGATGGGCTGAAAGTACAACTCGGCGTCGACGTTGAACGGGCCTTGCGCGGTTCCGGTTGCAACCGAGTAAGTCACGCGGTCGCCGCCGCCTTGGAAGTTCGCGTCCGTCGAGGCCGTACCCTTCACGCCGATTTCATCGTCAGCCGTTGCCTTGTTGAAACCCTTCGGCAACATGCGATTATCCTTCTCATAGCGGACCGCGTTCAGCAGTCCCGTGGTGGGCTTGCCGGCGGAGTCGACCATGATGCCCTCATAGATCTGAACCTGATCAGGCGTAGTGATCTGGGCGTAATGCGGCTCGTACTTGAGCGCGTCGATGTCGTTGTCGTTGCCGGTGATCGAGCCGTTCGGGTTGATCGCTCCCGATTCGAATACGGTGTTGCCGTTACGGTCCTTCACCGTCACATGCAGCCAGCTGCGGCGCGACGGATATGCCGTCGGAAACTTGTGGCCGCTCAGGTTCTCGATGGCGAGTTCCACATCGAGACGTCCGTTGGCCGTCTGCGTGCTGGCAACGGTCAGCTTCGCGGTCTCCGACTGCAGGTGTTTCACCGTGCGGTCGGCTGCGTTCTCCATCTCGGTGGGCATGGCGGGCACACCCATTTCGACGCGGTATTTGCCCAGCACGCGCTGCATGAAGAAATTGCCTCCGATGAAGGTGTGTTGGCCGAGCTCCTCACGCTTTCCCCGAGGGTCCGCGTGATCGGGGTATCTTTCACCGACGGCATGTGGCAATTCTGGCAGCTCTTTTGTTCTTTGTAGTCGCTGTGGAGCCATTCCTGATACGGCATCTGCTCCGGCAGTGAGCCGATGACCTTGCCGTCAGGACCAAGAGCCTGTGTAATCAGCGTGTGGCAAGTGGCGCAGAGTTCGGACTTGCGGACATGTTCGCCTTCCGTCGGTTTCCACCCGCCGGAGGACGACATCATGATGGTCTGGTGGCCTTCGTCAATTTTGTAAGGACCATACACCGCCTTCTCACCCAGCGGCTTGCTGGTATCCACAACGAAGCGGCCCACCAGGCTTTCGCGGGTTCCGAGTTTTTCCGGCGTGATTTGGTGGCACAGCGAACAGGACACCCCGTCCGCAGCCAACTTGTCTTCGGCGCTATCCCCCACGGGAGGCATGTGGTTGAAGGCGGTGCCTTCCCTGCCCTCCGAATGGGCCTGATAACGCGCCATCGGCATGTGGCAGATGGTGCATTCGTCTTCGATAAGCTTCACGGACTCAGGATGATCGATGGCTTCGCGCCGCACGCCCGCCATCCAATACGGATCGCGGCCCGCGTTCGCCATCATCGATGTACGCCAGTTGAGGCCGATGGAAACATCTTGCCCTTGGGGCGTGTAGAGATTGTTGTGGCAGGCAAAACACCGGTCCGAAGTTTGGAAGTGCTGGACCGTCTTGTCCTTGCTGTGTAATACGGACGTGGCCAACCCGAAGATAGCGGCGAACAGTGCGAAAGAACCTAGCAGTTTCATGCGCCTATCTCCACCCTTCCGTGAACTTCCCGTCGAACATATCCCACAGCAAGTAAGTGATCAATTGCGATTGCCGCGACCCTACGTTCATCACCGGCACTCGATAGCCGATGCCGATCCGCATGTGCTGCCGCTTGCTGATGCTGAATTGTATCTGCGGCACCAAGTCCAGCGTCCATCGCTCACGCGGCCCGAACTCGCGGATGCCCACAAATTCATTGGCCACGTTGAACAGCCGCCCGTATCCCTTGTCGAAATTGAATGCCTTGCCTACGGCTGTACGGGTGTAAATCTCGGCCTTGGTGTCGTGCCTACGAAACGGCGGACCCTCAAACCCGAGCTGCGTTTGAATGTAGGATTTCTTCGGTAGCACTTGCCCCAACGACAGAAACGATTCGTACTTGGTGATGCCGTTGCCCATGCCGCGCCGCGAATCGCCAGTAGGCAGTGTAATCTCGTTACCCCAGGCCAGCAGCGTTCCCGACTTGTTATTGAGATACACGCTCTTCTTCAACTCAAAGCTGGTGTCGCCCACACCGCCCATCCACGTGCCGGCTCCGTCCTGCTTGAGTTGGCCGCGAAAGCGCAGCTCGATGTTCGTCTGTGCTCCGTAACGTTTTTCCACGATCAGGTGGTTGGTCAGCCCCGGCGTTCCGTCGGTGTTGATGAACACCATGTTGACGGCTTCGTCTTCGGGAAACGACTTTTCCGTGAACATGGGCCGGGCAAAGTTGAATTCGCCGGACGGCCACTTGTCTTTTTCTTCGCAGAAACTGCGCACGAACTGGATCACCTTTTCGATCTCGTCGTCGGTCAGCGCAGGATTATTCTCTGGCCCGAATGAAGGCATAATGGTTGTGAATGCGCGAATGCCTCCTCCGCGGTGAATCACCGAGCGCCACTGCAGGTTTGACTTGCGCGTTGATCCGCTACAGTCCGTGAAGTCTGGAAATGTGTACGGCGGCTCAAAGCCCAACACGTGCTCGGGCTGTCCTGAGCCATCCGGCGCGTGGCACCCGGCGCAGGTGGCCTGGAAAATCTGCTCGCCGGTGGCTAAGCCCAGCTCTTTCGCGGTCTGCGCCTGCGCTGAAGGCTACAGGAAGGCTGCTGCGCACAGCGCAAACAACACGTGCAATCCTTGTTTCAAAGGTCTGAAAGACATGCGAGCCCAAGAATAGCAGGACGAGTAGCGCGGCCTGCGGGATTACAAGAGATTAGCCGAAAATCCGCCTAAAGAAGGGGCCGAATTGCAGGTGTTTCCCGGGGCAACGCTGCCACGGAGCGAAGCTGATCATGCCGCTGGACCGCTCCACCCATAGTCCGAATGGCTGAGCGTTTGGATAAGTGCCCTCAAAGACAACGCCGCTCTCACAATAATCGATGTTCTCGAATTTCAGCGCGGTGAGATTTCCGTACTGGCCGGAGGGTCCCCAATCTTCCTTGAATTTCTCCAGGGGATAGTAGCGGCACGGCTTTTCGGGCGTACACCACATCCGGTACGCCTCTTCATATTTCTTGTCTTCGAGGGCGCTGAGGAAGGCGCTGACCGTACGCTCCTGGCTCCAGGTGCGGAAGTAGAAAAAGGCCGCGACCAGAAGCAGAACCGACGGGAGCCCGATGAAGAGGACCCGTTTGATCCAGCGCCAGCGTTGCTCCTCACCGGCCCCGTAGCCTTCCATGTAGCAGGCCATGGCGCGAAGCTCCTATTTTGCGGGATGGGCGGCGTTGTAGGCCGCGATGGCTGCGTCGGTGACGTCCAGCGTGGGTCCGTAGAAGTGCAGCGCGGTCGTATCCGCGATGATGTCCAGCCCCTTTTCCGCCGCGACCTTCTTCAATACGTCGGTATAGCGGGTGGTGACCACGCGAAGCGCGGCGTCCCGGTCAGCCTCGAAGTCTTCTTGCAGATCCTGGGTGAGCCGGTCCACGGTTACCTGGGTACGCTGACCTTTGGCGTTCAACTCCGCTGTGCCTGCCTGGCTCAGTTGGCCCTGCGTAGCGCTCAATTGCGCCTGGATGTCCTGAAGCGTCTGCTGCGCCTTCTGCAGCTGGTCCTGCTTGGGTTTGTACTTGGCTTCCAACTCAGCGTAGGCCTTCTTGAATTCCGCGCTATCAACCACGGCGCGCTGGAAATCGATGACACCGACCTTTTGGGCCATGGCGGGGGCTGCCATCACGATGGCGGCAACCAGGGGAAGAACGAAACGCATGTGTGTAAAACTCCTTCGAGAGACTTTTCTCTATCTTACCGCGCAAGCTGCTTGCGTGCCTGCTCTAACTTATTGCGCACCTTGTCGATCTCAGACTGGTCCTTTTCCGCCGGTGCGCTGGCTTGCCACTGTTTCAGCGCTTCTTCCCACGCGGCCACGGCTTCGCGAACCTTTTTCTGCTGGATCAAGGCGTCTCCATAGTGGTCATTCATCGTGGGATCGCCCGGAGCCAACTCCACGGCCCGCCGGATTTGCTCCTCGGCCTGCGGGAAACGGCCCAAGCGGTAATAGGCCCAGCCCAAACTGTCCAGATAGGCTCCATTATTGGGTTCGCGGGCGATCACTTTTTCGATCATGCCCAGTGCTTCGTTCAGCCGGACGTTGCGATCGGTGAGCATGTAGCCCAGATAGTTGAGCGCGCCGTTGTGGTCCGGGGCCACGCCCAGCACCTTACGGAACTCGGCTTCGGCCAGCGGAAGATTCTTCATCTTTTCGTAGAGCGCCCCGCGCATGAACCACACGCCGATCTTGTCGCCCGGCTCGGAAGACCGCTTTTCCGCTTCGTCCAGGGACTTGCGCGCGTCATCAAACTTCTTGCCCTTTTCGTACAGCTCGGCCAGCGCCATGTAGATTGCGCGGTCATCGGTGCCGTCGATGAGCTTCTTGGTCTCAGAGGTCGCGGCGTCCACGCGGCCCATGTCCGCATCCAGCGCCGCCCGCGACAAAATGGCTCCGCGATCTTTGGGGAACTTCCGTATGGCCGCGTCCGATTCCTTCTGCGCCTCAACAAATTTCTTGCCGCCCCGGTAGCTATCCACAATCTCCGATGCGATGCGCGCTTCCACAGACGGGTCCAGCGACAAAATTTCGCGGTACGCGTTTACGGCCTCATCGGACTGGTCCATCATCCGATGCATGACGGCGAGCCGCTCCAGCAGGTCAATGCGGCGGGCCTTCTGCTGCGCTGAATATGTAGGGCGGACGATGCCGCTCAAAATATTCTTGAGCTGTTTGATGGCATCCCGCGGCTTGCCTTCCGCCTGCAGCAGGCTGACTTCGTTCAGCGCGATTTCAATGGCTTCGGGGTCAACTTTCAGCGCCCGTGCCTGCGCCTCGCGCGCCTTGACGAAATCGCCGGTCTGGATGTAAAGCTGCGAGATGCGGAGCAGAGACTCCGAATCATCCGGCTCATCCGCAACCACGCCCTCATAGGCGCTGATGGCTTCCTTGTAATCGCCTGCATTGATCAGATCCACGGCCAGCGCCTTGCGCAATTCCGGAGCATTTTCCGGATTCAGCGCCAGTGCCTTGCGGATGGTCTCCGCGGCCAGCTTGTATTCCTTGATCTGTTCGTAGGCGGCGGCCAGACGCTGCCAACTTTCCGGGCTGGGGTTTTTCTGCGCGGCCTTCTCGAACATCGCCGCCGCGGCTTCCACATCGCCCTTGTCGGCAAAAATTCCGGCGCGCCCCACCAGTGCGTCTTCGTTGTCCGCCTCCAGCGCCAGTGCCTTATCAAAGGACCGCGCGGCACCGTCCAGATTCTTGGCGGCACCCTGTAAGCGCCCCAGCGTGACCCAGGCAGTCACGTCCTTGGGGTCCAGATCGGTCACCTTCTGGTATTCTTCCGTGGCGCGGCGCAGCATGGTGGGATCGATCCCGCGCTGGCCCTGCGGGGTCAACATGCCCACGAAGATGCGGGCCAGCATGCGATGCGCCACCACGTCATTCGGATCCTTCGTAATCGCTGCCTCGGCTTCCGAGCGGGCTTGGTTTGCGCGGTTGAACTGAATGTAGAACTCCGTCAGCTCTTCGGCCAGCATGGCGGAACGCGGGTCGGCGGCGATGGCGGCTTTGTAGGCACTGATGGCCTGATCGATATTCGCGGTGCTGTCAATCCCCTCGGCCGCGTGATTCGCGTAGAGGTGCGCCAGCGTGTAGTTGTAATAGGCTGCGCTGCGATCCGCCTCCTGCGCCCACGCGGATGCACTCAAACAAAGGATCAGTCCTGCTAGTTTTTGGGTTCGCATAAGGCTCCGGCGCAACTCTCAATGTTAGTATACGCGCTCCCGGCGGCGCTACGATAGCAGGAAGTGCAGCATCCCTTAGTCATCGTCGTGGGTTCTACAGGATCGGGGAAATCGAGCCTCGCGCTCCACCTGGCCGAACGCTTGAGCGGCGAGCTGGTGAATGCCGACTCCGTCCAGCTGTATAAGGGCTTCAACATCGGCAGTGCGAAAACTCCTCTGCAAGAACGGCGCGGCATTCCTCATCACCTGTTTGACGCCTTGGATGCGGAAACAGTTCCCTCGGCCGGCGATTATGCCCGCATGGCGCGGGCGGCGGTGGCGGAAATCGCGGCGCGTGGCAAACTGCCGATTGTCGTCGGCGGCACTGGCTTCTACGTCCGGGCGTTTCTGGACGGCCTCCCTGCCCTGCCCGCCCGGGATGAGAGTGTCCGTGCGCGGATCATGGCGCGGCCTGTGGAGTCGCTTCATCGGCTGCTCGCGCGCCTGGAACCTGCGGCCGCGGCCCGCATTCAGCCTGCGGACACGCAGAAACTCATCCGCGCCCTGGAGGTCCGCCTGTTGACGGGCGCGGCTTTACCTTCGCCTGAGACTGCGGATCCTTTGACAGGGTTCGAGGTGTTGCAATTGGGGCTCGATCCACCGCGCGAGGCGCTGGTTGCCGCAATTGCGGATCGGACCGGGCAGATATTCGCGGGCGGACTGGTGGACGAGGTGCGCGCCTTGCTGGCTTCAGGCTTGAGTGGGGATGAGAAGCCGTTTGGATCGCTAGGCTACCGGCAGGCAGTGGCGCACTTGGGGGGAGAGTTGAGCCTGGATGAGGCCATCAAATCCACTGAGATCGGCACCCGCCAGTACGCCAAGAGGCAGCGCACTTGGTTCCGGCGCGACGCAAGGATTCACTGGCTGAGCGGGTTTGGATCGGACCCCGGCGTGGAAGCCGCAGGCGGAAACGCCTGCGCTACCTTCGTTGGTAGACTTGTTGAATAACGGATGCGACTCTGCGGCTTCATCCTGGTGACGGCGGTCTCCGTGCTCCCCCTGCGCGGGGACAGCGTGTTGGAAGGCAGCGCGGCGGTTCTTCCTTTCACCAACGTCTCCGCCACAGCCACGCCGGGAGTGGATTGGATCGGAGAGAGTATCGCGGAGGCGCTGCGGGAAACTTTGATCGCGCGCGGGTCACCTGTGATTGCGCGGGCCGACGTGATGGAAGCCTACACCGATCTTCGCTTGCGCCCCACAGCGGAATTGACGCAGGCTTCGGTGCTGAAATTGGGACAGGCTGTGAACGCGGACGATGTGGTGTACGGCACCTATCGCGTGGACGCCGCCACCGGCACCATCTCCATCCAAGCTGTCGTCTCTGACCGGGCGAAAGCGCAGCTCAGCGCTCCCTTCAGCGAAGCCGGCCCGCTGGCCGAGCTCGACCGGCTGGAGGCGCACCTCAACTGGCGCGCACTGGCGCACATCGCACCTGCGCTGAATCCAGCCGAAGCCGACTATCGTACACTGCGCCCAGCCGTGCGCACGGTCGCCGAAGAGGCGTTCATCCGGGGCTGGATCGCCACCGCCGCCGAACAGCGCGAATCTTTCTATCAACAAGCCACCCGCGCCGACGCACGCTTCTCGCGGCCTGCGGTGGAGTTGGGCAGAATTGAACTGGGAAGGAAGAATTACAAGGCCGCTTCCGAGTGGCTCGGCAAAGTAAACGCGGCCGACCCGCATTTCCCGGAGGCGAGCTTCTACCTGGGCGTGGCCAAGTTCCGCGAGAATGACTACGCGGCAGCCCAACAAGCGTTCGAGAGGATCACCGAATCGCTGCCCGCGGCCGAGGTGTTCAACAACCTGGGGGTCGCCGAGAGCCGCCGCGGTGCACTGCACGCATTGTCCAGTTTCCGTGAGGCGCTGGACGTGAATCCCAGCCACCCCTACTACCACTTCAACATGGGCTTCATGCTGTTCAAGACCGGGCAATTCGAAGCCGCCGCAGACCGCTTCCGCGCCGTGCTGGACCGCAACCCCTCAGATCAGGTCGCCACGATCCTGCTGGGCCGGTCGCTAAAAGCCGAAGGACTACGCAAGGGCAACGCGGCCGACGCCCGCTTTGAGACGGTGGAGCGCTTTCGCGATTCCTACGAGGAGCCGATCTTCCGCGCTCCACATTCCCCCGTATCCAAGGTGGAGCCCTAGTGGACGCTATAATCGGAACTTCATGCTAGAGTCATTCGGAGCATCGGACCCCGGTTGTGTCCGTAACAATAACGAAGACACCTTCCTAGTAGTACCGGCAACGGGTCTCTATCTGGTGGCGGACGGCATGGGTGGTGCCGCGGCGGGCGAAACCGCATCGCGCATTGCCACGGATACCTTGCGCGAGATCCTGGAAGAGGAAGCCGAAGAGGGGATGAACCCTACCAAGCTGATCACCGCTTTCCATGAAGCCAACCGCCGCATCAAGGCTGCCGCTTTGGAGAACTCCCGCCTCGAAGGCATGGGGACCACTCTGGTCGCCGCGGTGGAAACCGGCGGGCAGTTGCTGGTCGGGAGCGTGGGGGATAGCCGCGCCTACAGTTTTTCCGACGGCGTCTTGACGCAAGTCACCGAGGATCAGAGTTGGATCAACGACATCGGCCGGCGCTTGGGCTTGCCCGAAGAGACGCTGAAGGTGCATCCGATGCGGCATGTCCTGACCATGGCGCTGGGCGTTTCCGAACACTTGAAAGTCAACCTGTACACGCTGCCGCTGGCGGCGGACATGCTGGTTCTGATTTGCAGCGACGGGCTGTACAACGTGGTCAGCGATGCCGAGGTAGCCGGCGTGCTGAAAAGCGGCGGTTCGCTGGAACGGCGCACCAAGTTGTTGATCGACACCGCGCGGGCGCATGGCGCGCCGGATAACGTCACGGTTGTTTTGTTACACCAAGCAGGTTGATGCTTTGCCGTCTGTCCGACTCCCTTATGGTCGCGGTTCAGTGCTGGCGTCACGTACCGCCGACGTACCCCCAGCACTGAACCGCGACCATAAGGGAGCGGACAGACACTACACCACCACTAACTCACGCTGAATTTCCCCGGTCACCCGAGCACTGCTTTCATCCACGAAAACATCCACCTCACTACGAATACCGAACTCCGGCAGGTAGATTCCCGGCTCAATCGAGAAACACGTCCAAGGAATCACGCGCCGTTCATCATGGGTTTCGAGGTTATCCATGTTTGCTCCGGTGCCGTGGACCTCCGCGCCGATGGAGTGTCCGGTCCGGTGGAAGAAGTAGTCGGCGTAACCCGCGGCGCGGATATGCGCCCGCGCGGCATCATCCACTTGGTACCCGCTGAGCTGCTCCTTTGCGGCAACGGCGCTGACCACTCTCTCAATAGCCGCGTCGCGCGCGTCGCGCACGATGTGGAAGACGTTACGCACCTTGTCCGGCGCTTGCGGACCGCAGAAGCCCACCCAGGTAATGTCGTAGTAAACCCCGTCCGCTCGGTCGAGCTTCGCCCACATATCGAGCAACACCAAGTCGCCGCGCTTGATCTCGGCGCAAGCCTCTTGGGTGGGATTGTAGTGCGGATTGGATGCATTGGCGTTGACCGCCACGTCGGGTCCGTGGTCCGTGAACAGGCTCTCTTCGCGAAACCGGGCCAGGATGAACTGCTGCATCTCCCATTCGGTGACGCGGTCCCCGGCCTTCTGCTTGGCGGAGATGCGTGCGAATGCTTCCGCCCGGATGCGGTCAATGCGCCGCCCGGCTTCCAGATGGTTCTCAAGCTGCGAGGCGTTCCAGCGCGATTCAAAAAACTGAATCAGGTTGGCGGACGTCACCACATCCACGCCCAGGCCGCGGATAAGTTCGATGGTGCCCGCATCCACCATCGCAACGTAGGGCACGGCGCAATTAGGCGAATATTGCATGGCGACCCTCTTTGCTCCGCCCAACAACCGGCCTAAACCTTGCACCAGTTCTTCCCAACCTGCGTACAAAGTCACCGAGCCGGGCAGCGGCTTCAGCGTCTCCGGTTCGATCTTGTGCGCCATGCCGCGCGGGTCGCCTTCGGCGGGGATGAAGTAGAACCAGCGCCGCGTCACCATGGAACCGGGCGTGAACTGCAACACGCGATACGCCAATTCATCACGCCTGTGATGATCGAAGAACAACCATCCGTCGACTCCTTCCGCTTTCAATGCAGCTTGGATTTCCGCTAGCCTCATAATCCATCTCCTATTCGGCGCCATTCCACCTTGGTTTTCAGATTCAACAGCCCCGCCAGTTCGCGCGTATCCACCACCGTGAACGCGAGCGCGTCGTCCAGCCAATCCTGACTGTAGCCTTCCGGATACTGCGTCGCCACCGTGAGCGTGTAGTCCTGCCGCGTGAGCGCGCAGTCAAAGCCGAACTCGACCTCGAAACTTTCGCCCGCGCGCACGGACCCAATGTCCACGCCTTCCACACGCGTGTTCGTGCCCCACACGTCGATGCCGAGCCGATTACGGATCAACACACCGACCACAGGCTGCTCCAGATCCTTCTCCGCACGAGCTCGCACACGGATGATGAGCGGATCGCCTGGCTCCACGCTGGCGGCCTTTTCGCGCTTGGCGTCCAGCAGCGCGACTTCGAGGACACGGCTGGCTCCGTCGCCGTGACGGTGTGTTCCGCCGATCTCCCGTTGCCCGCCTTGTTCCCGTTCCAGCACGTGACCAACGTAGCGGTTCACCACTTCATTGGGCATGCCATAAGCAGCAACGCGCCCGTTGAGCATGAACGCTGCTTTATCGGACAAGCGCTTCACCAGCCCCAGGTCGTGGGAGACAAACAACACCGTGACCTTGCGCTCTTTGAGCTCATCGAACTTCTTCACGCAGCGGTTGGCGAAGATCGCGTCCCCCACGGCCAGCGCTTCGTCAACGATCAGGATCTCCGGCTCCACGTGAATCGCAGTCGAGAACGCGAGCCTGACATACATGCCGCTCGAGTATTCCTTTACCGGCCGGTCCATGAAGTTTCCGATCTCGGCGAAGGCTTCCACGGAAGGAAATGCCCGCTCCATCTCCTGACGCGACAGTCCAAGAATTTCGCCGTTCAGGAAAACATTCTCGCGACCGGTGAACTCGGGGTTGAAGCCAGCGCCGAGTTCCAGCAGCGCCGCAATCCGGCCCTTGGTCACCACTTGACCCACCGTAGGCTGCAAAATCCCACTGACGATCTGAAGAAGCGTGCTCTTCCCGCTCCCATTCGGCCCCACGACGCCGAGAATTTCCCCGCGTTCCACAGAGAGGTTCACGTCGCGCAGCGCCCAAAACTCCTCGCCCGCCCACGAGCCTCCGAAGGGCAGCGCTTCGAGCAAGCGGTCCATGGGGCGCTTGTAGAGCCTGTACGATTTCGAGACGTTCTGGACTTCCAGCAAAACTACTTCCCCGCCCCCAGCTTCCGCCGCAGCTCATCGGTGAAGTTCAGCAGGAACGTCACGTGCGCGTTGCCCTTGGTCTCGGGCGAAGCCTCCGGCGCGGGAAACACCGCGAAGCGCTTGCCGTCCGGATGGATCGCATAGCTGAGATTGTTCCCCGAGAGGCGGATCGCCACCGGCGACCACTGCTTGGGCTGCCCATGCGCGATCGAGTCATTCTGCGGCGTGATCTCAGCAGTCATGATGTGGTTGTCGGGACTCAAGAAATACACCGCGCGTCCGTTCGGAGCCCAGAGCGGGGCGGCACCGCCGTTCGCCGAAACCTGCCACCGTCCGCTGCCGCTGGGGTACGGCTTTACGTAGATTTCCAAGCGCCCGGACTCATTGGAAGCGTAGGCCAACCACTTCCCATCCGGAGAAAGCGCGGGGAATGTTTCGCTCGCCGCGGTTTGAACCAGCACACGAGGTGCGCCCGCCTTAGGATGCTCTCGATCCGTCAAATCCAACGGCATCGCGAACAAATCCTGTTGGGTTGCCGGAGAATTGTCCATGAAAACGAGTTCCTTGCCGTCCGCTGAGAATCCGTAAGCAGTCACGTTGTTCTCGCTGCTGTAGATCCTTTGGCGCTCACCCGCGCCGTCGGCCCGGTACCAACTGAGGCCGATACCGGGAGGAGTGTTGTCGCGCACCGCTAGATACTTGCCGTCTGACGTCCACACCGGATAGTTCGCCGCACGGATCTTGTTGACGCTTCCCCGCACAAGGTCCACAATGCTCAGATCGATCTCGGTTGCCGTGCGGGTGGCCACAGCCAGCTTGGTACCATCTGGCGAAAATCTCGGCACACTATAGATGGCCCGTTCTTGAATCAACGGGGTCATCTGCCCGGACTGGTCCATCAAAACGATCGGCCAAGTCTGCTCCGCTTCACGACCGGCGCGATAGAGTAACGTGCCGGATCGCGAAATATCGAAGTGTCCGCTGCCACTGGCCGAATCGCTGGCCAAATCTTCCACCAGGGGAACCGTCGTGCCCACCAGTTCCAGCTTCTTCGCATCAAAGCGGCTGCCCAAGAGAGCACCGTCGCGTACAAACAGGAAGTAGTCTTCGTCGCCGGATTCCACCACGCGGCCCGCGTACGCGCCCCGCACCAAAAATTTGGCTTCGCCCCCAGCCAAAGGTTGAATCCAGATATCGCCGCTGCTCATAGAAGAAACCGAAGTCGAGGCCGTGTAGAGCACCGCGTTCCCCTTGCTGGAGTAGCTGGGCCAGCGGTGCGTGGAGATCGGTGGCGTCGCCTTCGTCACCAGTTGGGCCGGGCCGCCACCAGCAGGAACTTTGCTGATCCCCGTGCTGCCGTTTCGAACTAAGAAGCTGCTGCCATCCGCGAGCCAATCACTGCCCAGTCCGAACGCGGCGTCCGCGAACGCAACCGGCGCGCCGCCGTTCACCGAGCCCTTCTTCATCTTCCCGCCCGCGAAGTAGCTCACTTCCTGCCCATCGAAGGTGAACTGCGGATTCTGCGCGCCCTCGCTCCCCGGCAGCCGCGTTTCGGTTGGGGAATCGAGAAGGCGCGTCGCAAGCTGCGTTCCCGTGTCCGTCTTCACCAGGTACACGATCCGCCGCCCGTCCGGCGAGATGGCGAAGGTGTTGTAGTCCGCCGCAATCGCATTGGGCCCCAGGTCCACGTTGAGACGAGTGAGCGGAGCGTCGGTCACGGGAGCGCTGCGCCACGGTGCCCACAGAGCCACGCCGAGTCCCGCGGCGAGCACGCCCGCCGCGATCCATCCATATGGATTCGCGGGCGCAGCCCGCTCTACTACTACCGCAGGGGCGGCCTCGGACCCGATCATTTCCATCGCGTCCGCAATGTCGCGCAGCCGCTTCCGTGGATCTTTCTCCAGACACTTGCGAATAAGCGGACGCATGCGCTCCGGAATCGCGTCGAGCTTCACTTCGTCGCGCAGGACGGCGGCCAGCAGCTCCGCCATTTCCGCGCCTTGGAAGGGGCGCTTGCCGGTGAGCAATTCGTAGAGCACCACCCCGAACGACCAGATGTCGGCGCGCTTATCCACCGGCTTGCCCTTGGCTTGCTCCGGAGGCATGTAGGCCGCAGTGCCCAGGATCATCCCCGCGTCCGTCAACTCCATCGTTAGCGTCGGCGAATCCTCGCTCGGCGTCTCCGTGCGAGCCTGCCCCACTTTCGCCAACCCGAAGTCAAGCACCTTTAGCACACCCTCCGGCGTGATCTTCAGATTCCCAGGCTTCAGATCCCGATGCGTGACCGCCCGCTCATGCGCGTAATCCAGCGCATCCGCCATCTGCCGCGCGTAGTCGAGCACCGTCTCCACCGGCAGCGGCCCCTTCGGCGATTCGCCTTCAATCAGCTCCATCACCAGAAAGTTAGGCCCGACATCGTAGAGCGTGCAGATGTTCGGATGATTCAGCGAAGCGATCACCTTGGCCTCGCGCTCGAAGCGCTCCGTGAACTGCTGCGCGGAAACCTTGATCGCCACCTCGCGTCCCAACCGCGTATCACGAGCCCGGTACACCGAGCCCATCCCTCCGCGGCCCAGCTCGTCCAAAATGAGATAGTGGCTAAGCTTTTCTACAGGCGAGAGTTGCATCTAAAAGATGGTAACGCGCCGGAGCAAAATCCACCACTTCAACTTCAGCTTATAGCCTCCATTCCTTCGCCATGGAACTTCCGCCCGTCCGGCGGAGTCCAATGGTTAGGGGATTGGGTGTATGCTGGAGACAAATCGGAGAGTCGATTGGACCTTGCGGCAACCGCAGGGGTTCGGTATACTCCTCAGAGTGTCCTCTCCGGGGTTTCGGAGCGGCAAAGACCTGTACTCGTAACGTTATTGGAGGTATGTGGTGCAACCAAAGAATCGAATTTTGATGACGATTGCAGCCTTGGGGATTGGGCTGGGCTCCGGATGGATGCTGCCCGCGCAGGCCCCTGCGGATCCGGCCAAAGGACCGCAATGGAAAGACCGTGCCGAGTATGACTTGGCGGACGCCTACACCAAGGCCACCGATGCCAAGGGCCGCCTCGCCTCGCTAGACAAGTGGGCGCAAGCCAACCCGGATAGCGAAATGTTTGCCATGCGGGACGAATGGTACCTGGGCACCTACGGCGAAGTGAAGGACAACCGCAAGGCCTTCGACAAAGCCAAGGCAATGCGGGCCAAGAATCCCAACCACTATTTTTCGATCACCACGATCCTGAGCCTGATTTACGGCTTCCAACCGACCCCCGCCGCCGCGGATTTGGCCACGGCTGAGGAAACGGCGAAGTATGTCCTGGACAATGCTGACAAAGTTTTCTCCGCTGCGAACAAGCCGGCCACGCTGGCCGACGCGCAGTGGACTCCGCTGATGACGCAGAACAAGCCCGTGATCTCGGCTCTGGCACTGCGCACCAGCGCCTGGGTTTGGGTCCAGCGTAAGGACGATGCCCGCGCGGAAACCGAACTGACCAAGGTGATCCAGGCCGATTGCGACCAGCCGCAGTTCTCTTACATGCTGGGACAATCTAAGTTCAACCAGTATCAGAAGGGTAAAGACTTAGCCAAGGTCCCCGGAGCGATCTTCCACATCGCCCGCGCCGCCGAATATGCCGGTGCCAATGCGGCCACCATCAGTGCCGCCAACCGCACAGCGTACAAGAACTTCGTGCAGACCACTTACAAGCAGTACCACGGTAGCGACGACGGCCTCCCCGCGCTGCTCGCGCAGGCTAAGGCCAACTGCGTGCCCCCGGCCGACTACAAGGTTGAATCCATCACCGACATCCAAGCCAAGGAAATGGCGAATCGCGAAGCCTGGGAGAAGGAACACCCCGACTTGGCCTTCTGGGACAACACCATCAAGACCAACCTCCTGGGTGCCGACGGCGCTTCCATCTTTGAAAACAACATCAAAGACAGCTTGATCCCCCCGGGACCTCCCGCCACGCCGTTTTCCACCTTCAAGGCCAAGATCATCTCGCTGACGCCGGAGACCTCGCCCAAGGAAATGGTGGTTGCTGTCTTCAACGGCACCATCGCCGACGCCAAACTTACCTTTGATCCTGCCCTTCCCGGCACCATGCCTGTTGGCTCTGAGATCGAGTTCAAAGGCGTGCCCACTTCCTACACGAAGGACCCCTTCATGGTGACCTTCGCCATCGATATGGAAGAAAAGCAGCTCACCGGCTGGACCGGCGTGGGTCCAGTGAACGCCAAGCAGACCAAGGGCAAGGCTGCGGCCAAGGGCGCAACCAAGGGTGCCACAAAGGGCGCGACCAAGGGTAAGGCCAAGTAGCTTCCTCCAGTAGTCACGCAGGGGATGCCTCCGGGCATCCCCTTTTTTGTTATCGGGAGGCGATAGAATGAAGCGCTTTTCTCTCTGGCACCTGGCGATCGTCGCCGTGCTCTCCATCCTCACCTACGCGAACTCCGCCTCGGGAGCCTACGTGTGGGACGACGAAGTCCAGATCGTCAAGAACGAGAACCTGCGGTCGCTCGCCACCATTCCCTCCGCCTTCACCGAGCCCTTTTGGGGATTCGCCACGCCGGAGGCCGTCAACCAATCGAACTTCTACCGCCCCATCCAAACCGTGCTCTACACGCTCGCCTACGCCTGGGGCGGCCTCGACCCCTTCACAGGCCATTTGATGAGCATCGCGCTGCATACGCTGGCCGGAATCCTTGTTTACCTGATTTGCGTGCAGCTGGGGTTGCTGCCCGCCGTGTCACTACTCGCCGCCGCGCTGTTCGCCACCCACCCCATCCACACCGAAGCCGTCGCCTGGATCGCCGCCACGCCGGACCTCGCCTGCGGTGTCTTCTACTTCGCCTCCTTTCTGGCGTTCCTTAAGTCGGACTGCGGAGCGCAGCGCAAGCGGCTCCTCATCTCCGCGGTGTTGCTGCTCCCCGCCCTGCTCTCCAAGGAAATGGCGGTCACGCTGCCGGTGGTGATTTTTCTCTACAGCTTCCGCCGCCTTACCCTCGCGCAACAAGCCCGGATGCTTGCGCCCTACGGTGTAGTCACCGCGATCTACCTCGCGATGCGCATCAATGCGCTGGGCTTCGTCGCCACACAGCACACGAATCTCACTTTGAGCGCGCTCGATTGGTTCACGCTCGGCATCCAGGTCTTCGCGCGCTACATCTGGTTCGCACTGATCCCGCATCCGCTACTGGCCTATCACCAGATCCCGCTCCACCTGGACGACCGGCTGGTGCCCTTTCTCATCGCGCTCACCGCGGTGCTCGGCTTGTCGTATTTGGCGTGGAAGAAGCGAGACTTCTGGTTCCTCGCCTTCGCCGTCATGCTGGTGCCGGTGTTCTACTTCAACGGCATCAGCACTGCGTTCATGGCGGACCGCTACCTCTACATTCCGAGCCTTGCGGCAGTGATCCTTGCGGCGAGTTCGCTGGCGGCCATGCCGTCCCGCTACGCGCTGTGGTTCGGCTGGGCCGTCGTCGCGATCTTCGCCGTCCGCTCCATGGACCGCAACCAGGATTGGAAGGACGGCGAGACCATCTTCAGTCAAACGTTGGCCGACGAACCCAACATCGCCCGCATCCAGCTCGACCTCGCCAAGATCCTGCTCAACCGCGGCAACGATAAAGGAGCCCGCCTCCACATGGAAGTCGCCCTGGCTTCGATGGACAGCGCAAAATACTCGCAACTCCCCGACGACTACTACCGCGCCCACATCGGCCTGGGAGCCATCTTCGCCCGCTCGCGCGACTACCCTCAAGCCCGCGAACACCTGGAAGCAGCCAAACAAGCCGACCCCAAGGGCGAGTGGCCGTATCTCTATCTGGGCGGCATCGCCATGGAGGCCGACAACGACATGCCCCGCGCCGTCGAGTTGCTGCAGACGGCCGTCCGCCTGGGCCCCATCAATGAGCTCGCCCGCGACTACCTGGGCATCGCCTACTTCAACCTCGGCCGCGTGCAGGAAGCCAAGGCGGAGTTCGAAGCGGCGCTCAAGATCAACCCCACCCACGCCGACGCACGGTCGCATTTGGAGATGGCGAACAAGGCGCTCACCTCGGCGCAGTAACTAGGCAGGCCGGATCATCTCAAACCGGTCCTTCGTGCGCACATACACCGGCCCCGCCATGCGCCCGATGGCGTCCAACTTATCCGCATCGATCTCGCCGATGCTGTTGACCATCCCGTCCTGGACGTGGAAGCGGACCACCTCGCCCAGCACCATCGTGCCCCCCAGGAAATTGCCGCTCACCGGGACCAGCTGGTGCAGCTTGCACTCCATGTTCACGCGGCTCTCCTTTACGCGCGGCGGTTTCACCACTTCACTCGGCACGGGCGTGAGTCCTGAAAACTGGAATTCGTCCACTTCAGGAGGATACTCGCCCGCTGTGGCGTTCATCTGCGCGGCGAAGTCTTCGCTACAGATGTTGACCACAAATTCGCCGGTGGCCTCGATGTTTACCAACGTGTCCTTCTTGGGCCGGTCGCCGCCGCGCACCATGGGGCAGAAGGCGATGATGGGCGGATTCGCGCTCGCCACCGTGAAAAAGCTGAAGGGTGCCAGGTTCAACACGCCATCCGCGCTGATGGTGGAGACGAACGCAATCGGGCGCGGCAGAATGGACCCGGACAAGAGCCGGTAGACATCCCAGTGGTCGCGCGTTTTTGGGTCGATGATCATTTGCTGTATTATACCGGGGTGGGGATCATCAACTGGCAAGGTTGGCTTCGGCGGCCGCAGAACGTATGGCTGCGGCGCGCCATGTTTCAGATTCATTTGTGGACCGGTGTCGCGCTTGGCCTGTACATTCTCGCCATCAGCGTGAGCGGTAGCGCGGTGGTGTTCCGCAATGAGATCTACCGCGAGGCGGATCAGGGTCCGCGCATCGTGCAAGTGCGCGGCGAGAAACTCTCCGATGACGCCCTCAAGGCTGCGGCCACCAAGGCCCACCCTGGCGACACCGTCAGCTACCTATGGCCCGCGAAACGCCCCGACCAGGCCACGGAAGTTTGGCTCGATCACGACGGCGAACGCAATCAACGCCTCTTTGATCCCTACACCGCCGAAGACCTTGGGCCCTCAGTGCCCTACGCCATTCAGATCACGGCCTGGTTCATGCGCCTGCACACCGAACTGTTGGGCGGCGATACCGGCAAGACCATCAACGGTATTGCCTCCATCATCTTCACCCTCCTCTGCATCAGCGGAGCCATCGTCTGGTGGCCCGGCGTCGACAAGTGGAAGCGCAGTCTGTGGGTCAATCCGAAGTCCGGCTGGAAGCGCATCAACTGGGACCTGCACAGCTCAGTCGGCTTCTGGACCTTCGGGCTGGTGTTCATGTGGGCCGTGACGGGAATCTTCGTCGTGTGGCCCACGCCGTTCGAGCGCCAGCTGCACAAAGTGATGCCGCTGATTCAGTACGCGGTGCCCGAAGACGCAGCGGAGGAACCCCGCGCCCTCGCCGCGACCACGGTTCCGGCACAGGTGACGCCGCTGCCTCTTCCGGGTCCAGGAACGGGCAAGGGCGGCTTCGCCAAAGGCCGAGGCAAGCGCGCCCCCATAAGGCGCAGCCCCGGCGATCAGGTGGTCCGCTGGGCCTACTATCTCCACTTCGGCAACTTCGCCGGGAACAAGACCAAGGCCCTGTGGGTGGCTCTAGGATTGCTCCCGTCGCTGCTGTTCGTCACCGGGACCATCATGTGGTGGAATCGAGTGCTGAGTCCCAGTGCCCGCCGAGCCAAGCGCGCCGCGAGATCTACCTAGTCCCACGTGGGGCAGGTTCCCGACCTGCCAGCCCGCTGCGGACACCCATCTGGCAGGACGGAATCCTGCCTCACGGCCTACCGGCAGGTGAAATTCCGAGCGTCCTCAATGCTGCCCGAACCGTTGTAGCGCGCCTGCGTGGGATACGTGCACAGCGGCCGCGTGCGTCCAGGCCAAGGCGTCGCGTTGCCCGCCGTCGCTGTAATCTGCGCGGGCGGCGCGGATTTCTCCACCCACGCCGTCAGCGCCGTGAAGGCGTCGAACTGGTCCGTAGCCGGCCCCCCGCTGCAGTGGTTCATGCCCGGCACCGCGAACACCCGCGCGAATTCCGCAGCCGAGCCGTTGTTCACCCGGTTCAGCTCCTCCCACCAGCGCAGCGTGTCATTAATGGAGAACACCGGATCACTCACCCCGTGGACCACCACCAGCTTGCTTCCGCGATTCTTGAATGCGGCCAGGTCAGTGGAGTCCGCCCGCATGAAGTCAGCCACCGGCGTGGTGTATTCGCCGGACGTCGCAGTGAGCTTCGCCGCCGCCGTGGGAATATCCACGCCCCTCAGAAACGCGACCGGCGGGGCTCCGGCGGAGGCGACTGTGGTGGGCGGCGTTGTAAATAGCGCGGACACCGACGCACTGCCCAACGTAGCGATGATAGCTCCATTCTGCGGAGCGTCGTAGGCCCCGATTTTCCACGACCGCCAGCCCTGGTTGAACGCGGCCCCGATCTTGCCGCCGATGCCCCGGTCGAACGCCCAGTCGGAATAGAGCAGCTTGCCCTGCACGTCCTTCGCGCCCGCGTAGACCTTTTGGATCGCGCTGACCTGTGACGCTGAAAGGCACGTGACCCGCTTGGCTCCCATGCATTGCGCCGCCGCCAGCTTCGGCGTCACCACTCCGGCCGTGCACGCCGGGAAGTTGTCGATCACGCCGTCTTCCAAATTATCCAGCCCGTCGCACGCCGCGAGGATCGCTTGCGAGACCATGTCCAGGTCTTCATCCGTGAACGTCTTGTTGAGCAGCGGCTGCCCGTCGCGCCCGAAAATTCCGGTGGCCGCCGAGACCTCGGCGAAGGCCTGCACGTCCCAGGAGTGCCCATACAACGCCGCTTTGTGCAAATTAAGCCCCGGGGCGCAAGCCAGCACCCCGTCGAAATGCTGCGGGAATCGCTGCGACACCACCATCCCCTCGCGCCCGCCTTCTGAGCAGCCCACGAAGTACGACCGCTGCGGCGCGCGCCCATAGTAGGTCTGGATGATCGCCTTCGCCGTGCGCGCCACCTGATCGTAAGAGTTGTACCCGAAGTCGACGCGCGCTTGCGGATCGAAGCCGAATGTCACCGTCCCGTTGCGCGCCGGATCGTTGTTCACCGCGTTATCGTGCCCCGAATCCTGGCTCACCACCGCGTACCCAAGTGACAACGCGTTTCCCGGCTGCGCGCCCTGCAAGCTACCGAACGCCGCACCCAGATTGCCGTTCGATCCGCCTCCGCCCTCGAAGAAGAAATCGCCGTTCCAGGCCGTCGGCAAGCGTAG
The DNA here is from genome assembly GCA_947446025.1 of Bryobacterales bacterium. GTDB lineage: Bacteria > Acidobacteriota > Terriglobia > Bryobacterales > Bryobacteraceae > Palsa-187. The sequence continues at coordinate 57,154 of CANFEY010000020.1, forward strand.
ATGGAACTTGATCGCATAGGGCTGCCCATTGATCCCCGTGCGTTCATTGATCTTCCCCAGGACCTCGCAGTGCTCCGGCGCGGCGGGAGCCTTACCCTTGGCAGCAGCCGCCCGATTCAGCGCCGCCGACGTGATTTGCCCGGATTGCTTCAACCCCACGCACTTGTCCGCCGCGGGCGCGTTCTGGCTGCGCGCGCTCCAGACAAATAGCAACACTCCAGCCAGAACGCCCGCCGCGATGGTCCGCATGACGCTTACTTCGCCTTGCCCTTCGCGTTCGCGTTGTCGCTCGAAGGCGGCACCACGCCCTTGGCGCGCATGTAGGGGACCATGGTCCCGTAGGTCTCGTTGTGATGCGACACGTTAAAGCTCAGCACGCCGATCAGCGTCCGCTGTCCCCGGATAAACGGCCGGCCCTCATTCGCGTTGGCGTCGGTGAGCGCCGCATACGCCTGATCGCACAGCGCATTCGATTCCTGCAGCGCCGCGATCAATTCCGTCTTGGTCTTCTTGCTAGCCGCCGTGCCCTGCTTGGGAGCGTTCAGCGCCATGGAACACAGCATCGTCTGGATATCCGCGCCGTGTGCCACCTCAGCCCCGAAATCGCGCACGTCCGGCGACGGCTTATAGGAGTAAAACTCCTCCGGCATCTTCTCGGCGGCACGCAGAATGTTGTTCTTGATTCCGGTGTAGTCGCCCTTCACTTCGGCGACGTGGTTCAGAGGAGCGGTGGGAGCCTGAGCCTGCAACATCACAACTGCCGCAGCTCCGGTGAGCATGGAAAGTAGGAGAGTTTTCATGGAGCGATTGTAACACCGCCCGCTGTGCTCTAACTGGCCGGCACCGGCGAGGGCTCGGGGCTCGCCTGCACGTGCTCACTAAGGCGCAACAACGACTGCGTGTCCCTGCTCAGGAACGCTTCCGCCTCGCTGCCCGTAACCGGCCGGCTCAGCAGGTAGCCCTGGATGTTGTCGCATCCCAGCCGGCATAGCGTCTGGAACTGCATTTCGGTTTCCACGCCCTCGGCCACTACCTTCAGTCCCATGCCGTGCGCCAGATCGATGATCGCCTGGATCACAGGCACCGTGCTGGACGCCCCAGCCATGTCACGGACGAAAGAAAGGTCAATCTTCACGCTGCTCACAGGCAGTTTTTGCAGATAGCTCAACGACGAGTAGCCGGTGCCGAAGTCGTCGATCGCCATGCTGACCCCCAAGTTTCGCAGTTGATGGAGGCGCTGCAAAGACTCCTCCACGTGTTCCATCAGCGTTGTCTCTGTCAGTTCCAGTTCCAGCATCTCCGCCGCCAGCCCTGAATCCGCCAGGGCTTGCCGGACCACATCCACGAAATTCTCCTCAGCCAACTGCCGCGCGGAAACGTTCACCGCCATCTTGACCGGTCCATAACCCAGGCTCTGCCAGCGTACGCTTTGCCGGCATGCCTCGGTGAGTGCCCAGGCACCGATCGGGACAATCAAACTGCTGCCTTCGGCTACCGGGATGAACTCTGCTGGAGACACGCTGCCGAACTCCGGGCTGTTCCAGCGGATCAGCGCTTCCATGCCCACCAGATTCCGATGGACATCCGTTTGCGGCTGGTAATGGAGTTGCAATTCCTGATTCTGCAACGCCTGCGCCAGACCGCTCTCCATGCTCATGCGCTTGCGCAGCACCGAACCGATCTGCGGCCCGTACAATTGCACTCCGTGCCGGCCGCGGCTCTTCACCTGATAGAGTGCCAGATCGGCGTGCCGGATCAGCGTGGCCGCGTCCTGCCCGTCCGCCGGGAACATGCTGATCCCGATGCTGGCCGCAATCTGCGCGTCCCGGTCGCCCAATGAGATCGGCTGCACCAGTTTTTCCAGGATGCGGCGCGCGCCCCGCTCCGCTTCCTCGGCACTGGTCACCGAACTCAATACAACCGTGAATTCGTCCCCACCTACGCGAGCCACGGTGTCGCCCTGCCGGATGGAGTGGGCCAAGCGCTGTCCAACCGCGCGCAAAACCGAATCACCCGCACGGTGCCCGAACTGGTCGTTGACCTGCTTAAACCAATCCAGGTCGATCATCAACACCGCCGCCACTGTGCCCACGCGTTGCGCTTCCGCTAATGTGCTCTCCAGCCGCTCCTGTAACAGGCGCCGGTTCGGCAATTCCGTCAACGCGTCCCGCTGCGATTGGAACGCCAGCTTGTCGTAAAGGTACCGGTGTTCAATCACCACTGCGGCTAGTTGCGCCGCACCGCGCAGGATTCCCGGCTCATTGCCTTCCAGCCGCCGCCGCGAACGGAAGTAGGCGTCCACTGTCGCCAGCGTCTGCCCCGAACTCGATTGCACCGGGTGCGACCAGCAGTACTGAAACCCATGCGCCAATGCCGACTCCCGCAGCTCCCCCCACAGTTCGTCCGAGGCGATTTCGCTGTACACCGGCTCGCCGCCCCGGAAGGCGGTCCAGTTTGCCCCGCGCGAGGCTTCGCCCTGCTGTGCAAGATGCCTGTCGATGAACGACCCCGGCAGACCCAACCCCACAATTTCCCGCAGTTGGCCGTCCTGAAACAACGAAATCGCACCCACAGCTCCAGGAAGCTGCTGCTGCATCAGTGAACATAGGGTGGAAAGAATCTCCGGCAACGGTTCGTTCTTTCCCGTCATTTCCAGCACCCGGCTGCGCTGCGCGTCCAGGCGAGCATTGCGGGCCAGTTCATCGTTCTTCTCGCGCTCCTGGTTGCGCTCCGTGCGGCTCCCAACCAGCGCCCAGGCGAACGAACCCAACGTGACCACCAGCAAAATGAGCTCGAAAATCAGCCGGAACAACGTGGATTCAACCATGCCGGATTGCGACTCGGCATGGCTCGATACGTGCCGACGGATCTGCTGCAGCGCCTCCGAGGCACCCTGGAACCGGTCCGCTCCATACTCAGCATCAAATCTAACTGCTTGGGACGGCTGACCTTCCCCCAACAACGCCACAGCCTGATCCCGCGCCTGTAGATAACTGAACCACTGGGAGCGGAACTGCCCCGTGCCCTGCAAAGCCTCCGCCGGCAAACCCAACGCTCCCAGCGCCGCAAAACGCTTCTCTACTTCTCCGTCGGCCTTGCGCGCCTGTTCGATCAGACTAGCCCTTTGGCCCTCGACCTCCGTGGTCATCGCGTACAGGAATCTCTGCCGGCTTTCCTGCATGTAAAACTGTACGTCGTCGTGCGCAGCCGAGGCCAACACCACCTCCGTGCGTAAAACGCGCACGGCCATGACAGCGTTGCGGACCCCAATGCCGGACACAACTAGCCCGATAGAGGCCAGCAACCCGAGGAGGGGCAAGAATCGCAGGTGGCGCTGATTTCGCATGATCTGGATTAGAGATTCCCGCTAATTCCTGGCAAACACACGCCCTCCTACCTCTAGTTTTCGACCGTCCGCCCAATTGTCTGTAGTCCGGCATCCGACAAAAGGCGTAATCCACTACCCGCGACCTCCCGTCTTATCCTGCATGGCGGGAACCCTTTGATCACCAGTCGTCTATTCACACGTCGGGCGTGGCTCGCGCTAGCCTCCGCAGTTCCGGCCTTCTCCCGTCCCCAGGTCCATACCTTCCGGCATGACTACGTCCTGTGAACCTCGCTGGACCTAACCCTCACCGGGGTTCCGCACTCCCAAGCGCTGGCCGCCGAAACCGCCGCGTTGGCCACCGTAGGGCGTTTGCAGAAGGTGCTGGACACCCGCAACCCGGGTAGCGAAATCAGACGGCCTGGAGCCCGGCCATCCCCGGATTTGCAGGCAATGCTGGCCGCCTACGAATTCTGGGAACAGCACACCAGCGGCCTGATCCGTTTCCACTGGTCCGACTCGCTGAACGTGGATGCCTTGGGCAAGGCCTACATTGTGGACCGTGCCGCCGAAGCGGCCCTCGCTGCCGCACCCGGTGCCGCCAGCATCCTGCTCGATATCGGCGGTGACATCCGCGCGTTCGGCCAGGCCTGCGTAGGCATCGCTGATCCTGCGCAGCCCTTTGACAACGCCCCTCCGCTGACCTCCATTCGCCTTCAAGACCGCGCGTTGGCCACCAGCGGAACCTACGCCAGAGGCCGGCATATCCTGGACGGGCGAAGCGGTCTGAAAGCATCAGGGGCTTGGTCCGCTTCTGTCAGTGCGCCGGATTGCGTCACTGCCAACGCCCTGTCCTTGGCCCTCTGCGTCCTCTCCCCAGAGGAAGGTCTCCGCCTCATCGAAGCCACCCAAGGTGCCGAAGCCCTACTTGTCACCAGCGCCGGAGGCGTGCTCCGCAGCAGTGGATTCCGCCATTTTGAACAGCCTACGCTCCGCCGCGCCGCCTACGCCGGCTGGACCAATGGATCGCAGGTCTCGATTTCCCTTACACTGACAGATCCCGCCCCCGCAGGCGGAGGCCGTTTCGGTGGACGCGGCGGCGGACGTCTGCGCCGTCCCTACGTCGCCGTCTGGGCCGAAGATTCCTCCGGGAAAGTCGTCCGCAACATCGCCCTCTGGGCCTCCAAACCCCGCTGGCTGCCAGAACTGCACACCTGGTGGGGCAAAAACGGCTCCGCCTCCCGCCAGATCAGCCAGATGGCCCGCGCAACCCGCGCGGCCGGGCAATACAACATCTCCTGGAACGGCATGACCGATGCGGGCGCAGCCGCCCCCGCCGGGTCCTACCGCATCTGTATCGAAACCAATCGCGAACACGGCAGCCACTATCAGGAGAGCGTCACCATCGATTGCACCGGCAAGCCCGCCTCCGCGGCCATCAAGCCCACCCCGGAATTCGCAGCCAAGGTCGAATTCGGCCCCGTGTCAGGAGTGGTCTAAGCATTGGATCCCGGACAATTGAAGCGTGAGACCCTGAAATGGGCACGCACCATCCACATCTATTTGTCGCTCTCGGCTTTCCTGATGCTGCTTTTCTTCGCCGTCACCGGAGTCATGCTGACCCACGATTCCTTCGGCATGGATGTGGTCGAAGCCACCACGAAACAAGCCAAGATCCCGCTGGAGGTGGCCAAGCTGGGCAGCCAAGACGCCCTGATTTCCGCCGCCCGCGCAGCCTTTGGCATCACCATCCCACTCACCAACTTTAACCCCAGCGACGAGGAGATCGAACTCGCCTTCGCCGGTCCCTCCAAGCGAGCCCAGGTGTTTATCCAGCGCGCAAGCGGCGACGCCGAAGCCACTTTCGAAGCCCGCGGCTTCGTCGGCCTGATGGCCGATCTGCACAAAGGCGCGGAAACCGGCTGGGTCTGGCGCGGCCTGCTGGACGTGGTCTCGGTCTGGATCGCGCTAAGCTCCATCACCGGCTTCATCATGCTGCTGGCCCTGCCCAAACGACGCGCGCTGGGCTTGCTGATCACCGCCCTCGGCACCGTGGTCACGCTCGCCGCCTGGGCCGTCTACGTGCCGCGCTGACTACTTCCCTGCCAGCTTCGCCACCACCAGCCAGTGGACCGTCCGTTGCTGCGTCCCGGCCGGAGGGAACTGTACATCGCCCACCGAGCTTCCATCCTGCCGCACGATAAACTTCCGCGCGTCCTCAGAGGTCACCAACATGCTCACCCGATCCACCAACCGCAGCCCAGTAGCACGGAAAAACGCCTCTTCCTGTCCGAACGGGATGCCGAAAATCCACGGCTCGCCCCACTCCTTCAGCATCGCCACCAGCCGCGCATTCGCTTCATTCGCCGGGGGATCAAAGAACGGATTGAAGTGGTCCAGCACAATCTCGCTCTCCGTATTCGTGTTGCCGGCAATATCGCTCAAGAAGTCGCGCACCTGCTGCTCAGTCAGGTACATCGAGACGCCCTCCCAGATGAAGAAGGTCTTGCGATCCGCCCTGTATCCTGCCCGCTTGAGCCCCGCGCTAGCCTTTTGCTTGGTGAAATCGATGGGAACATAGGTCAAGTTCGCCGGAGCCGGCCCCATCACCTTCAGCGCACGCTGCTTCTTGTACTCCTGCGTGGGCCCGAAGTCGACCTCGAACACCTTGACGTTCTTAAGCTCCTGCCGAAACCGGTAGGCGCGGCTGTCAAACCCCGCCCCCAAGATGACCACCTGCTGCCCGCCCGACGCCGCAAACTCACGCATGCGTTTATCGATATACAGCGTGCGAATGTTGACCATCAGCACCCGGGCGCGCGTCTCCGGCTCCTGCATCGCCAGCCGGTAGTCCTTATCGAGCCCCGTGACCACGGGATTGGCGGCAATCAGCGCCCGCTCTTCCGGCCCCAGGAACCGCTCCGCCAGCCAGTCCGGATTGCGCACCGTAGGGTCCGGCTCCCGAGCCCCAATCGCACGCGCCGCCAGCACCCAAATCGAGGTTTTGGAGGGCTTGTCCGCCTCCACGCCAAACAAGCTGGCCGAAGCCAGAAACGAGCCCGCCAGCAAGCGCAGAGTTCGAGAAGTCATCAGGCCCATGCTAACATTTTGCGATCCGGCCCGAGCCGTTGTACAATGGCTTTACCGCTAGTGCAGTAGTCCACTCTTGTTCCTCGGTAGCTCAATGGTAGAGCATTCGGCTGTTAACCGAAGGGTTGTAGGTTCGAATCCTACCCGGGGAGCCAAACCAAATCAGCAACTTACAAATCCTCGCTTTCAGTGCAAAACCTCGACCTTAGCGGATTCCTTAGCAGCCTCGTTTGAAACCTGCTCCAGAACTACTACAGCCGCCTGTTTTTTCACCAACGAATCTACCGCGCGCCGCTTCGCCTGCTGACCGATGTGGGAGTAGTGCTTGAGCATTTGTTTCGACACGTGCCCAGCCATGTCTCGAATCGTTTCGTCCCCGGCCTCGCCGCTCTCCGCTAGGTTCGTGATGAAGGTATGCCGGTTGTCATGCCACCGGCCCGTAACGCCTGCGTCCTTTTTCACCTTCGCCCATGAAGTCTTGAGCGTGGTCATAGGCCGCGTGGCGTCCGTTGGTTGGGGCTTGCCGAACGGGAACACGTACAGCGCCGGATGCGTGGTGCCGAACTTCTTCAAGAACCACTTGGAATGATCCACCAGCGCCGCCAGCACGTCCGAATTGAGAGGGATGGTTCTACCCTGCCCCGCCTCGGTCTTGCTGTCCCCCACCGTCACCACGGCCTTGAGTAGATCCAGCCGCCCCCACTGGAGCCCAAGCACCTCCGCGTCCCGCAGCCCCGTATGCAGCGCAAGCATGAGCGCCGGGTAGATCGCAGGGGAGCGCCGCGCCTTGGCCGCTGCCAGTAGCTTCTCTTTTTCCTCTTCGCTGAACGCCCGCGCTACCTGCGTCCGCACCGTCAGCTTGAGCGCCCGCGCCCGTCTCAACTTCGCTCGAATGAAATCGCCCTGCTCACCCAACAATCGGAGCAGCGCGCCTACTTCGTCATTGATAGATTTCGGCGCGGCCTTCTCTTTCAGCCGCTTCGTCTGGTAGTCCTTGACCGCTGTGTCAGTGATGTCTACAGCCATCGCGTTCCCGAAGTGTTTGCAGACGTGCTTCATGGTGTACTCGGCAAACGTGACGGATCGCGGATGCCGGAGTTTGTAGCCTTCCAAGAACGCCTTGGCCAGTTCGGCAATCGTGCGAATGCGTTCCGAGCGGTGATCCTCGATATCATTGAAACCGCGCTCCAGTTCCAAGCGCCGTTTCTTCTCGGCCTCTTGAGCAATCGTCTTTCGCGTGGACTTGCTGGACTCCTGAATGCGCCGCCCCGCGAACGTGAAGTGGTACCACCAGACGCGCTGCGTCTTTACTGTGCCGGTTTCCTTGTCGCGGTACGTGGGTTTGTAGACGGCCACTAGGTTCCTTTCTTTTTCGCCTTCGCCTTTTTTTGCCAACGCACCGCCGCCGCCTTGGCAGCACTGGCGCTTCGTTCAGCCTTACTCATACCGGCTGCGCGTTTCTTTCCCCCTTGCGCGCCGGTCTTCTTGAAGAAATCAAGCATTTCAGTCATAGATGCAAACTCACGCTTCTTTGTCGCCATCCCAGAAGCGTAATCCGTAGGCCCTTAGCATGGCTCTTGACTATGCGTAGGCCCTACGCATATACTAGCCTCAAGCCGCCCCAAAGTCAATGGGAAGCCACCTAATCCCCATGAGCACCCTCGCCACGATCAACCCGCTTGTGCTGCTGTCACCCGCAGCGGAGCAAGCCCGCGAATACGCACGCCGGGCACGCTCTGAATCCACCCTCCGCAGCTACAAGACCGATTGTATAAGCGCCGCTGACAAACTAGACCAGTAGACGCCGCGAGAGCGGCGTTACGGCGGAGAGAAAGTAGACCGCCGGGGAAACTGGTTCCAGCAGACATTCTGTGTTTGTGGAACACCGGAGAGGTGTACACAGTGGAGTTATACGCGCGGGTTCGGAGAGCGGTCATCGTCGACAAGATGAGTGAGCGCGAGGTGGCCCGGCAGTTCGGGCTGGCACGCGAGACAGTGCGGAAGATGCTGCGGTACTCGGTACCACCCGGCTACCGGCG
>CANFEY010000021.1 GCA_947446025.1 Bryobacterales bacterium
CCCTGCCCCCCCTGTAAACTTAAAACTCTAGACTCTTAGCGTAATTCCCCCGCACAACGAAACCCGATGCCGTCAAGCCGGCCCGCCGGCTCGCTCCTGTTGCGGACCGAGACGCGGACGAGCCGAGGAATGTCGTACCACCCGCCCCCGCGCACAATTCTCGCAGTCCCCTTCTCGGGACCAACCGGATTCTCAACAGGTCCTTCTGAGTAAGCCTCAAACCAATCTCCGCACCACTCCCAAACGTTGCCCAGCATATCGCACAACTCCTCCGCCGTGTTGCCCGCTGGGAATACGCCCACCGGCGAGAGATGGCCTATGGTGTCGCCATAATTCGCGCGCGAAACATCCAGGGGTGCATCGCCCCACGGGTAGCGCAAACCCAGGGGACCTCGCGCCGCGCGCTCCCATTCCGCTTCCGTCGGCAACCGCCCTCCCGCCCAGCGGCAATACGCGGCGGCCTCAAACCAACTCACGCCCACCACAGGCCGGTTCGGGTACGCTATCTGCCGCTCCCACTCCTCCGGCTCCGGTGTCTCACCGAAGCCCCCCGTCCAGTGTTTCTTCTCCGCATAGCCACCGCTCTTGATGAAGGCCTCATACTCCTGCACGGTCACCAGAAACTTACGCATCCGAAACGGCGCAAGCTTCACCCGGTGCACCGGCCATTCGCCGTCGAACGCCTCGGGGTCGTAATTGGCCTCACTCTCCTTTTCCTTCTGTGCCCCCATCCAGAAATTGCTCTCAGGAATCGTGACCCACCCATCCTCCTCCAAACGGGGATCCCCCACCTGCCCCAACGCATCCGCAGCGTCGCTCCGCGTCTTCGCGTCAATCTGACCCGCCCCTTCCACCGTAAAGATCCGCATCGCGCTCTTCACCGTCTTCTCATACTCCGGAGTCTTCGGTTCTCACCCCATCCGCGAAAGATCCCGCATCATTACCCCGAGCAGCACCGCGCCTGGTCCGGCAGCGCCAACGACCCAAGCAGGTCACTACCCGCGCCGCCAACTGCCAGAATCGCCTCAAAGAGCCCCTCGATCTTGGCCTCTCCCTGCTGCCGCAGCACGCCCCCCAACAGCCGCATCGTCTCCCGCCACTCCGGGTGATACAGCTTGCCGCTGGTCACCACCCGCTCCACCTGTTGCCTCTCGGACAGGCTGGCAATTTCGCGCGCCGCCAGATACTCCTGGAAACTCAGGTGCCAAAACTTCACATCGGAGCCCACCGAGACGATGATCCCGCTATCCAGCATCTCCTCTTCCAGCACTGCTTCATGCTCGTCCGCGCTGCCGTCCAACTCTTTCGCTTGCAACTCCGCCGCCTCGCGGATACCCACCTGTACCAGGCGCTTTCCGTCCGGTGCATCCTGCATGCTCACCGCCAGCTTGCGCATCCGTTCCAAGCACTTCTCCGGCGTGGGCCGCCCCGGCTTATCCTGCCTCGCCACTGCCAGCCACCACAGAATCGATGCGTATAACTCCACGCGGTATTCCGGCAGCCGTTGGTCGTTGTGCTGCAACACCGCCAACGCCGTCAACATCACCGCGTTGGCGCTCATCTCACGGATCTCGGCGCGGCTCTCCAGCGCCGTCTCCAAGCCATCCTTGAATTCCGCCGCTTCCGCCGATGTCAGAGCCAACGCGCCCGCAAAATGCTCGAAAAACGCCCGGATCTCTGCCAACGCAAGATCCCCAATCCGAATCCCGTGATACCCCGCCAGCACCGCATCCCCTTCATTGGTCTGCGGTCGCGTACCCACCAGGAAATGGCACTTCGGGAAAGCGGTGGTAGCATTCTCAAACACCCGCGCAATCCGCTCCCGCATCTTGCGCTCCGGGGCCTCATCCAGCCCGTCCACCATCACCAGGCAATTCCCCTCGTCCAACTTACGCTGGAAAAACGCTTCGTCCACACCCCACTTGTATTCCGCGCTCTGCTTCCCCAGGAAGTAAGGAATCCAATCCGGAGAATCCGCGGGCTTCTGCGCGCCGTCCTCCGCCAGAAATTTCGCGAAGGCCGCCACCCGGATCAGAATCGGAAAACGTCTGTCGGCCTCCGCCAGAAACAGTGGAGCCTCCGCCGGCCGGCTGCCCCGCCCTGTGCGGCACAACTCGAATGCCACGCGCCTCAGGAATGTCGACTTGCCCGACCCCGGGTCGCCCACCACCACCATCAACCGGTGCGCCAGCGCCTTCTCCAGCACCACCGGCCGTTGCCGTTCCAGCTCCGCGCCCTTCTCGCCGCCTACGTTCGTCGTGAGAGGAATGTAAATGTCGTCAATTCCAAAAAAGTACGGCTCGGCCCGCTTCGTCTTCAAACCCTTGATCCGTATCTGCCGCGTGTCTTCCTCCAGAACGCTCAAATATTTGTCGGAGTCGGTATGCCCCACTGCGATGGAAGGGCGATGTCTCCTGCGCCAATCCGCCAACGCCTCGGATACCAGCGGCCGCACACTCGCCGCCTCCGTAAACGTCCCCCTCACATAACTGCTGAGCTTCCCCTTGAACTCGCCCAGCTTCTTCTCGTTGCGCCGGACCTCTTTGCGGAGTTTGTCGTAATCCTCGTCCGGCAGGTCTTTACCCTTGGTCAGCCGGTAGTCTTCGCGCAACTCAGCGGGCCAGGAATGGGCAGGGTCCACCAGGACCGCCAGCACTTCCTTGCCCAAGCTCCAAGCGTGCTCGCACTCCAGCCACGTGATGCTCTTGTGATCCGGATTGCTCGCATCCTCCGGCACCCATCCATACCTGTGCGCCACCAGCACCACAACTACTTCCGCTTCCGCCACCTTCTCCCGGCACACCGCCAGACTCGGCTGGTGCCCCGAGGCCGGAAAATACTCCATCATGCGCGCAGAAAATCCACTGGCCGACGCCGCTCTGCCAGCCTGCTCCCGGTGTTCCTTCAAATCCTCGGCGGTGGATGAAATGAAAACTACAGGATCGTGAGCCATGCCCACAATTCTATACCGGGTCACACCAAACCCCGGCCTAAATCTCCCCCCGAATCACCCACATCCCGCTTTGACCCGCCCACACCGCAACATCCCCAGGCGATAACCAATGCGAAGAGTCCGGCTACCCCGACGGTGCCCGGGCCACGAAAGTCGCGGCGGATCGCAATATCCGAACCGCGGCCCGATAATCCCAGGTGAGTCCGCGGAAACCCCTGGGAGCGTCAATAAACGTTGGGCCCGAACGGCCGGGTATGTCCGTGGCGCTCCCGGAAGCGAAATTCCGGGTTCAGTTCGAGAGCTCTCGGATGTTGGAAACGTTCTTTGAAAACTTAGCGGACCCCGCGATGTTGGACCCCGCGATGATTGGACCCCGCGAACGATAAGCCGGTTTCTGTGCCCCGTCCTTGCGAACAGGCGGCAGCCATTCCTCTAGGTTGACGCTCTCACGCCAACTCATCAGCAACCTACCCGGAAGTTCTAACGGAGCGGGCCGCTCCTCCTCCCCTATTTGGTCTTGCTCCGCATGGGGTTTGCACTGCCAGCGCGCATTACTGCGGCCGCGGTGCGCTCTTACCGCACCTTTTCAACCTTACTGCCTCTTGCGAGGTTAGCGGTTCATTTTCTGTTGCACTTTCCGTAAAACCCGCTTTGAGCGAGCCCCCCCGGCCGTTAGCCGGCATGTTGCCCTATGGAGACCGGACTTTCCTCCCGCCGAAGTGTTGCCACCCCAGCCAGCGGCTGCCTGTCCGCGAGGTCCGTTCCGATTATCCGCCGGACGCCGCACCTTGCACAAGCGCAATCGTAAGAAACATTTCAACCGCCGAATGTATCTCCTTTGTAACGGAACGGTCCGGAGAGACCGCGGGAGGAGACTTACATGTCGAGACGCAGTCCACTACTGATGGTGGGGCTACTAAGCGCAGTGCTTACCTGGGGGCAGGGCCTGAATACCCAGGCCAGCTCAGCGGACTGGGAGGAAATCAACTTCGACTTCGACTCCTCGGTGCTGGTGGACGGGTTTCCCACCTTGTTGCGGATTGCGGAACTGCTCCAGGCAAATTCGGGACACCGTGTGCGCATCGAAGGCTTCACGGACCGCTTGGGCAACCCCGCCTATAACCAGGCATTGGGGCTGGCACGAGCAAATGCCGTGCAAAGCTTCCTTCTCAAATACGGCGCGCGCCCCGACCAGATTACGACTTCATCGCGCGGCGCGGAGGCACCCAAAATATCCGATCAAGGCAACACCTTCCGGCCAACCGACGAGGCTCGCTTCATGAACCGGCGCGTCGTGTTGACCATCACCGACGCGCAGGGAAACAGCACAACGCCGGGCAGCGCGGGCGATGCCATTCGCGCCATCAACGGACAGGCCGCTACGCCGGCCGCCGGACCACAGGGTCTGGGAGGACCAGCCGGAGCCAACCCGACAAACGCTGCGGCACCGGACTGCTGCCCGCAAGTGCTCCGCCGCTTGGATAAGCTCGACGAGATCGCAGCATCGCTCAAGGACCTTGCCGACCAAAACGCGCAGCTCCGTCGCGACCTAGACTCCGTAAAGCAGAACCAACAGGCGATGGAGGCCGCACTCCGTGACCTCAACTCTCCAGCCCGTAGTAGCGCGATAGCGCAGGCTGTCGGACCCGCTGCCCCGCCCACTCCGGAGCCCACGCGCACCAGTTCAGCCAATGCCGCGAGTCCATCCTTCATTGGCGGCAATTCCCTGCTGCAGTCGCTCAGCTTCAACGTCGGGGCCGATGACCGAGGCAAAGTCTCCGTCGCTGGACGCGGACGCGTCTTCGCATCCGCCGGCAAGAACGTCGGTTTCCAAGCGCAGGGCGAATATTACTACCTCCGCGGACAGCGCGAAGGGCAGTTCGATTTCGGCGTGGTCGACCGCTTCCACCGCCGCGTGCAGGCCGGCTTGTTCGCCAGCGTGAAGACTGTCACCCTCGCCGGGAATCAAACCAGCGGAACGCTGGGCCAGGGATCTTTCGTCCTCGACTACTTCTTCGGACGCGGCAAAATCGGCCTCTTTGCCAGCAAGGCGTTCAAGGACAACTCCTTGATCCACCGCGCCAACGGCATCTCCAGCAACGGTTTGCTGCAACGCAACATCGTTGAAGAGCGCTACCTCAAAGTCGTGGAACAAGTGGGCCTCGCCAGCACGTTCGCGCTTGTCGGCAACACCTACGCCGAAGCCAACGTCGGTTACTTGCGCAGCGCGGCCTCCAGCAATCGCGCCGGCGGCAGCCTGCGTTTTGTACTGCCACTCAATGAGCGTGTGGCCTTCACGGTGGAGGGCGGCGTCAACGAAACTTTCCTGCCGCTCCAAGGCATGCAGCAAGGTCGCGCCGCAGTCGGCGTGCAGCTGGGCAACTTCCTGCGTCCGAAACAGTATCTGGCCGCCGACCATGCCATCCCCATGGAAATTCCCCGCGTGCGCTATGAGATGCTCACCCGCCGTGTGCGCACCGGAAACGATCCGCCCGTCGCCGACGCCGGCCCCGATCTCACCAACGTGCCCGCGGGCGTGGTTCAACTCGACGGATCCAAGTCTTACGATCCGGACGGCGACCCCGTCACCTATCAATGGGTTCAGGAGGCTGGCCCGTCGGTCTCCATCCTGACCTCCACCTCTGCTCGCGCTACCTTCACCGCTGCCGCCGGACAGGTCTACGCATTCCGGCTTCTGGTCAAAGACAACCAAGGCGGCGAAGCGGCGGACCGCGTTCAACTTTCCACCGGTGGCGGAGAGCGCGTACAGATCCTGTTCTTCCAATCCGACCCGCGTCAGATCAACGGCGGCGAAGTGGCCACGCTCTCCTGGCGTGTGCTCAACGCCGATTCGGTCAGCATCAGTGGACTGGGCGCAGTCTCGTCAACCGGATCGCGCCCGGTCACGCCCACCGCGACGTCAACCTATATTCTGACCGCCAAGAACGCCGTTAGCGAAGAGAGCGCCACTACCCAAGTTGTTATCTCCGCCGCCCGCTTCCTGACCTGCTACGCATCGCCCGCAACCATCCGGCTCGGCGAAACCGCCACGCTGAACTGGCAGAGCAACGGCGCGTCCGGCGTAAGCATTTCTCCGGCCATCGGACTCGTCGGAGCCAACGGCAGCGTCTCCGTCTCGCCCACGGCGAACACCACCTATACATTGACCACTACGGGCGGCGCGTCCGATTCCTGCACCGTCACCGTAGCCGTCCGGAGCGGTGCCAAACCCGCCGTGATCCACTTCTCAGCCAGCCCCTCCACCATCGAAAAGGGCGAAAAGACCGAACTGTCGTGGAGCGTGATCGATGCCGACAGCATCACCATCTCCACGCAAGGCGGCGTGCCGCAGTTCGGGACACGCCTGGTGAGTCCGACGGAGTTCACCACCTACGTGCTCACGGCAACCAACGCCGCCGGCTCGGTGACAGCGGAAGTGCAGGTGAACGTCTACACGGTTCCACCGGCGGAAATCGCCTCCTTCACCGTGGATAAACCGACCATCCCTGCAACGGGGACAGCTGTGAAACTTACGTGCAACACCACAGGAGCAGTATCCGTCAGAATCGGCCCCAACGCGCAATTCTTCACCGCCAATCCAACCCTGGAAGCGTTCCCGCCCGCGGACACAACCTATACGTGCCTCGCGACGAACTCCAAGGGCCAGACCGCGACGAAAGACGTAAGCGTGAAGATCGCGCCCTAGCGGCTCTTCCAGCGATTCGTCAGAGCGGCCAGACTGTCCTCCATGGACGGCTTGGCCGGCTTGACCTTTTCTTTCACCGGGACCGGTGCGGACTTCGACTGCAGAGCCTTGATGGAGAGCGCAATCCGCTTCGCCTTGGCGTCCGCGCTTAGAACCTGGACCTTCACAATCTGGCCCACCTTGACAGCATCACTCGGCTCTTTGATGTAGCGGTTCGACAGCTCGCTGATGTGGACCAGCCCGTCCTGATGCACGCCGATATCAACGAACGCGCCGAACTTGGTCACGTTGGTCACCACTCCTTCAAGGATCATGCCAGTGGCCAAGTCACCAATGTCGCGCACGCCGTCCTGGAATACCGGAGCGACGAACTTGTCGCGAGGATCGCGCCCGGGCTTGCGCAATTCGTCCAGAATGTCGCGCAACGTGTAGGTGCCCGCAGTGAGGGACGCCGCATCCACCTTCTCAATCGATTGGGGCCGCTCGATGAGTTCGGACACCGTAATCCCCAGCCCGGAGGCAATCTGCTCCACCACAGGGTATGACTCAGGATGCACTGCCGTGATGTCGAGCGGATTCTCCCCACCGCGAATTCGCAGGAACCCCGCCGCCTGCTCGAACGTCTTCGGACCGATCCCAGGCACCGCAGTAAGCTGCACGCGCGAACGGAATCGGCCGTTGTCGTTGCGATACTCGACAATCTTCTGCGCCGTGCGTTCATTGATGCCGGCCACGTAACGCAACAGCGCCCAGGATGCGGTGTTCAGGTCCACGCCCACGCGGTTCACGCAACTCTCGATGACGGTCTGTAGCGCCTTATTGAGATGGCTCTGATCCACGTCGTGCTGATACTGCCCGACGCCAATCGACTTCGGATCAATCTTCACCAGCTCCGCCAGCGGGTCCTGCAAGCGCCGCGCAATCGAAATCGCGCCGCGCACCGTGAGGTCCAGGTCCGGAAACTCCTGCCGCGCCAGATCGGACGCCGAATAGATCGATGCTCCCGATTCGTTCACCGTCACGCTGAACAGAGACAGCAGCCCTTTGTCACGCAAGAAGTCGCGCACCAGCGCTTCGGTCTCGCGCGATGCGGTGCCATTGCCGATGGCGATGGCCTGCACATTGAACTTCTCAATCAACGACGCCAGCACGCGGTACGATCCCGCGGTATCGAACTTGGGCGCGTGCGGGTAAATCACCTCATGGGCCAGAAACTTGCCCGTATCATCCACCACCGCGATCTTGCAGCCCGTGCGAATCCCAGGGTCGAGGCCCAGCACCGCCAGCTGCCCCGCAGGCGGCGAAAGCAGCAGGTTCTCCAAATTGTCGCGGAACACTTTGATCGCGTCCGCGTCGGCGTTGGTCTTCAATTCCAGCCGGACTTCACCCGTGATGGAACTGCTCAGCAGCCGCTTCCACGAATCTTCCGCCGCCAGATCCAAATGCGGCGTCCAATCGCCCACCTGCTTGTGAATCTGCCCGCGAATGATCCCGTGCGGCCGCAGCGGGTCCATCTCAATCAGGAAGTACAGCACCTTCTCCGCTTCCCCGCGCCGGATCGCCAACATCCTGTGCGAGGGGATCGCCTTCACCGGCTCGCGGTAATCGAAGTACATCTTGAACTTCTGTTCTTCGTCGGTGTTGGTGGCGGGGTCGATCTTGCGGCTGACGATCACGCCTTCCTCAAACATCGCCTTGCGCAGCAGTTTGCGGATGTCGGCATGATCACTGATGGTCTCCGCGACGATGTGCCGCGCGCCCTCCAGCGCCTCTTCCACGCTCGCTACGCCCAACTCCAGGTTCACAAAGGTGCCTGCGAAATCTTCTAACCCCGCCCCGGTAGCCTGTTGCTCCCACAGATAGTCGGCGAGCGGCCCCAGTCCCTTCTCGCGCGCGATCGTCGCCTTGGTGCGCCGCTTCGGCTTGTAAGGAAGGTACAGGTCTTCGAGTTCGCTCTTATCCAGCGTAGCCTCGATCCGCGCGCGCAGTTCGTCTGTCAGCTTGTCCTGCTCCAGAATCGAAGCGAGGATCGTTTCCCGCCGCGACTCCAATTCGCGGAAGTACAGCAGCTTTTCTTCGATGCCGCGGATCTGCACTTCATCCAGATTGCCCGTCACCTCCTTGCGGTAACGCGCAATGAACGGCACAGTGGAGCCTTCGTCCAGCAGTTCCACCACCGCGAGCATCCCCTTCATGGGAACTTGCAGCAGCTTGGCAATGTGAATCAGAATCTGGGAGGGTAGAGCTTTGAGGTCAGACATGCGGAGAGAACTCCCATGATAGCCGCGCGGCTCGCTCCGGCACCACAACACTTTTCAGGTAGACTCACACCATGCGTTTCGTTTTCGTATTCCTGGCCCACAGCCTTCTCGCGGCCGACTTCACCACCACCATCCTCCACGTCAACGATACGCACGACCGCATTGAGCCGACCGTCATTCAAGGCAAACCCTACGGTGGAATGCCGCGTCTTGCAACGCTGATCGCCCGTTACCGGCAAGCCGATCCGAACCCCATCGTGCTGCACGCCGGAGACGCATTCCAAGGTACGCTCTACTTCAACGTCTATGAAGGCCTGGCCGATTTGGCGTTTCTCAACGCCCTCCCGTTGGATGCGATGGCCGTAGGCAACCACGAGTTCGACAAAGGCCCCGCCGCCCTCGCCGCTTTCGCCCGAGGAGCACGCTTCCCGTTGCTTTCGGCAAACCTCAACGTCGACACCGAGCCTCTGATCAAGGACCTTATCCACCCCTCGACAATCCTCACCAGAGGCCGCGAGCGGATCGGCATCATCGGCGGCATCACCGCTTCGCTACTCACCCTCAGCAATCCGGGACCCAACATTAGCCTGCGCGATCTCAACCGGTCTCTGCAAACGGAAATCGATGCGCTCACACGCGCCGGAGTCAACAAAATCGTGCTGCTCACGCACGTTGGCTACGAAGAGGAACAAGCACTCGCCCGCACCCTCCACAATGTGGACGTCATCGTAGGCGGGCATAGCCACACGTTGCTCGGCTCCACCACGGCTCCTGGCTGGCCCGAAGCCCGCGGTCCCTATCCCACGGTGGTGGACAATCCGGACAAGGGCAAAACGCTGGTGGTGTCGTCGTGGGAAGGCGAGAAGGTCCTGGGCAGAGTCCAAGTAACCTTCGACAGCCGCGGCCGAGTGAAGAAGTGGAGCACGACGCAGCCCATCCTCATCGACGAGTCCATCCCTGAAGATCCCCCGCTGACGGCAATGGTGGCTGCGTTCCAGAAACCCATCGTTCAGCAGCGTGACCGCAAGATCGCGGTGGCCGCGCAACCACTGCGGGGCGCGGAACTAGGACGCATCATCGCCGACGCCATGGCCGCCGCCACCGGGAAGCAGAATGTCGTCGCGGCCCTCATGAACACCGGCGGTGTGCGAGCAGCGCTGGAGCCCGGGGACCTCACCTTCGGCATGGCCATTTCCGTGCAACCCTTCAACAACACGCTTGTCGTCATGGACCTGACCGGCGCGCAGCTCAAGGACACACTTGAGATCCGCCAGGTATGGACCTCCTCCGCCCTTCGGTATACGTTCGATGGGGCCAAGCCGCAAGGTAGCCGGGTCTCTGGACTTTCGCTCGGCGGGCAAGCAGTCGATCCCGCGGCGACCTACCGGATCACGGTCAACAACTTCATGGCCGGCGGCGGCGATGACTTCATCACGCTGAAGAACTCGACCGGACCCCGTCTCGACACCGGCCTACTCGATATCGATGCATTCCTCGACTACCTGACCGCTCACTCACCCGTCGCCGCGCCGAGGTGACTTAATCCGTGCTGTAGTTAATCTCCAGCCGCCGCGCTTGGCGCCCTGCCAACAGCAATACCACCGCCGTCACCGCCAGCAACCCAAGAATCGCCACGGGAGCCGACACAGGCTCCGCCGCGTTCACCAGCAACTTCAGAATCTGGTTCATCTCTTTGTCCGGCGAGGCAAGCACTGGGCACAAGGATTGCAGGTAGTAGATCACGCTGACCTTTTTCAGCGCCGCCGGCAGGAAGATGTTGAGGCTCTCCCAACCTTCCACCAGTGCCGCCGGAATGATCGGATTCTTGAAGAACAAACCCGCCGCCAGGAACACGCTGCCGTATCCGAGGCACGCCAGCGCAGTGACGCCGAGGTAGGAGGCGAGGTGCCCCCAGCCTCCGCCGTCGAGATATTGCGAGACTTCGGTCCCGTCAAAATGCCACGAGAGCGTCCACATCTGCAGCGCGGCGCTGGTCACAAAGATCACTGTCGTCGCGATCAAGCCCGCGGCGTACTTGCCCACCACCAGCACTTCGCGCCGTAGCGGCGTGAGCAGGTAATAGTGCAGGCTCCGGTCCAGAAGTTCGCCCCGGAACAGATTGGTGAACACCCCAACGCAGCCGAAGAACACCGCCAGACGCAGGAAGACAAATTGGAAGATACTCGCGAAGATGTTAGTGTCCTGCGCGATGGTGTCACGGGTCTCCACCGTCACATTGCGAAGCTCGTGGTTGGCGAAGTTGTAAGTGTACATATCGGTCCCGTCAGTGTATTGGTAGGACCCGACCTCGCGGTTACGCCCGTTGCGGAACTGCCACTGATTGTGCGGTTCACCGAGCCGTTCCCGAACCTCATCCTGAGAGAGGGGCGGCTTGACCGATTGCAGCAGCGCGGCGTCGACGGGACGCGCCGCTGCCATGGCCCTGCGTTGTTCGCCGCTGTTCAGCTCAACCAGCGAATGAATCGTCGTGATCCCCACCGGAGCCAGCGCCAACAGGTACACCCACAAGCCGCGCTTGGAAAGGAACGTCTTCGCCATCTCAAGCCGGATCACTGCGCCGATTTGTGCGAACCAAAGTCCCATCATCGCGTCGGCTCCTCTCCGCCGATCAAGTACTCGTAAAGCGAATTCACGTTGTCATCCGCCGGGGCCACGCTCTCCATCACGAACCCATCGAGCGCGATGTGGTTCAGCATCCGGTAGAACTTGTCTGCGTCTTTGGTCTTCACCAGCAAGCCTCCGCCATCGGAATGCAACCGCGCCTCGACGACATGGTCGGCTCCAAACACCCGAGCCGCCATTTCATTCGCACGATTGCAGCGGATCAGCACTTGCATCGGATGCTCACGCATCTCATCACGTACGCCGCGAATTTGCCCCTCGGCCACAACGTAGCCGTTGGCCAGCAGGATCACCTGGTCCGAAATCGTGTCCACCTCATGCAAGATGTGGCTCGACACGATCACGTGCCGCCCCTCAGCGGCCCACGTGCGGAATAGCGCGATCGTCTCGGCTCGCACCAACGGGTCGAGCCCGTTCAGCGGCTCATCCAGCACCAACACGCGCGGATCATGCGCAATCGCCTGCGCCAACCGAATCCTCTGCCGCATCCCTTTGCTATAGCCCGCGATCTTGCGATGCGCCGCGTCTCCCAGGTTCACCCGCTCAATACACTTGACGGCGGCAGCCGCCGCAGCCGCCGCCGACATCCCGAACAACCGCAGGTAGGATTGAATGAACTGAAATCCCGTCAGCCCGCGCGGGTAGGAATCGAACTGCGTCGAATACCCGCACAACTTGAACAACTTCTCCGGGTCCTGCGGATTCACTCCGAGCACGCTGATCTCCCCGCGCGTAGGCCGCACCAGCCCCGTCATCAGGTTCATCAGCGTCGTCTTGCCGGACCCGTTCGGGCCGACCAAGCTAGTGATCCCCGGCGGAATCGTCAACGACACGCGATTCACGCCCAGCACATCGCCATAGAAGCGCGAGACGTTGTCGAAAACAATCTCGCTCACTTGACGACCTCGAACGCTCGAATCTTCTTCGCCAGCAACCACACGCATCCCGCGCAGACCACGGCGACCACGCTCCAGGCTTCTCCAATAGTCAGCCCCGTGTCCGGCGTCAACCCGAACAGCTGCGACCAAATCGTGTACATCACCTGGGTCAGGTTGAGCAGCGAGCCGTACTCGGTCCGCACAATGGCATTCAGCGCCGACCCGAATCCAGCGCCCGCCACGAAGATTCCCAGCAGTAACGCGCCGGCTGCGATGCGCCACTTCACGAACGCGGAAATCGCCATCGAAATCAGCGACAGCAGCACCACCCACAACACCATACCCACGAACATTGACCAGGCAATCCACGCATTGTCCACCGTCCAGTCCCATCCGGCCAAGCTGGCCTGTACGATGAAGACCACCAGCCCCGGCACCCACGTCGCCAGTGACAGCAACCCGCCCAGCACGCTCATCTTGCCCAACACGTATTCGGTGCGGGAAAACGGACGGCACAAATACAGCGGCAACGCGTTGTTCACCAGATCCGGCCAAACCAGACTCGGACCCACCAGCGCCGTCATCACATACGCGAACGCGCCCTGAATCCAGCAGAAGTAGAGGAACATCGTCCGGTCCACGCTCAGGTAGCGGCCCGCCGGAATGCCCAGGTCCTGCAGCGCGGAAAGATTGTTCGCCAAGTACACATAGAGGATGCACCCCAGCGGATAGATCAGCGAAGCCATGCGCAGAATCATGAGCAGCTTCGATTCGCCGAATTTCTTCCACCCCGCGCGCGGGATCACCAGGAAGCGCGACCACTCCGGCGTCATCGCGCCTTCATAGGCCGTATAGGTGCGCTTGTAGACAGCCATTACTTGGTCTCCATGGCTTTCAAGAAAATGTCCTCAAGCGTATCGCGCTTGTAATTCAGCCTACGCAGTTGCAGGTCGCGCTCCGCCGCCAGCACGTAGATCTCGCGCATCTCAAATTCGACCGGCACCACTATCTTCAGCCGCCCCGGACCCACAGCCATGCACTCGCACCCGCGGCCCGTCAGCGCCTCGGCGAATCCCGCATCGTCCCCCAGAGTCTCCAGCTCCACGAACCGCTTGTTCGCCTTGCGCTCCTCTTCCAGATTCGAATAGTGGACGATACGCCCCGCTTTGAGGATCAGCACCTCTTCGCAGGTCTCTTCCACATCGCGCAGCAAGTGCGAACACACCACCAAGTGCATCTTGCCCGTGTCGCGCATTTCCTTGATCAAGCGGATCATCCGAACACGCGCCGGCGGGTCCAGCCCATTGGTAGGCTCATCCAGAATCACCAGCCGGGGACCATGCACAATCGCCTGCGCCAGCTTCGCCAGCTGCTTCATCCCCAACGAGTACGTCCCCAGCGGACGATACCGCGCCTCACCCAGCCCCACGTAAAAGAGAACCTCGTGAGCCCGCTCCAGCGCAGCCTCCGACGGCAACCCGCTCAACTCGCCCATCAGGCGCACGAACGCCACCGCGGTCATGTCCGCAATGAATGAATCGTTCTCCGGCATGTAGCCGATCATCGACCGCAGCGGGCGCGCGTCCTTGCGGATATCACGCCCAAAGATTGCAGCCGAACCCGACGTGGGTGGAATGAACCCCAGCAACGTTTGAATGAGCGTCGACTTCCCCGCCCCATTGGGACCCAGCAGTCCGATGGTGCCGCCGCGCAGTGTACCCCGCAGCTCATGCAGGATTTCGCGCTTGCCCAGGCGGACCGTCAGCCCATCCAGTTGAATAACAGGTTCCGCCACCAGCCTATTGTGCCTTTCCTGCCGAGGGCATGGGAAGCCCCATCAACGGATTGCCCGCCATCAGCGCCTGCAGACCCATCTGGAACAACGTGCTCCGGCTGCCGACTTGAATGCGATCCGTCTCGCCGTAAACGTAAATCAGACTGGGCGCACGGTTGGCCATCAAGCTATCCGCCTGCGCCTGCGTCTGCGCCGTAAGCATCCCGGTGGACTTGAGTTGATCCACAATCGGACCCAACGTCGAGCCGAAGTTGTAATACATCAGCCCCGAAAAATACGTGTACCCGTCCTGCGGCATCTGCGCGCGGAACTCCGGCGACCGGGACAGCGTCAGCCCCGCGGTCCGGTTGGAGATCGCACGCATCAGTTGCGCCCGCGTGGAACCGAGCAACCAGTAGCCTTCGACAAACGTGTAGTGGACCGGCATAGAAGTTTCGCTGATGGAATAGTAGGTGCGGCCGTCCGCCACTTCCTTCTTCACCGAGGGTAGCAATTGCTCTATCGCGCTCTGCAACCGAGGGGCATTCTCCAGTTCCACGGCCACCACCCAGGCAGGTGTGGGCAGCAGCGCGCCATCCATGGCCATGGTCACTTCACCGCCCAGCGAGCCGGACACTTCGTCCATGAAACGCCGGTCAGCATCCGAGCCGACGCCCGACATCGCCCGCACTTCGTCCAGCAACTGGCGGGGATCGCGCATCAGGAACGAAGCCGCGAAGGTGGCATCTTTGGAAACAAACTCCATCGATCCCATGGGTCCCGGCGCAGCCAACCAGCTCGCCATCCCGTGCCGCGCCCCGTTGAAGTTCAACGAAGCCGAATGCACTGGCGTCGCCAGCGTTCCCTTCTGCTCCGCGATCAAGAATCGCAAGTTGTCCAGCCCGATCACAGAAGTATCTACGGATGGCTCCGCGATTTGTTCCACGTTGGCCGCAAAAAGTAGCCCGGCACCTGCACGGTAACTCTCCATCACCCGCTTTCCCATCGGGGTCGATCCAAACCCGCTCCCCGGGGGCACCGCCGCCCCGCCCACTGCGACCAACCCGCCTTCAACCGCCACAGGCCCCGTATAGCCGAGCCGGCGTAGTTCTTCCACTAGTCCCGGCTTGCGCACCTCGGCCAGCATCACCGACGTCGCACCCTTGGGAATCGCCACCACAATCTCGTCCCCCAAATAGTCGCTGATGGCCCGGGCATGCTCCACAAACGTCCGCATCTCCGCGCCGCCGGATGCGGTCCACCACTCCTTCATCGCCGCGCTCTCCCGTGCCTTGTCCTCAAAAATCCGCGTAGCCTCGCTCATCACCGGACCAAGGTTCGGCATCGCCGCCACCACCACGCTATCGAGCGGCACCCGGTCCAGCAGCTTCGAGGAATACCGCAGCCCAGGCAACGGAATCTGCGAAATCCGCCGGCCTACGTCATTCAAATCCGCCAGCAGCGCCATGTACTTCGCTGCATTCGCGCTCCACGCCACGTCATCCAGCACCGTGGTGCCAGCCATCGCCGCATTCGTCACCTTCTGATCACCGCGATACAGCAGCCCGGTGGACCCTCCCTCGTCCACCCGAACCTCGCCCTCCACCACCGACACGCGCGATCCCTTCAGCCCCGTGCTCACGCCGAAAATCGTGCCCTTCACCGAAACCAGCGCATCCGCCGTGGCCACCTGTAGATATCCGCTCCGCTGCTTGGCCGCTTCTACAATCACGTTGCCCCGCACCAGCCGAACCGTCTTGCCGCGCCACAACTCCGCCAGCGTGACCACGCTGCGCTCAGCCATCTCCACCAGAGACCCGTCCCGCAACCGCAGCACTGCCCGCGAACCCTTCCCTGTACGGATCTCCTGCCCCTCCGCAATCTCCGCTCCAGCGGCAAGCGGCGCAGCCCCGTCCGCAGCGATCGTCACCAACGTGCCAGAAACAGAAGCCACCGTCGCGCGAGCCCCCGCAGGCGCAAACACCCGGTCCAGCACCGGCAAACCCGCCCACAACACTCCCGCCATCAACGCTGCCGCCATCGCCGGTGCAATCCATCGCGGCACCCGCCGAGGCATCTCCACCACCTCCGCCCGGTACCCGGAAGCCTCCCTCCGGCAAGACACGCACGACCGCCGGTGATCCTCCCACAACATCTGCCGAGCCTCACTCCGCACCCCGTCGCCACGGAAGCTGTCACACAATGTCTCCCCGCCACTCAGGCGAGCCCGCACCCGGTCCGCCGCCGCCGAAGAATCCGGCACGTCCCCACGCACCGTCTCCACCAACTGGTCAAAGTCCTTGTGATTCATGACCTCACCCCCGCCTTCCGCAACTCTTCCTGTAACTTCTTCCGTGCCCGATGCAACGTCACCGCCACCCCAATTTGTGAGATCCCCAACATCCGTGCGATCTGCGGATTCGTGTGCCCTTCAAAATGCCGCAGCACGAACACCTCCGCGGCCCGGTCCGGCAGAGTCGCCAGCGCCGCCCGCAGTTGCGCGCGCAGTTCGGAGTCCCGAACCGCGTCCAACCCGTCCCGCCCACCGGATGCCATCCGTTCCAACTCCACGTCGGTACTCCCGCGCCGCGCCCGCACTACGTCCAGCGCCGCATTCACCGCCGCCCGTCGCAGGTACCCCTCGGCATTCTGCGTCGGAACCGACCCACGCAGCACCCGCAGGAACACCGTGTGCAGCACATCCTCAGCATCCGCCGCCGACCCGGTAATCCGGTATGCAGCGGAGAATACCAAGCGGTTGTGCTGCGCATAAAGGTCGTCGAGCGCTGGGGGCATCATCGCTATGGACATGGGCAGGGAAACTTCAGCCATCTGTAGCATCTCACCAGTAAGACTGCTCTCGCCATAAAAAATTACAGTCCCCGGCGGCTTTACTCGGACACCAAACCTTATATACTAGACTGGATCATTTGGGAGACTCCATGAAGACTCTACTACTCGCCGCCTCGCTGTGCGTGATGCCGTTGTGGGCCCAGGCTCCACCCGCGCCTGCTAAACCCAAGCCCACCCCTCCGCCCGCGCGGATTCGCGAGTTCAAGGCCTCGCGCGCCACGCTGCAAGCCGGCCAATCCACAACGCTGTCCTGGCAGGTGGAGAACCCCACTACGACAACGCTGAGCAGCGTCGGCTCGGTCGCCGCCATCGGCAATCGGACCGTTGCTCCCTCGGCAACCACCACTTACACATTGACGGTGCGCGGGGCGAACGGCGAAGAGTCGCGGTCTTTGACCGTCACAATTCCGGGCACGACGCCCGTCACCGCGGCAGCCGCCGAAGCTCCCAAGGGCATCCCTCGTATGCCCGACGGCAAGCCTGACCTCTCCGGCATCTACAATCCGGGTTCGTTCTCGCAGATGTTTGGCGGTCGTCAGACCCGTGGTGAGAACACGCCCTTCACCGGCAAGCTGAAACCCGGTGCCGAGAAATACAAGGTCGCCCGTGGTCCGAACGACGCAGGCCAGTACGCGATGTGCTCGCCGACGGCGACGCCCGGAGCCTACTTCGTACCCTACCAGTGGCAAATCATCCAAGGCCGCGATTCCGTGGTCATCCTGTACGAGTATCCGCACCTGTTCCGCGCCATTCCCATCAGCACCGCCGCAAATCCGGTGGAACATCCCGAGGATCCCGATCCCACCTGGATGGGCAACTCCGTCGCGCACTGGGAAGGGGACACGCTTGTAGTGGACGTAGTCGGCTTCAACGAGAAGACCGAACTGCCCGGCGGCTTCCGTCATACCGAAGCCCTGCACGTGGTGGAACGCTTCACGCGTGTTGCCGATGACTTCCTGGAATGGACCGCGCGGGTGGAAGACCCCAACGTCTTCGTCGAACCCTGGACCATCTCGCGTGGATTCCCTCTGCGCACCGACCTGCAATCCATGTCCGAGTTCATCTGTGAAAATAACAAGGACTACAAAGATCTGTTCGAGAAGAAGTAGGAGCCGCCGATGAGAACCCTTTCCCTTGCTGTGTTTTGTGCCGCGACCATGTTCGCGCAAGCCCCGCCCGCCGCGGCTCCCGCCAAACCCGCGCGCATCCAGCCGCCCGCGCGCATTGCGGAGTTCCGTGCGCAGCCCGCCTCGGTGCAGGCCGGACAACCCGTGCTGCTCATTTGGGCGACGGAGAATCCCAGCAGTACCACGATTGCCCCGCAGCCCGGCCGTGTGACGCCGCGCGGCAGCCAGGCCGTCACGCCCACGACGACCACCACGTACACGCTGACCGTCACCGGTCCGAACAATCAGACCGAGACGCGCACGCTCACGGTGAACGTCACCGGCTCGGCCGCCCCTGTCGCCACGGCGGCGGTCAAGCGTCCCGACCTTTCCGGCGTCTACAATTTCGGCGGCGGTGGCGGCCGCGGCGCTGCGGCAGCCCCGGCAGGCCCTGAGCTCAAGCCCGGCAAAGAAAGCTACCGCGTGGTGCGCGGACCCAATGACGCCGGTTACCTCTCCGATTGCATGCCAGTCGCCGGCCCCGCTGCCTACGGTGTGCCCTATCCGTTCCAGATCATCCAGAATGACAAGTACGTCGTCATCTTCCACGAATACCCCGGCACCTTCCGCATCATCAACACCGACGGCGGCATCCATTCGGTGGACCCGGATCCCACCTGGCTGGGCGAGGCCATCGGCAAGTGGGAAGGCGACACCTTTGTGGTCGACACCATCGGCTTCAACACCCGCACGGAGCTGAACGGCTTTAAGCATTCTGAAGCGCTCCACATCGTGGAGAAGTTCCGCAAGCCGACGCCGGACGCGCTGGAGTATGAAGCCACCCTCGAAGACCCCGAAGTCTTCGTCCGCCCATGGGTCGTCACCCGCACGTTCTCCCTCCGCCCCGATCTCAAGAAGGTGGATGAGTTCGTGTGCGAGAACAACAAGGACTACAAAGAGCTGTTCGTAACTCCGGCGAAGTGATCGAGAATACCTGGATCTTCCCCACCCTGGAAGCGCTGCATGTCATCGGCCTGGCGCTGCTGGTGGGGAACATCGTGCTGGGCGATCTACGCGTGCTCGGCTGGAGCACCGCGCTGCCTTCGCAACGCATGCAGGAAGCCGGCTTCTGGCTGATGGTGCTCACCGGGCTGCCGATGTTCGCATCCGGCTTTGAGCGGTATCGCGAGAATCCCGCCTTTTGGGTGAAAATCGCCCTGCTCGCCGTGGCCTTGGCCATTCCCAAGCGCAGCACGCGCGCTCACGCCGTGCTGTCCCTGGTGGTGTGGACGCTGACGGTGGTTGCGGCCAGAGCGGTGATCGACTTCGATGCCTGAGTGGATCGACATCTGGTATCAGCCCGCCCTGGGCGCGCTCCACGTGCTCGGGCTCGCCTGGTTCGGGGCCAGCTTGTGGACCGACGCACCCAAGCTACGCCGCATCGGTCTAGTGTGGCTGCTGGCGACCGGCGCACTGCTGTTCGCGGTCAATGCGGACCGCGTCTTCGCCAGTACGGCCTTCCGCGTCAAGCTAGCTCTGCTCATTCCGGCAGTGCTCGTGACCAAACCCCGCTGGCTGGTCTGGACCCTATGGGCTGCGGTCGTGTTCGCCTCGCGCGGCATAGCCTACTTTTGAACTGCAGTTGGACCCAGGAAAATCGCCAGATTACTGCCCACCGCCCTGCCCTCCGCCGCATTCAGCAAGCGCGATTCGTGCGTCACAGGGTCCTCCATGGCCAGACTGCTCGACCCTCCCCCATCCAGGTTGAGGGCGTCC
Source organism: Bryobacterales bacterium (assembly GCA_947446025.1). Classification (GTDB taxonomy): domain Bacteria; phylum Acidobacteriota; class Terriglobia; order Bryobacterales; family Bryobacteraceae; genus Palsa-187. The sequence goes on from CANFEY010000021.1 coordinate 19,951, forward strand.
CAGGTGGCATAGTTCGCGATGAGGAAGTCCGCCACCTCCCCGACGGTGGCCCGGTCCATTACGAGCAGAATGAGTGTCGATGCCTCCTTAGTGAGTCCAATCACCGTGCGTGAGGCGCGGCGTTCGTACCAGGAGTCGGCGTTGGAATAGTTGCCGGGAGTAAGTTCGCCCTCCGAATACCTTGGGATGGTCTTTCGGCCACCGGTGACGATCTGCGCAGACCCCGCGATGGTATTGAAAAGCTTCGCGCCATCCCCACGATGGACGATGCGTGCATGGTTCTCAGGATCGAAGTTGAGCGCGGGCGCGTCGCTGAGGATCGCGTACGATTGGCGGGGTGTCTCGAAGTCCGAATACACTTTGCCGTCGGAGGCAGCCGGGCCAATCAGGAACGCCTCGCGGTCATCGGAAGGAAAAGGCTCAAAGAAGTGCGTGTTAACAGCAACCTGCGCGTGCTCCTTCCTCAGGAATTCGAGCGTAGTCTGCCGCACCGTCTCCCGTGAACCGCCGGGCGGAGTGACGCGGAAACGCAGCCCCGGCTGAGCCAAATCGATCACCACCACGTGCGCGTTGCCCGTGTGCGCATAGCTGACGCCCGCCCACGGAGCCTCGGCGTGCAGCACCCACGTGAGCAGAAATAGAAGCCGCACTACCATCCCAGTTGCCCCATACGGGTTTCAATGATCGCGCTATACCGGTTCATCGCCTGCGGACGCCGCCGGCGAGGAAGCGGCAAACAGGCCGCCAGACGCGAGGCCTGTTCGCGCGTCAACTTCCCGGCGCTTGAACGGTAGTGATACTCCGCTGCCGCCTGCGCGCCCCACACCCCCGGCCCCCATTCCACAGTATTCAGGTACAGCTCCAACACCCGCCGTCTGCCCAGAATCACACTGGCCATGGGCGCCAACGTGTACTCCAACAGCTTGCGGAACGGATTGCGGTGCGTCGTGAAGTACAGGTTCTTGACCAGCTGCTGAGTAATGGTCGAAGCTCCGCGCGGGATCTCGCCTTCTTCCAGGCTCTCTTGCATCACCAGTTCCACTTGCTGCCAATCGATGCCGCGGTGCTGATAGAAACGCCCGTCCTCAGCGGCGATGACGGCGTGTTGCAGGTGCGGCGAGATCCGCTCCAACGGCACAAACGTGGACCGCTTGTCGTAGTCTGACCACGATAGCCACGCTTCCACCCGCCGCTGCGTCTGCACACCAGTGGTGATGGGGTCGATGAACCGCAGCGCTACCAGCGAAACAGCCCCTAGCCCATGCAGGCCCAGGAAGATGAGGACCGGAATCCGAATCCACCACGGAATCCCCCGCCCTTTCGACTTTCTGCCGCGCTTGCGCTTCATGGCTGTGGGTCTATCGTAGCGCACGGGAACCGCGCCGCTCTCGGCCCCCTGCCATTAGGGCCTTGACTCTGAGGCATTTTGCGAAGATACTGAACGCCATGCGAATTTTCAGATATCTGAAGTGGTCCCCGGCTGTGTTCGCCCTGGCTGCGATCCTGCCCATGGCGGCCCAAGAAGGCTACCCGCTGAAGGGTTCATGGATTGGTGAATGGTCCGCAAACGCCACCCATGGCAATGACATCATCCTGGTCATGAACTGGGACGGCAAAGCCGTCTCCGGCATCATCAACCCCGGGACCGACAACATCAAGATTGACAAAGCCACGCTCGACCCGGCTGGCTGGAAGGTCCACATCGAAGCCGATGCGAAGGACAAAGCAGGTGCCGCGATCCGCTACGTCATTGACGGTGCCATCGGGCAGCTGGAAATGGCGAATCGCACCATCACCGGGACTTGGTCCAGCCAAAAGGGCAAGGGCAAGTTTGAGATCCGCAGGCAGTAGCTATGAAGAACAATCTGGTAAGCAGGAATCTTGCCGTGGGCGCGCTTGGGTTAGCAGCGTTCCTATGGGCGGCCTCCGCCTGGGCCCATCACTCCATCTCGGGTAAGTTCAACACCACCGCCGCGAAGACCACCTTGGTCGGCGTCGTCACCAGTGTGGATTGGCGTAACCCGCACGTCCACGTTTTCATGAACGTGAAGACGGCCGGACAGGCCAAAGCCGGAGCCCAGATCCTCAATTGGGCCGTGGAACTGGAAAGCCCCAGCATTCTCGAAATGGAAGGCCACAATCGCAACACGCTCCACGTGGGCGCGGCCATCACCGTTCGCGGCAGCCGGGCTCGCGACAACTCCCGCCAGCTGTGGGGAGAAGACGTGCGCTTCACGGTCGACCAAAGCCTGGTCTTCCCTCCCAAGGTCAAGTTACCGCGGAATCCGACCAACTCCCGCGCCACCCCCACCTGGCCCGACGGTCAGCCTGCCCTCGGTCAGGCTCCCGGCGCAGCCGATGGCTTCTGGACTGACCCCAGCGAAACCGCCCTGGTGGAAGACGGCGTCACCGTCGCCATGGACGAATACGGCGTGCTCGCGAATCCCGCCGATGCCGCCAAGGTTGCACCGATGCAGCCCTGGGCACTGGGCGTCTATCAATACCGTCAGAGCCGCCAACTGCGCGATGACCCCACCTACGTAAACTGCAAGCCCCCGGGCGGACCTCGGATGTACCAGTCGCGCTTGGGCGTTCAACTGGTGGAAGACCGCGAACGGAAGCGGATTTTCGTGCTGATGGGAAGCGGAAATCACAACTACCGCATCATCTACCTGGACGGACGCAAGCAGGTCGGTCTGCAAGGTGGCGATGACGACAATCCACTCTACTTCGGGCGTTCCGCGGGCAAGTGGGAAGGCAAGACCCTGGTAGTGGATACCATTGACTTCAATGAAGACTTCTGGTTTACTCAGGGCGGGTTGCCTCACACTGGCCAGTTGCATATGATCGAACGCTTTACGCGCACCGACTACGATACGCTTCGCTACGAAGTCCAGATCGACGACGCCGGGGCTTATACTAGAAATTGGTCCGCTAGTTGGACTTTGAAGTGGAACGGTGGCGGTGCTTTGCCGTCGCATTTCTGCCAGAATAACAGACAGTAAAAGGAGAACAACAAAATGAAACATTTTATCGCATTTGGATTAATTCTCGCTGGTGTGCTGGTGGGCACGCAGTCAGCCACGGCTCATCATTCCTTCTCGGCGGAATTCGACCGCAACAAGCCGATCAAGCTGGAAGGCGTGGTCACCAAGGTCGAATGGACCAATCCGCACGTCTGGATCTACATCAACGTGAAGGATGCCAATGGCAAGGTCACGAACTGGGGAGCCGAGCTCGGTCCGCCGCACGGTTTGCAGGGTGGTGGCTGGCGCCGTGACACCTTGAAAATCGGCGATGTCATCAGCTTGAATGGTTCCTTGGCGAAGAACGGCACCTCGCGCGTAAACGCGGGCAACGTCACGTTGGCAGGAACCGGTGGCCGTCCGGGTGCGACCCTGGATGCCGCTTCGTCCGGCAAGCAAGAAGAAAAAGGCAAATAAGAAACGATGCGTCGAACCATAATCGCAATCGCCGCAGCTGCGGTGCTGAGCCTGCTGGTGATGACTGCTGGCGCTCAGCAACCGGCTGGCGCCGCCAAAGGCAAAGGCGGCGGTGGGGCTAACGCGAATAAGGGTGGCGGCGGTGGAGCCAATAAGGGCAAGGCGGCAGCTCCCGCCGCGCCCACTCCCCGAAACGCTAGCGGCAAGGTCCTTTTTGGCGGCGAAGTTGCCGGCAAGAACGGCGTTTGGACGCCCGTGTTCAGCCTCACAGCCCCGGCTGCACCCTATGAAACCGTATCCTTCCAGCCGTGGGCGAAAGCCCTGTATGACGAGCGGCAGAAGCACGAACTGGAGCCGCACGCACGCTGCAAAGCCTCCGGCGTAACCCGGCAGTTCCTCACTCCCTACGGTGTGGAATTCACCATGATCCCGGAACTCCAGCGAGTATTCATTTTCGACATCGGCGGTCCGCACACCTTCCGCACCATTTACATGGACGGTCGTTCGCACCCCGACAACATCTCACCCTCCAACTACGGCCATTCCATCGGCTGGTGGGAAGGTGACACCTTGGTAGTCGATTCGGTCGGCTATAACGAAGACTTCTGGCTTGACCGCCGTGGTCTTCCGCACACCGAACAGCTCCACACCATCGAACGCTTCACCCGGACCGACAAGACCACCATCGAGTACAAGATTACGGTCGACGATCCGGGCGCATACACCGCCCCGTACGACGGGGGCTTCAACCTCCGTTACAACGAAAACCAGGAACTCTTCGAATACGTTTGCCAACAGGCGAACTACGCGCATGAGTTGATGGTGGGCGGCGAATCGCGGGTCATCTCGCGTAGCAGCCAAATCGTTCCGTAACATCCAGGCAGTTCTCCTTACAACCGGCCTTCCCGCAGCAATGCGAGGAAGGCCGGTTTTATTTTGGATGCCTATTTGGCGCTTGAGGTCCACCGCGCAGGGGCCTATACTATTGAGAAAGGAAAACAAGAATACATGCGTCGAACCATATTCACGATTGCTGCCGCCGCTGCGCTGAGCATGCTGGTGATGACCGCCGGAGCCCAGCAGCAAGGTGCCGCCAAGGGCGGTGGTGGCAATAGGGGTAAAGAGGCCCCTCCCGCCGGACCCGCTGCCCGCAATGCCAGCGGCAGAGTCCTTCTTGGCGGCGACGTTCCCGGAAAGAACGGCGTCTGGCTCCCCGGCATCGGCACCCAAGTCCCCGCTGCGAAGCTGGAGGACGTGAAGTTCCAACCGTGGGCCAAGGCGCTCTACGACGAACGCCAGAAGCATGAATTGGAACCCCACGCTCGCTGCAAAGCCTCGGGCACTTCGCGCCAGTTCCTCACGCCCTACGGCGTCGAGTTCACCGAAATCCCCGAACTCCAGCGCATCTTTATCTTCGACATCGGCGGCCCCCACACCTTCCGCACTATCTACATGGACGGCCGCTCGCATCCCGACAACATCTCCCCCAGCAACTACGGCCATTCCATCGGCTGGTGGGAAGGCGACACGCTAGTGGTCGACTCCGTCGGCTTCAACGAGGACTTCTGGTGGGACCGCCGCGGCCTGCCGCACACCGAGCAATTGCACACCATCGAGCGCTTCATCCGCACCAACAAGACCAACATTGATTACACAATCACCATCGACGATCCGGGTGCCTACACGGCTCCCTACGTGGGCGGCTTCAACCTACGCTACAACGAAAACCAGGAGCTCTTCGAATACGTTTGCCAGCAGGCCAACTACGCGCATGAGCTGATGGTGGGCGGCGAATCGCGAGTCATCTCGCGCAGCAGCCAAATCGTTCCGTAGCGCTCAGGCAGTTCTCCTTACAAACCGGCCTTCCCGTAGCGATGCGAGGGAGGCCGGTTTTGTTTTGTGGGGCAGGTTCCCGACCTGCCATTTGTCAAGCTTGATAGAATCTGGGATAGAATCCATCGATGCCCCCTAAATTTCTCCTCGGATTGGCCGCAGCGGCGAGTTGCTTCGGTCAGACACCTTTGGTCGCCAACGTCGGCAACTTCATCCACCCCGTCGCCAACCTGGAGCGCTCCATCCACTTCTACCGCGACGTCATAGGCATGGACATGCCCCGCCCCGCTAGCGCCGCGCAGACCACCGAGGCCGTGCTCAAGCTGTACGACGCCTCGGGTGGGAAATTCATCGTTGCCAACGCGCAGATCCCCGGTTCGCCGATGCGCCTGGAGATGGTCGAATTCCAGGGCGTCGAGCGCACGCCGGTACCGCACAAGTGGGGCGCAGCGGGATCGAGCGTGCTGATGCTGACCGTCGCCGACCTGGGCCCCGTCGAAGAGCGCTTGAAGGCGGCAGGTGCACCGATGCCGGTGAAGACCAAGCAGGCTTGCGACGGGCGCGGCTTGGTCACCGAGGACCCCGACGGGTCAGCCGTAATGATCGTGGAGCGCGGGACTCCGGGAGCCACCAGCAATTTCACCGGGCTGCGCTTCGGCTACCTGGTCAGCAACGGTGCCGTGGCCACAGCTCCCTTCGCCGCGCTGGGACTGAAAGCAGAGACCCGCACCCACGTCTGCCAGCCGATCGAGGAGGCGCTGTTCGGTCAGTCGGCCTCCGTCGTCCAGCTTCCGAACGGATTCGAGGTGTGGCTGGTGAAAGGCTCCCCCGCGGCAAAGCATCCCGCCGCCCGCCAGCGCGATCCCGGAACCGCCGTACTGCGCCTGATGGTCACCGACGTCGACGCCGCCGTCAAGGCGCTAGGCACAGCGGGCATCAAGGTGGTCTCCGAAGGCGGCGTGATCCAGACCCTGCCGCCCGGGACCACGCGCGCAGGCATCCTGGCCGCCCCGGACGACCTGTTCATTCAGGTGGTGAGGTGATTATTTCAAGTACGCGATCAAGAACGTCAGCGTCAGCGGACTGAGAATCGTCGACACAAACACAGCGCTGGTAACAAACTCCGGTGCCAGCTCAAACTCCAGCGCCAGAATCGTCGTCACTACCGCCACCGGCATTGAGGACAGCACCACCGCCGCCTGACGCGCTGCTCCGGAGATACCCAGCAGTTCCACCAGCCCCAGCGCCACGAACGGCGCAACCAACAGCGATATGCCGACAGCCCACAGCACGATGCCCGGCCGGGCCGGCCACACCGCGCGTTCCAGCTGCATGCCCAGCACCAGAATCATCACGGGAATCGCAGCATCGCTGAACATGGTGACCGGCCGCATGACCGCCTCCGGTAACGGCTGTCCAATCACGAGAACGAGCGAAGCCAGAGCCACGCCGTAGAGCGACGGCATGCGCCAGATTTTGTCCAGCGCGCCCGCGATCTTGCCGCGGCGGTCCCCGGCGAAAAATGCACCCGCTACGTAGGTGGTCACCGAACTGGCCAGAAAAAGGATGGTCGCATAGCCCAGCGCGTCCGGCCCGAAGGCGAACTGGACCACAGGCAAACCGTAGTTTCCGCCGTTGGAGAACATCACCACCATAATGAACGCCCGCAGCGGCGCGCCCGCTAGACCGAGCATCTTCGCGGCCGCAAGCCCCACCGCTCCCATGGCCAGCATCACCAAGACTGCCAGCACGACCAGCCGGACCACATTGGGATCGGAGACATGCGCCTGCACCAGCATGCGGAACGCCAGGCACGGCATCAGCGTGTAAAACACCACGCGGGAGACCATCTTGACGTCCACGGCGGCAAAGCGGGCCAGCAGGTAGCCCGCACCGGCCATGGCGAAAATGGGCAGGATGTCGGAGACCAGGATGGAGAGCAGCAGGTTCATGAGGCCAGAGTTCAATGGTAAAGCATCGGTCCAGCTCGCCGATATGGCTGCTATGGGGTATTCAAAGACTCTGGCGCTGCTAGCCCTGGCATTGCCGCTTGCCGGGGAAGACAAAGATCTGACGTCTCTCAGCCTGGAGGACTTTCTGAGAGTGGAGGTCGTGTCCGTTCGCAAAAGCCAGCAGAAGCTGTCGCGGACGCCGGCGGCGGTGTTCGTGATCACCCAGAATGACATTCAACGCAGCGGGGCCACCAGTCTGCCGGAGGCGCTACGGATGGCTCCGGGCATTCACGTGGCGCGGCTGAACGGCAACGTGTGGGCCATCGGGATGCGCGGCTTCAACGCGTTCACCAGCAACCAGCTGCTGGTGATGATCGACGGGCGGACGATTTACAACCCGGTGATGTCGGGCGTGTTGTGGAGCCACCAGATGGTGATGCTGGAAGACATCGAGCGGATCGAGGTGATCCGCGGTCCCGGAGGCGCGGTGTGGGGCGCGAACGCGGTAAGCGGGGTGATCAACGTGATCACCAAGAAGGCTTCGGCGACGCAGGGCGGCTTGGTGGCGGCCTCGGGCGGTTCAATGGACCCGGGGCGTTCGAGCGCGCGGTATGGCGGCAAACTCGGCGGGAGCATCAGCTGGCGGACCTGGTTTCATCAGGAGACCAACGGACAAGCCGTGACACCTGGAGTGCAGCGGTTGAACCCCTGGAACACGCAGCGCGCCGGCGCGCGGATGGAGTGGTCGCGCGGGGAGTCTGATCAGGTAACGGTGCAGGGGGAAGGCACTGCGCTACAGGCCGACACAAACGTATACCACTATCCCAGGCCGCTGTCGATTGAGATTGGCAAGGCTCAGGCGGGCGGCAAAGCCGGCTTTCTGCTGGCGCAGTGGACGCACCCCAACCGGCGCGGAGATCAGACCAAGCTACAGGTGTTCGAAGATTTGCAGCAGATGAACACGGGACTGATTCCGTTGGGAGTGCGGACGTTTGATGTGGATTTGCAACATAGTGTGGCCCTGCGGCACGGGCACAACCTTCTATTCGGCGGCGGATTCCGGGCAAGCCGGATGACCACGGTGGGGACGCGCGATCTTTCCTTTGACCCGGCCAACCGGACCTACACCATTGCCAATGCGTTCGTGCAGGATGACTGGCAGCTTTCGCCGGACCGGTTGGTGCTGACCGTGGGCGGCAAGCTGGAGCGCTACACCTTGGCCGAGGCTGCGTTTCAGCCCAGCGCGCGGCTTATGTGGACGCCCACCACGCGGCAAGGCTACTGGGCCGCGATGTCCCGCGCGGTGCGCGTGCCATCGCATGTGGACTATGCGGTGCGCTTCCCGATCGGTGCCTCGGAAGGGAATCTGTTGCCCATCCCTCTACTGATCAGCGGCAGCAACCAGGTAAAGCCGGAGCGGTTGCGGGCCCTCGAAGTGGGATTCCGCTGGCAACTGTGGAAGCGGGCGGCAGTGGAGGTCAGCGGCTTTCAAAATTCCTTCCGCGGGCTGAGCGCCTATCAGGCCGCCTTTGCCTTGAATCCGCAGAACATCGTGGGGGCGCTGCTGCAAGGCGCAACGGCCATCCCGGCCAGGCAGGTGAACGGCCGGGATGCCACCATCCGGGGAGCCGAGCTATCGGTGCATCTGGATGTAACCCGCGGTTGGCGGCTGGTGGGTGCCTATAGCACCGCTACCCAGGGGCAGCGGTTGCGGCCCGGTTTTCCGCCCGAAACCACCTTGACCGTGGACGCCTACTATCCCGGACACATGGCGCAACTGCGTTCTTCCTGGGATTTAGGTCGAAGGTGGTTATTGGACGCCGAAGTCTACCGTACAGGCACGCTGCGGAATTTCGGCGAGAAGGGGATGCCCGCCTGGACCGGCACCGATGTGCGCCTCGAACGCAAGCTGGGCGAGCGCGCTAGCGTCTACGTGAATGGCCAAAATCTACTGCACCGCCGTCACGCCGAGTTCACCAGCGATCTGTTCTACGCGGCGGGCAACATCGGACGCAGCATCTCAGTGGGTTTGCGATGGGAGCAGTAGACCGCTGTCACCGGACGCTGGCACGGGCGGCACTGGCGATCTGGCTGTTCGTCCCGTTCGCGTTGCCTGCGCGAAAAACCGTACACTCCGCCACCGACGAGCAGGTCCGGGCGGCGTTCTTCTACCAATTGGCGCAGTTCGTCACTTGGCCGGAGCAGAAGGACCGCGCGCCCATCCAATTCTGCGTGCTCGGCAACGACGGATTCGCAGACATGCTGGATGCGGTCCTCAAAGGAAAAACCATCCGCGAGCATGCGCTCACCGTGCGCAAGGCCGCGAACCTGGATCAATTCAGCGGCTGCCACATAGCTTTTCTGGCGCTGGGAAAACGCAAACAACTGCAGGACGCTCTGGCCCGCTGGGGCTACACGCAAATGCTGCTGGTGGGGGAGGCGGAAGGCTTCACCGAAATGGGCGGCATGGTGAATCTCAAGATCGACGATGGGCGCGTCAGCATTGAGATCAACCTGAACGCGGCTCGCAAGGCGGGGCTGGATATCCGCTCGCAACTCCTGCAGGTGGCCCGTATCGTACCCGGAGTCAAGCCGTGACCTTGTTCAACCATTTGCGGATGAACAGCAAGATCGTGGCCCTAGTGCTGCTGACGAATCTGGCCACGTTGACCTTATCGGCGGGAGCCTTCGTCGTCTTGGAATACCGGCAGGCCGAGACCGATCTAGCCAACGAACTCCGCGCAGTAGCGCAGACCATCGCCAATTCGTCCACGGCGGCGCTGAGCTTTCGAGACCACCGGACGGCGCAGGAAAATTTGGACTCGCTACGCGGAGATGCCCGCGTGGTGGGAGCCGCCGTCTATGACCGTGAGGGATCCATTGCGGCCACGTTTCGGCACGGGGTTGAAGTAGATCGCCCCCGTGAGCTACAGACCGGGGACACCTACGGCGAGGACACCCTCTTCGTGGTAGAGGAAATTGTCCTGGATGGCGAGGTCCTGGGCCACATTGTCGTGCAGGCCAACATGGATCAGTTGCGCGAGCGGCTGTGGCGCTACGCTGTGATTGCGGGACTGGTGCTGGTGGTTTCGCTCGGCGTAGGCGCCGTGTTGTCGCGCAAGCTGGCGGCCATCCTGATCCGGCCCATCACTTTGCTGACCGAGGCGGCACGCCAGGTAACCGAACAGGCCAGCTACGAGGTTTGCCTGCCCAAAGCAGGCAATGACGAAGTAGGCGAGCTCACCGAGTGCTTCAACGGCATGCTGGTGACCATCCGTGACCGTGACCGGCAGCTGAACGACCATCGGGAACATCTGGAGGACAAAGTCCGGCAACGCACCGGAGACCTCGAAATCGCACGCGCCAAGGCGGAAGAGTCCGCGCGCTTGAAGAGTGAGTTTCTGGCCAACATGAGCCATGAAATCCGCACCCCCTTAAACGGCATGATGGGGATGACGGCCCTGGCGCTCGAAACCAGCCTCCCGCCGGAGACGCGCGATTACCTGGAAACCGCCAACACCTCCGCGGAGAGTCTGCTGGCGTTGATCAATGACATTCTGGACTTCTCCAAGATTGACGCGGGCAAGCTCGTGATGGAGTGGATCCCCTGCCCTCTGCCAGAGCTGATGGAGCGCTTGGTCAAGACCTTTGCACTGGCGGCGCGGACTAAGGGCCTGGAGCTGCGTTGCAACTTGGATCCCGGCCTGCCACCAGCAGTCATTGTCGACCCCACACGACTGCAACAGGTGCTGTCCAACCTTATCAACAATGCGCTCAAGTTCACCGCGAGCGGCAGCGTCTCGCTGACGGTGGAGCAGCGTGGCATCGATGCCGGCCAGGCGCGCATCCGCTTCTCCGTCACCGACACAGGCATCGGCATCCGCGAGGAACACCAGGCGCGCATCTTCGATTCCTTCACGCAAGCCGACGGCTCCACCACCCGCAAGTTCGGCGGCACCGGTCTGGGGCTTTCAATTGCCAGCAACCTGGTAGCTCTCATGGGCGGCTCGCTGCAACTGGAAAGTGAACCCGGCAGTGGCAGCACGTTCCACTTTGAGCTGCCTCTGCGTCTGGCCGAAGCGCCGCCACTCTCACCCTTAAGTGCTCTGGGAGCCGCCATCGGCGTGGAACAGACGCGCAGATTGCGCGTTCTGGTAGCGGAAGACAACCTGGTCAAGCAACGCCTGGCCTCCCGCCTGCTCGAAAAAATGGGCCACGAACCCGTCATTGCCGAGAACGGGCAGCAGGCGCTCGATGCGCTGTGGCACCCCGCCTGCCCTGGCTTCGATCTCATCCTGATGGACTCCCAAATGCCGGAAGTGGACGGCTTCGAGGCCGCGTGCCGCATCCGCGCTAAGGAACGGGAAACAGGTGGGCACCTTCCCATCATTGGCCTCACCGCCCACGCTCTCAAAGGCGACCGCGAGCGTTGCCTCGAAGCCGGAATGGACGACTATCTACCCAAGCCGGTCGACCCGCGGCTTCTCGCCGAAAAGCTGGCCGCGGTGGCGCTGCGCACCAAGCATTTGACCCCAGCTTAAGCAAACATCGGCTATAGTGGAGGGATCATGCTACATCCCAAAACTACTCTAGCCTTGGCCCTCGCGGTGGCCGGCATCGCTTCCGCTCAAGCTCCCGCGCCTGCCGCGCCGGTCAGCACCGCCGTCGCCAACCCGACCTACGTTTCCATTCCCATGGAGATCACCGTCAACCGCCCCGCCGCCGAAGTGTGGAAGCGCGTAGGCAAGTACTGTGACATCGGCGAATGGCTGCAGGTTGCTTGCACCATCACCGCCGGCAAAGATGGCGAATTCGGCGCTGTACGCTCCATTGGCCGCGAGATCCTGGTGGGCAAGACCGAGCTCTCTTACACCTACACGCAGCCGGTACAGGAAGGCCGGGCGTACATCATGTACCACGGCACCTTGGAAGCTCGGCCCCTCACCGCCACCACCTCCAAGCTGGTCTACACCTTGGTCTACGACAACTCCACTCTGGCCGACGACGCAGCCCGCGAACGCGACCTCACGCAACGCCGCACCACCTTCGAGCGTGCGCTGAACAATATGAAGATCCTGTCGGAAGGCGGCACCCTGCCTCCTCCAGCAACCAAGGGCGGCGGCAAGGGCGGAGCGCCCAAACAGTAGTTAAGGACCCACCATGAAACAACGAATTTTGATTCTGGCCGGCGCGGCCGCCATCGCCACGGCATTGATCGCGCAACCCCCGGCAGGCGCTCCTCCCGGCGGCGTCCCCAAGGGTGGCGGTAAAGGCGGAGGCAAAGGCCCCGGTCGCGGCGCTCCGGCCTACCGCCTGGAAAAAGGCCTCCCCGTCGACACGCGCGCGCCTTTGAAGACAGACGATCATGACGTGGTCAAGGGCCAAAGCCACGCTCCTTACGAGCCAACCCCCGCGCCCGTCGTCACCGTCCTCACCGACAAGCTGAACACCCCCTGGGGCATGGCGTTCCTGCCCGACGGCAAGATTCTGATCACCGAGAAGCCCGGGGCCATGCGCACATTGGCGAAAGACGGCACGCTGTCTGAGCCGCTGAAGGGCGTCCCCGCCGTGCATTACGCGGGCCAGACCGGCTTGCTCGACATCGCGCTCGACAAAAACTTCGCGCAGAACCGCCGGATCTTCTTCGCCTACGCCGAACCTGTGGGCGAAACCGATAGCCACATCGTGGTGGCCAGCGCGACCCTCAACGCAGCGGCCAGCGAGATCACCGGCTCAAAGGTCATCTTCGGTTCCGGACCCGCACTCAATAAGCGTACGTTTTCAGCCCAGCAAGGCGGCCGCATCGCCGTTGACCGCGACGGCAACCTCTTCGTTAGCATTGGCGACCGTTCCGGCACACCTCCGCACGACTACGCGCAGAAGCTGGACAACACCCTGGGCAAGATGATCCACATTACGCCCGACGGCAAGCCCGCGCCCAACAATCCTTACCTGAACCGCGCCGACGCCAAACCCGAAATCTGGTCCTCCGGCCACCGCAACCCGCAGGGCCTGACCATTCATCCCGAAACCGGAGAGCTGTGGAACGTCGAACACGGCCCCAACGGCGGCGATGAACTCAATCAACCCGAAAAGGGCAAGAACTACGGTTGGCCCGTGATCGTTCACGGTATCGACTACAACGGCCAGCCCATCAACGAAGGCATCGTCGAAAAGGCCGGCTTGGAACAGCCCCTTTACTACTGGGACCCCGTGATGGCCCCCTCAGGCCTGGCGTTCTACACCGGCACGCAGTTCCCGCAATGGAAGAACAGCGTGCTCATCGGTGGCCTGGGCGGCCAGATGTTGAACCGCCTGCGCCTCGACGGCAAGAAGGTGGTGGCCGAAGAGCCCATTCTAACCGGCGACGGCCGCACCCGCCTCCGCGACGTGCGCATGGGCCCCGATGGCATGGTCTACGTGCTCACCGAAGCAAATTCGCTGTTGAAGCTCACTCCGAAGCCGTAACGCCGGAATGGCTGAGACCACATACGAAACACGCCTAAAGAACGAGGAGAGCTTCTATAAAGAGGCTCTCCTCGTTCATGATCTGCCCGCGATTTACCACTACTGGTCAGAGAAGTATCTCCGGCCCAAGCTGAAAGCGGCGGGCTTCGCGAGTATCTCCGCCCTCTTCACCGACCCTCTTCGCGCCGCCTGCGCGCGCCGCCAGCCAGCCCGCTTCCTCAGCATCGGCGCGGGAAACTGCGACGTCGAAATCGACATCGCCGCCGCGCTCACCGCCGACGGCCACCACAACTTCGTCATCGATTGCCTGGACCTGAACCCCGCCATGCTGGAACGCGGCGTGCAGGCCGCGGCGGAACGTGGTCTCGCCCGCCACATCGCCCCGCTCCAAGGCGATTTCAACCACTGGACTGCCATCGCCGAATACGACGCCGTGCTCGCCAACCAAGCCCTGCACCACGTGATGAACCTGGAGGGCCTGTTCGCCGAAATCCGCCGCAGCCTGCGCCCCGACGGTTGCTTTGTCATCTCCGACATGATCGGCCGCAACGGACACCTGCGCTGGCCGGAAGCGCTCACTCTGATCTACGAGTTCTGGCGCACGCTCCCCGCCTCGCACCGCTTCAACTGGCAGCTGCGGCGCTATGAGGCGATGTTTCAGGATTGGGACTGCTCCGGCGACAGCTTTGAAGGCATCCGCTCCCAGGACATTCTCCCGCTGCTGCTGGAGCAGTTTCACGTGGATCGCTTCGTGGCCTTCGGCAACCTGATTGACCCCTTCGTCGACCGCAGCTTCGGCCACAACTTCGACGTGAATGATGAATGGGACCGCGCGTTCATTGACGCCGTCCACGCGCGCGATGAACAGGGACTCGCCGACGGGACGCTGACGCCAACGCATCTCTTCGCCGTGGTGGACCTGCGCCATGGAACTCCATCCGCGCATCTGGACCCGCCCGATCCCGCGCGCTGCGTGCGCCGCGGAATCGCGGTCGACGCCGAGGCCCCGCAGGCCCCGCAGGCCGAAAACCGGCTGGAGGGAATGATCGTCGAACTGGAGGCCGAGCGATGCAGACTAGCCGCGAGCTTACAGGCCAAGTGCCAAGAAGCCCAGTTCCTGAACGACGAACTGATCAAGCGCACCGAGTGGGCATGGGGCATGGAGCGCGAACTCAATGAGCGCACCCGCTGGGCCATGGCGCTCGACCGCCGCATCGCGGAGCTGACCAAATCCTCCGGTTGGGCCGGACGCTTGTGGAACCGGAAGCAGTCCTAAGAAGCCGCTCCCTCGCGGTCTCGGTAACACACTTCATCTACTGAGCCGCGCGCGTCAGCAAGCGGTGTCTTGAAATTTCTACCACGGGCCCTAACTCGCCCACACCTTTAAGAAACTCTTCCCAGGCATCTGCCGAACCAACCCATTCAGCTCCAGCTCAAACAACGTCGCGATGATCTCCGAAGCCGAATGCGGCACCAGCGTCACCACCAAGTGGTCTAGCGGCACCGGCGCATCCGGCGTCAGCGCGTGAAGAATGCTCCGCCCCACCTCGGTCATCGGACCCAGGTCTAGCGGCGCGGTCCCCTCCTGCAGGTCGAGTTCGTCGCTGAGGTGCAGCTTCTCCCTGCACTGCCGCACCAGCCACCGGCGATCCTCGGGCTTGAGCTCGGTCACCACGTCATTCCAGTCCTGCACCAGCTTCGCGCCTTGCTTGATCAGCAGGTTCGGACCCCAGCTCATTTTCGAGGTGATATTTCCCGGCACGGCGAATACCTCGCGGTTGTGCTCCGAAGCCAGCCGCGCGGTAATCGCGGAGCCCGAGTACTGCCCTCCCTCCACAATCAGCACCCCCAGGCTGATGCCGCTGATGATCCGATTGCGGATCGGGAAATTCTGAGGGTACGGAGGCGTCCCCATGGGAAAATCCGAGAGCAGCAGCCCCGACTCGGCGATCTGCCCCGCTAGCTTCCGGTTCTCCGTTGGATAGAGTTCGTCCACCCCGCATCCGAAGACCGCGATGGTGTTGCCTCCAGTCTCCAGCACGGCCTTGTGCGCCGAGGTGTCAATGCCCCGCGCCATGCCGCTGGAAATCGTCAGTCCGGCGTCAGCCAGGTCCTTGGACAGCCGCGCCGCAGCGGAATTTCCGTACGCCGTAGGCCTCCGGGTCCCCACCACCGCCAGCGCCAGCGTGTCCAAAAGCTCGACCCTCCCCCGCCCAAAAAGCACTGGAGGCGGATCGTATATCTCCTTTAAACGCTGCGGGTAATGCTGACTTGTGTAAGGAATCACTACAGCGCCCGCTTCGCCGACCTTCTGCTGCTGGGTGACCGCATCCTCAAAGGCGCAGCCGCTGGAAATGTTGCGGGCCAGCCCTGCCGAAGTTCCCGCAGCCTCCAGCTCCGATTTCGACGCGCGGAAGATCGCCTGCGGCGTGCGGAAACGTTCGATCAGGCTGATGGCGGTCTTCGACCCCAGCCCCGGCGTCATGCGCAGGGCGAGCCAATGCAGTTCTTCGTCAGGGGAAAGCGCAATCGCGCTGGCGGCAGGCATCACATAAAGATGGTGCGGCCAGGGGGCAGAAATTCTCAGTTAACCGCGAGGATGCCGATCAATTTTTGCAACTCCGGCACATCCGTCGTCTTGGTGGCCGCGCTGAGGGGGTTGTTGCGCAGCGACACGCTTCGGAAGGGAACAAGCCCCTTGGGTTTGGCGGCATCCGGGCGGACTGCCTCCACCAGCGGCTTCAGGTCGGTAATCTGGTTGCCGTCCAGGTACCGCGAAGACGAGGATTGCAGGCTCTTGACCGGGGCCAGATCGCGCACACGGTTCTGGTTCAGATCGAGCATGACCAGCTTCTTCAATCCCATGACCGGAGCCATGTCGGCCACCTGATTGTTCTGCAGCCGGAGCCACTCCAATTTGGCGAGGCCCCCCAGCGGCGCGAGGTCCGTGACCGTGCCGCCTTTGATCGTGATCGATTCCAGATCGGTCAGCCCGGCCAGCGGACCAAGGTCGCTGATCTCGGACTTGCCTATGTAGAGGAAGCGGAGCCCCGTCAGCTTCTCCATGCCCCCAAGTCACGAATCGTGTCCCCGGATTGGATGAGCAAGACCGTGGGAGCCTGGGTTTGGGTGACCGGTCCGGCGGGCTGCCCCGCAGGCAGGCTCTGCGCGGCGAAGGCGGCGGACAAACTCAGCATCAGCCCGCCGGACCGAATCAGCATGAATCGTGTCTTCATGACAAGTGTCTCCAGAAGGAAAGTTGGGGTTGTATTCACATTCTACAAAAGAGCGGGGCGGCGGGCACTAGCGCCGGGGACCCAGAGTGAACTACAGTTAACTTTGGACACGAAACCACAGCTACCCTCCGCGCCCGCCTCCCTGCCGGAGGTTCACGCGTCGGTAACCACGTCAAAGCCCACGCTGCTGAAGCGGATGTTCGCCTTCGCCGGGCCTGCCTACCTGGTCAGCGTCGGCTACATGGACCCCGGCAATTGGGCCGCCGGCCTGGGTGCCGGTTCGCAGTTCGGCTACCAACTGCTGTGGGTCATGGTGCTGTCCAACCTCATGGCGATCCTGCTGCAGACGCTCTCCGCGCGCCTGGGCATCGTCACCGGACGGGATCTCGCCCAGGCCTGTCGCGAAGCGTATCCCCGGCCCATCAGCTACTCGCTGTGGATCCTCTGCGAAATCGCGATTGCGGCGACGGACTTGGCGGAGGTCCTGGGCGCGGCCATCGGTCTGAAGTTGCTGTTCGGAATCCCGCTGGTCACCGGAGTCCTGCTCACCGCGCTCGATACCTTCGTGGTGCTGTGGCTGACCCGCTACGGCATCCGCGTGGTGGAAGGCCTGATCCTGGTGGTCATCTGCATCATCACAGGATGCTTCCTGGTGGAACTGACGTTCGCCGGACCCGCCGTGGGCGACATCGTATCCGGTCTGGTGCCGCGCATCGGAGGTTCACAACTCTACCTGGCCATCAGCATCCTGGGTGCCACCGTGATGCCGCACAACCTGTACCTGCATTCCGCACTGGTGCAGACGCGCAAGGTGGGGCGCAGCGAAGCAGAGCAACGCTCGGCGTGCAAGTTCAACCTGATCGATTCCGTCATCGCCCTCAACGGAGCGCTCATTGTGAACGCGTCCATTCTGATTCTGGCCGCGGCGGTGTTCTTCAAGAACGGCACCATTGTCACTGAGATTGAACAGGCGCATGAATTGCTGACGCCGCTGTTGGGCACGGCGCTCGCCAGCGCGCTGTTCGCCGTGGCGCTGCTGGCCAGCGGCCAATCCTCCACCTTGACCGGCACCTACGCGGGTCAAATCGTAATGGAAGGCTTCCTCAATCTGCGTCTGCGCCCGTGGCTGCGGCGGCTGCTCACACGCTCGGTCGCGATCATCCCGGCCGCCATCACCGTTTCGAGTTCGGGTGATTCGGGCACCTACCAGCTGCTCATCCTGAGTCAGGTCATCCTCAGCCTGCAGTTGCCGTTCGCCATTCTGCCGCTGATCCGCTTCACCAATGACAAGCAACGCATGGGCAAGTTCGCCAACAAGCCTTGGGTCAACGCGCTGGCGTGGATCGTGGCGGCGGTGATCCTGGGTTTGAACTTCTGGCTGGTAAGCCAGGTGGCGCTCCCGTGGTTACAGGAAGCGGCGTGGCACTACGCCGTGGCCATTCCGGTGGGCGCGGCGATTCTGGCGCTGCTGGGCTGGGTCGCGTTCGCGAAGCACTTGCCGCCGCCGGTGGAGGATGAACTGCGCGGTGTGGCCGTGGCATCCGACCTCCCTGCTCCGATCTACCGTAAGATTCTGGTCCCACTCGACCACTCAGACCGTGACCGGGCCGCCGTCGCGCACGCGGCCGCCATGGCCCGCATCCACGGAGCCACCATCCACCTGCTGCACGTGGAGGAAGGCGCAACCAGCCAGCTGTACGGCCCGGACGCTTCGACGGCGGAGGTCGCCACCGGCGAACGCTACTTCCACAACATCGTAGAGGCTCTACGCAAAGACGGCTACTCGGCGGAACTTATGGTTGCCCACGGCCGCAACCCCAGCACCGAAATCATCCGTGTCGCCAACCAGCTGAAGCCGGACCTGGTGGTAATGGGCGCGCACGGCCATACCGGCATCAAAGACGTGGTCTTCGGCACCACCATCAACGGCGTCCGCCACAAGCTCAGCGTTCCGGTCCTCGTGGTCCGTTAAATGGTGTCAGACACCATTTAGAATCCGAGGCGCAACGTGAAGCGGAAGGTGCGCCCGTCATTCAGCGTGTTGGTGATCTGCCCGAAGTTCGGGGCCGCCAGATTGTCCCCGGGCCCCGCGAACTGCGGCGTGTTGAAAAAGTTGACCGACTCCGCGCGGAACGTCACTTGCCAGTCCCGAACCGCAAAGGCGCGCTGGATGGACGCGTTGACGTTGGCGATCTTCCCTTTGCGGAACACGTTGCGCCCCAGACTTCCCTGCATCTCCAGCGGAGCGTTCATGAAGCGGAACGCAGAGCGCGGCAGCAACTGGGTTGAGGTGTCCGGATCACCAATGGTTCGGCCAAGAATCGACGGATCGAGAATGAACGGCCGGTCCCCTTGCAAGCCGTCGACATTGCCGAAGCCAGGGCCATCCGAGCCCGCAACAATCGTGATCGGCGTACCGCTCTTCACCAGGTACACCGACGCCACCGTCCAATTGCCGGCCAGCCGATTCCACCAGCCCGAGCCTCGCTTGCCCACATCATAAGAGGCCTGCACCAGCGCCGCGTGCGGTTGATCGAAGTCGCTGAGGCCCTTTTGATCCTGGCGCGCGTTGACGCCGGATTGCCCCGCCGCCTCACGCGAACTGTTGCCGATGCCGGTGAACGTGTAGTCCGTTCCGTAGTCGATCGATTTGCTCAGCCAGTACGACCCAGTGAGCGATAGCCCGTTCCAACGCGGCGTGGAGATGGTGGCAATGGCGGCATCGTAGAACGCCCGCGAGCCGTTGTGAATATCGAGCACCTCGAACGCCGTCTGATCCGCGCGGCGGTCACTAACCGTGGCGGTGGTGAACGGAATGCCCGCCACCGGAACCGCGCGGTTTTCCAGAAAGTTGTAGAAGATCTTCTGCGTGCGGCTGCCGGTGTAGCCCAGCGTCATGCGCCAGTTGCGCGATAGCTCGCCTTCCCAACTGAAGTTGTATTGGTAGGAATACGGCGTGGCGATGTTCGGACTCATCACGAAGCGGCTGCTGCGCAAGTTCGCCGGGTTGGTGTCCACGCCTTCCAGCGGCCGGCCCAGCACGGGAGCCTGCACGATCACGCGTGAGTTGTACGGCTTGTTGTAGCGGTCAATGCCGAAGATCACCGGGAAGATCTGCCCGAACATCACCCCGCCCGCGCCGCGCAGCACGCCCCAGCGCCCCGGCAGCCGGTACGCGAAGCCGGCGGACGGCGCGACGTTATTCCAGTCCGAGCCGAACGGCACCTTCGCAAGACCGGTCACATCGAAAGGCTTGGTCACCGGTTCCCAGCGCACGGACGCGTTGAGCGTGAAGTTCTTCGTGGCCTGCCAGTGGTCGCCAATGTAGGCCTGCATGTCCCAGTTCCGCATCGCCCGATATGCGGTGCCGATGGACTGCAGAAAGCGCGAGGGCGTGCCCATACGCAGGTTGGTGATGCCGTCGCGCCCGAAGTCGGGATTGAATTGGTACAGACCGCGTGCGGCCTCCGGTTCATCACTGTTGTACTGCAGCCGCGTCGCGGCGAAGCCTGCGGAAATCGTATGTGAGCCCCGCTTGCTCTGCGCCGAAGCCGCTGTGCGGTAACGATTCTGCACGCGCCACCGGGGAACATCGAACGACGGACCCAGTCCCGTGAGCCCCTGCACCGCGATGGGACCAACGGCTCCGGCGGCAGCTTCGAGATTGGTCGTCGTGCGTTCGAAGGCTCCCGTGACATCGATCACGGTCTGCGGCGTCAGCACGTGATGCCACGTGGTCGCGGCCGTGTGCGACTTGGTCGTTGTGTTCGGATTCTGCCCTGTCACGAATTGGAACGCCGTGACGTGCTGCCCCGTGAACGCGTAACGCGCCGTGATGCTGTCCTTCTGGGAAAGCTGCTGCGTAATCTGGCCGCTATGCGTGTCCGTGTCGGTCGACTGCGGACTGTTGGTGTTGAGCGCCCGCTCCGCGATGTCCGGCCGGTTGGGCAGCACGTTCGGGTAGGCATTGAAGTAGCGCTGAATGATCGCTCGCATCGCCGGATCAGTAGTAAGCGGCGTGCGCTCTCCTGGCAGCGGCACCAGGATGTTGCCGTTCACTTGCCCCCGGTTCTTGTTCTGCGAAAGCGAGGTGGAAAGGAACGCTCCCTTCCACAACCGCGTGGTCAGATTGATCCCGTACTGATTGCTGCGCGCGGGCTGCACCTTGCCCACTTGGAAATACGTCCGGGCGCTGAAGACGCTGTTCTGGTGGGTCCAGAAGATCTGCCCATGCACGCCGGAGCCATTCTGCTGCGCCACTTGAAACCCGCCGCGCGCGTTGTTGCCCAGCTCGGCGGAGAAGTAGTTGCGGTCCGGCAGAAACTCCTGAACGATGGTAGCGCTGGTCCCCACCCGGCTGTTCAGCTCGCGCGTGGCATTGTTGTCGATCAGCGTGATCTGCACGTTCTCATTGCGCCGGCTCTCGCCGCGTTCGGTGTTGGCCGCGCCCAGCAAGTTGAGCGTGGTCCGATTCTGCACCGCCGCGTCGACCGGTTCTTCGGCTGCAGCCTCTTCTTCAGGCTCCGGTGCCGGAGCCGACGGCTGTTGCGCGAAAAGGGAAATGGACGTGAGAAGGAGTAGAACTCCAAGACGAAAAGAGGGAAGCACTTGATCCATTGTAGCCCGTCCGCCGATTTTCTCATCGACTCACTGAAGAACCAGCGGCGAGCGAAGGCTTATCTCAAGGCGGCCATAAGATGACGATCCACGCGTGTTCCTCCTGGCCCTGCGAAGCGTCGCACAGGCCCGCGGTATTAGCGACGTCGCGGAGAAGAGCAAGCTCAACCGCAGCCTCTACAAGATGCTTTCGAAACGCGGCAACCCGAGTCTCCAGAGTCTGGCAGCGCTGCTGGGCGAACTGGGTTTCCGGCTCACCTTGGAGGCGAAGAACGCGGCTTAGTTCGCCAGCCCGGTTCTCGCTCGATGCGCTTGTGAACATTGCGACGGCGCTCGGGTGTCGTGTGCGTTTCGATCTTGAGGCCGCATAAGTCTCCGCCGGTCCCGGCCTTCTACTTCGAGGGCATGGCAGGGATCACCCGGAACTTGCGGCGGGATCGGTGGCGGCTCAAAGCACGATCCCCACCGCCCGTTGTATACTTCATAAAGACCCCGGACAGGCTGTCCACAAGTTAGTCGTGCCGCCCCTTACCGCGCCACGCACCCGGCATGCCCGGTCCAAAATCAGGAGACATCTCAATGAGTGAAGTGCTCAGCGGAGCTGAATTTAAGAAAGAACTGCGCGCCGGCGTCCCCAAGTTGGGACTTTTTGTGAACTCGCACAGTCCCACGGTCGCCGAGCAGTTGGCGCACAGCGGCTATGATTGGCTGCTGGTCGACATGCAGCATGGCCCCATGAACTATGAGAAGCTCTCGGTCATGCTGGCCGGCATCGCTAACGGCGGAGCCAAGTCGTTGGTCCGCGTCGCCGGCTATCAGGATCGTCAAGGCATCCAGCAATCACTCGACACCGGTGCCGATGGCGTGCTGGTCCCCTACATCAACACCGCCGAAGAAGCGCGGCAGGCCATCAGCTGCTGCAAGTACCCCATGGCGGGCACCCGCTCGGTCTACTTCCCGCAGCGCAGCATGAACAAGGAAGGCTTGCTCGGTTACGCCGGTGCCGCCAATGACAACACCATCGTCGCGCTGCAAGTCGAAACTGCGGATTGCATCAAGAACATCGATGAGATCGCCGCTGTCCCCGGCGTCGACCTCCTCTTCCTCGGCCAGAATGACCTCTGCATGTCCATGGGCCTGTACGAAAAGTACAAGTTCCCGGACATGTACACCTCGCCTGAACTGCTCGAGGCCACCAACAAGTTGATCGCGGCCGCCAAGAAGAACAACGTCATCCTCGGCTTGTTCCTGTTCGGCACCTCGCGCGTCGGCGAATTCCTCGATAAGGGCTTCCCGCTCATCAGCCTCGGCAATGACCTGCATCACATGCTGACCCAAGCGGGCGCGTATGTGAAGGACGTCGAAGCCATCTCCAAGGAAAAGGGTTCGAATTGGCAGCGCCGCAAGTCGGCTCTCCTGTAGGCAACACGAGACATGGAACTAGTTAAAGGTATGGCCGGCCTCGGTGCCGAGTCTGCGTTCGAGGTCCTAGCGAAAGCCCGGGCCCTCGAAGCGCAGGGCAAAAACATCATCCACCTGCAGATCGGCGAACCGGACTTCCCTACCCCGAAGCACATCGTGGAAGCCGGACAGAAGGCCCTCGGCGACGGCTTCACGAAGTACGGCCCCACCCAAGGCATGCCCGAGGCGCGCGCCGCCATCGCGCGATACGTCTCGCGCACCCGCGGCATTGAAGTGGGACCCGAGCGGGTCTGCATCGTCCCCGGCGCAAAGCCGATCATGTACTTCGCGATGATCGCGCTGCTGGGCCCCGGCGATGAGGCTATTTACGCCAACCCCGGCTTTCCCATTTATGAATCCATGATCCGCTTCCAGGGCGCGACGCCAGTGGCGATTCCGCTGGTGGAAGAAAAAGGCTGGACGCTCGATATGGACATGCTCGAGTCCAAGCTCACGTCCAAGACCAAGCTGATCGTGCTCAACTCGCCGCAGAATCCCACCGGCGGCATCATCCCCAACGAAGACATCGAACGCCTCGCAAATCTGTGCAAGGACCGCGACGTAGTCGTGCTGAGCGACGAAATCTACTCGCGCATCATTTATAGCGGCGGCTTCTCGGACTCCATCGCGAAGTACCCCTGGATGTTGGACAAGACGATCATTCTCGACGGCTTCTCGAAGACCTACTCGATGACCGGCTGGCGCCTGGGCTACGGCGTGATGAGCAAGCAGTTGGTTGCAGCAACCGTGCAACTGATGGGCAACTCGAACTCCTGCACCGCGACCTTCACGCAGATGGCCGGCATCGCCGCGCTGGAAGGCCCGCAAGACGACGTCGACATGATGGTGGCCAAGTTCAAGGAACGCCGCGACGCCATCGTAACGGGCTTGAACGGCATCCCCGGCTTCCGCTGCTCACTCCCCAACGGAGCCTTCTACGCCTTCCCGAACGTGAAGGCCACCGGCGTCCCCTCCAAACAGCTTTCTGAAATGATCCTGCAAGAAGCCGGCGTTGCGTGCCTCGACGGTCGCGGCTTCGGCGAATACGGTGAAGGCTACCTCCGCTTTAGCTACGCCAACTCGCTCGAAAACATCCAGGAAGCCCTGCGCCGCATCAAGGCGCTATCGGCTCGCTGGGCGAAATAGATCGGTGTCAGACACCACAACTCCCGAACTATTCTGAGAAAATCGGGGCGGTCGGGGCACTTAGGTGCATATGCCACGACCGCCCCGATTCATTGTGCCCGACCTGCCTCACCACGTCACACAACGCGGCAACTACCGCCAACAGGTCTTCTTCGAAGACTCCGACTATCTCTTATACCTCCGCCTGCTCCAGCTCTACGCACAAAAGCTCGAGGTAACGGTACAAGCCTTCTGCCTAATGCCGAACCACGCTCATTTGGTCCTGACGCCACCTTCTGAAGATGCCCTCCCCCGGTTGCTGCAACGGCTCCACGGCGAATACGCACGGATCAAGCACGTCCATGACGAGAAAACCGGCCACCTCTGGCAGGCCCGATACTTTTCCTCCCCCATGGAGGATGCCTACTTCTGGAACGCGATGGTCTACGTTGAGCAGAATCCGAGCCGAGCCGGGCTGGTCGAGCGTTGCTGGGACTGGCGTTGGTCTAGCACCAGCGCGCACCTTTGTGAATCGTACGACCGCATCGTAGATCTCACGGAGTGGAATCGCCACTACACAGCCCGAACCTGGAGGGAACGACTGGAACACGGACTCCGCGACGCAAATCTGCTCCAGCGCATCCGCGAAGCCACCACAAGGGGATGGCCGCTGGGTTCCGAAGCCTTCCTGGACCGCCTCGAAGCCGAACTCGGCCGCCCCACCCGCCCCCGTCCCCCAGGCCCGAAAGCGCAGAAGTTCGGGAGTTGTGGTGTCTGACACCGATCTCTACACTAGATCTATGCGCCTCGTACTAGCGTTTCTATTAGCTATCCCCGCCTTCGCAGCCGACTGCGACCGAGCGTGCCTCAAGTCCACCCTCGACCAATACCTCGCCGCCGTCATCAAGCACGACCCCGCCGCCGCACCGCTCTTCGTCGGCTTCCGCCAGACCGAGAACGCCGTCGTCGTCCGCCCCGGCACCGGCACCTGGAAATCCGTCACCGGACTCGGCAAGCTCCAGCGCAAATACGTCGACGCCGTGAGCGGCCAAGCCGCCTACTTCGGCATCGTCGCCGAAGGTGAAAAATCCGCCATCGTCACCATCCGCATCCGCGTCGAAGACCGCAAGATCACCGAAGCCGAATGGATCCTCGCCCGCCCCGGCGACCCCGGCCTCAACGGCTTCAACGCCAACGGCACCCCCAACGGCAACTTCTTCGAGCCCGACTACCTCGCCATGAATCCCCCGCCCGAACGCGTCGTCCCCAAGGACCAGCGCGCCTCGCGCGAAGCCCTGCTCGCCATCACGAACAGCTACTTCGACGGCCTCACCACGCACGACGGCTCCATCATCATGCACCACGACGGCTGCACTCGCATCGAAAACGGCCGAGGCATGGCCACCGGCCCCAACGATTGCGCCTCCGGCCTCGCCAACCTGAACGTCTCCATCGTAGCCGCCCGCCGCTACCCCGTCATCGATGAGGAAGCCCAAGTGACCCTAGCCCTAGCCGTCTTCCTCCGCAAACCCGGCACCACAACGAGGCGTAACTCCTTCGCCGAATGGTTCGTCATCGACAACAACAAGATTCGAAACATCTACTCGGCTATGTTCTACCCCACACCCGACAAGCCCGTCCCCAACTGGCCCCCCTACGACGGCAACTTCCCCCTGCCTGCGGAGTTGGCTCCACCGCCCACGCCGGCACCAGCGAAATGAGCTAAAACTCGACCTTGTCGTAGATCTCCGCCATCGGAATCGAAATCGGCGCGCCCGCCAACCCCTCGAACCGGCACGCTGCGTCGAGCCCATCCACATCCGTGACCACCCATTCGCCCGCCGCGTTGCGATGATAGATCTCCACGTGCGGCTCACTCTGTGAGACGAATACGTAAGCCTGCAAGGACGCAATGCCCCGATAGTGCAACGCCTTCGTCGCGCGATCAGAAAGCTCGGTGGACGGCGAAAGAACCTCGACCAGCAAAGTGGGATTCACCAGCGTGTCTTTGTCCTCAGCGGCATACTCGCGCGGCTCACAGGCGATCACCAAGTCCGGGTAGCAGTACAGTATTCCCTTGCCCACCCGCACCCGAGCATCGGCAGGCATCACCAGGCAAGCGCGCTTCTTCAGAGCGATGCCGAACTCGCGTGCAAGGTTGCCCATGATGTGGCTATGCACGTGGGAACCACCAGCCATGGAGTACATCACGCCATCAAAATACTCGCTGCGAAACTCCGCGGCCCGTTCCATCGCAAGGTACTCCTCAGGACTCAACCAAGCTTGCGCATGTGCGGACATGACTCCAGTTTACTGCTTCGGCGGCCGCTATACTCTCTGGCGGGCCAACCACGTCCCGTTCCGCTTCCGTTCCATATTGCCACCAGTTGCCTGGCTCGATGAGTCACGTAAGATAGGGTCATGGATGGTCCTTCGTTCGCGCAGCGAGTGTACGACTTGGCCCTTGACGTTCCCCCCACCGTCCGACACTCACGGTTTCGCTGGGTCTCCCAACGCGGGACGCGTCGGGCTACTTCAGTTGTGAACACGAGATCAAGGGTGACCAACATGACATCTATTCCATGGTCGGAGGGGTCGATGAATTCACGCCGTTATCAATACCCTCGCCATGGTGGGCAGTTCTGTATCAGGAATCAATGATTCGGAGTTCCAGGGGCACTTGATATGGGAAGGAAGTAGCGCACCTGGAGACATTGGTCTTCCTCTGGTCGAGCGCGACTGGCCTTCGTAAAGAGTACCTGAGCAGAGAGTCACAACCCCAACCGCCGGTCCAGCTCCCCCGTGTACCCCGCCAGCTTCTCCGGATTCCGCAACAAGTTCCGCAGCCCGTACCCGCCGAAGTCCTGATTGAAGACCTCCACCGCCCGCAGCGCAATCGCGTACGCCATCCGAGCCGTCGTCGCGTCCAGCCCCGACCAATCCCCGCCCAACCGCGTCAAACTCGGCAGCGTCTTCGCCCGCCCCATCTGCGCGATCTGATCCCGCTCCCCCGCCGAAAGCGTCTGCCCAGACATGTACTGCGCCACGCCTTCCTGCAGCCAAGCCGGCCACCGCCCGAGCATCGACAAACACGCGTGCGTGGTCTCATGCGACAGCGTCCGTCGCGTATCGGCGTCCAACGAACCGCGGTCGAACACCGGCACCCGGATTCGCCCGTCATACTGACCCGCGCTCCACTCCGCCGCCGCCGTGGTCTTCTTATATGCGTCCCGGCTCTGCGCGATCGTCACAATCCGTTCCGCCGTCGTGCAACCAAGCTGCGCCGAAATCCGCGCGAACTCCTGGTCCACCACCTGCGCCATCTCCCGAGCCGTCTCCACCGAAATCGCCGGGCCCTCGTAGCGCAACAGCACCCGCGTTCCCACCAATCGCTGATTGCTCTGGTCGCCCTTGGTCTCGCGCTCCACCCGGTCATAGAGTTCCTTCACCTGGGGATTGGGCTGAATCGCCAACGACTTACGCCACAGCTCCAGAGCCTGCTGCGGATCATCCGCCCGCCAGGCCGCCGCCCCCGCCAAGGCCAGCAACCCCGGATCAGACCGCTTCTTCAGCTCCGGCTCCAGCAACGCCAAGGCCTGAGCCGGCTGGCTCGCCTCGATCAGACCCGCCGCGCGATCGGCCAACGGACCCGTCCCCGTCTTCAGCGCCGAAGCCGCCGGCGGAGTGACAGCCGCCAGCACTTCCTTAGTACCCAACACCGCGCCCTGCTTGCGCGCCGCCTCAAAGGAAGACAAGTCCACAATCGAGCTCGCCGCCAGGTACCCCTCCCGGCTCACGCCGTCAATGTTCGCCACCACCTTATAACAAGGGACACTCTGACCCGATAAGGAATAACGGATGGTGACCTCGCTGCCAGCAGAAAGTTGCGCCAACGCCGCGGAATCGGCGTCGCAGGCGCTCCGTAGCGCCGCCCCACCGTCTTTGATCGTGACCGCCAGCAGCAAACCGAGCAGCAAGTGCATGCTTCGAGCATACGGGTTCCCGGTTCCAAAAGCCCTCCGGCGAAGACCGCAGTCGCGGGTAGGGGTTTTTGCTGCTTGCCCGTAACTGCTGAAAACAAGGGAGATTCAACACCCTTGCCGGACTACCACCCGAGGGACAACAAGGTACTAAGGTGATTGGCCTCCGATTTGGGCCCTTTCCTGAGGGCAATTCGGACTCTTCCTAGGAACTCCTGCTGATTCCTATGAACGCCCGCTCGCAGTAATCTGATCATGTCGGCAGGGATGTCGAACAGCAAAAAGGGAGAGAGAGAAAACAAAATGAAAAATTTGATCCTGAAGTTGAAGATTTGGAAAGACCAGAGCGGTCAGGACCTTATCGAATACGCGTTGATGGCCGGCTTCGTAGCCGTCGCCGCCGGCGCCATCATGCCCGGCGTGGCCACCAGCATCTCGACGATCTTCTCGAAGGTCGCGTCCGTGATGGCCGCCGCCGCCGCGTAGTCAGCAACCAAACCAAACCGGAAAGGGGAGCGGGCAACCGCTCCCCTTTTCTGCGTATAAACCCTGCCTTTTGAATCCCTCCCACAGCTAGTACTAAGGCCCTTTGCCCCATCCACAGCCTCCGTACTGAGGCCCATTAACTCCCCACCTTACGGATCTTGCTAATTTCCCCGAAGCGCAACTCGGATTATTCTGGATTTGTCGACAAGGATGTCGCAAAACGGAGAGAAAACAAAATGAAAAATTTGATCCTGAAGTTGAAGATTTGGAAAGACCAGAGTGGTCAGGACCTTATCGAATACGCGTTGATGGCGGGTTTCGTCGCCGTCGCCGCCGGCGCTATCATGCCCGGTGTGGCCACCAGCATCTCGACCATCTTCTCGAAGGTCGCTTCCGTGATGGCCGCCGCAGCCGCGTAGTCAGCAACCAACCAACAAACCAGATGGGGAGCGGGCAACCGCTCCCCTTTCTGCTATTTAGCCAGGTCTTTCTTAAGTTCAAGATACACTGAATACAGCAGCGGCTGTAGCGACGCCTCTCCCGACTCCGGCAGCGGCCACAAGACAACCAGATTCTCCGCCTCCGCCTTCCGTCCCGCCTTCAGCAGAGCCTTCGCGTACAGCACCCGGACCATGCCATCGGCACTCGGCGGCGTACTTCGATACGCCCTCTCCAACCCAGGCAAGTCTTCCGTCAGCTTCGCCACCACCGCTGCCCGATTGTTCAGCACCTGAAGCTGCGCTTGTGCCATGGCCGCCGCCGACCCCGTAACTTGCTTCAGCAGATCGATCGCATTCGCCTCCCGGCCGGTCGCAAAACCCCAGATCGCCCGCCTCCACAACCCAAGTGAATCAGCATTTTGCAATCTGAACATGATGTACTGGTCAAAGATTTTGTCCGCCCCCGGCAAGTCCCCACCCAGCCAATGCGCAAACGCCGCCTTCAGCAAGTCCGCTCCGCCGAGCATGGCCGGGTTTGCCGCGTGGGCGCTCAGGAACCTCTGTTCGGCCTCGGCGAACCGGCCCGCCATAAAGAGCACCTCGCCCTCCGAATCCAGCGCATTCGCCGCCTGTCCTGGGAGCCGGCCGTAGGCCTCGAAGGATTTCCTGGCTCCCGCCAAATCGCCGCCGAAGAACTGGGCGTAGCCGAGCAGGTTGCCTACCGAAGGGTCGCCCGTCTCCAGCGGCATCAGTGCCTGGTAGAACTGCACGGATTGGGCAAAATTCCGAGCCGTCGTCTCCTCATCGGCAAACCTGCGCAACATAGCAGTGTCGTTGGGGACCAGCCGGACCAATTCCCCCCGCGCCTTGGAGGCAGCTACCGCATCGGCACGCAGTTGGCCGTCGAGCAAAGCGATCTGAGCGCGCTCCAGCCCCGACCGCAGTGTGGTGCGGGCCAGAGCCCGGCCAGCGGATTCCGAAGCAGCCGCTTGATCTGCCGCCCGCGACTGCACCAAATCCCGCCACGCAACGCCGAAGTCCGGGTCCAGCTGCACCGCCTGCTCAAAGTTGCGCTTTCCCCAAGCCTCCACCGCCTGCGGACTGGCCGTTGAGAACGGCTTGGCGGAAGCATCCAGCGCCCTGGCGATTCCGTCCGCCGCATGCAGCGCGTCCCCATCCAGAGCCAGCGGCCGTATGACATGGGTATCCGCATCCTCCACGGAAAACTCAAAGTGGAGCTTCCCCCCGCGCCGGTCAAAGTAGCCATGGACCATTTGGGTGGCCGCCACCACCGCGGCTTCCCGCGAACTGTCGGCCCGCAGCGGCAGAATCTTCCCTACCCCGGCCAGTTGCGCGGCAGCGATGTTCGGCACCGCCTCGCCCATCCAGGCGAGCGAGTCGTCTCCAGAGAGATTGTCGAGGGATAGAAACGCGACCCGCTCCACGGTTCTGGGCGGACCCGACGGCGCGCACGCCGTCAGCGCCACAAGCATCAGGCTAGCGGAGAAGGGCTTCAGAGGACGTGCTGCTCCGTGGCCAGAAGTTCCTTCAGCGCGACGCTTTCCTTGAACGGGGCGAACTCGGGTTCCTCCAGGAACCGGTTGCGCTCCTTGAAACCACTTTCGAGGGCAAAGCGCACGTAACGCAGCATGCGCTCTTCGTCGCCGGCCTGGGCGTAACTCTTGGCCAGCGTGAAGTAGAACATGGCTTTTTCTTCGACGGACCGCTCCTGGAGCATGACGCCGTTGGAGCCGCGCCGCTCGAATACGTCCGGGTCGATCTGCATCGCGGTTTGATACGCGCGCAGCGCCTCGTTGTAGCGCTTGCGCGCGAAGTAGGCAGTGCCTAGATTGGTCCACACCGCCGCCGCCTGCGGGGTGAGGGCGAGCGCGCGCTCATAGCTCTTGATGGCGTTGCCGTAGGATTTGTTGGCGTAGTGGACGGTGCCCAGATTGTTGTGGGCCTCAGGGTAGGTTTTATCGAGCTTGATGGCACGCTCGTAGTATTTCTTGGCGTTGCCCACGTCGCCCATCTGGTGGTAGGCGATGCCGGTTTTGTTGGCCATCACCGCGCTCTTGTTGGATGTCGGCTTGTAGAAGTCGATGGCATCGCGGTACATCTTCCGCGCCATCATGATATCGCCCCGGACCTCATTGGTAAGGTTAGGATTTTTCTCCGCGACGGCACGCGGCGACTGCGGCGTCGCGGCAGGTTCCTGGAAGGCGAGCAATAGGAGGACGAGAGAAGTCATGGATCGTTTCTCCGCTTCAGTTACTACTGTACCATCGGCATTACTGGAACAGCCCCTTCACCTTGTCCCAGAAACCTTTCTGTTGTTTGGGCTCTTCCTTCGCCGCAGGCGTGATCGGAATGACCTTGGGAGCCTTCGCGCGCGCCCTTGGACGGGCCTTAGCCGCCTCCGGTTCGTCGGCCTTGGCCAGCGTGACCGGTTCCGGGGCGTCGAAGGCGGAGACTAGCGTCTGGCCGCCGCGGCCGTGGCGGCTGCAGGCGTGGATGGGTTGGGTGCCGGAGATGAAGACTTCCGTGCGGACCTTGGGGCAGGCGGCGGTGGCGAGTTCGCCGGTTTCGGCGTCGACCTCCACGGTCACGATGCCGTCGGGGGCTTCCAGCGTGTGGACGTTGCTGTACTCGCGATGCTTGTGGGCGTGGGCCATGAATTCGCCCCAGATGGGCAGCGCGCTGCGTGCGCCTTCCAGGATGAAGTCGCGGTTGTCATCGAAGCCGACCCAGACGGCGGTGATGATGCGGTTGGTGAAGCCTACGAACCAGCCGTCGCGCGAGGTGCCGGTCTTGCCCGCGGCGGGGAGATGGAAACCGTACTGCCCGACACCCGCGCCGGTGCCGGAGCGCAGCACTTCCTGCATCATGCTGTAGGTGAGGTACGCCGCGCGGGGATCGATGGCATCCTTCTTTTCGAGTTTCGACTGAAAAAGGCGCTTTCCATCCACACCCCGAATTGCCTTGATCATGCCGGGACGGATCAGCTGGCCTTGATTGGCGAAAGCCGTATACGCCCCGGCGATTTCCAGCGGCGTCACTTCATAGGTGCCCAGCGCGATGGAAGGCGTCGCCTTGATGCTCTTGTTCAAGCCCATCGCCACGGCCGTTTCCACCACCTTGTCATACCCCACCATCTCCGCGATCTTCACCGCTGGAATATTGAGCGAGTGCGCCAGCGCGTAGCGCAACGTCACTGGCCCCATGGGTTTGCCGTGATCACCAGGCTCATACGGTTTGTCATCGAACCAGAACGTTGTCTCCTCGTCCTGCACGATGGAGGCGGGCGTCAACACGTTGGGACTGGAGGAATCCAGCGCCGACGCCATCGCCGCCGCGTAGACGATGGGCTTGAAAGACGATCCGGGTTGGCGCATCGCCAGCACGCGATTGAGCTGCGATTCCCCGTAACTGCTTCCACCCACCAGTGCCAGGATCTCTCCGGTCTCCGCATCCAAGGCGACGGCCGCCACCTGCGCCTTGGGGAATTTCGCGGTCCCATAATTCTTGTTGCGCTTCAGCCACTGCGCATGCACCAGGGGCATGCCCTTGCGAACCGCTTCCACCAGATCCCGCTGCAATTCCAGATCCAGCGAAGTGTAGATTTTATGTGCGGAAGTACGGAAGCTCAATTCCTTGAACTGGGATTCCAGCGTCTTGGTCAGCAGGTCCACGAAGTACGGCGCGTCGCTGCTCTCCACGGCTTCTGAGATGACGCCCAGAGGGCTCTCCATCGCCGTCTTCAACTGCGCATCGGTGATCTTGTCATTCTCGCGCATGGCCTTCAGCACGATGTTGCGCCGCGTCAACGCCGCTTCCGGATGGCGGAACGGATCGTAATTCGACGGCCCCTTGGCCAGACCGGCCAGCATCGCGGCTTCGGGAAGCTGAATCTGCCCCAGGTCCTTGCCGAAGTAAGCCTGCGCGCCCTGCGCATAACCGCGCACCCAGAAGCTGCTCTGATGGCCGATATCGATGGAATTCGCGTAATACTCGAAGATCTCTTTCTTATCGAGCTTCTGCTCCAGATGCAGCGTGATCAGCGTCTCCGGCAGCTTGCGCCGCCAGCCTGCGGCCTTGTGGTCCAGCCACAAGGTGCGCGCCAGCTGCTGGGTAATCGTCGATGCGCCCTGCCGCTTGCCTTCCACGATGTCCCTGTACGCCGCGCGCAAAATACCGAACGCGTCAAAACCGGGGTGGTTGAAGAAATTCTTATCCTCGGCCGAGAGCGCCGCGTCCACCATCACCTGCGGAATGTCCGCGTAGCGCACGATGCGCCGCTTCTGCCGCTGCTTGTCGAAGAGGTTGCTGATGGCTTCCGGCTCCAGCAGGAATTGCGTGCGCTTGCGGTTGTCGTGCTGGGAGATGATCTCGGTGACCACGCCGTCCGCCACCTTGATCACCGCGCCTTCATTGTCGAACGCATCCGGGCCCGGATTGATCTCAATGCCATCGGGCCGCAGCCGGTACCAGCCCACGCTGCTACGGTTGCTATTTTCCGAATACCCCGCCCTGCGCAAGTACGCCGCGATCTCTACAGGAGTAATCGTTTCGCCCTTCAGCACCGGGCGAGGCGCTGCGTACAACACGCTCATATCCGCGAACGGACCCGCCTCCAACTTGGCGTGAATCATGTTCGCGTACAGGTTGTAGTAGTAAATGAACGTGCCGGCACCGACCAGGAACAGCAATAGGCCCGTACCCAAAATGGCGCGTCGCCACGGCGTGGCGACAAGCTTGGCCAATCTCGAACTCTTAGAGACGCGAAGTTTTACAGGCACGGTCTACTTCTTCAGAAGCTCTTTCCACATATCTTCATTGGCTTGCCAGTCGGGCTCGGCATGGCCGGTGATCTGCAGTTCTTCTACCTTTAGAGTACCGTGCCCGTAGGGGCAAATGTATTCGGTTCGCGGACGGCTCAGCAGCACCTGTGTCCAGGATCCTGTCGCCAGCGGCATGCGCAAGCGCCGCATGCAGGTCCGGCAGCGGTACCGGTGGTCCCACACGATGAGCAACAGCACCATCGCGCTGGCCACGGTGTAGAACATGATGCCGACGGTGTATCCCAGGCTGTGGCCGAAAGGATCGTCCACCAAGCCGCGGATCGGTGCCGGGCGCGGCAAGACGGCAAGCACCGCCGCGGCGATGCCGCACAGCATCAATCCCGCGCCGGCCAACTTTGCCGCCAAGTAGCCCCAGTACCTCATACATTGTTAGACGGAGAAAGCGGTCGAATGTTCCATACCCTCCGCTCCACTATTTGGATGGTACAACGTTGACGATAGTAGGGGGTGCCTGTGCTATCTTCAAAACATCAGGCGGCATCCCGCGTCGCGCCTGTTACAACCCCAGGAATGAGTGTCTCGACCATGACTTTTACACGTATATTGCTAGCTCTGAGCTTGGTGTGTCTCCCCATCGGCGCGCAGGTTTCGCCCACCATCAATCCCTTGCCCTCGCGGGCCTTCGGCCAGACTAAGATGACTCTAGGCCTCCAGACCCAGACTCCGAACCTTCTGGAGGGCAACGAACTCAGCGGCCCCACCGCGATTGCGTTTGATACCACGTCTGCGACCCCGGTGGTCTATGTGGCGGATACGGCCAATCACCGGGTGCTGGCCTGGAAGAACCCGGGTTCGCTCACTCGGGGAAATCCAGCCGACCGCGTGATTGGGCAGCGTGATTTTTTCTCCGCGTATCCCGGCGGACCCGGCACAGCACCGCCCGCCCTGGTCTCCTCCGGCATGGTGTTCCCCAACGGTCTGGCCGTGGATTCCAACGGCAACCTGTACGTCATGGACGCGGGCAACAACCGGATTTTGCGTTTTCCGCGCCCCATGGAGCAGCAGGGTGAGCTAGTCAACCCGGACATGGTCATCGGCCAGAAGACGCCGGGAGCCACCGCGACGCTAGGCTCGGCAGGCCCCATCGGCATTGCGCTGGACGCCTTCGACAACATCATTGCCGCCGAAGCGGCAAACCGCATGACGTTCTACTATGCGCGCGCCATCTATCAGCACGCCGCTACCTATGCGTCCGGATCATTGTTAGGTTCCACCCTGACACCTAACATGTACACGATTCTTTACCGCCTGGGCAAAGGCTTTGACTTCACTCCTGCCAGCGCGGTTCCGCCCTGCCCGAAAACGCTGGCTGGATTGGAAGTGCTGGTGAACGGCACGCCCGCTCCCATCACCAGCGTGTTGGCCAATGCGATCTATTTCCTGGTTCCCAACAACGCCCCCACTGCCGGGGATGTTGAGTATCTGGTAAGACGCCCCGCCACCGGTGAAATCATCGCTGCCGGGAATTTCACCATGGGCACCGCTGCCCCCGGCTTCTTCACCGCCAACCAGCAAGGCACCCAACAGATCGCCGCCACCAATGAAGACGGCACGCCGAACAGCGCCAGCAATCGCATTGGCCAGGACCAACTGCTGACGCTGTGGATGACCGGCTTCGGCCGCCTCGACAACGCTCCCCCGGATGGCGAAGCAGCCGGACGCGCCGTGCCCACGGACGTGAACCCGGTGATCACCATCGGTGCCTATCGTGTTCCGCCGGAGAAGATCCTGTACTCGGGCTTATCGCCGGAGTTCCCCGGCCTGTGGCAGATTAACATTCGCATGCCGAAGAACGGTGAGCCGTTCGCTCCTTTACCCGGACCCAAGGTTCCGATTCTGGTGCAGATGCGCGACGTTCCCAGCAACATCGGTGGCACGGCCAATCCGGGCGTCGACCGCCAGCTGACGGTCCCCAACGACCTCATCACAACGGTGGCACTCAAGTAGAGCATGCAAAATCCCTACGCCCGGTGGATGTACGACTGGGAAAATCGATTGATGTCGGTCTCCACCAATCGGGTGGTGCGGCCGTTCGACTGGGGCTTGGAGTGGGCGCGGGATCTTCCCTGCGCCCCCACGCCGAACGGGCACGCGCCGCACGAATACCTGCGCGACTTCAGCCTGGCCGCGCTTGCCGATACGGACGAGTTCTTCCGCTACACAACTCCCAGCGACTACACGCTGACGGGCAACATCCTGCGCTTTACCACCGCGGCGCCGAGCCCCTACCCGGAGAATGACCGGGTACACGGCGTGTGGTTCCCAGCCGAGCACAAGCCCGGCAGGCGCAAAACCGCGGTCATCGTGCTGCCGCACTGGAACGCATCGCTCAATCAGCACGGAGCCTTGTGCGCCGGCATCGCCAAGTTCGGGACCAGCGCGCTGCGCCTGAGCCTTCCCTATCACGACTACCGCATGCCGCCGGAGCTGCAACGCGCCGACTACGCCGTGTCCTCAAACGTCGCCCGCACCATCCATGCCACCCGCCAGGCGGTCATCGACGTGCGCAGCGCCGCCGATTGGCTGGAGCAACAGGGCTTTGAGAGCATCGGCCTGGTGGGCACCAGCCTGGGTTCCTGCTACGCGTTCCTGGCCAGCACGCATGATCCGCGCTTGAAGGTGAATGTGTTCAATCACTGCTCCACCTACTTCGCCGATGTGGTGTGGGAGGGCCTCTCCACGCAGCACATCAAGACCAGCCTCGAAACCGCAGTAACGCTCGACCAGCTGCGGGATTCCTGGAAATGCATCAGCCCGCCGTACTACATTGAGCGCTACGCTAAGGGCGGCAAGAAGCCGCTGTTCATGTACGCGAAGTACGATACGACGTTCCCGGTGCGCTTCTCTGAGCAGTTAGTGCAGAAGGCCCGCGAGCTAGGCTTCTGGCACAAAGCCGTGGTCCTCCCCTGCGGCCACTATACGCTAGGCGAAACGCCCTTCAAGTTCATGGCCGGCTTCCACATCATCAGCTTCCTGAAGCGGCACCTGTAAAAAGATCGGTGTCAGACACCACAACTCCCGATCTCTACGTCTCGACGCGTTTCCACTTCTTGCCCGCCCGGATCGTGAGCACCGCGCCGCCCGGATGCGACAGATCGGTCCACCGCGCGCCGTCGATTTCCACGGCACCCGACTTTACCAGCCGGTCCGCCTCTGTACGCGACGGAGCCAGCCCCACCGCGACCAGCAACTTCGGCACGTGCAGTCCCGCCGCCGTCCGAGCCTCAGCCGGTGCGGCCACAGTCACGATATCCGACGGCACACCGCCCTGCTGCACCTCGCGCGCGAAATCTTCGGCGGCCTGCGCCGCGTCCGCAGCCGAGTGGAAGTCCGTAACGATGCGGCCGGCGAGTTCCTTCTTCACCGCCATCGGCTCGCGAGCTTTCATCGCCGCGATCTCGGGGACCGTCGCATCCGTCAGCAGCTCCCAATATCGCCACATCAGCGTGTCATTGACCGACATGACTTTGCGGAACATCACCTTCGCCGGCTCCGTAATCCCGATGTAGTTGCCCTTGGACTTCGACATCTTCTCCACGCCGTCGGTGCCTTCAAGCAGAGGCACCGTCGCGACGATCTGCGGCGGCTGCCCCGCGTCCTTCTGCAATTCGCGCCCAACGAGAAGGTTGAACCGCTGATCGGTGCCGCCTAACTCGACGTCGCACTTGAGCATCACCGAGTCGTAGCCCTGCACCAGCGGGTACAAAATCTCATGCATCGAAATCGGCACGCCGTCCTTCAGCCGCTTGGTGAAGTCGTCGCGTTCCAAAATGCGAGCCACCGTGTACTTCCCCGCCAACCGGATCATCCCTTCAAAGCCGAGCTGCTCCAACCATTCGCTGTTGTAGCGGATTTCGGTCTTGGCCGGATCCAGAATCTTGAAGACCTGCTTCTTATAAGTCTCGGCATTCTCAACGATCTGCTCTCGCGTCATCGGAGGCCGCGTCGCATTGCGCCCGCTCGGGTCGCCGATCATCGCTGTGCCATCGCCGATGAGGAAAATCGCGGTGTGCCCCAGATCCTGAAAGTGCTTCATCTTGCGGATCAGCACGGTGTGGCCCACGTGCAAGTCGGGAGCGGTAGGGTCAAACCCCGCCTTCACGCGCAGCGGGCGGCCAGCCTTGACGCATTCCTCCAGGCGAGTCTTCAAGTCCTCTTCGCGGATAATATCCACGAAGCCTTTGCGTAAGTAGTCGAGTTGTTGGGATACGGGAAGCACTTGTCTTAGTGTATTTTGTTTGCCCGGCCTGCGGCGAACTGTAGCCGGACATTCATCCAATTGAAAAGGCTGCTTCGTATCTTAATGTGTATGAGAAATCGTTTTGGTGCCTTTCTATTATTCTTGTTCGCAACACTGTCTTTCGGCCAATCGCAATTTGGCGGAGCATCGTTGAGCGGCGTCGTCGCAGACCCCTCTGGCGCGGTCATAGCGAACGCGAAAATCGCGGCCACGCAAACGGCCACCAACGCTGTTCGCGAAACCCAGACCACCGATGACGGATTTTATAGCCTCGCCTCATTGCCTCCCGGCGTCTATGACTTGAGCGTGGAAGCGCCAGGATTCAAAACAGCCAAGCGCACCGGACTAACACTGAACGTTGGTGCCACGGTGTCGCTCGACATCGCGCTGCAAGTTGGCACGCCCACTGAGACCATCACCGTGACTGAGGACGCTCCCCTGGTCGAAACCTCACGCTCGCAGACTTCCACCGTTATCAACGCGCGGTCCGTATCCGACCTGCCCATCAACGGCCGTAACTTCCTGGACTTCACCGCCCTCACCCCCGGCGTTGTGAAGGACCCCACCCGCGGCGGCGACCTGACGTTCGGCGGGCAGCGCGGCACCATGAACAGCCTCACCGTCGACGGCACGGACTCCAATAACGTATTCTTCGGCCAGTCCACCGGTCGCGCCGGCTCCGGCCGCAGCCCCTATAGCTTCAGCCAGGATGTGGTGCAGGAGTTTCAGGTCTCCACCAACACCTTCGCCCCGGAAATCGGCCGCGCGGGCGGCGGCGTGGTCAACGTGATCACCAAGAGCGGCACCAACGCCTTCCACGGTACCGTCTTCGAGTTCTTCCGCGACCGCGGCCTGAATGCCAACACCTTCATCAACAATTGCAACAGCGCACGCAAAGGCAACTATCACTTCAACCAATTCGGCGGCAACATCGGCGGCCCGGTGGTCAAGGACAAGCTGTTCTTCTTCTTCGATTACGACGGCCAGCGCAATAACGAAGCCATCACCACCGTGCTAGCCGGTGGTGCCGCCCCCGCCGACGCCGCCTCGCAAGCAGCGCTGCAGATCCTCCGGGGCTACGTCGGCCAGTATCCTCGCAAGCTGGACAACAACGTCTACCTGCTCAAGGGCGATTACAACATCAGCAGCAACCAGCGCTTTGGCATCCGCTACAACAGCAATCGCTTCAACGGCGTCAACTTCGAGAATAGTGGCGCGCAGAGCGCGCTGGAGCACACAGGCAATAGCAAGGTATCCACCGACAACCTCTCCGGCAATCACTCCTGGACGCTTTCGCCGACCGTGGTCCTGGATTCCCGCCTCACCTACACCAAGGACGATCAACCGGGCCAGGCCAACAGCACCGCGCCTGAAGCCATCATCCGCCAGGGCGGCCAGAACGTCATGAGCATCGGCCGCAACGCCTTCAGCCCGCGCTACACCAACGCGAAAACGATTCAGTGGGCCGAAGCGCTCTCCATCGTGAAGGGCAACCACACCATGAAGTTCGGCGTGGACATCATCAGCCAGCGCATCGACAATTTCTTCCCCGGCAACTTCAGCGGAACGTACACGTTCAACAGCTATGCCGATTTCTTTAACAAGACCCCGGCCAGCTTCACGCAGGGCTTCGCAGGAGCCAACACCGATGGCGCGCTCACGAAACCGAACGTCACCGAATCCGCACTCTACCTGCAGGACTCCTGGCGCGCCACTGACCGCCTGACGTTGAACTACGGCGTCCGCTATGACCTATTCGCCTACGCGCAACCCAAGGTGCAGAATCCGAACGCCGCGCTGCTCGCAGGCGGACTCGACACCAGCCGCATCAATCGCGACCGCAACAACTGGGGTCCGCGCTTCGGTTTCGCCTACAAGGTCAACCGCAGCGGCACTACCCTGATCCGCGGCGGCTGGGGCATGTATTACGGACGCACGCCGTCCATCATGACCGGCACCGCGATGTCGCAAAACGGCATCCAGGCGTAGACCTACACGCTGACCAGCGGCTTCCCCACCTACCCCAGCATCCTCGCCGCTCCGCCCACTGTGAGCCGCACTCCCGACATCTACGTCTTCGCGAAAGACTACGTGCAGCCGCTTACCCATCAGTTCAGCCTCAACCTGGAACAGGGCTTGGGCAACGATTACGCGCTGACCATCGGCTACCTGGGCGTGCGCGGCCAGCACCTGAGCCGCACCCGCGACGTCAACCGCTTCCCGGCCGAGCCCACCACGCTGACCTACTCCACCGGCGGCAGCGCGACCATTCTGCGCTACAACGGGCGCCCCAACACCGGGTTCGGACGCATCAGCCTCTTCGACAGCGGCGCCGATTCTTACTACCACGGCGGCTTCGTCCAGATCACCAAGCGCTTCGCGAACAGCTTCCAGTTCCTGACCTCCTACACGTACTCGAAGGTCATCGATTCCAACCCCGACTTCACCTCGGTCGTGGTCGGCGTGGATGACGGCAAGAACGCGCAGGACACCTTGAACGCCAACTTCGAGCGCGGCCGCGGCAACGCCGACATCACCAACAAGTTCGTCTTCTCCGGCATCTGGGACATCGACTACGCCCGGTCGCTGAGCAACGTCGTCGCGCGCAACCTGCTGCGCGGCTACCAGCTCTCCATCATCTCCAACGTGCAAAGCGGCCGCCTGTTCACCGCCACCGTCGGCAGCGATCCGAACAACGACGGCAACACCGCCACCGACCGTCCCCCGGCCATCAACCGCAACACCCTGGGAGCCCCGGCGTTCATGACCGCCGACGTGCGCTTCACCCGCGACATCGCACTGAAGGGCGAACGCGTCAAGCTCCGCATCATCTTCGAGGCGTTCAACGTCACCAACCGCGCCAACTTCAACGCCCTGAACCGGGCGGCGTATACGTTCAACGCGACGTCTCGGGTGCTGACGCCCGTGGCCAACTTCGGCACGGTCACCGGCACCACGTCCGACCCGCGCATTCTCCAACTGGCCGGCAAGATTACCTTCTAATTCCTTCAACGCCGCGGCGGGGCAGTGCGTCAGACTTTTTATGAAGGCTGCCGCCCTCCTCGCCGCGTTTTGTCATTTGGCTCACGCCCAGACTG
Source organism: Bryobacterales bacterium (assembly GCA_947446025.1). GTDB lineage: Bacteria > Acidobacteriota > Terriglobia > Bryobacterales > Bryobacteraceae > Palsa-187. The sequence continues at coordinate 61,192 of CANFEY010000021.1, forward strand.
CGCCCATCGCGTTCGAAGTCGCAACTATCAAACCCTCTGAACCCGGCGTGGTTGCGTCTCCCACGCGGCAGTCCGGCCTCAGAATCAACGGCGACCGCGTCGACATCCGCGATTTCGACATTCGCTACGCCCTCGGCCAAGCCTACCGCGTCCGTCCCATCTACGTGTTCGGCGAGGATTGGATCACCAAGGCGAAATTCGACATCAGCGCCAAGATGCCAGAAGGCGCGACGCCCGCGCAGGTCCCCGAGATGCTCCGCGCGCTGCTGGTCGAACGGTTCGGCGTCCGCATGCACACCGAGACCCGGCAGATGCCAGTCTTCGTGCTGCGCGTCGCCAAAGGAGGGCACAAGCTGAGGGAACTTCCGCCGGATGCGCCCAGGGGTTCGCGCGTGGAATCCATCGGTGCCTCCGCCAGTTTCGCCGGCCTGCGAGACCCTCTCATCGATCAGACCGGCCTCACGGGCAAGTACGAAATCGCACTGAACCCCGAACTTATCTTCGCTGGCATAGGCGGCAGAGGCGGCGTCACCCGCGACCCGCTCGACGATTCCGATGCCCTGGCCCGCATGCAGGAAGCCGTCGTGCCGCTTGGACTTACCATCGAGCGTGCCCGGATTCCCTCAGAGGTTGTGGTCATCGACTATATCGAGCACACGCCGACGGGCAACTGATACGCGCTACAGACACTTCAATTCATCCCACTCAAGCGCGCTCCCCAAAGCCAGATGGATCGTTGCTTACTGCCTTGACATCCTAGGCATGTCCGGAGTAGTCTATGCCTAGCATGCCTAGACACTATGATCCGGCTTCGCCCCGAGACGCGGTTCTGCTGCAGGGCACCCTCGACCTCCTCATTCTGCGCGTCCTGGCGCTTGAACCGCTGCACGGATACGGTATTGTCCGCCGCATCGAACAGATGTCGGGTGAGGCCATGCAAATTCGTCAAGGCTCGCTCTACCCGGCGTTATATCGAATGGAGCAGCGCGGCCTGCTTACGGCGGATTGGAAGACCGCCGAATCCGGCAAGGAAGCCAAGTACTATCGGCTCACCAAGCCGGGCCGGAAGGCTTTGGAATCAGAGACCGCAAGCTGGCAGCGCCTCCGCAGTGCAATCGACCTGATCCTGGCTAGCGAACTTCCCAAAGAAGGAGAGGCCTAATGGGCGATCCGTTCGAAGAGGGTATGAACAAGGAACTCCAGTTCCACCTCGACCAAGCCACCGCCGACTACATCGCCCAGGGCCTATCGCCCGACGAAGCCCGCCAGCGGGCTCGCAAGGATTTCGGTGCAGTGGACTTGGCCAAGGAAGAACTCCGCGACACGAGGCTTTCGTTTCTTGGGCCTGTGTTTGACGGCCTGCTGTCCGACCTTCGCCAATCCGTACGTCACTTCCGCAGCGCTCCCAGTTTTACTGTGATCGCGATTGGCATGCTCGCTCTCGGGATTGGTGTCAACAGCGCTGTCTTCACCGTGGTCGATGCAGCGCTCTTTGGCGGATATACACATGTCCAGGAGAGCGACCGTCTGGTGCAAATCAGGTCCAACAACTCAACTCTCTACTATCCGGACTTTCGGGCCTGGCAATCGGAGTCGAAGTCGCTCCAGGGCGTTGCACTTGTCCGCGGGGTCTTCCACACGCTAGGAGGCAACGGACTCACTCCGGAGAGTCTCTTCACCACTGAAATAAGTAGCGGCACATTCGGTATGCTCGGTGTTCGCCCTTTGCTTGGTCGAGACTTCAGCGTCGAAGACGAGCGCGCCGGTGCTGAACCCGTCCTGATCCTCCGCCACGACATCTGGTCGTCCCGCTTCGGAGCCAATCCAGCCATCATTGGACAACAGGTTGTCCTCAGCGGACGCGCAGCCAAGGTGATTGGCGTGATGCCGGAGGGATTCTCGTTCCCGTGGGGCCAGTCCCTTTGGACACCTCTCATCCCGAGCCCTGCCGCGCTGGCCCGGCAAACGGCTTACGCGCGCTACGCAATCGGACGGCTTCAACCAGGCGTAAGCATGAAAACCGCCCAGATAGAACTCGATACGATTGCAGCGCATCTGTCGGAAGCCTACCCCGCGACAAACAAGAACCTCCGCCCTATTCTCAGTGGATTTGAAGACTGGTATATCGGGCAGCGCAATCGCAGTCTGTATCGCATGACCTGGGCCGCTGTACTTTTCTTGCTTGTCATCGTTTGCGCAAACGTGGCGAATCTCTTCGTCGGACAAGCTATCTCGCGTTCGCGGGAAATCGCCGTCCGCCTTGCCCTAGGTTCCGGTCGATGGCGGATTTATCGCCAGCTACTGATGGAAGGTCTTATGCTCGCTGGCTTGGGTGGCCTCGGGGGCTTGATACTTGCGTGGACCTTCCTGCGAATCTATCCAACCGTCGAGGTGAGCGAAGTCATACTAGGCCTGAGCCTTAACACTCGAACGGTGGTGTATCTCGTTTTGATCTCGGCGACAGCTGGTCTCACATCCAGCCTTGGTGCCGCCGGTGCGTGTCAACGACTTTGAGACACTCCGGGATGGAGTTTAGAGAGTATTTTCGTCTGAGCTTTGTGGTTTGTTGATCCAGACCTCCTTTGGAAGGGGCAGCGGAGTAGGGGGCCTGCGGACGAACCTGTCCGGGCGAGCC
>CANFEY010000022.1 GCA_947446025.1 Bryobacterales bacterium
CGCTCCGGCCTAAACGCGCCCCGCAAGGCGGTTCGCAGGCCTACGCTCCCGCCACCCTCGCAAATCCTTCAAACTAAGGCCCATCCACCCTGTGGACTGGTCTACTTTCTCTCCGCCCCACTGGTCTAGTTTTACTCCGCCCTTGACAGCATCACCGTGAAAGTCTTGGACACGTTTCATAGCCACTACTCACATCCTACCGGACTCGCTGAAAGGCCCGGCAGGATTCGAGTGTTAAAGAATCCACTAAAGTGAGGTGTTTGGCCGAATCGGACTTCTGGCTAAGTCCTTTAAATTCTGGAGCCACCCTCCGGGATCGAACCGGAGGCCTGCTGATTACGAATCAGCCGCTCTACCAACTGAGCTAGGGTGGCCCTGAGGCGTGGGAGGGCGCAAAACACGCCCTATAGGGGAGTTTATCACAAGTGACTCCAAAAACCGGCGGGGTCTGCCGATAAGTCCGCATGGTCTTAGATCACGAAGTAGCGATGGCGCGCGTCGGGAGCGATACCGAGCTGCTGCGGGAGCTGGCGCAATTGTTTCTGGAGGAGAGTCCCCGGCTGATGGGGGAGCTGCGCGCGGCGCATGAGCAGGGCGATGCCAAGCAAGTGGAGCAGGCGGCGCACGGACTCAAGGGCTCGGTGGCGAATTTCGGGGCCAAGCCGGCTGTGGATGCGGCCCACCAGATTGAACTGTTGGGCAAAGCGGGCAAGTTGGAGGCGGTGGCGGAAGTGCTCCGCTCGCTGGACCTGGCGCTGCTTGCGCTGCATGCCGAGCTAACTCAACTGTGACGCTCCTCGAAGATCATCAGTAGCGCTGCGGCGGCCAGCGCTAGCACAACTTCCGTGGAATCCGGTGTACGGGCTTCCAGGTATTGCTGCGCCCATTCCCCCACGGCGGCAATCAGCACTGGAACGGCCACGGCCGTCACCCACGCGGAGCCTCGTCGGCGCAAGCTCCAGATCATGGCCAGATACAGAAACAACTTCCCGAACACCACCGCGTAGTAACTGCCGGGAGGCGCCTCATACCAGGCGCTGAACGGAATCCAGGCGAACGCGTGATTCGGAGCCAGCCGAAAAGGCCGCAACTCCTCGACGGCAAGCCACACAGGCAGCAGCAGTTCGGGGCGGACTCTGGCCCACAACCCGCGAGCCGCCACCACCCACCCGATGGCTGCGCCGGCGAGTGCCGCCGGGGATAACGAACGGTCCATCAGCAGACCCTGCGCGGGAAGTGCCGCAAACGCCACCCACAGCCAATAGGTGCGCCCCATGGCCAGCCGCAGCATCGCGAAGCCCATCAGGCACTCCGCCATTGTGAGCCAGGACCACGGCGTGGCCAGGTCCACCACACCTGTTAGCCGCGGCAGCGAGATCGACGGAATGAACGGAAACGTATGCCACAGCATCCACGCACCTAGCAGCGGCGCAGCTGCGGGGCGAATGCGCCAGCGCGGATCTGGGCCGTGCCACAACCCGAACCAGCCTCGCCTCGACGCCAGATCCGCCAGGGTTGCACCCGCCATCGCGCCGGCTGAATTCGCCAGCAGGTCCGTATACGTGCCGTACCGCTGCGCAGACCACAGCTGGACCCACTCGATGACCCCGGAAAGAGAGCATCCCGAGGCAACCGCGAAGATCCACCCCAGCCATCGCCGGCGCGCGCACAGGAGCCCAGCCGCTCCCAGAGGCACGTAGAACAAAACGTTCAGCACGGCGTCCATCACGTTCCGTCGGCCGGAAAGAGGGGTCAAAAGCAGACTCTGCTGCTTGGGGTAGAGGAGGAACTCCCCCGGGTAAAGGGACAGGTAGACAATCGCGCACAGTTACAGGGCGAAGAAGATTCGCGCGCGGCCGGGGTTAGGCACCATGAGCATTCAGACTCGCACGATCTTCCGCGGCAGGGCAAACCGGGACGGAGCCTGGGGGGCGGATTGCTTAGAGAACGCGTAAGGCGAAAGCTCTACATCCCGATGGCTCGGACTTGCCGATAGGTACCTGAGCGCTAGATCCATCTTCATGGGTCTGGCCTGTGGACCACTATGAAGCGACATCTAAAATTACTGAGCTGCTTGTTCGCGCCCGCGACGTTGTGGGCGGCGGAGACCTCCGGTCCCCGGCTGGAATCCCCCGTGCTGGGTTACGTGTTCGACCAGGCGGCGCAGTCCATACGGACGGCGGATGGAATTCCCGGCGCAGCCAGTCTGGGCGAGGCCGTTGAGTTTTCCACTTCGCTCGCGAGCGCTCATGTACATTCGGGCGCGCGGTTGGCGCTGGGAGTGACCAAAGAAGGGCAAGTGGTGCTGGCATCGTGGGCTGCAGGCAACCGCCTGAGCGCGCTCGAAACAGAGTTGGATGCCCCCGGCCAAGTGGCATTCAGTCATTCCGGCGGGCACGTCGCGTTTAGCGGCGGTGCGGTCCTCGAAGTGTGGTCCACGGGCACCTCCCCGGCGCGCTTGCGGCGGTTCGAGGCAGAGGGAGCGTTGACGGGGCTGGCCGTGAATGACGCCGGCGAGGTGGCCGCGCTGCTCTCCAGCGGGCGCATCGTGCGCTTCCGCGAAGAGGAAGAATCCTTCGCCGCGGGAGCGGACTGGTCCGCGCTGGCCTACACAAGCGACGGGAGCGCAGTGATTGCGGCGGATGGGCTGCGCGGAGAGCTGGTGCGTTTGAGCGCCGATGGAGGCCGGAGCGTGCTGGCCTCGGTCACCGGCCGTGTTTCTGTGATCGAGGGTGAGTACGCGCTGACCGCGTCCGGCTTGGCGTGGTTTTCGAGCGGCGGCGCGACGGTGCCGGTAGCTTGCGATTGCCGTCCCCAGGGCCTGGACCGCCTCAACGGAGCGGTCCACATTCGCGGGACTTCGCTGGTGGTGGACGCGGAGGGCAATGAACTCCGGCTGACCGCGTTGCCGAATCTGTTTCCGAATGGGGTGAACCAATGAGACGCCTGCTGTTCGCGCTAGTTGCGCTCGGAGTGGCGGGAATCGCAGCCGCGCAAGCGGTGCGCGACAACCCCGGCTTTAAGACTTACTCAGTGGCCCGCAACGACGATGGGTCCAGCCCGCTGCAACCCTTGGGATTCACAATCAATCTCTTTGGCAAGGTAAGGTCGTCGGTGTTCGTCAACAACAACGGCAACATCACCTTCGATAGCGCGCTTTCGACGTTCACGCCTTTTGGATTGCGCCGCACGGAGCGCGAAATCATCGCTCCATTCTTTGGCGACGTCGACACCCGCCCGGATGCTTCGAAGCTGGTCACCTACGGCATGGACACGGTGAACGGGCACCGCGCCTTCGGCGTGAATTACGTGGACGTAGGCTACTACTCAAATCACACCGACAAGACCAACAGTTTTCAATTGGTGCTGGTGGATCGGGCCGATCAGGGTCCGGGCGACTTCGATATTGAATTCAACTACGCGCGCATCGCCTGGGAGACTGGCGACGCCAGCGGCGGCTTCGGCGGAACACCCGCCGCGGCTGGCTAGTCCAACGGCGGAGATACGTCCTACGAACTGCCAGGGTCTCTGATCCCGGGCGCGTTCTTGGATAACGGACCTTATGCACTTGTCCGCCAATCGATCACCGGCGCGGTGGTAAACACCGGATCTTCGCGATCAAACGCCCGCGCGGGGCGCCTGATTTTCCGCGCTCGCGACGGCGTCATCAGTCCTGGACTGGTGATCTCCGGTGGACAGCTTGCCGATGCAACCGTGGGAGTGCCCTACTCGGCGAGCCTGCGCGTGGTGGGTGCCGATCCTCCGTACCGCTGGAGCTTCCAGCCGGACGTGGCCGCGCCTCCGGGACTCGCGATGAACAGCAACGGGGTGATCGCGGGAACGCCGACCGCGGCTGGGACCTATAGTTTCACGGTGGGGGTCACCGGAACGTCGGAAGATGGCGAGATTACAGTTTACGAACGAGGTTCGGTGACGGTGCGCCAGGCTTCTCTACGCATCGCCAGTTCGTGCCCGCTGCCGGACGCCTTCGTGGGTACGCCGTATTCGCAGGTATTGCGGGTGGACGGCACCTCCGCCGCGGTGTGGAATCTCGGGAACGCGCTGGTCCTGCCACAGGGCTTGGGACTAAGCGCGGCGGGTCTGCTGGCCGGCACGCCCCAAGTGCCCGGAACCTATTCCTTGCCGCTTGAAGTCAAGAGCGCCGATGGACTGGCGGTTCCCGCGCGGACTCTGTGCATTTTAAACGTCCAGCCGGCGTCAATTCGCTTTGCCGCCGGGTGCTCGTTGACGCGGGCCACCGTGGGCGTCCCTTTCTCGCAGCAGTTGCTGCCCGCGGGCGGGTTCGCGCCGTTCCGTTTCGAATTGATGGGCGACCTGCCGCAAGGCACCGCTCTATCACGCGACGGCTTAGTTACCGGCACGCCTGGATACTGGGGCGTCTGGCTCTTCAAGGTTGCGGCGATCGATAGCCGAGGCGAGCGGCTGGTGCAGGACTGTTCGTGGATCGTCGATCCGGCGCGCTTTTCCACCTCCGCCTGCCCGTTGCCGAACGGCGTCACCGGGCAGCCCTACAGCGCCAGTCTGGCCACAGGTTTCATATGGTCCGTGATCGGGACGCTGCCCGCTGGGATTGCGCTCAGTCCGGATTAGAAGTTGAGCGGCACGCCCATGACAGCGGGCGGAGCCCAATTCCAATTGCTGGCGGCAAATAGTCAGGGCCAGCAGGCCGCCGAGGCGTGCAGCCGGATCGTGGAGCGCGGGCCGCTCGCGGTGAGCGGCTGTCCGTTGCCCGATGGGCGCGCGGGCATTCCGTATCTTGCTTCAGTGATCGGGTTGGGCGGAAGTGCTCCGTATTTCCTGTCCACTGCGGCAGGGACTTTGCCCGCGGGGCTTACTCTATCGGCGAATGGAGAAATTTCGGGAACGCCTCGCGACCCCGGAACCTACTCCTTCACATTGCGGCTAAGGGACGCCACGCAGGCTGCGACGCTCCAGGCCTGCCGTCTCACGGTGGCTCCAGCGGAACTGAGGTTGACCACGCCCTGCCCGCTGCCGGATGGGCGCGCGGGAGAAGCGTATTCCACCGCGTTGCAGGCCGAAGGCGGAACCCCGCCCTATCAATTCTCATTCGGGCCTCTGCCCGACGGGCTCACCGGTTCACCGGCGGGCCTGATCAGCGGACACCCTGCGTTGCTCGGCGGGCGCAGCTTCAACATCGGCATTTCCGATGGCGCGGGACGCAGCGCGGAAAATGCGTGCTCCATCGCCGTGGTAAATCCGCAGGTTCCCGCCATCAGCCTGGTGGACCCTCCCGCAACGGTGCCCATGGCGAACACGGCTACCAGCATCACCGTGCAGTTGGCGTCGGCGTACTCAGCTCCCGTGCGGGGGCAGGTTCAGTTGAAAATCACGCCGGACACCGGCGGGCTGGATCTGATTGTCAATTCGCCGGACCCGTTGCTCGGGTTTGCGGGCGGACAGCGAACCCCAATCTTCACCGTTCCCGCGGGCGCAACGCGCGTGACACTGCCCCTGGTGTCCACTGGGACTGTCGCCAGCACCATCGCGCTCACCCTCGGGAATCTCGAAGCGTCCGGCGCACCGCTGCTCCAGTATCCGGCGACGAAGTTCTTCCGTATCGCACCGGCCGTGCCGTCGATGACTTCGGCCTGCTATGTGCGCACCAACACCGAACAGGGGATCCAGCTGGACTTCCAAGTAACTGGCGTCAGCAACACGCGGGCGCTCACGCGGGCAAAGGTCACCATTCGGGGTCTGGCAGGAGTCAAACCGAACCTCCTTGTACCGAGGGAATTTGTTTTCGATGGCTCTGACACACTTACAGCGGAGATCAACGGCGTGGCGGAGGCGTACTTCGCCTCTCCTGCCAACGTTCGCACAGGCGGTGCCTTTACGCTGATCTTGCCGGTCACGCTCACCCAGATGGCCCCATCCGGCAAGCTAGAGAGCGTCCAGTTCGTTCTCTTCAACGCGGTGGGTGGCTCAGCTGTCCGCAGCGTGGCGGAATGCCAATAGGCTGAAACCACGGGGCTAAGTCGAAAGTTCTATGCCCTCCATTTAATGCGGGCTACGCTCGTTGAGGGGTTTGTGGACGCCACTCAAAAAAGTCTGTTGCAATTTGGGGGCGGGTTGTAGTGTAATGTACAGACCTGGGTTTGGCTGCCCGGGCCGTGACGTGTCTCCGAAAGTGGGCGCGGCTGCCAAAATTTGTTGGACTTTAGCCCGGCCTTTTCACTTGACAGGGGCGGGCGCGGAGTAGTATCCTTATTTTGACTGCGTCCATGTCGTAACAGTGGCGGTGTATTTAGTAATAAGTTTTGGCGGCATTTCATGAGACATGAGTTCCGCGAGCACAAGTAGTACTAAAGAGAAGTCGAAACAAAATGAACTGTAACAACAATGCGGGCGGTAATGAACGGTTGAACCGTTCAGCCTATGCCCAAGCCTCGAATCCGGGGCACGCCGATTAGAGTTCAGGTTGCGAAGAGAACTTCCATCAATTCACAAATTTCAGTTAAGCATCTACAAGGAGAAGGAAATGGCAGAATTTCGTAAATTATTTTACGCGCTAGGCTTCGCAGCCATGCTCACCGGGGTAACCTCGGTGGCTAGCGCCCAGACCACGATCTGTACGCAAATCGCGACGCCCGCACCGATCATCCGTGAGGAATCGTTTGCGGAACTCGTTGGAGAATTTGCTCTGGATTGCACGGGTGGCTTGCCCACGCCGTTGGGGCAGGACGTTCCCCGCGTCAACATCACGGTCAGCTTGAGCACCAACATCACCAGCAAAATCCTGGCCACCAACGCCTCCGCCGGCAACTGGTCGGAAGCGCTGTTGATTGTCGACGATCCGAACTCGGCTTCTCATCCGACCATTCCGTTGCTGGCCTGCGGCCAGGCCGGCGCGCCGGATACCGGTCCCTCGGGTCTTGGCATTTGCAGCATCATCTCGTCCGGCAACGCGGACCAAACCTACAGCGGCGTGCCCCTTTTCCAGACCGTGGTGGCCGGCGGGGTGGGCACTGCGACAGCCTGCACAACCGCCTTTGGGTGCGGCCATCCGAACGTATTCCAGGGCCGCCAGGGCACCGCGCAGATCACCGGCAACACCAACACCATCGTGTTCGGCGGCGTTCCGTTTGATCCTCCGGGCAATGCGATTCCCGAAGATGCCGCCGAGGCGATTACATTTCGCTCAGGTCACCGCATCCTGCGCATCACCAACATCCGGGCCAATAGCCCGCCGGTCTCCGGTGGTTTCTTGTTCCAGACGGTGATCATGGAAATCAACATCAACGCGAACAACATATCGGTCACCGACACCACCCGTACGGTGGCGGCGGTCAACCGCGGCTTGCTTAACCCCGTGGTGAGCTCGCTTTCCACGTTCGTTCAGTGCCAGGCGCGCACGTCGGCCAGCGCGCAAGCGATGTCGATCCGCTTCCGCGAAGGCTTCCTGACCTCCTTCAAGCCCAAGAGCCTGGAGCAGGTGATGGCCAACGGCTTGCTGACCGGCACCAACCTTAGCTACAACGCCACTGTCGCCCTCTTGGTCACCACTGGTACAACAAACTATCCTACCGGCTCAGGGGCGCTTCGGCAGAACATTCCCGGCCTGGTGTACAACACGGAAAGCGGCTTCACCGCCCGCCTCGCCGACACCAATCCAATCATCAACCCGCCGACCGGCTTCAACTACGGCACCTCCAGCGTCGCAACAGGGGGCGCCACGATCAGCAACACCACGAACATCGCCCAAGCCGGCATCGCCACCCAGGGTACCCGCATCGCGGTCACCTTCCGTGACATCCCGAATGGCACCACCCTGGCGGTTCCGTCCGTCGTTTATCTGTACCCGGCCGGCTTAGGCCCCTTGACCACCGGCACAACCCCAGCCGCGGTCCTTCCTACCGGTGTTGCGGTCCGCACCACTCCCGTCTCGGCGCGTGGTGATGGTCCGTACCTTCCCCCCACCGTTCTTACCGGGACACAAGTGGTTACGGGCGACATAGTCGTGTACGAAATCCTTTATTCGGATCCGAGCTCGGTCGAAGACCTCTACATCCCGTTCACCGAGACCCATAGCGTGGCCTCGCTCGCCTCCGACCTGCCGGAAGTCGCCAAGACGGCCCAGGTTTCGGGCGGCTTCGCTCCGTTCATCCTCGCCACCGACAGCGCCTCCGTTTGGGGTCAGGCTCAACGCACCCTCGACCTGTCCACAACGAACGCCGCTGACGCGCCGACCGTAGGTAGCGTCTTGTTCACTCCTTACCTGCCGGTTCCTCGCTTCCGCGCGCAGAGTGCCTTCGTGGACCTCTATCGCATCACGAAGTGCGCCTGCAACCTCCTGTTCCCGTTCGTCACCAATGCAGCAACCTCCAACGGTAACTTCGACACGGGCATCGCGATCGCCAACACGTCTCTGACGCCTGGCGCCGCGTTATTCTCCTCTCAGCGCTTCGGGTTCAGCAGCGGAAACGCGCAAGACGGCCCGGTGCAGTTCTGGTATTACCCGGCCAACGCGACTGATCCGCCGGTGGCCACGCAGTGCACCAACATCACCGCGACTGGCGTCTGCCCTGGCACCACGCAAGTCAAGGCCGGTGAAACGCTCCTGTATGTTCTCTCCCAGAGCAGCACGCGTTGGGGCCTCAGGGCGGCTCCTGGCTTCACGGGCTACATGATCGCTCAGGCGAGCTTCCAGTATTGCCACGCCTTTGCCTACATCAGCCCGCAGGGTGCGTTCCCGTTGACCAACGGCATGTCCGTCGGTTACCTGGCGCTCCAACTGGATGGCAACACCGACCTCAACAGACGTACCAGCCAGGCCGCTGAATCGCTGTCTCAATAAGCAACAAAGCAGTGCAACGATCAAGGGGGGAGCTTCGGCTCCTCCCTTTTTCTTTTTTGATGCCATCGCCCACGCAATATGTTAGCCTTGTAGGTGTATCTCCCGCGTCTCATCCCTCAATCAGAGAGGTTTTCCATGGATCTAAGAAAAATTGTCTACTTGGCCTTGGTGTGTCTAGGCCTCTCGTCCCAAGCCTTTGCGCAGAACAGCTTCCTTTTTCAATTGCCTGGAGCAGGAAGCGGGAACAGCCGCGCGCTGGGTTTCTTCGCGGACACCGCAGACCTGAATGCCGATGTCGATACAACCGGCCCCCTCAATGCGCGCCGGGTACTAGCCACACCCGACGGCCAACGCATCTACGTCGTAGGAGAAACGGCTATCCAGTACTTCAACGCAGGATTGCAGAACTTGCAAACACTCAGCGGAATTAACGGGACCATCAAACACGCTGACCTCACCCCGGACGGCAAATACCTGCTGGTGGCAGCCACCAACTTATATATCATCAACACTGCCAATAACACCGTTGTCAACCAAAACCTAGGCGTGTCCGGGAATCTTGTGGACTTCGCGATCCACCCCGCTTCGAACAAAGCATGGCTACTGCAATCGTTTGCATTTGGCGGGGCCATTACACCCATCGATCTGGTAAATCTGTCCGCAGGGACGCGCGTCGATACGCGCTACCCTGGCTCCACGATCACGTACTCACCACAGGGCAAACTCTACGTTATGTCGCAGGGCAACATTGCGGAGTACAACGCGACTAGTCTGGCCTTCCTCACGGACACCAATATCTCTGCAATCGCAGGCCGCCTCTACTTCAACCTGGACGGCAGCGAGGGCTACTTTGTGGACCGCACTGTCACAGAGGGTTACGCGATCGTAGCATTCCGGCCCGAAACGCACAGCACCACAGGCTGGCCTTCCAACATCTTTGCTCCTAACCGGCCGATCTTCGATGAGATCTTCTTTACCGCCAACAACCGCCTCTATGGGCTAGACCGGCAACATACAAAACTTTGGGAGATCACGACTTCCCCGCTTGGCGCGGCACCGGCGAACTTTCCCAACGCGTTCCCGGCTGATCTTGTCTTCGGGGCCACCGCGTCACGGGAACTGCCGTCCTCGCGCTACCTTTACGTCCTAACGGAAAACAGCGCCCGCGCGACGCTCGAGCGGGTGTCCCTGGCCACCGGAGCACTGGAAGCGTTCTCCAACGCGGCCCTCAATACCGGGATTCTGCAGCACGTAGCGATCCCGCCCCAGACGGGTGTCACGCAAATCCTCAAGTTCAACGACAACCAAACCATAAACGGCGGCGGTGCCACGAAAACCCTGTTTGGCTACGCAACGGACGCCTTGGGGAATCCAGTCTACAACCAAGCGGTTTCCTTGAGCCCGACCACCGGCGTCAACCTGTTCGCCAGCAGCGCGCGCACCAATGCCAACGGATACTTTCAAACCGATGTGACTGTCCCTGAGGCACCCGGCACCTACACCCTGAACGCCACAGTTGGAGGCTACACGGCCACCTACACGATTGTGGTGGCTGGCGGTGGTGGAGGCGGCGGAGGTGGCGGCGGTGGCACAATCCGACGGATGAGCATCGTTCGCGGAGACGGCCAGCTGGTGCCCGAACACCGGCGCACCCCCGATTACGCGCCCTTGACGGTACAGATCCTCGATGAAGCCGGGAAACCCATGAAGGACGTGGACGTACAGTTCGCGATCGTTCAGGGAGTCGGAAGCCTCGGGTTCAGCAACAGCGGGCGCACTGATAATAACGGTCTGGCGGCGACGACATTCTTCGCTGACGTGGTCACTGGCGCCAATTCCTTCAGCAACGTCATCGTCCGAGCATCCTCATTCCTGGGCAGCGTGGACTTTACCATGGTCATCTTCAAGCCCTTCAACACGGCGGGCGGCCTGCCCCGCGTCTCCCCACAGGTGTTCTTTGAAGCTAACGTAACCCCCGGAGAGGTCAAGGTGGACTTCTTCAACACCGAGATCCTAACCATCACTTTCCCGACGGGCGTACCGATCCCGGGCGTCAAACTCCGCATCGCGGACAGCGAGGACCTGTTCCTCGACGGCTTGGGTACCTGCGTCAATGACACCACATCCAACAACCTGGGCGTGGCGCACTGCGACTTTAAGGCTTCGTGCAACCTGGTCAGCGGCACGCCCATCGCCGTCATGATCGGCGAACTCATTCTAAACAAGATACGCTTGTTCCCGCTCCGCGGCACGGCCAGCAAGATCTCCTACCTGGGCGGCGACACACAGAGCGGCAACGTAGGCGGCGCTTTGCCGATCCGCCTCTCCGCGCTTGTTTCGGACAACTGCGGCAACCCAGTATCAGGCCAAGATGTCAGCTGGCGCGTCACCCAGGGTTCGGCCACCCTAAGCCAACTCATCAACCGGTCCGGCAATAACGGCAATGTGTCGGCGCAAGTCACGCTGGGACAAACTGGCGGGACATCGCAGATCACGGCCACCTTGCCCAACGGAACCAGCGTAGCATTCACGGTGACGGCCACCGTCAGCGTAACCAACGTGGTTCTGACCAGCGGCGGCGGACAGACGGTGCTCCCTGGCCAGACCTTCCCCAACCCGGTGGTGTTTACACTCAGCACGGCCAACGGGAACGGCGCGGGTGCGAACCTCAATGTGAACTTCTCCGCCACGGGATCCTTTGTGGACCCGAGCATCGGCACCACCAACAGCGCCGGTCAGGCGCAAACCACGGTGACCGCTGGGGCCAACCCGGGCACCATTGTGATCACAGCCACCTACGGCAATCTAAGCGCCTCGGCGACTTTGACGGTACGCGCTCCAGCATTGCCGCTGACGGCGACATCGTTCGCCAACGCGGCGAGCGGGGTGACCGGATTGGTCCCGTGCGGCTTGGCGACGGCGGTGGGCAACGGACTAGCACCCAACGTCAACGGCCTGGTCAGCGGCAGTTTGTTCGGCGGCTTCGGGCCGTTTGAAACCACCGTGTCCGGCGTCACGCTCCGTGTCAACGGAGTGCTGGCCCCGATCCTCTCGGTTTCGAACCAGAGCGGGAAACAGCAGGTGAACTTCCAAACGCCGTGCGAAGCGGCTCCTGGCGACGCCATCATCGTGGTCACCGTCAACGGCGTGGACACAACGGTTACCGGCGTGCCGGTGTTCGCTGCGCAACCTGGAATCTCCACCTTCGCGCAGAATGGTAAGAACTATCCCGTGGTGGTCCGTGCCAAAGACAACAGCTTGATCTCGGCCACCAACCCGGCTCCCACGGGGGAGACCCTGTACTTGCTATACGTCACGGGTCTGGGCTTGGTCACTCCGAGCACTGCCACCAACCGCAACGGCCAGAATGACCAGACCACGGTTCTACCCGCCGTGATTGGCGTCAATGGGGCCGGAGTGCCCACGCAACCCGCGCGGTACTCATTTGGCCAGATCGGCCTCTACTACATCGAGTTCAGGCTTGATCGGCACCCGACCGCGGCTCCCGGAACCAGGCTATTAACCGACGTTCCGTTCACGGTGCTGGTAAACATCAACGGGCAGCCGGCATTCAGTCAACCGGGCCTTCTACTCCCGGGGACCGTGCAAGGTACTCCGTAGAGCAACGTTCCTTCCTTCCAAGCGGAGCCGCTCCCAACGGGCGGCTCCGCTTTTCTTTTTACGGCTGCTGCAGCAGCCGCTGGATGTCCAGTAGGACCCTACGGTCGGCCTCTGTGAATTGTCCCGCCGTCTCCGGCTGTCGATCCAGTCGCAGGAGCGTTGGACTCATCAGCGTCATGCCGATCCGCTCATTGGGGAGCAAGTCCCGCACCGGCATCTCGCGGGGCGCGCGGGTATCATTCAACCCGTTAGGGGCGGGAGGGTCGGAGAGCTATTCAACGGTATCCCCGACGGACCAGTGTCCCGGGGCTCCGATCCCGTTCCGATGCTTGCTCGCCAGTAATTCCCCTATCCCGTAGGTCGAGCCTTTGTAGGCAAAAAACCATTGCCGCCGCGGATCGTCCCCATAGAATACCGGAAGTGAACTTCCTGCGCCTTCGTCCTTGAGTTCGACGCCAGTCAGCCCCAATTCCGCAAGCAACGGCTGCGCCTCGGCAAGCAGGCTCAGAGTCACCGGCCAGATGCCCGTAACGACGCCTCGTGCGGCCTTGGTGGGCGCGATGACATAAACGGGATAGCAAACGACGCCCGGCAGGTTCAACGCGGCCGCTTCGCGCGCGGGGATCACCAGCTGGCGGATGCCCCACTGTCCCCGGGCGTCTGAAGAAACCACTTTGTAAACCGCCACATTGGCGCCATCCGAGGTGTCGGCCGTGGAATCAAACCAGGTCTTGATCAGGCGGGCGGGGTCGAACGCTGGAGCCTGTGCCCCAAACGCTGCCCGAAAGCTCTCGCGGGTGTAATTCTTGAACAGCGCGAGCTCGGAAAACCCATAAGACGGCTGCGCCGGTTGGCTTGGGATCACCGGCTCGCTATGCGGTATTGTCATGGAAAACCTCCAGAACATACTCCGCACGCGGCGTGGGAACTTCCCGCCAGGTGTGCGGGTAAGCGCTAGAGTTCAGGCGAGATGGCTCAACTCTTCGCGACGTTACCAGCGGCACGCCCGCAGGGACTGGTGTGTTCCAGCCCGTTGGCGAAGTCCGTCGAAACCCGAATCGATCCCGGCGGCGGATTCAGCGCATCGTAGGGAGCCATCCCCGGAAACGCGAAGCCCGGACGATTCATGACCACCCCTTGACCCAGGGCCGGAACCCAGGTGTAGCCCTCTTCCTTGCGGACCTTCATGGCCATGTAGGGGTCCCAGAGGTTGAGCATGATATGCGGGTCGATCAAGTAGCCCTTTTGGGCCAGCTGCGTTCCTACCGCGTAACGTTCAGCCTCATCGGGGATCGTGCGGAGCACCTGGACCTCGGGCGGCTGCATTGCCCAATATGCATCGGCCTCATCGGTGAAGACCCTTTGCGTCACTGCGGGTGGAGTCACAGCGGCCGGGGCCAATACGGGCACCGGCGCAGGAGCAGGAGCGGCAGCGGTAGCAAATTGCCGAGTGAGCAATTCTTGACGCGTCTGCGGCAAGGTCTGGGCTAGCCTCGGCGCAGGTGCCGCCCGCAGTGAGCTAGTGAACTGTCGCGCAAAGGAAGCGGCGGAAGTCCCTTTCTTTGCACGGGCTGGGACCGTCGCACGGGCGGTGCACCCGGCTGGTTGGGCAGCGATCCTTCGAGTGTGGGTGACCATGACTGCAATTGCTTCCGCTCTTCAGGAAGCAATCGACAGGCCGTTAGCGCCCAGCAGTTCCGCGCAGGGTTATCTTGACGGCATACTCCTGATTGAACGGAATCAGGTTCAGCCGGACCGTGTATTCCGCGCCCAGGGCGGATGGGGTGCCCGACGCCGGGTCCCAGCTGATGCGCAAATGCGCGTCCTCCGCGCCATTCAAATTCGGCTTATCGAGCGCGATCTTGAGCCCAAGGACGTGGGGGTCGCCGGTCAACTGTAGCGACACCGAACCGTTGAATCCGTTGTGGAAGGTCACTTGCTCCTCGCCAGCCTCCTGCATATTCAGCGTGACGGCTTCTTTGTCCAGGCCAGCCTGATTCAGAATCACCGCACCTTGGGCTGCTACCCGGGCGGGCTCGGCGAAATCTGCGGGGATGTTCAGCGTTCCGTCGGCATTGACCAGTGGCTGGGCCACCAGCTTTCCGGGCGGTTGGGAGGACTCGCCCATCGGGGTTGCGTGCCGGTTCATTGTTTGAACGTCCAGAAACAACACCCACTTGCCGTCTTCGAGTTTCCAGTTCGAAATGACAGGCGTGGTAGCCACCGTGGAAAACTGCTCCACCTGCAGGGTCTGAGTGGTCTCCATGTGTACGGAAGCCTTCTGGAAATCACGGCTGAACTCCATGCCCGTGATCTTGATAGAGAGGAACAGCACCTTGCCGGAGGAGAAGTAGTAGTCCTTGGTGTCTTCCGCCACCAGATCAATGGCCCGGCGGTTGATGGTGCCGACGTGAAACCCGAAGAACTGATTCACCCGGTCGCGCAAAGCCTGACTGACTTCCGGCGGTGCGGCGGCTTCCGTAATGGGATACTCCGGCGTCTGGCCGAATAGGGCCAACGGCACGAGCAGTGCAAGGGCAATCCGCCGCCAGTTTGAAGTGCAGTTCATCTCAGTGTCCATTTTCTTTCACGAATCTTGGACGCGCGCGGGCTGCGTTTGGTTTGCCACGCATCTGACTCTATCGTAACATTCGTGTTTCCCGGTGCTGGTAGCCGTAGCATACTAGGGGGATGCTCCCTGCGATTACGGCAGCCCTCTTGGCTTTCCTGGTGCTGGCCAGCGGCGCGGCTGCCACCACCGCGGCGACCCTACCCGCCGCCGACGCAGCCACGTATTACGCCCTGCTGCACCGGCAAACGGGCGAGTATTTGGGCGCGGCCATGGCGGCGTGTTTTGCGTGGGCGGCGTTCGCGAAACCCGAACTGCGCAAGTTTGCTGGAGCGCTATGCCTGGGAGTGGTGGCGGAAGGCCTGCTGGGGGCTCTGCCTTTGACCACCGTAAGCGCGATGCTGCATTCGTGCCTGGCGCAATTGCTGGCCGCGTCTTCGGTGGCGCTCGTGGTGGCGGCATCGAAGGGGTATTCGCGGCCATCCGGCACTGTTCAGGATTACGGCTGGCCTTCGCTGCGGTCGTTGTCGATTTGGCTGCCTGCGCTGATCGGGCTGCAAGTCGCACTGGGAGCGGCGTTCCGCAACCGGGTGTTGGGTCTGATGCCGCACGTGATGGGTGCCATGCTGATCTCCATCTTCATCCTCGTGGTGGGCTCCTTCGTTCTGCAGCAGTGCAAGGATCACGCCCCGCTCTCGTTGGCGGGCCGGGGGCTGATGGTGACGACGTTCGCGCAGGTCTTTCTGGGCTTAGCGGTATTCACCGTGCGGTCCATGCCGCCGGAAGCGGGTGTGATTCTGGTGGCGGCTACGGCTCATGTGGTCACCGGAGCGGCATTGCTTGCAGCCAGCATCGTCCTCGGCATGCAGATCCGGCGCAGCGTGACTCCTAAGGGCGTCTAACCCGCTACACTGGACGCAAGAGCGCTTCCATGAAAAAATTTCTCCTCGGCTTTTTGGGCGGCCTAGTTTTTGCCGGCCTGGTCACCGTACTGCTGGTTCTCGGATTTCTGGCAGCCTTCAGCGTCAGCGGCAACCCGCCCGTGGTGACCGACAATTCGGTGCTGGTGCTGGATCTGAACGGCGCGGTCCCGGAGCGCGCCGCGTTGGATGTGCCCATCCCTTTCCTGGGTCAGCAGGCCGGACCCACGATTTTGGACACATGGCTGCTGCTGCGCAAAGGCGCAACCGATCCACGTATCAAGGCGCTGGTGGTGGCTCCGCGTGGCCTCAGCGTGGGCTGGGCGAAGCTGGAGGAACTGCGTGCGCAGATTCTGGAATTTAAGAAGTCGGGCAAGCCGGTCTACGCTTCGCTGCGCGCGGCCGGTACGCCTGAATACTACCTAGCTACCGCAGCCGACCAGATCTTCATGCCGCCTGACGACTGGTTGGACGTGAAGGGCCTGCGCGCCGAACTGACGTTCCTCAAGAACACGCTGGACAAAGTCGGCGTGAGCATGGAATTCGAAGGCGTTGGCCTGTACAAGGACGCGCCGGATACCTACACCAAGACCTCGCCATCGCCGCAGACGCTGGAGGTGACGAATCTGATTCTGGACCAATACTACGGCGACATCGTGCGCGTGATTTCCGAGGGCCGCAAGCGCAGCCCGGAACAGGCTCGCGCGGCGCTGGACCAAGGTCCGTTTGTGGGGCAGGGAGCCATCGACAACGGCATGATCGACGGGCTGCTCTTTGAAGACCAGGTCTACAACCGGCTAGATGCGCAGGTGAAGGCCGGGACGCTGCGCAAGGTGCGCGCCGCCGACTACGCCATGGTGCCGATCACCGGCTTTGAAGGCCCCACGCGCATCGCCGTAATCGCGGGCGATGGCGAGATTCTGGCGGCGGGCGCGGCGGAGAGCTTCGACCAAGCCGGCATGACCGGTCCCGGCATGGCCAAGATGCTCAAGCAGGTGGCCGACGATGATTCCATTAAGGGCGTGATCCTGCGCGTCGATTCCCCAGGCGGAGACGCCATCGCCTCGGCTGAAATTCTGCACGCCGCCGAATTGCTCAGCAAGAAGAAGCCGCTGCTGGTTTCCATGTCCGACTACGCGGCTTCCGGCGGCTACATGATGTCGATGACCGGAGACCGGGTGCTGGCTTACAACAACACGCTGACAGGGTCCATCGGAGTGTTCTTCGGCAAGCTGACGTTGAAGGGGCTGTACGACAAGATCGGGCTCAACAAGTATCTCTTGAAGCGAGGCCGCTGGGCCTCCATTGATTCCGAGTACACACCGCTGAGCGCGGACGAACGCACGCGTTTGCAGTCCGAACTAAAACTCTACTACAAGGGCTTCGTGCGGCGTGTTGCCGATGGCCGCAAGAAAGATTACGGCGTCGTCGAGCCGTTGGCGCAAGGCCGCGTGTGGCTGGGCGCGCAGGCGCTGAAGAACGGCCTGGTGGACGAAATCGGCGGCCTGGACCGCGCCGTTGCGCTGATCAAAGAGAAAGCCAAGATCCCGGCGGCGGACAAAATTACGCTGGTGCCGTACCCGGAGAAACGCACGCTGATGCAAGTGCTGCTGAATCGCAATCAGCCGCAGACGGAGATCGACACTGCGATCACGAAGGTGATGGGCGGGTTGCCGTGGCGGTCGCTGGCGAAGGGCGGAGTGTTGCAGACGCTGCCCTACGCAGTCCAGATCAGGTAATTTTAGGGGTTCAGCCGCCAGATGGCGAAGTTGAGGCAAGAGGCAAAGCTGACCCACGCCAAATAGGGCGCGAGCATCCAGGTTGCGGCGGGGGCGATGGCACGGAAGGTCCAGATGGTCGCGGCGATGGCGAGCCATAGCACCACAATCTCCGCCATCGCCAGCCCCGGCGCTTCCGCCCCGAAGAATACGAACGACCACAGCATATTCAGCACCAGCTGCATGCCGAAGAGCATCAGTGCCCCCCGTGCCCCGGGTTGCTCACGCTGGGTCCATACCATCCAAGCCGCCACGGCCATTAGCGCGTAGAGGGTGGACCACACGGGCCCGAAGATCCAGTTGGGCGGACCCCACGACGGCTTCGCCAGCGCCGCGTACCAAGTGGGAATCTTGGCTGAGGTGGCGATACTCCCCAGGCCCCCCGCGGCGAAGCAGAGGGCCAGTGAAACAGCGAGGCTGAGTTTGTTTTTCATCGTGGCAGAGGCTCCGTACCTTCGCTGAGGATTTTCAGATAGTCGCTGTAGGCGTAGATTCGGCCACGCTGTTTGCCGGTGGTCTCGCGAAGGATGCCCAGGGCTTCCATTCGCTCCACTGCGCGCGAGACGGCTGGGAATCCCAGGCCTGTGTGCCGCGCAGTGTGGCTCACGGTAAACAAGGGCTGGCGCTGGGCGTGTCGAAACACGAGCAGCGCACTGGTGGAAGATGCCCCCAACTCTTGCACCCGTTTGTGGTCTCGCTCAAACAGCGCCAGTATTTCCCGCGCGGTCTGTACTGCTTGGTCGGAAGTGTCCCGGACGCCGGTCAAGAAAAACTCAACCCACGTCTCCCAATCGCCGTCACGCCGTACCTTCATCAGGAGGTCGTAGTAGGTATCGCGATGCGTCTTGAGGTATAACCTCAGGTACAGCAGTGGCTCCCGCAGCGATCCATTGGCGCACAGCAGGAACGTGACCAACAGCCGCCCAAGTCTGCCGTTGCCGTCTAGAAATGGGTGGATCGTCTCGAACTGGAGGTGCATCAGCGCAGCCTTCACCAGCCCTGGGATTTCAGGGTGATCTTCATGCAGGAACTTCTCTAATTCTCCCATGCACTCCATCACGCGTTCGGGCGGAAGCGGAACATAGAGTGCATTCCCCGGTCTACTCCCCCCGATCCAGTTCTGGCTGGTGCGGAATTCTCCGGGCGTTTTGTCACTGCCCCGGCCCTGGTTCAGTAGGATGGCGTGAATCTCCCGCACTAGGCGGAGGGACAGAGGGAAGCCGCCGCGGAGACGGCTCAGCCCATGGTTCAGCGCGGCGATGTAGTTGGTGGTCTCCTGGACGTCTTCCAACGGGAGGCCAGGGGTCTCCGCGATCTCTTGCAGCAGCAGGTCAGAAAGCGAGGACTGCGTGCCTTCGATCTGCGAAGACAGCAACGCCTCCTTGCGCACGTAGGCGAGCCCAACCCATCCAGGCGCCCGACGGCTTGGCTGGCCTCTTCAAGGAGCCGCTGGACACGGTCCAGCTTTACCCCTGGGATGGGCGGTAAAGGTGGCGGTACGAAAGCCCGGACGCTCTCGCCCGCGAACAAAGTTGTTACGTAGCGGCCAACCCGTTGATTGTACGTCGGTTGCATGTTAATAGCGAGGGGTGATAATAAGCCCTGTCACTATTAACGCTAACACGGCAACGCGTTAATACGTAAATACGGCAATCCACTAATCCGTGACCGCGCCCTTGGACGCCGATCCGACCAAGCGGACGTACTTATGAAAGACGCCGGACTTGTAGCGCTGCTCGCGGGGCTTCCAGTCTTTGAGGCGGGCCGCGATTTCGGTGGCCGGGACTTCCAGCTCAATGGTGCACTTCTCGATATCGATGGAGATAGTGTCGCCTTCGCGGACCGCCGCCATGGGGCCGCCGACCGCTGCCTCGGGGGCCACGTGGCCGACCATGAAGCCGCGCGTGGCACCGCTGAAACGGCCGTCGGTGACCAGGCCGGTGGTGTCGGCCAGACCGGCCCCCACGATGGCGCTCGTGACGCCCAGCATCTCGCGCATGCCGGGGCCGCCCTTGGGGCCCTCGTAGCGGACCACGATGACGTCGCCGGGGAGAATCTTGCCGCTGGTGACGGCGGACATGGCGTCTTCTTCGCGGTCGAACACGCGGGCCGGGCCGCGGCGTACCTTGACTTCGATGCCGGTGGTCTTGATGACGCAGCCTTCCGGGGCCAAGTTGCCCTGTAGGATCGCCAAGCCACCGTGGGATTTGATTGGATTCGACAGCGGGCGGATGACTTCCTGCCCGGGTGTCTCGATGGCTTCGGAGGCTTCCACGCCGAAGGTGCGGCCGGTGACCGTCATGGCGGAGGTATCCACATAACCGCCGTCGGCGAGGCGTTTTGCGATCACGGGCATGCCGCCGGCTTTGTCCACGTCGACCGCCACGAAGCGGCCCGCGGGCTTAAGGTCGACCAGCAACGGCGTGCGCTCGCTAATACGCTGGAAGTCGCTCATCTGCAACTCGATGCCAGCCTCATGGGCCATGGCCAATAAATGCAACACCGCGTTGGTGGAGCCACCGGTGGCCGCGACGCTGGCAATCGCATTTTCAAAGGCGGCGCGGGTGGCGATGGAGCGCGGACGCCGGTCCGCCATCACGGCTTCGACGGCGATCTTGCCGCAGCGTAAGGCCACGGCTTCTTTGCGCTTGTCCACTTGCGGCACCGCGGCGGTGTTCATCGGCGCCAGACCGATCATTTCCATCACCGTGGCCATGGTGTTGGCCGTGAACTGGCCGCCGCAGGCTCCGGCTCCGGGGCAGGCTTTGTTTTCGATGTCGAGGAATTCCTGATCCGTGATCTTGCCGCGCGAATGCGCTCCGACGGCTTCAAACACATCCTGCACCGTCAGGTCGCGGCCCTGATACTGCCCCGGCATGATGGAGCCGCCGTAAAAAATGACGCCAGGAAGATCCAGACGCAGCAGCGCCATGGCGGCCGCGGGGATCGTCTTGTCGCAGGCGACCATGCAGATCAGCCCGTCCAGCATGTGCCCGCGGGCGACCAGCTCCATCGAGTCCGCGATCAGATCGCGGCTCACCAACGATGCCTTCATGCCCTCGGTGCCCATGGTGACGCCGTCGGAGATCGCGATGGTGTTGAACTCCATCGGCGTGCCGCCCGCCTCGCGGATGCCCTTCTTCACGTGGTCGGCCAGCGCGCGCAAGTTGTAATTGCACGGCATCGTTTCAATCCACGTGTTCGCGATGCCGATGATCGGCTTCTTCAGGTCTTCGTCGGTGTAGCCGATGGCCTTGAGCATCGCGCGCGCCGGGGCGCGGTCGTGGCCTTGGGTGATGGTGTAGCTGTTCAGTGGCATGGGTGAACTTACAGTTTACGCCATGCCGCCGAGTGCGTATCAGAACGTAAAGCGTGCCACAAGTTGTCCAGCTCGAGCCGGAGAAATTACCGTGGCGGTGTTGATCCAACCAAAGCCACCGGTACGGCGTTCGAAGCCCGCGTTGCAGGCCGTCGAGGTGCTGCCGGGAGTGGCGCAAGTGACTGCGGCGGAGGCGTTGGTGGCCGTCGCGTCCTGCATATAAGGGCGGTTGAAGATGTTGGTGAATTCGCCGCGGACCTGCAGGCTCATGTTGCGGTCGCTGGGTCCGATGCGGAAGAGGCGGGCAATGCTCATGTTTTCACGCGGGCGGCGCTGTTCGCGGTAGTCGTTGTAGTAGGCCGCCGAGGTGCCGAACTGGCCCTGCGCGGGATCGGCCCAGGCCATGGCGTTCAGCGCCAGCTCCTTGTTCGGATCGAAGCAGCGGCAATTGAGATCTTGCAGGAACAGGGGCTCGCCCGCGACGCGGTTCGCGAAGGTTCCGCGGAAAAGGTGGTTCGCCAGCTGATTGTTTGCTGCAGGCACCAGGATCGGCTTGCCGCTGGCGTACTGCATTACCGCGCCCACCGTCCAATCCGCCAGCACATTGCGCACGACGGCGTAGGATGTCACGCGAGGGGTTGTATAGTTCGCCGCCAGCACAAACATGAACGGCTGACTGAAACCAGATAGGTACTTGTTGGTCTTGCGGTTAAACACGTCATTCACCTGCGGATTTTCGACGCCGCCCACGAAGAATTCATTTTCAGCGCCCATCGTCAGCTCCTTCTGGAAGGTGAAAGCGGCGCTGAAATCCAAACCACGAGAGAAGCGCTGCGTGGCCTTCATCTGCAGCGAGTCGTACCACGTCCTGCCCAGCGGCGAGTAGCGATACGTGATGCCGCCGAACTGCGGAAACGGGCGCAATGTCTGCGCCACAGTGGAACCCGTGGGGAAGCCTGGGTACGCCGGAGCGTTGTAGCCGCGCTGCGCCGCGTAAGCCTGATTGATGGGCGTTGCCAGCAACCGGCGGTCATCGGCATTGGTCACATCCAGCTTGAAGGAACCAAGGCGATCCTGCGTCAGAGCATTGATGTTGATCAGCGGAGGTGCCGACCACCACGCGCCACGGTTGCCCACGTAAGCGGCTTCCACAACCAGCGTGCGTGTGACCTCGCGCTGCAGCCCGACGGACCACTGCACGGTGCGCGCGGGGCGACCGGCATTGTGATCGAAGGCTACGTTCGGTGCGTTCAAGTTGCCGGGCGCGGGAAATTGTCCGGGCGCGAAGCTCGGCCAGGTGATGTTGAAGGGCAATCCCTGCCGCAGCGAGTAGATGGGGTCGCCGAACGAGGGCGCGCTGTAAATCTGTAGACCGCCCACCGAGTAGGACAAGTTGTTGTTGTTGTCCGTGCGGTTGTAGGCGATTCCCACCCCCACGCGCAGCACCGTCTTCGCATCGATCTGGTAGGCAACGCCTAGGCGCGGTCCGAAAGCCCAGGGATAGTTGTGCGCCACGGCACATTGGCAACGGCCTTCGCCGTACCCTTCGAACGCCACGTCACCTAGACGGCCGCCGGCGGCGGGGTTCGCGAAACCCGGCGCGAAAATCGGCACGCGACCGTACTGTTCCTTCAAGTAGGTCTGGAAGTCGTAGCGAAGACCATAGTCCAACGTCAACTTGCGCGTGACCTTCCAGTTATCCTGCACGAACCAGGAAAGCGAATGGCTCCCTAGGCGCGTCTTGGCGGGAGTGGAAATGCGTCCGTTGTTGACGGCCCCCAGCAGGAAGCTGGCGTAAGGGAATCCGATATTGTTGTTGGTCAAGCTCTGCCCCTGCGTGGAAGGCAGTCCGGTTTCGGTGCCGGCGAAGGCGATCCACCCATTGGCGTAGGTGCGCGTGAAGTTGTTAAAACCTTCCGCGATCATCTCCGCGCCGAATTTATAGGTGTGGTTGTTCTTCACCCATGTCAGGCTGGCGTTGGCGGTCGGCTTGGTATTGTCCAGATAGTTCTGATTGCCGGAGCCCATTCCCGCGCTCATGCCGCCCTGCGCGTTGGATAAGCCCGTAAGGTTCGGAAACATGTTGGTGTAGGTCCCGCGCAGACCCAGTTCCTTCACTACGTCATAGTCGGCTCCGGGCTGGAAGATGATGGTGCGGACAAGACCGACGCCGAGGTGGGCCAACATGGTGGGGGAGACCGTGTAGTCGTAATTGATGCGGACGGTGTTGGAAGAGTAGTCTCGCGGCACGGCTGTGGTGATGGGGAAACCCAGTCCGTCGTTCGACGGCGACTGATTGCTGGTGCGGGACCAGAAACCAGAAATCTTCGACTTCGCGCTCAAGTTGTGATCCAACTTCAGTGACGGAACGGCCGAGCGGTTGGGGTTCACATACACAGGGCTGTAGTTATTGATCAGCCCCGCGTTGAGGTTGGCTTGCGGAATCAGGCTCTGTATCTTCACCGCCACCGGATCGAACGCGGCAACCGGGATCGTGTTATTGACGTAAGGCTCGCGCACGCGAAGCCCGTTTACGAGGCGGTCGGAGGCCGGGTCATAGACGGTGCCTTCGATGATCGGGCGTCCGAGCGGATCGCAGTTCGGCGTCGCGGCCGGACACAAGTTGCGCGTGAGGCGAGCCGTTGAGAAATTCCCCGTGCGGTATGCCGTGGTGGGCACGCTGATGATGCGATTCGAGATCAGATTATCTTCGCGGAACTTCTCGAAGTTCAGGAAGAAGAACGATTTGTCGCGGCCGTTGTAGACACCGGGGACACGGATGGGCCCACCGAAGGTAAAGCCGAAATCATGCCGCCGCTGACGGTTGCGCACCAAGCCCCCGCTGCCGTTGTTGGTAAACGGCTGGCCCGCGTTCAGCGCCTCATTCACCATGTATTCGTAAGCCGTGCCGTGGTATTGATTTGTTCCGGACTTCATGGTCAAGTTGAACACGCCGCCGCCGGCTTGCCCATACTCCGCCGCGAAGTTCGACGTCTGAATCGCGACTTCCTGAATCGCATCCACGCTTGGCTGCGATGTGGATTGATTCTGCGAATAGATGCGGTTTGAGGAATCCTGCCCTTCGATACGCAAGGACTGCGAATTACCGATCATGCCGTTAACACGCACCGTCGAATCCGAGTTAAAGGTAGTTCCCGGAATCAACTGAATGGCGGAATAGATGTTGCGGAGCCCCGCCGTTGTGCCGCCAATGGACAGCACCGGAAGATTGTTCAGCCGCTCGGTGGCCACATTGTGGCTCAACTCACCCGACTCGGTCTTCAGCAGAGTTGCGGTGTCGGTGACGGTAATCGATTCGTTGGTCCCGCCGACCTCCAACACAACATCCAATCGAATCGTCTGGGCTACGGGCAGCTCAATGTTCTGCCGCACATAGCGTTTGAAACCCGTGAGGACCACATTCATCTCATAGTTACCCGTGGGCAACTGCACCATCGTATAGTTGCCCGTGGCCGTGGATGCCGCGGTATAGACGGCCCCTGTCGCCACGTTTCGGATCTCAATAGGAGCCCCAACCACGACGGCCCCCGCTGGATCAGAGATCGTGCCCGTAATGGTTCCTCGATCGCTTTGAGCGAGTGCGGAAAGGCTCACAAAGCACACCACGATTGCTAGGCGCATAAGTACACCCCTCCCAGGGAATTAGGATGAGCATAGTCGCGGGTGCCCCCGGAGTCAAGGCCTCGCCGTTTGGCCTGTTTGACAGGGTGAAACACGCTTCGGTATTCTGAGAAACCGAACGCCATGATGGATCTACAAATGTTCTCCGAGTGGGTGCGCGATACCGAACTGAGTATCGCCATCCGCGAATCAATTCTGATGTTCCCGATTATCGAGGGGACCCACCTGCTGGGCATCGGCGCCTCGGCCGGTGCCATCGCGATCTCTGATCTGCGCATGTGCGGCAAGATCTTCCGTAAGGAACCGGTCTCCGACGTGTTCGAAGCCGTCGCCCCCTACATGCTGATCGGCTTTATCGTGATGACGATCACTGGGTTCCTGCTGATGTGGTCCGAGCCGGTGCGGTGTTATGAGAGCATCTGGTTCCGCTACAAGGTGCTGTTCCTGTTCCTGGGCGCGGCGAACGCGGGGTTCTATCACAATACGATCTACCGTCGGCGGGCGCAGTGGGATAAGGACCCCGATCCTCCGGCCCAGGTGAAGTTCACCGGCTGGGCTTCGATTTTCATCTGGGCCGTCGTTATTATTACGGGCCGGACCATGGCGTATAACTTTTAGGGGTGTTGAGCGTTGGGACGGCTCCCTGACGGTCGCCGTTCAGTGCTGGGGCGGTGCCGGGTGTACGGGCAGGGCCCCGCAGCAATGAACGGCGACCGTTAGGGAGCCGACAGACAGGAAGGAACCTATGTGGGAAGCAGCTTATCCATTTTTTGAATGGCACAACGCCAGCTGGTTGGGGCAGACGATCTCGGGGTCCATCTGGTATTTCCCGGCGATTGAGACGGTTCACATCCTGGCCATGGCGATCATGTTCGGAGGGTTGCTCCTGCTGAATTTGCGGCTGCTGGGACTCGGCATGACCAAACAGCCGCTGCCGCTGCTGGCATCGACACTGATGCCGTTCGTCAACTGGGGGTTGATCCTCATGCTGATCTCCGGTTACATGATGTTTGCCTCGGAAGCACTGAAGGCCTTCACCAACGACGGGTTCAAGTTCAAGATGGCGTGTTTGGCGGCGATCCTGATTTGGCAGTATACGGTCTACGGCTGGCTCATCAGGCAGGACGATTCAAAGCGCAACAAGCTGCTGGGCGGATTGGCGGCCATAGTGAACTTTGTGTTGTGGTTCGGTGTCGGAGCCGGCGGACGCGCTATCGGATTCGTCTAAACTGCTGCATCCAAAGTGTCAGTGACACAGTCGGTGACCTGCATTAGGCCCCTGGGTCCAGTTGTGTTCCTGGGGAGGTGTGATAGTCTCTTGCATGTACTTCAGGCACCTACTCTATCTCTTCGCCTTGGCCTCATTGGCTGCGAACGCGCAATCCTTGACGATTTCCGGCACCGTCGCCGATGTCCAATCCATCCCCGTCACGGATACCACGGTCACGTTGACCACCAGCGGACAGGCGGGCCGACGGCTCACCACCTCCAACGGATCGGGGCAGTACACCTTCTCCGGTCTCTCCGAGGGCAGCTACCATCTGACGTTTGACCACGCGGGATTTGAAGCGGCAACGCGCAGCGGGCAGTTGAGCGCGAGCGCCGAAATCAACGTGACCCTGCCGGTCAAAGGCGAGGTTACCTCCATCGACGTGGTGGACGTGGCGGGCAAGGCCACCGGCTCCCGGCTGGAGATTCCCAACAGCGACCTGCCGGTACAGATCAGCGTCATTCCTCAGGCGCTGCTCCAGCAGCAGGGGGCGAACACCATGATCGACGCACTGAAGAATGCCTCTGGCGTGCAGGCTTTCCGATGGTATGGCGTCTACGAATACTACACCATCCGCGGATTCAACCAGGCGGACGTCATGCTGGTGGACGGCATGCGACTGGAGGGCAACCGGCCCAACACACAACTGAACAACGTCGAGAGCGTGGAAGTATTGAAGGGGCCCACCTCCGTTCTCTACGGCGGCGGCGCACTGGGCGGAGTCATCAACGTGGTCCGCAAGAAGCCGCAGGGTACCCGCGCTTACGACCTGTTGTACAAAGGCGGGCGCTTCAATTCGCACCAGGTGGCCGGCAGCGCCACCGGACCGGTTGGCAACTACAATCGGCTGTTGTACCGCGCGGACCTGAGCTACGATCACACCGACGGCTGGCGGCGCGCCGGTGGGGATCGCGTCAACGTGTCGCCGACGCTGACGTGGCTGATCAACGAACGTTCGCGAGTGACCGTTCATCAGGCTTTCAATCGCGACCGGTTCGACGGCGATGGTGGCGTGGACATCAATCTGACAACCCTGCCGAACTACGACAAGACCTGGCGCTTCAGTCTGCCGCAAGACAACGTGCAGGTGGAAGATTCGCAGACGCACATCCTGTTCAATACGAATCTCACCAACTCCTGGGAGTTCCGCAACGGCTTCCTGCTGCGGCGCACCAGCGACCGCTATTTTGTGACGGAGGGAATCTATGGTTCCCCCTCAACCAACCAAGTGTTTCGCGAGCCGCTCGATTTCCACCACACGCGCCGCCCTGTGCAGAACCAGGCGGATCTCATCGGGCGCTTGAATTTTCTGGGCATGCACCACACGCTGCTAGCGGGCTACGAGTATCAGGACTTCTACACGCGCACCGATGTCACCAAAGGCGACGATCCAACGTGCACCTGCGGCTATTGGGGCAGCACGGCCACAAACATCAACCTGAAGACATATAACCCCGCGACGTACGTCGAAACGACTCCCTTGCTCGACATTACAACTGTCTTCCGCCAAACCTTCCAGGCGAACCAGATCAACGCCTTTTATTGGCAGGACCAGATCGACCTCACGCCCCAGCTGAAAATCAACATCGGCGGGCGTTTCGACAACTACGAGCGCAGGGTCCACCGCATCTTTGTGGCGAATCCCACGACCCGCACCGGCATTCAGGCTCGGA
This sequence comes from Bryobacterales bacterium, assembly GCA_947446025.1. Classification (GTDB taxonomy): domain Bacteria; phylum Acidobacteriota; class Terriglobia; order Bryobacterales; family Bryobacteraceae; genus Palsa-187. The sequence goes on from CANFEY010000022.1 coordinate 27,629, forward strand.
ACCAAGACGCCTATACCTACCGCGCAGGCATCGTGTATTCCCCGCAAGGTGGGCACCAGTTCTATTTCAACAGTGCCACGTCGTTTTCCCCGGTGACAACCGTCCCTCCGAACGGAGCGGAACTACAGCCGCAACGTGGATTCACGTATGAAGCGGGCCACCGCTGGAAATCCTCTAGCGGGCGCACGGACACCAGCATCGCGCTCTATCACATCGAACGCGACGGACAGACCGTGGTCACCTCGCAAACGGCGGTCCAACAAGTGGGCTTACTCAAATCGAAAGGCCTCGACGCCGACCTGAACGTCTATCTGGGCCGCGGACTTCAATTGCGCACCAACTACGGCTTTGCGCAGGCGGTATTTGAAGACCCCTCCAACTCGCTGAACGGTCGCACGCCGCGTTATGTCCCGAAGCATACCGCGAACGCATGGCTTCACAAGGAGTGGCGTTCGGGATTCAGCGCCAGTCTGGGCACGCGCTACGTAGGTCCGCAGTTCGTCGCCAACAATAACAAAGTCCGGCTGGGCGGTTACAATACACTTTCCGGTGCCGTAAGCCTCCGCCGCGACCGCTGGGAATGGTCACTGAACGCGGACAACCTGTTCAACCGCGACCGCTACTTTATTCCGGGTCAGTTCGACAACATTGTATTTCCGGGCGCGCCCATCAACGTATCGTCGACCATACGGCTCCGATTCAACTAAGATAGGAACCGGCCATGCGACGCCTCTCCATCGCGGTGAAGAAGTTTGCCATCGTTTGTCATCGATGGATGGGTGTCGCTTTTTGCCTCCTGTTTCTGTGGTGGTTCGTCTCCGGCGTCTTCATGATGTATTGGAGCTACCCGGAAGTTACGCAGGCGGATCGCCTGCGCCACGCGCCTAACTTGGATCCGACGCGCGTCAAGCTCTCAGCGGAAGACGCTGCGAAGGCCGCCGGCATTGAGCCCACGGCTGTACGGCTGGCTTCCTTCGATGCGCGGCCGGCATACTTTTTCCGCGCGGGACGTGGCTCGGCGTTGGTGTATGCGGATACGGGTGAGCAGCAGGACATCTTCGCGCCGGAATTCAATCTGCGCACCGCGGCGGCGTGGACAGGGCAGCCCGCGGCGTCCGCCAAAGTAGAAACCGTTTCCGAGCCGGACCAGTGGACGCTCGGCGTGCGGCGTCAGTTGCCGCTGCAGAAGTACACGTTCGCGGACGGGCAGCAGGTTTACATCTCCGAAGAGACCGGCGAAGTGGTGCAGTACACCTCCACCTCGTCCCGCATTTACGCTCACCTGGGAGCGATCCCGCATTGGATGTACTACACTCCGTTGCGTGTCAACGGAGGGCTGTGGACGCGTGTAGTGGTGTGGTCCAGCGGCCTCGCAACCATCGCGGCGCTGCTCGGACTCATCGTCGGCATTTGGATGTGGTCGCCTTCGCAGCGGTACCGGCACAACGGTCAACCCACAGGCGTTCCCTACACAGGGCAGAAGCGCCTGCACACGATTCTGGGGTTATTTTTCGGCATCCTGGCGATGACGTGGGCGTTCAGCGGGATGCTATCGATGGAGCCGTTCGAGTTCGCTGGTCCCGCAACTAAGGGCGGCGCGGCGCGGAGCATTCAGCAGGCGCTCACAGGCAAATTCGACCTGGCGGGTTACACGTCGCACCCAGCCACCGTGCTCGCCGAGCTGGGAGCGGTCAAGGAGATCGAGTACGCGAGCTTCGCCGGACGACCCGTCTTCCACGCTAAGCTGGCCTCGGGCGAGACGCGCGTGATCCCGCTCAGCGGCGCTCCAGGAGATTTGCCCGGGATCATCCGGGCCGCAGCAGGAGAGAAGAACATCGACGAGATGCGGGTCATCGAGCAATACGACCGCTACTATCTCGACCGCGCTTTCGAACGTCCGCTACCCGTCATCTATGTGCTGCTCAAAGACGCTACGCGGCTTTACATCGATCCGAAGACGGCGCGAGTGGTGGGCCGCTACTCCGAATCGACCGGAGCGTGGGTGAACCGCTGGCTGTATCATGGGCTGCATTCGCTCGATTTCCCTTGGCTCTACAACTACCGTCCCGCGTGGGATATTGTGGTGCTGAGTTTGATGCTCGCATGCGTGTGGCTGTGCTGGACGTCGGTGGTGCTGAGCTGGCGGGTGCTGAAACGTAAGCTCGGGTCCCGCCGTGCAGCGAGCGAGGACCTTGCGGTATAGTGCTTCTGAGATGCAATTCGCAGGATACGACCCGGCCAACAATCCGTTGAACACCAATGAGTGGGCGTTCCCGGTGTGTGAGGTGATCCACATCGTGGGATTCGCCATCCTGATCGGGACCATCGCGATTGTCGATTTGCGGCTGCTGGGGTTGGGCATGAAGCGCCAGACAGCGGCGGAGCTGGTGAAAGACACGGCTCCGTGGACGCTGCTGGGGTTGGTTCTCATCCTGATTTCCGGGCCGCTGATTTTTTCGTCGGACCCGAATCTGTACATGAACAACCAGTCGTTCCGTTTCAAGATCACCATGCTGATGCTCTCGATCCTGTTCAACTGGACGCTGCACCGCAAGGTAGCCACGTCGCCGCATCCGGGCACGATGGGCGCGGTGGTGGGCGGCGTTTCGTTGCTGATGTGGACCTCGATCATCTTCGCCGGCATCTTCATCGCGTTCGTCTAGAGGAGAAACCATGGACCTACAAGCCTTCATGCAATCTCTGCAAGACATGGAATTCGCGACGATGATCCGCGAGTCGTCTCTGGCGTACCCAGTGTTGCTGTCAACGCATCTGGCGGGCATGGGCCTGTTCGGCGGCATGATCGCGATGACGGACCTGCGGATTCTAGGCGTCGCGATGACGCAGCGGTCGATGGCGGATGTCCACAATCAGCTGCGGCCCTACAAACATCTGGGCTTAACCATCGTGGTGCTGTGCGGCTTGACACTGGCGTGGTCGAAGGCGGCGATCTATTGGCCGAATCCGTTCTTCAAGATGAAGCTCGGGTGCCTGGCGCTGGTGGCGCTGCACGCGCTGGCGTTCCGTGGGCCGGTGTACAAAAGCCTGGGCGAGATGGACAAAGCGGGCAAGGCTACGGCGCTGGCGAAGATCGCCGCCGTGATTTCGCTGTTCTTGTGGGTGAACCTGGTCGGCGCGGGACGCTGGATCGGGTATTGGGAGCCGCCTCAGTAGGACGACTATGCCGCTTTCGCCGGGAGATAACTTAGGTCCATACGAAATTTTGGAAGCCATAGGTAAAGGTGGGATGGGAGAGGTGTACCGCGCCCGCGATCCCCGCCTGCAACGCGATGTGGCGATCAAGGTTTCCGCCCAGCGCTTCAATGAGCGCTTTGAGCGCGAGGCCCGCGCCGTAGCCGCCCTGAACCACCCGAACATCTGCCAGATCTACGATGTGGGGCCGAACTATCTGGTGATGGAGCTGATCGAAGGGCCCACGCTCGGCGAGATCATCAAGCAAGGCCCCATTGCGCTGGACGAAGCTCTGCGCATTGCCGGGCAGATCGGTGATGCGCTGGCAGACGCGCATGAGAAGCTGATCACACACCGCGACCTCAAGCCGGGCAACGTAAAAGTGAAGGAAGACGGCCTCGTGAAGGTGCTCGACTTCGGTCTGGCGAAGATCGGCAACACTCCCACCGCGGCGCCGCTCAATAGCGAGGAATCGCCCACGCTTTCCATGACGCTTACGCAGGTGGGCATGATCCTTGGCACCGCGGCGTACATGAGTCCTGAGCAGGCTCGCGGCAAACCTGTGGATGCGCGCGCCGATATCTGGGCGTTCGGCGTGGTGCTGTACGAAATGCTCACTGGCCAGCGGCCATTCAAAGGCGAAGACCTGGGCGACACGTTAGCGAGCGTGGTGAAGGAGCTCCGGACCTTAGCGCAATCCCCGCCAAGGCTCGCCGCCTTCTCGAAGCGTGCCTGCAAAAAGACCCGAGGCATCGCCTGCAAGCCATCGGCGACCGGCACATGTTGCTGGCAGAGCCGGAGAAAATCGTGGTGGAAGCGAAGCCCGAGCCGAAGCGCGCCGCGTGGCTGTGGCCCGCGCTGGCCGGTGTGTTCGCGCTGGGAGCCGCCGCGCTCGCCTGGGCGCACTTCCGCGAAACTCCACCCGCGGTGCAGAGCCTCCGCTACCAACTGACGCGACAAGGCAGGTTCGACGAATTTCAACTCTCGCTGGATGGGCGGTCCCTTGTGTACCGAGCCGGGCCTCGCCTCTACCTCCGCGCCATGGATTCGCTAGAGGAGCGCGAGATTCCCGGCACCGACGGCGCCACCTATCCCTTCTGGTCGCCTGACGGCACCCACATCGCCTTTTTTGCGCAGGGCAAGTTGAAACAGGTCGCAGCAAGCGGCGGCCCCGCGACCAACATCGCCGACGCACCGGACGGCCGTGGAGGAACCTGGGGGACGGACGGAACCATCGTCTTCGCACCCAGTGTGAATGGCGGATTGTCCCAAGTATCTCCCGCCACCGGTGGCGCGGCCACGCCACTGAAATTGCCGCTTAGGGATAAGGACTCTCTTCGCTTCCCCACGTTTCTTCCGGACTCGGGCCGCTTCTTTTACGCCTATCTGGACCAAGGAGCGCGGGGGGAAATGGTGGCGGGGCTGTACGTGGGATCTCTCGACGGGAGCGCACCTGTGCGACTTCTGCCGGATCAATCCGTGGCTCGGTTCGTCAACGGCCACATTTTGTTTGCACGCGAAGAGACGTTGATGGCGCAGCCGTTCGACGCGGCCGCCCTCAAGTTGACTGGGGAAGCATTCCCGTTGGCCGAAGGCCTCACGTTCACAGGCAACGTCGGGAACACCGCCTTTACGACCGCTTCCAACGGCACCTTGCTGTATCTGGCCGGCGGCGGGGGCGCGCAGGAACGCGAGATCGCGTGGCTCGACCGCAGCGGAAGGCGAGCGAAGACGTTGGTGAAGCAGAAAGGATTGCTGGGACCCACCTTGTCCCCCGACGAACGCCGCGTGGCCTATATTGACGGGAAGGTGAGCGATGAGGGAGATGTGTGGTTGCACGATATCGCGCAAGGCACTTCGCAGCGCTTTACGTTTGGCCCTTATGCCGCACTGTGGCCCGAGTGGTCCTCCGACAGTGCTTCCGTCGTGTTCAGTGCCCTGCCCAACTACGAACTGTTCCAGAAATCCATCCGCACTTCGGCGAAGGAAGAGAGCCTCAAGGTCATCGGCACGAATACGCGCGTATCCAGTTGGCAGAGCGACGGGAAATTGCTGGCCTACTCGCAGACGGGAGACTCCACCAAGGATGACCTGTGGTTGCTTCCGCTGGAAGGGGACCGCAAGCCGAAGCTCTTCAAGCAGACCCCGTTCGCGGAACGCAGCGGGCAGATCTCGCCCGACGGCCGTTGGATGGTGTACTCGTCCGATGCATCCGGTCAGAGCGAGATCTACATCGAGCCCATGCCTTCCGGCGGGGCGCAGCGGCAGATTTCGATTGGCGGCGGCGGAAACCCGTCCTGGCGTAAGGACGGGCGGGAGCTGTACTTCATCAAGTCAGGCAACAAACTGATGGTGGTGGATGTGAAGCCCGGCCCCGAGCTGACCTTCGGCACTCCTCGCGAATTGTTCACATCGAATCTGATCGCGGAACCCCGCAGTCGCGCGGTTTACCCCAACGCGGACGGCAGCCAGTTCCTGGCGCTGCTGCCGGTGGGTGACGCTCCGGCCGCTCCGCCGTTGACCGTGGTCACGAATTGGCTGCACGCCTACGGGAAGTAGGGGCCAATAGCAACAAAAAAAGAGCCGCGGATCGCTCCGCGGCTCAAAGTGCCAGGAATTTTTTGCTGACTAGACCAGATTCGGGATCTTGATGATCTTCTTCTGGATGGCGTACTGCACCAGCTGCGCCTTGTTGTGGATGTCCAGTTTGCGCATGAGGTTGAACTTGTGCGCTTCCACGGTTTTTACGCTGAGGTTGAGGTCGCAAGCGATTTCCTTGACGGAGTTGCCTTCGGCCAGCATCTTCAGGACTTCGCGCTCACGGGTTGTGAGGGTGGCGAAGCGGGGGAGGCGATTGGCAGACTTGATGCGGCTGCGGAAATCGTCTACCAGTTGCGAGAGCATACGCGGGCTGAGGTAGCTGCCACCACGGCAGACGTCGCGGACCGCGGCCACCAGCTGCTGGCTGGGGGAATCTTTTAGGACGTAGCCACCGGCACCGACTTCCATGCCCTCAACGAGGTAGTCTTCGTCGTCGTACATGGTGAGGAAGAGGACCTTGGTCTCGGGACGGTTCTTCTTGATCTGGCGCGTTGCCTCAAAGCTGCTGAGGCCGGGCATGCCGATGTCCATGAGCACAATGTCAGGGCGGACTTCGTTGGCTTTGTCGACGGCGTCGCCGCCGTTGGACGCTTCGCCCACCACTTCCATATCGGCTTCCGCGGAGATCAACGTCCGGATGCCTTGGCGGAACAGTGTGTGATCGTCCGCGAGCATGATTCGAATCTCGGCCATGTTTTTCGCCTTACGTAATCCTTCCTACTTCTTGCTCTATTTGGATATCGGCAGTTCTATGGAAATCTTTGTACCTCTCTTAGGCGATTCAGTTCTACTTTCTACGTGGAACCGGCCCCCTAAGAGCGCGACACGCTCATGCATGCCAGACAATCCAAACGACTCCCGCTTCGCCAGAGCTTCATCGACGCGAAATCCAACGCCGTTGTCCTCTACTACCAGCTTTAGTACTCCATCGGCGGATACCAGGGAAACCGTTACAAGCGTGGCCTGGGAATGCTTGCCGATGTTGTTAAAACATTCCTGCACAAGCCTGTAAGAGATGATTTCGAGCTGATGCGGCAGTGCTCCCATCTTCGCCAGTTGGAGTTTTACCCGGCAGCCGGTCTGCAGGCGTTGGAAGCGGTTCACCAGTTGCCTCAGCGCCGCGCCTAGCCCGAGCTGCTCCAGTACGGCGGGGCTGAGCGCCGAAATCAGACGCCGCATTTCGAGAATGGTACGCTCGGTGAGATCGCGCGCCTCCCGCAATTTTGCACGGACTCCACCCTCGTTTTCGGGTAGGGCCTGCTCGATCAACTCGATTTGAAGGCGGATGCAGAGCAGCGACTGCCCGGCTTCGTCGTGGAGTTCGCGGCTGATGCGGCGGCGCTCCATTTCCTCGACGTGGAGCATGTGCTCGGCCAGTCCGCGGATCTGCTCTTCGCTTTTCGCCAAGTCTTCCATCAGGCGGGCCTTTTCGGCGGCCATGAGGCAGCGCTCGGCTGCGGCGGCGAGGAGTTCCTGTTCGCGCGGGAGCCATTCGTATTGGCGCACGAAGCCGAACTGCATGACGCCGGCGGTGCGGCCTCCGGTGGCCAGGGGGATCGACCAGCAGGATTCGAAGCGGTTGTGCCAGTCCGGGTCCAGCAGCGTGCCCGCGGCCGTTGCCTCGCCGTTCAGCTGGCGCGGTTTCGAGAGCTTCTTGACCAGTCCAGGGCGATTGGCGACGGTGAAGACTTCCGGGCTGGGCGAGCCGGCCTTGAGCTCCCAATTCTTGCCGTCCTGGCTGAGCATGTAGAGCCGACCGGCGTCGGCGTGGCACACGTGGACTAGCGATTCGAGGAACCGGCGCAGCAATTCTTCCAGGTTGCGCGATTCGAGCTCGATGCGGAATAGTTCGTAAAACGCCTGTGTTTCGGCCTCGCGGACCTGATAGTAGGCGTTGTTCAACGTGAGGATGACGCAGAAGTGCAACTGCTCGCGGACCCATTGGAAATTGGCGCGCTGATCCGGCTGGAGGGATTCGAGCATCGGCACCAGCAGGCGGTCGTATTCCTGCAGCGCCTCGAGGATTGCGCTGGGCGGCAGGTTCATCTTGGCCAGCCGGCGGCCGTTGTATTCCACCTGCTCGATGAACTGCAGCGCGGGTTTGTTACGCGCCAGGATGCGGGCGGCGGAGCCTGTGGTGATTGCCGACAGCGCCGTTCGCTGCATCGGCTCAATACCCATTTGGCGCATCCGGCTCTCGAAGCGGCGTTCGATTTTTTCGGTGTGCGGCTCCAACAGCCGCGACATTTTCTTCAGATGGACGCGCAGTTGGTCACTGAGGACATCTGCTGCGTCCGCGAGTTCGGGGGAGATCTGCACTCTCTGCACATAGGTCCATCGGCAGAGTTTGGGGGCGGGCATAGTCCCTAAGAACCTGGACTTCGTTCCGGACGAAATGTCATGGGGGATGTCCAGGTACACGGGTCAAAACCGCAGGTCTTGGGGGGCATCGCACAGCATCGGAAGCAGTGGGTCGTCGAGCGCTCTCTTTCCTGCCAAAGTGGAATTAATATCGCTAAAGCACTTCTTGACTTTTCGCCGAGGGGGCGGCAGGATGGCGCTATGAAGCGACGACAATTCGTTCAAGGTACCGCCGGGTTGATGATCGGAGCGACTGCGGTCGCGCAGGATGAGTCTGCTGAGGTGGCCACCAGCAGCTTCCGGCTGTTCGAGAGAGGAACGGCCGATACGCAGGTCCAAGACGTGGCCTTCACGGCGAGCCGGATATTGCGTCTCTTCTACGACAAACTCTCCCGAAGGTATGCGGTGAGTGCGACAGATTTCCAACGGCGGCAACTGTGGCAACGTGAGCTACCCCCGGGGGGTTACCTAAGTGTGGGCGAGAACATAAGCGGCGAAGTAATCGTTCAAAGCGCATTCTCGCTCGGACCCGCAAAGGTACCCAATGCCACAACGCTGGTTCACTTTGACGCCGCCACTTCCAAGACTACCGTGTACGGATACGTTCCGGGCGAGCTACAACGCTCCAAGTTGTCTTTTGTCGGCAGCGGGACGTTCGCAAGAGCAGTTGGAGGTGCGGTCGAGTTTTGGCAGTTGGGCGATCAGCCGGTGAAGGCTGCAGCCTTGCCGGTTAGTGCTCCCGCTGACCGTGTATCGCTCCAGGGGCTGAGTTCAGGTTCCGTATGCGCGCTGCATAGGATGAGTCTGGACGTGAGCGTCATCGACCACCGCCGTCGGACGGTGCGTGAACATACATTGGCCTCGGAGTTGGTTTCGGACACGAGGAGGTCCCGTGACCAGCTTGCGGCGAAACTTAGCCCTGAGCAGCTTGCCACTGTACCCTTAGCCACGGCGATCGGTGCGGGCTCAAAGGGCGGCCTTCTAATCGCGTTGAGCCGCATCGGGAAGAGTAGCCTTCCGATCCGAGTCTTGAAATTTAACATTGATGGTAAAACCTCAAATTTCGGCGCCTACGTTCTCCCCCCCCCGGTCAATTACTAACGAGAGTTTTCGATTTGAACTCAGAAGTAGGCTTGCTTCAACCTGACGGAACCGTCACGACATTTGAAGCGGGGGTGTAAGTACGATGTCTCCAGAGAAATTTGGCTGGCAAACGCGTCGGTCACTGGTAAAATTCTTGAGTGCCGCTTGGGCTCCGCTCTTCCTGGTACCCCTAAGAAGTTGGGCTCAGGGTTGCGAAGGTTGCCCGATCGGCTACATCGACTGCGAGGGTCCTCTGTTGGTCGGCCTTCCTGTCGGGCCTTGGCTCATAGTTCGGCGGATAGGTGGAGAGCGGCATCGTTCAGGGGAACGTAGCGATTCGATGCTCGGCTGAACACATTGAGTCTGCCTACGCTGAACGGCTTCTCTGCTCGAAGCAGTTCGCTCTTGAGTTCGTAGTAAATGATGGCGGGCACCAGGACGCGGTTTCCACTTCTCAGCATTCCGGCGAGCCAGTCTGTCATCGCAGCAACTTCAGCAGTCTGCCGGGGATGGGTGAGCAACGCAAGTGGGCCAGAGTCGAGGAAAACGAACTGGCTCACGGATAGAGGATGCGCTCACCGCCAGCGGCGCGGTTTTCGTTCATCGCCTTTTTGAACTCGTCGAGTTCCTTCTGGGCGTCCGCAAGCTTCTTGGGGTCGTCCGTGGCATCTTCGCGCGCCCAGGTTTGGAGCAGTTTCAGCTCCTATCGTATCGATCTGCTCGTATCAATCCGCGGGTTACTTGCTACTTCTTGGCCTTCGTCTTGGCCTTGGCCGCAGGCTCCGGTGCGGGAGCAGGGGCGGGAGCGCTGACGCCGCGCGCGACCAGTTTGTCCACTTCGGCGCTGAAGGCGGGGCTCAGCACCAGTGACTGTATCCAGTCCTGGACGATGGTGCCCGAAGGGTCGATGGCGAAGACGTGGCCGGTGTCGATGGCGGGGCGGGCGGGGGTGGCCTTGAAGTACGCCATGGCGACCATGCTGGCGTCGAACAGGATCGGCGTCTTGGTGCGCGTCTCGGCGACGAATTTCTTGATAGTTTCCTGCGTTTCCGGCGGTGTGTTGGCAATGGATAACACGGCGAGCTTGGCCCCGTGCTTGGCTTGCAGCGCGTCCAACTTCTTGGTGATGTCCTTGCACATGGGGCAGTTCTGGTCGCCGGTCATCATGAACTCGATCAGCAGCCATTTGCCGCGGTAGTCCAGGATGTCGAACTGGGTGAAGTTGGAGTCGGGCAGCGAGAAGCTGGGGGCGCGGCGGTTGATCAGGCCCTGGGCGGACGCGAGCGAGGCAAGCAATAAGAGTGAAGCGGTGATTCTCATCTTCACCAATGATAACGTCTGTCCGCATGCTGACGCATGGCGGCTCGGTGCGGAGCCGCGACCGTCGGGGACCTACGATCAGAACTGGAACCGTGCCACCAAGGTTCCCGCGCGGGGGGTGCTCTGTACAGTGCCGGTGTTGATGAAGCCGAAGCCAGCCGTGGCCAGACCCGTGGCAGCGCTGGTGGTTTGCGCGGCGAGCGCGTTCGCCGAAGTTGGGCTGTTGAGGTACGTCCGGTTGAAGACGTTATTGAATTCGGCGCGCACTTGAAGGCTATACTTGCCTTCGCTGCCGAAGGCGAAGTTGCGGGCGAGGCTCATGGACTCGCTGGGGCGGCGCGCCTGACGGTAGTCGGTATAATAGGCGGCCGCGGTGCTGAAGGTGCCGGGGGCGGGATTCACCCAGGCATCTTTGTTGAGGACGAACTGTTTTTGCGGGTCGAAGCAGCGGCAGTTCAGATCCTGCGTGAAGAAGGGCTGGCCTTGGACGCGGTCGAAGTAAGTTCCTCCACCCGCGCCGGTGGCACCGGTCGCGCGGAAGAGGAGCGCGTTCAGGCCGGTGGTGGCGATGGGCGCCGCGATGGGGAAGCCGGAGCCGTAGCGCATCACGGCGCCCAGGGTCCAGTCCTTGGTCAGGAAGGAGAGCCATTTATTCCAGTTGTTCCCGGGCGTCTGATAGTTCCCGGCGATCACGAACAGGAACGGCTGGTCGAGGCCGGAAAGATACTTGTTGGTGTTGCGGTTGAACGCATCGTTGATGGGAGGCGTGACCGGGGAGATGGTGGAGATGTCCGCCTCGGTACCCAGGGTGAAGGTGCGGCTCCAGGTGAAGCTGCTGGTCAGGTCCAGGCCATGCGAGTAGCGCTTGGTGCCCTGGACTTGCAGCGAGTCATACCAGTTCTTGCCGGTCGGGACCCACTTCATGTTCGTGATGCCGGAGAATTGCGGGAAGGGCCGCAGCGCCTGGGCCAGGGTCTGGGTAGTGGGGAAGCCGGTGTAGGGCAGGCCGGTAAACCCGCGCGTAGCGGCCAAGGGGGATTGGACGGAGGCACCGAGCACCGCGCGATCCGCGGCTTTGGTGATGTCCAGGCCTTGCTGCAAGAGCGCTTCCGGGCGGCTGCAGTTCGGGCAGATCAGGTACGTGGAGTTCCACCAGACGCCGCGATTTCCCACATAGCTGGCTTCGAGAACGAAGTCCTTGGTGACCTCACGCTGCACGCTGATGCTGTACTGCAAGCTGCGGGCGGGGCGGCCGGCATTCTGGTCCACCTGTTGGGCAGGAGAGGCGATGGTCCCGGGGAAGGGGACCTGACCGGGGTCGAGATTCGGCCACGTAATACTGTAGGGCAAGCCGTTGCGCAGGAGGTAGGCGGGATCGCCGGGGCCGTTTTCGCGGTAGATATTCTGTGAGCCGGTGGAGAGCGAGTTGAAGCCGTTCATGGCGGTGCGGTAGTAGCTGAGGCCGATTCCGCCGCGGACCACGGTCTTGGTGTTCAACTGGTAGGCCCCACCCAGGCGCGGCGCGAAGGCGAAGGGATAGTTCTTGGCAATGTTGCAATTGCAGCGTCCAGGGCCGTTGCCTTCGAACGCGATGCCGCCCAGCCGGCCGCCGGCTCCGGGGTTCACCACGTTGGGCGCGTAGTAGGCGATGCGGCCGTATTGCTCCCGCAAATAGGTTTGATAGTCGTAGCGCAGGCCGTAATCCAGCGAAAACTTGCGGGTCACTTTCCAGGTGTCCTGCACGAAACCTGAGAGGGCCCTGTTGCCCAGCCGGGACTTGGAGGGGATCCCGATGAAGCCGTTATTCACGCCGCCCAGCATAAAGCTGGCGTAGTTGAAGCCGGGCTGCGCGGATAGCGATTGGCCGTTGGTGGAAGGCAGTCCGCTGTCTGTCTGCGCGAAGATCATCCACGCATTCGCGTAGGTTTCGTTATAGGTGGGAAACCCTTCGATGACCATTTCGCCGCCGGCCTTTACGGTGTGGTTGTTGTGTACCCAAGTCAGACTGGTGGTGGCGGTTGGTTTGGTGTTCAGCAGTCGGGTCGCGCTGCCCGGACCCATATTCGCCGTGCCTCCGCCGTTGCCCAAACTAAGAGTCTGCATGGAGGGGAACATGTTGACGTAGGTGCCGCGCAGGCCCAGGTTGGTCTTTACGTCGTAGCTGTTGGGGATCTGGTCAAGGAAGTTGTGCTGCAAACCGATGCCGGCGTGGAACAGGAGGGTGGGCGTAATGGTGTAGTCGCCGCTGATCCGGGTGGTGTGGTTGGTGACCTTGCTCTGGACACCATTCAAGGGGAACGGCAGCGCATTGTTGTTCGGTGAAGATGTGTCGGTTTGCTGCCAATATCCGGAGAGCTTGAAATTGGGGCTGATTTGGTGATCGAGCTTCAGTGACGGGATATAGGTCAAACGGGGGTTGGTAAAGGACGTGAGGTAGTTGTTCAGGAAGCCGGTTCCGTTGTTGGCCAGAGGGATCAAATTCTGAATCTTCAGGGCGACTGAATCCTGTTGCGCAAGGGGAATCCTGTTGCCGACGAAAGGATCCCGCACACGTTGTCCGTTAACCACACGAGTCGTGAGCGGATCGTAAATCTGGTTTTCCAGAATGCTGCGGCCCAGCGGGTCGCAATTCGGGGTCGCGGCCGGACACACGTTGCCGCGGCCGACGGCCAGAGCGCCGCTGAAATCGCCCGCCCGGTAGGCGGCGGTAGGAACGTTGATGGGCGAGGTGCTGTTGATCAGCGTTTCGCGGAATTGCTCAAAGCCGAAGAAGAAAAAGGTCTTGTTGTGACCGTCGTAAAGTTTGGGGAGCAGCACGGGCCCGCCGATGGTAAAGCCCCAATCCTGGCGGCGCGCGCGGTTGCGGACTAACTGTCCAGTTCGCCTGCTATCGGTCGCTCCGGCGTTGGTGAACGCCTGACCGGCGTTGAGAACTTCATTCACCAAGTAATCGTAGGCGGAACCGTGGAAGCTGTTGGTGCCGGATTTCATGGTGGCGTTGAAGAATCCGCCCGCGGCTTGTCCGTATTCTGCGGCGAAGTTGCTGGTTTGGATGGCGAATTCCTGGATGGCCTCGACGCTGGGCTGGGTCTGTGATTGCGTGTTGATCAGGTTATTCGTGGCGTCCTGGCCTTCGATGCGGAGCGATTGCGTATTGCTGGGGTTGCCGTTCAGCCGGACGCTGCTATCGGGCCGGAAGTCGCTGCCAGGAAGCAGCAGGACCACGGCATAGGGATTGCGGATGCCCGCCGGACCCGCACGGCCAGCTCCGATGCCAAGGACGGGAAGGTTGTTCAAGCGGTCCGTCTTAACGTTGATGCTCAATTCCCCGCTCTCGGTCTTGAGCAGCGGGGCCGTATCGGTTACGGTAACGGACTCCGCAGCCGAGCCGACCTCGAGCGAGGCGTCAATGCGCACGGTGGTCGCGACGGGCAACTCAATCTTTTGCCGCACGAAGGTCTTGAAGCCGGAGGCGGTCACGGTGAGTGTGTAGGTCCCGGTGGGCACCTGCGCCAAATTGTAGTTTCCCGTGGTGGTGCTGGCCGCCTGGAAGGTGGCTCCGGTGTTGTCATTGCGGGCTTCGAGCGAGGCGTTCGCGATGACCGCGCCCGAGGGATCGGTCACCGTCCCCGTGATGGTGCCGCGGTCGCTTTGGGCGAATGCAGCGGTTGTCAGAAGCAGCGCGGATAGCGCAAAGCGGAAAGAACGCATCAGAAGTCTCCCTGGATACTTTTTTGGAAGGATACTCCTGCCGTCCCACGAAGTCAATGCTGGCGGGTATGGTGGGTATGGCGCAAATTCTATTTTTGGAATATACTTACGGGCACTCTTGAACGGAAACGGGTCCAATGAGACTCGACGGGGAAGCGATTGGAAAACTCGAATTATTGGGCCACGGTCCGGCGATGGGGCGTGCCGCTGGTGCTATTGCTGGTGGCGCTGATTTACATCCCGACCATGTTCGGTCCACACCTGATGGACGACACCGATGCGGTGAACGGCCAGATCCCGCGCAACATTCTGCGCGACGGGGATTGGGTCACCATGCACATCAACGGGGTGCGGTATTTCGAGAAGCCGCCGCTGATGTACTGGATGATCGCGGTAACTTACGCGGCGCTGGGCGAGGCGGATTGGATTGGGCGCATTCCCAACGTGCTGAGCATCCTGGCCATTGTGTGGCTTATCGCGAGCATGGGCAAGTGGGCGTTCGGGGCGGCGGCCGGAGCGTATTCGGGCTTGATGTATGGAACGTGCATCGGGTTGTTTCTGTTTACCAGAATTCTGATTCCGGACGCGATGGTCACGGGGCTGATCGCGCTCACGCTGTGGGCGTTCCTACGGGCGCTGGATGAAGAGGAGCGGCGGCCGGCGCTGTGGGCCCATACCATGGCCGTGGCGATGGGCGTAGGCATCCTGGCGAAAGGTCTCATTGGTCCGATTTTTCCAGTGACGGCGGGTGCGTTGTACTTGCTCATCACCGGGCAGTGGCGCGAACGGCGGACCTGGGAGCGGCTGCGTCCGGGTTCCGCGCTGGTAGTGATGCTGGCCATCAGCATGCCGTGGGTGGTTGTGGCAACGCTGCGCAACCCGCCCTACTTCGACTTCAGTATGACCGCGGGCCCGGGGATGTATCGCGGGTTCTTCTGGTTCTTCTTCTTTAATGAGCACCTGCTGCGGTTCCTGAACACGCGTTGGCCGCGAGACTATGACACGGTGCCCAGGCATCTTTTCTGGCTGCTGCATCTGTTGTGGTTCTTCCCGTGGTCGGCGTACTTGCCGCAGGCGCTACGCGCAGGCTGGCGGGGCACGGACCGCGCCTCGCGCATGCGGCTGCTGTGCTGGTGCTGGGCGGGATTCGTGCTGTTCTTCTTCACGTTTTCTACCACCCAGGAATATTACTCCATGCCGGCGTATCCGGCGTTCGCGCTACTGATCGGCTCGGCGATGGCCGGCGGATCCTCCTGGATTGAGCGTGGAGCCAAAGTGGTGGCCGGAGTCTCGGCCCTGGCGCTGCTGGCGATCCTGGGCATCCTGGCCTATGTTTGGAACCTCCCCACCCCCGGCGACATCTCCAACGCGCTGACCCAGGACCCAAGCCGTTACCAACTTTCCTTGGGCCACATGGGCGACTTGACGTTATCCTCCTTCGCCTATCTGCGGCCGCCGCTGATGGTGGCGGGGGCGGCGTTCCTGGTGGGTGCGCTGGCGGCTTGGCGCTGGCGCGGGTGGCTCACTCAGTTGGGCTTGGCCGCGATGATGGTGCTGTTCCTCAACGCCGCGCGCATGGCGATGATCACCTTCGATCCTTATCTGAGCAGCCAGCCGCTGGCCGACGCCATCAACGCGGGTCCTCCGGGCAGGGTGATCCTGGGCGACCAATACTACACGCTCAGCTCGATTTTCTACTACGCGAATTTGCAGGACGCGCTACTGCTGAACGGGCGCTACCAGAATCTGGAGTATGGCTCGTACGCACCGGAAGCTCCAGACGTTTTCCTTCCAGACACGCATTTAGCCGAACTGTGGCGTGGCGCGGACCGGCTGTATCTGGTCCTGGAAGGTCCGAAAGTATTGGGGGTAGAGAAGCTGGTGGGCAAAGAGTCGCTTCACCTGGTGAAGGCGAGCGGCGGAAAGTATCTGTTCACGAACCAACCACTATGACCAAGCGCATCATCTCTATCGTAGTGCCGGTGTTTGAGGAAGCTGAAAACTTACCGGCTCTATGCCGCGGAATCTCCGCCGCGATGGGGCAAGTGACGGACTTCGAGTATGAACTGCTGCTGATCGACGACGGCAGCCGGGATGAGTCCTGGGAGGTCATCGCGAACCTGCATGACCTGGACGAGCGCGTGAAGGGCCTGCGGCTCTCGCGCAACTTCGGACATCAGGCGGCGGTGACCGCGGGTTACCGTTACGCCACCGGCACTGCGGTCATCACCATGGACGCCGACCTGCAGCATCCCTCCGAACTGCTGCCGCAGATGATTCAGAAATGGCGCGGCGGATACGACGTGGTCAGCATGGTGCGCGATCCAGCGGCGCATCAAGGGCTGCTCAAAGCGCTATCGTCCACTTTGTTTTACCGCTTCATCAACGCGCTTTCTTCCACCAAGATCAAGGCCGGGGTCGCGGACTTCCGCTTGCTTGACCGGCGCGTGGTGAAGCAACTCAATGCCCTCAAGGAGCGCGGCCGGTTTGTACGCGGCCTGATTTCCTGGGTGGGGTTCAACGAAGCCGAGATCCACTATACGCCGAATCCCCGCTTTGCCGGGCGCACGAAATACTCGCTCGGCAAGATGCTGCACCTGGCCGTGGACGCCATTTCATCCTTCTCGACCGCGCCGCTCCGGATGTCGTTCTACGCAGGGTTGGCCGTCAACGTCCTGTGTCTGCTGCTGATGGGGTATGCGTTCTACAACAAGATGCATGAGGACAAGGACCTCACCCAGTGGGCGTCCACATTTCTCACCATGCTCTTCTTGAGCGGCATTCAACTGCTGATGATCGGCGTGATCGGCATGTACGTGGGCAAGATCTTCGAGGAAGTGAAGCATCGTCCGGTGTACGTGACAGAGAAGGAGTTGGGAATCGCGCTGCGTCCGCGACGGGTTCACCAACGGTCGAAGACCGTCTCTGCGCCAGCGGGCACCCCCGGATTGATCGTCATGCCGGAGCGGAATGGGTAGCGCATGAAGCGGCTTGTCGTCACCGCTGACGACTTCGGCTTGAGCAAGGGCGTCACGGACGGCATTCTGGAGGCGCATCGCAACGGGATCGTCACCCGGACCTCCATCATCGCGGCCGGACGGGCGTTCGACTACGCCGTGGTTTTGGCACAGGCCAACCCCCGGCTAGGGCTCGGGCTGCACTTCACGTTGGTGGAGGAGCAGGCGGTCTCTGATCCAAGCGTGCGGCTGCCGGCTACGTATGCAGGAGTGGTGCTGGGCCGCCTGCCGGCTTCGTTCGTTGAGGCAGAATTGCGGGCGCAACTCCGCAAATGCGCCGACGCTGGCTTGACGCTGACCCACATCGACAGCCACCAACACGTACACGCGCTGCCGTCGATTATGCGCATCGTGCTGCGCGTGGCCGAAGAGCACGGCATCCGGCGCGTGCGGCTGCCGCTCGCTTCGCCGCGCGTGGCGAGTCCCACGAAGTCCGCATTGTGTTTATTGGCCCGCTACGACGCGCTGCGGAATCCCGGGCGCTTTGTGTGCGATCACATGGCGGGTTTGTTCGAAAGCGGCTCGCTGAACGAGGGCGCGCTGCTGCGCATTGTGGATTCGCTCGGCGAAGGCACCACGGAGTTGGTCTGCCACCCCGGCCTTGAAGACGCCGCCTGCCGCGAGCATTACGAGCACTGGCACTACCATTGGGAGGACGAGCTCGCCGCACTGACCAGCGCGAAAGTCCGCGAGCGGCTGCGCGCCAAGGGGATCGAGTTGGCTGCGTGATTGGGACTTGCGGTCAGGCATTTCCCAGAGCGTTGCGTTAGATTCAACTAACGGGGATGCCAAACGAAAACGTAGCGAAGCCGAACGCCTCAGCGGCCTGGTTCTTTTTGAGTTTGGACCAGCCGGCAGAAGTAGACGATTTAGCACGCCACGCGTTTCGCAGCCGCACGCAATTTTTCCGGCTGTTCCAAGCTTTGATCGCGGAAAGCCCTGGCGCGATGCGACGGCGGTTCCTGCTGGAACGGGCGGCGTTTCAGCTGGGGCGCTCCCGCTCACCGGTTACGGAGATCGCCTTCGATGCGGGCTACGCGTCCCTCGAGGCCTTCACTCGGGCGTTCCGCAGAGCTTACGGCGTGTCACCCAGCCTCTACCGCCGCACGGGCACGTGGCGCGTCCATCTGCCCGCGCCTAATGAATTTCATTACTGCGGACCGCACGTCCGCACCAAAGGAGAAAACACGAACATGGATCTTTTTGAACTCTTCGCCGGTACCGACACTTGGTACATGCGCAAGATGCTGGAACAGGCCGCCCAGCTTACAGACGAACAGCTCGATCGGCCGCAAGGCTTCACGGCGAAAGTTTTCGCGTGGGACAAGCCGGATGAGAACCTGCGCGAGATTCTGGAGCGCATGGTGCTCACCAAGGAAGTCTGGGTGGCCGCGCTGACCAATGGCCCCATGCCTCCGGTTGAGAACGCCGCGCCCGAAGTGCGTACGGCCAAGGCTCTGTTGGACCGGTCCTGCCGGGCGGAGGCGGAGTTCACCCGCGTGTTCCGCGACATTCGCGACCGCGGCGCATGGGACGAGACCTTCGTGGACGCGCTGTGTGAACCGCCGGAGACGTTCACCTTCGGCGGCATGTTCGCGCACGTGATCACCTTCAACACGCACCGGCGGATGATGGCGCTGGATGCGTTTCAGCGTTTGGGAGCACTCATCGCCGGCGTCGGATGCCCGATGGATTATGAGCGCCGCGATGCGGTCAGTAATTCTTGATCAGGTCGAGCCCGGAGTACATGCCTGCTACCTGCGCGCTGTAGCCGTTGAACATGTCGGTGCGAATCTTACGTCCCTGACCCAGCAGACCCGAGCCATCCAGGCGATCTTCCGTGTCCTGGTTATATCGTGGGTGCGGACGCCTGGGGTTGACGTTGGAATAAAAGCCGTAGGCCTCAGGCCACTCCAGTGCCCACGTAGTCGGCGGCTGCTTTTCCACGAAGCGGATGCGGGTGATCGACTTGATGCCTTTGAAGCCGTACTTCCACGGCACCACCAAGCGCACGGGCGCGCCGCTTTGGTTCAGCAGCGTCTCGCCATAGAGTCCCACTGCCATCAGCGTCAGCGGATGCATGGCTTCATCGAGGCGCAGCCCTTCCACGTGCGGCAGCGGGATGCCCGCCTCGCGCGGGGAGACCATGACTTTGGAATCGTAGAAGCTCTCAAATGCGACGAACTTGGCTTTGCCCGTCGGCTCCACTTGCTTCAGCAGCGCGCTGAGCGGGATGCCGATCCACGGCACGATCATCGACCTGCCCTCGACGCAGCGCATCCGGTAGATACGCTCTTCGAGCGGCGCGAGCTTCATCAGCTCACTCAGGCTCACCGTCTTGGGAGCTTTTACTTCGCCTTCCAGGCGCACCGGCCAATCGGGATTGGGCTTCCACTTAGGCGCGTTTTTCGCGGGCTCATTTTTCGCGGTCCCGAATTCGTAGTAGTTGTTGTAGGTGACGACGTCCTTCTTGAGCGGGAGCTTGTCGCCCGTTAGGTTGTGCAGCGCCCCCGACTGTCGCGCCGTCAGTGCCGCAGCGTCTGCGATGGAGGAGGAACCGAGCAGCGCCGCCGCGCCAAGGAACCGCCTGCGATTCCAGTACAGTTCCTTGGGCGTGACGTCGGAGTAGCGGAGCATGGCGGCTAGTGGCCCGCCAGGCCTTCGGTCAACTCGATGTAGGTGCCGTTCGGGTCCGTGATGAAGGCGAGGTCGACGCCGATCTTGCCCTTGGTCTCGCTATATGCGCGGTCCATTTTCATGCCGCCCGCTTCCAGCTTGGCCACGAAATCCTTCAGGCCCTTGATCTCGAATCCGATGTGATCCAGCGCGCGGCCTTTGGTGGCCGCCAGTGCCGCAGGCGGGGTCGCCGGGGCCTTACCCTTGGCTTGTCCGCCGTACGCCAGGAAGTCGATGGTGCCGCCCGTAAGGCCCGCGCCCTTGGCACCGGGGCGCCGTTCCGATTCATCAGCGCCAAACGTCTTCAGGTACCAATCACGTGCCGCGAGCGTGTCAGGAGCGGACAGGTGATAGTGGCTAAACGTTGGCACGGTGGTGTTGGGGAATTCCTGCACTTCGATCAGCACACCGCCGGGGAAAGTGATGAACGCCTGCACGTTGGGCGTCAATTCGCGAATCGCCAGACCCGCCGCCTCGGCCTTCGCCTTGGTCTCCGCGTAGCTCTTCACGTAGAATCCCACGTGATTCACAGCCGATCCGTCCGTGCCCGCGCCATCCGCGCGCTGACCCAGGATGAAGAACACGCCCGGAGTCTTCACCGTGCGCAGAGCCCCAATCGTCATCGGCGTGCCGCCCAGGATGTCGACCAGCAATTTCT
The DNA here is from genome assembly GCA_947446025.1 of Bryobacterales bacterium. Classification (GTDB taxonomy): domain Bacteria; phylum Acidobacteriota; class Terriglobia; order Bryobacterales; family Bryobacteraceae; genus Palsa-187. The sequence goes on from CANFEY010000022.1 coordinate 48,248, forward strand.
CCGTCGCCGCCACGTCCGGCACCATCAAATGGATGTGTCCAAACGCCACGCCCGAAGCATTCGGAGCGGGAGTCTGAGCCGGAAGCAGGAAAGCAGCCGCAGCCGCGAAAAGAGAGAGAGGAAGTAGTAGCCAACGCATGGCGGTTATCGTAGCACGGAACGCGGCGGGGTTGAAGGCTCTGGAAGTGATACTGCCGCAGTGCTAAGCAGGCCGGAACACTTGAAGGCGGCGGGTCTGACGCTGGAGGAAGTCAATGATGTTCTGGACTCATTGGCGGCGGTGGTCGAACCAATCCGGCTGCGCTTTCTTTGGCGGCCCCAGCTTCGTGATCCCGCGGACGAGATGGTGCTGGAAGCCGCAGTAAACGGACGGGTTGATCGGCTGGTAACGTATGATTTGAAGCACCTCGCCGAAGCCGCCGGAAGGTTCGGAATCAGGACGCAGAGTCCGCCGCAAATGTGGGAGGAATTGAAACGTGAGAAAGAGTAACGTGGCACTGCGCTTGCAACCCTCGGCCCTCCGCACTGAGGACTATTTCAGGGAGCGCGCCGCGCGGGCCAGCATCGCGCGGGCCAAGCAAATCCTCAAGAAGGCCGGCAAGGGCCAGCCGCCCGTGCCGGGGGACGAGATCCTCTAGTCCCCCATTCGTCCCGCCGCCGCATTAGAATGGAGGGCATGAGAAAGACAGCTCTTTTCGCTCTCCTTTCCGGCCTCCTGGTAGCGGCCCAATTTACTTTCGCCCAGGCTCCCGCCGCTCCGGTGCGGACTGCCACGGTCGAAGGCATCACCGAATACCGGCTCCCGAACGGGCTCAAAATCCTGCTCTTCCCTGATTCCTCCAAACCCACGGTGACGGTCAACATGACGTACCTGGTCGGCTCCCGCCACGAAGGCTACGGCGAATCGGGCATGGCGCACTTGCTGGAGCATATGCTCTTCAAGGGTACCGCCAAGCGTGAATCCATCATGAAGCTGCTCACGGAGAAAGGAGCGGACTGGAATGGCACCACATGGTTCGACCGCACCAACTACTTCGAGACGCTGGACGCCACCAACGATGACAACCTGCGCTGGGCACTCGAAATGGAAGCCGACCGCATGGTGAACTCGCGCGTGTCGCGCGCTGACCTTGATAGCGAAATGACCGTGGTTCGCAACGAGTTTGAGCGCGGTGAGAACAATCCCGGGGCGGTGCTGGAGGAACGCGTCATGTCCACCGCGTACTTGTGGCACAACTACGGACGCAGCACCATCGGTTCGCGCAGTGACATTGAAAACGTGCCGATCGAGCGGCTGCAAGCGTTCTACCGCAAGTACTACCAGCCCGACAACGCCGTGCTGGTGATCGCGGGCAAGTTCGACCAGGCCAAGACGCTCGCATGGGTTACCGAGATTTTCGCCGGCGTCCCGAAGCCCACGCGCGTGCTGGAAACGACGTACACCGCCGAGCCCGCGCAGGACGGCGAACGCCAAGTGGTGCTCAACCGCGTCGGCGACAATCAGAACCTGCTCGTCGGCTACCACATCTCCTCCGCCGCAGACACGGATTCTTCGGTGTTCGACGTGCTGAGTTTTATCCTGGGGAGCCAGCCTTCGGGCCGGCTGTACAAGGCGCTAGTGGAGTCGAAGCTGGCCACTGGTGTCAGCGCCGACGAATACGAACTGCACGACCCCGGCATGTTCCTCATGAGTGCGGAAATGCTCAAGACGCAGGATTTCAAGACCGTGGAAGACGCCCTGTTCCGCGTGGTGGACAACCTGTCCAAAGAGCCGCCCACTGCCGAAGAAGTCACCCGAGCCAAGAACAACATCCTCAAGAATTTTGAGTTGGCAATGAATAACACAGCCAGCATCGCGCGCGCTATCAGCGAAAACATCGCGTCCGGCGACTGGCGCCTGCGCTTTCTGGATCGCGACCAGATCGAAAAGGTCACGCCCGAAGACGTGGTGCGTGTGGCGCAGAAGTATTTCCTGCCGTCGAACCGGACCATTGGGCGCTTCATTCCCGTGAGCGAAACGCCGAAGCGTGCCGAGATCGGTGCGCCGCGCGATCTCACCTCCGCACTCACCGGCTACACTGGCCGGGCCGCGATTGAAGACGGCGAGGCGTTCGACCCGTCTCCCACCAACATCGAATCGCGCGTGACGCGGTTGACTCTACCCAGCGGACTGAAGATGGTCCTGCTGCCGAAGAAGAATCGCGGCGGCACGGTGGTCGCCAACGTGAGCCTGCACTGGGGCACGCTGGACGCGCTGAAAGGCAAGAGCGGAGCGGCGCAGGCCGCTGGATCGTTGCTGATGCGCGGCACCGCGAAACACACCCGCCAGCAATTGCAGGACGAATTCGACCGCCTCAAATCGCGCGTGAACGTCAACGGCGGCTTGAACGGAGCCAACATTAGCGTCAACACCGTGCGCGCGGGCTTAGTGGATTCGCTCAAACTGGCCGTGGAAATTCTCCAGCAGCCCACCTTCCCTGCAGCCGATTTCGATGAGATCCAACGCGGCCGTATCGCCCAGATCGAAGGCGCGCGCAGTGAGCCCAGTACCATCGCCGGCACCGCCCGCAACAAACACATCAACCGCTATCCATTGGACGATCCGCGCGCCGCGCTCACGCCCGATGAGCAGCTGGCCCGCCTCCGCGCCACCACGCTCGACCAAGCGAAGCAGTTCTACAAGGACTTCTACGGCGCATCGAACGGCGAAATTTCCGTGGTCGGCGACTTCGACCCGGCAGAGATCCGCCCGCTGATGGAGCAGCTCTTCGCCACCTGGAAGAGCCCCAAGCCGTACGCGCGCATTCCCTCGGATTTGACACCTGTTCCCGGTGTGAATCAGATGCTGGAAGCTCCTGACAAAGCGAACGCCGTGCTCACAGCCATCGTGCAGATGCCGATGGACCAGCAGGACGCCGACTACCCGGCCCTTTACCTAGCCAACCTCATCTTCGGCGGCGACGCGAAGAGCCGCGTGTGGATTCGCATCCGCGAAAAGGAAGGCCTGAGCTATGGCACTAACACCAGCTTCAGCGCCGATACCCGCGACAAGGTCGCCAGCCTCGGACTCTCTTCCACCTTCGCGCCGGAGAACGTGCTCAAAGTAGAGGCCGCGTTCAAAGAAGAGCTTGCCTCCATCTTGGGAGCCGGATTCACCGAGGCCGAACTCAAGATCGCCAAAGAGGCGTTCCAGCAGGAGCGCCTCATCGGCCGCACCAACGACGCCTCGCTCGCAGGCCTCTTCACCAGCCAAGCTGAGCTGGGCCGCACCATGCAGCGCGACATCGATCTGGAGAACGCCGTGCGCAATATGACCGTGGCGCAGCTGAACGCCGTGGTCAAGAAGTGGATTAAGCCGGAGTCGATCTCCTACTTCAAGTCGGGCGACTTCAAGAAGGCCGGCATCACGAAGTAAGACGCAGCGTCACCATCCGCGACAGGTTCACCCATTACCGTCCGCAGCGGGATTACGCCGGCCCATACACGCAGCCCCATGTCCGCGGCGTCATCCTTCGGGGGACCCTTGCGGACCTTCGCCGAGAGTTCGTCCAGCGGCAGAGCCAGCACTGTGGTTGCGGCTATCTCTTCCGCGTTCGGAGGGCGCACCTCCGCCCAGCGATTTGGCACCACGTGGTTGGTGATGCAACGGAGCGCCTTCATCTTGTCTTCCTGGGTGGTTAATTCGCGCGCGCGGCCCAGCACGACCGCGCAGCGGTAATTCATGGAGTGGTGAAACGCGGAACGCGCCAGCACCAGGCCATCCACCAGTGTGACCGTCACGCACACGGGAATGCCCTCCGCCAAAGACTTCGCCAGTCGGCTCATAACGGAACCGTGCAGATACAGCTGCCCGCCCTCGTGACCGTAGGCCATCGGCATGACGTAAGGCTGGCCGTCCACCGAAAATCCCACGTGACACACGACGCCTTCGTTCAGGATCGCGCGAATCTGCTCCATGTCCGTAACGCCGCGTTCGGCCAGGCGGCCAATGCGGGTGCGTTCAGTCATGTCCCAAAATACCCGCAAAAGTGGAATACAGAAAGATCCACTTTGTGTAAACTGGAGCAGGCCACTTATGAGCTTCATTACTGTCAGTTCCCGCTCCGCCACGCCGCTCCGACGCCAGATCTACGACGAATGCCGGCACGGCATCCTGGCCGGCCGCTTCCGCCCAGCCGAGCGCGTTCCTTCCACGCGGGACCTCGCCGTCACGTTGTCCGTCGCGCGCACCACTGTCGCCGAAGCCTATGACCAGTTGATCGCGGAGGGCTACCTGGAGGCGGTGCGCGGCTCCGGTACGTTTGTTTGCAGCCAACTTCCGCAGGCGATTCCCCCCGCCCCCCCGCAGCTGGCGAAACATCCGCTGATCCGGCTCTCGCGCTACGGAGCGGGGCTCACCCAGGACGTTCTTCGCCCCTCACCGCCGCCCGGCGTCATCCACTTCACAACCGGCACACCCGATTTACGCGAGTTCCCCTTCTCATTGTGGCGGCAACTACTCACGCGGCACTTACGTACTGCAAAGACCGCGACGTTCGACTACGCCGCCGATCCGGCCGGGGACCCTGCGTTGCGTGCGCAAGTGGCCTCCTACGCCGCCCGCATCCGCGGCGTGAGCTGTTCCCCGGAACAAGTAGTAATCGTGAACGGATCCCAGCAGGCGCTGGACCTCAGCGTGCGCGTGCTGCTGGAACGCGGCGATTCGGTGGCCTTCGAGAATCCCGGCTACTACGCCGCGCATCGCATCTTCCGGGCGCATGGGGCGCGTCTACAGCCTCTGCCCGTGGATGCGGAAGGCGTTGTCCTGCGCCGCTTGGCCGCCGACACGCGCATGATCTATGTGACTCCGTCGCACCAGTTCCCTACGGGCGTGGCAATGTCCGTGGCACGCCGCCTGGAGCTGATCCGCATGGCGCGCGAACGCGGCACCGTGATCTTGGAAGACGACTACTCCAGCGAGTTCCGCTACAGCGGCGCGCCGCTGCCTTCGTTGCAAGGGCTCAGCAATGACGCCGCCGTGATCTACATGGGCACGTTCTCGAAAGTGATGTTCCCGGCGCTCCGCATCGGGTACGTGATTGTACCTCCCCAGTTGATCGAAACGTTTCGCTGCGCGAAGTGGCTCGCGGACCGGCATGCGCCCGGACTGGAGCAAGCGGCGCTCGCGGAATTCATGCGCGAAGGTCACCTGGACCGGCATATCCGCCGTATGCGCCGCTTGTACGGTCAACGTCGGAGCGCATTGCTCGAAGCCTTGGAGAAGAATTTCGGCGCACGCGCGACGGTGCTGGGCGACGCGGCAGGCATGCACGTGATGGTGCGGTTCGAGGACCCAGCCATCGCCCGCCGCGCGGCGCGGAATCGCGTGTGGCTTCCTTCCGCCGATCAGAACTACCTCACGAATCCGCCCGGCAACGAATTCATCTTCGGTTTCGCGGCGCTCACCGAACGGTCAATCCGGGAGGGCATCCGCCGCATCGCGGGCTCGGGATAAGATCGCAAGTAGCGCTCAACCATGGCCTTCGTCCAGCCGATATGGACTTGCAGGAAGGCCTCTCACCCGTATGCTATATTTGGGGCAGGAACTTATGGACGCGACACCCATCGAATAACGTCAGGGCTTGTGCAAAGTCTCAATCTTCTCGACGTATTCCGCACTCAGCTTTAGCAGTGCGTCCCAGCCCGCGATCTCTGCGTGGGTCCTTCCCTTCACTTTATCCCACATGTTCCGGACATCCACCGGGTTCTCCAGTTCCTGGTACCAGAATTCCAGTGGGCGGTTGACCTCGAACTGCACAACCGCCCGGAACATCTGAAACAATGGCAGATACTCCCCAAATCCCAATAACGGATTGGCTGCGGTGCGCGCACACCAGAGGCCAAAGCTCGTTTCTAGATCTGCGAAGAGCACCTTCGTCTTCCAGTCTGTAAACCGCTCCACAAACTGCCCGAAAGACTCCTTGCTGGAAATGGTGTCCAGGGCCTGCTCCCGGACTAGCAACGGAAACTCCCGGTTCAGAATGTCGTTGATTGCCTTGAACCAGCGCCCCGCCATTTGCTCGCCTAGCCGATGCTTGAAGTGAATCCCGCCGGTCTCATTTCGGCAGTCGCGCATGTGCCGCATGAAGAGCAGCAGGGCGTGCAGCACAGCTCGATTGTTGCCCGTGGCTGCGCGCCGGTCATGCTCCCTCTGTAGCGCCAAGATGGACGAACAGGCGGGCATGTAGTACTTGGTGGAGATCTCCAGACTATAGGGCAGCAGGAGGTTCCATGTTTGGTGCGCCTGGGCATTCTGCTCCGCAATCTGCGCATCGCGCTTTTCGCGCTCGCTACGCGACTCGGCTTCCGCGAATGGCAGGAACCACGCCAGTCCGGCCAGCAGAATAGGCAGCAACAGCGTCGTAATCAGGGATTGCAGCGCCGCTCCCAGCGAACTGCCCCAGCTATCTACACGCACTGGGCCGATGACCACCACATTGTGAGCCCGCTCCTGTTCCGTCCCGCCCCACGTGTGGCTATAGGCCGTCTGCAACTGGGCTGATCCGCCGCTGGTCACCACCGCCCGGGCCCGAAAGCGGCGCACTTCACCGGGAACCAGGTTCACGCGCGGCACGCCATTGGGGCGCGCGGCCCAGATGTCACCGGTGCGCTCTTCCCACCCTGTAACTGACCAAGCGGAGCCGGTGAGCGGCTCCAACTGCGTGTCCCGCGCCGCCAGCGAAGCACCGTTGCGCAGTTCGTACTCGATCCAGAAAGCTTCGCCGGCGTGCACACGGTCGCTCACAAGCCACGCTGTCAGGGTGACAGGAAAACGCTCCGGGTCCGGCGAATGCACGAAGACCGACGGGCCTTCCGCCGGTGCTGGGCCGTCCGAACGGAACGAAATTAGAAAGCTGACAAGTGCGACAAGCACTGTGGCGAAGAAGATCCTTTTGCCGATACTGGTCGCGTTCATTGGAGCATGATACCCCGGCTTGCTACCCTGATACTCGGCCCCATGAATCTTCGCGACCGTTTCGCCGTTTCCCTCATCCACCGCGCCGCCGAGCCCGCGCTAGAATGGCAGGGCGCGGTCTACGCCTTCGGCGAGATCGACGCGCGTAGTAACCGGATGGCGCATGCACTGACCGCCCGCGGGCTGTCGCGTGGCGACCGCTTGTGCGTCTACCTGGCGAACTCGCTCGACTTCATCGACATCTTCCTCGCCTGCGTGAAACTCGGCGTGATCTTCGTGCCGATCAACATTCTTTACCGCGAGCGCGAGTTGTCACACATCCTTTCCGACGCCGAACCCAAGATCTACATCACCGACGCCGACCTGCCGGCGTTGCGCGCAGAAGCCGAGACGAAGTCCTCGGAACTCGCCGCCGTGGACCTGACCGCCGATTCGCCCGCCGCGCTGGTCTACACCTCCGGCACCACGGGCGTCTCCAAGGGAGCCATCCTCACCCACAACAATTTCTATTTCAACGGATCGACCTTGGTGGACTCCTGGCGCATCACCTCCGCCGACCGCTTCCTGCTCGCGCTGCCGCTGTTCCACGTACACGCGCTGGGCAACGGCATCCACTGCTGGCTGCTCTCCGGCTGCTTCACGCGCTTGCTGGAACGCTTCGAGCACGAGAAGGCCACAGCGGAGTTTCTCGATTTCAAACCGACACTGTTCTTCGGCGTCCCGACCGTCTACGTGCGCTTGCTCGAGACCGCTCCCGCCGCCGCCCGCGAAATCGGCCAGCGGATGCGCCTGCTTGTCTCCGGCTCCGCGCCCCTGCCCGCCCAGGTTCTGGAAAATTTCCGCGAGCTCTTCGGCCACACCATCCTCGAACGCTACGGCATGACGGAGACGCTGATGAACATCGGCAATCCCTACGATGGTGAGCGCCGCCCTGGCAGCGTGGGATTCCCGTTCCCCGGCATCACCGCGCGCGTGGTTGATAGCGACGGCCGCGACGTGCCCGACGGTGAAACCGGCGAAGTCTACCTCAAAGGCCCCAATCTCTTCGCCGGCTATTGGCGGCGCGACGAGGCCACCCGCAACGCGTTTCAGGACGGCTGGTTCAAGACCGGCGACCTGTGCATCCGTTCCGCCGACGGCTACCACACGCTGTGCGGCCGCCGCTCGGACCTCATCATTTCCGGCGGCTTTAACATTTACCCGCGCGAGATCGAAGAGTTTCTTGTGGAACAACCCGGCATCGCCGAAGCCGCCGTAGCGGGCGAACCGCATCCCGTCCGCGGCGAAGTGCCCGTGGCGTTCCTGGTAACCAACGCGCCCATCGATACCGCCGCGCTTGAAGTGGTGTGCCGCGCCAATTTGGCGTCCTTCAAAATCCCGCGCCGGTTTCAGATTGTGGATCAGCTGCCGCGCAACGCGCTCGGTAAGGTGCAGAAGCATCTGCTGCCGAAGGCTGATCTTGTCATAGGCACGACATGAAAGTCCTGATGGTGGCATCCGAGGCCGCACCGTTCGCCAAGACCGGCGGGCTCGCTGACGTGTTGGGCGCGCTGCCTGCCGCGCTGGCGAAGCTCGGTGACGAAGTCGCGGTCGTCATGCCGAAGTACCAGTCGGTGCGTGCGGAAGGCCTCAAGCGGATCTGGAATCTGCTGCCTGTCACTTTCGGCCCGTCGTACTTCGCCACCGCCATCGACGAAGTCCTGCACAACGGCGTCCGCTACTTTTTCGTGGATTGCCCGCAACTCTACCACCGCGCAGGGATCTACGGCGATTCGCTCGGCAGCTATCCTGACAACCACATCCGCTATGCCGCCCTCACCCACGCCGCAGTGGGCATCGCGCGCAGCATTTTCCGCACCGATGTCTTCCACTGCCACGATTGGCAGGCCGGACTCCTGCCGCATCTGCTCAAAACCGCTTTTGCCGCCGACCCCGCGCTGCTCGGCACCCGTTCCGTCTTCACGATCCACAACCTCGGCTACCAGGGCAACTTCCCAGCTTCGGCCGTCCGCGAGCTGGGCCTGGACCCGGTCCACTTCCACATGGAAGGCCTCGAATTCTACGGCCAGCTCAGCTGCATGAAAGCCGGGATCGTCTACGCCGACGCGATCACCACGGTCAGCCCCACCTACGCGCGCGAAATCCAGACACCCGAGCACGGCTTCGGCATGGACGGCGTCCTGCGAACGCACGCGGGCAAGCTCACCGGCATCCTGAACGGCGTCGACTATTCGGTGTGGAGCCCGGAATCCGATCCGCACCTCGCCGCCCCGTATTCCTCCGGCGACCTCTCCGGCAAGCAAGCCTGCAAGCGCGGTCTGCTGCGCGAAATGGGACTGCCGGAAAACCTCGCCCGCCCTCTCATCGGCATCGTCTCGCGCTTCGCCGAACAAAAAGGCTTCGACCTCATCCTCGAAATCGGAGACTGGCTGATGGCGCAGGACGTGGCGCTGGCCGTCCTTGGAGCCGGCGACGCACCCATGCAAGACGCGTTCCGAGCCCTCGCCGCCCAGCATCCCCAAAAGCTAGCCGTCCGCATCGGATACGCCGACGCCCTCTCCCACCGCATCGAAGCCGGCTCGGACATGTTCCTCATGCCCTCGCGCTACGAACCCTGCGGCCTCAACCAGATCTACAGCCTCCGCTACGGTACCATCCCCATCGTCCGCGCCACCGGCGGGCTGGCCGACACGGTCGATAGCAGCACCGGCTTCTCGTTCGACGAGTTCACCCCCGAAGCCCTGCAAGCCGCCATCACCCGAGCCCTTCACGCCTTCGCCAACCCCACAGCCTGGACCGACCGCATCCACCGCGGCATGGCCAAGGATTTTTCATGGGACGCCTCCGCGCAGAAGTATCGGGACCTGTACCATTCCCACGGCACGGTCACTGAGTTTTCCTGATTGCTGTAGCCTGGCTGTGGAGGGATAAGCCTTTTCCACGCTCGCGCCGGCTGGCTCGTCATGCTAGGCAAGGAGCGACTCATGTCCAAATTTCTTGCCACTCTTCTCGTTACGGCTTCGGTCGCGTTCGCCTACGAGGACCATCCCTACGTACAACACGCCACCCAGGCACCCGCTTCAGCCCGCTACGAAATCGTGCTGGGTCTCAACGCTACGCTGCGCCTGGATCGCTACAACGGGAGGGTCGCACAGAGGGTACGTGGAACGACGGAGAAAACGTGGAAAGAGTTGGAAATTCCCGGGTTGATGGACGTAGATCCCTCGGCCCCTCGTTTCCAACTGACGCATATGGCCGACAACGCCGAAACGCTTCTCCTGCTGGACACGGTGACGGGGCAGACCTGGGCCTGGGTGGTAGATGCCAGCAGATCAAACTTGCCACTGGTCTGGAAGCAGTTGACTAAGTAACGTAGCCAGTCCTAAACTTGCATCCTTCCGGCCCCATCCCGCATCATAAAGTACGTAACAGGAGATTCATACAAATAACATGGCCGGTGACAACACGCTTCATTTCACGGATTCCGCCTTTGACCAGGACGTGATCAATTCCGAGACGCCCGTATTGGTCGACTTTTGGGCACCTTGGTGCGGACCGTGCCGGGCCATCGCCCCCACCATCGACGCCGTGGCCGTCGAATTCGCCGGTAAGGTGAAGGTCGGCAAGGTCAACACGGACGAAAATCAACAGACCGCGATGCGCTTTGGCATTCGCTCCATCCCCACGCTGCTGCTCTTCAAGGGCGGCAAAGTCGTCGACCAGCGCGTCGGCGGGCTCTCCAAGCCGGACCTGGTCAAAATGCTCAGCGCGCAGATTGCCTCGTAAGCGGCGTCGCCTATACCCTTCCTTCCCAATACCCCCTGTGCTACGGTCTTCTGAAGCCAGGGGGTATTTTTCATGCAACGCAATCTATGGATAGCTGCGCTCGCGCTTTCGCTAGGAGCAGTTTCGGCTTACGGCCAAGCCACAGCCCAGATTCAAGGCGTCGTCGCCGACCCGACGGGTAGCGCGCTGCCCGAAGCCGAGGTCAAGGCCACCCAGACCGACACCGGGACGGAGCGCTCCGCCATGACGGGGCCCGACGGCACTTACGTGCTACCAAACCTGCCCATCGGACCCTATCGGCTCACCGTCGGCAAAACCGGCTTCGCCACCGCCGCCCAAACCGGGATCGTGCTGGTGGTCAACGCGAACCCCACCATCAACTTCACCCTGCAAGTGGGTGCGGTCTCGCAGACCATAGAAGTCACTGCCGAAGCACCCCTCATCGAAACCCAGACCACCAGCATCGGCGGCCTCATCGATAACAAGCGCATCCTGGAACTGCCTCTGAACGGTCGCAACCCCGTGGAGTTGATCCAACTTGTCGGAGCGGCTGTTCCTGGCGGCTCGAACGGTACAGCGGGTATGCCGGGCGGCCTCAATATCTCCGTCGCAGGAGGCCAACTTTCCGGCATCGGCTACCAGCTCGACGGTACGATGTATAACAACCTCTTCGACGCCGTCAACCTGCCGTTCCCCTTCCCGGACGCGCTGCAGGAATTCAAGGTCGAAACCAGCACCATGACAGCGCAGAACGGCACGCACGCCTCGGCCGCGGTAAGCGCGTCGGTCAAATCCGGCACCAATCAGTTCCACGGCGGATTGTTTGAATTTCTGCGCAACGGGAAGATGAACGCGCGCAACTTCTTCGCCGCTCGCCGGGACACGCTGAAGCGCAACCAGTTCGGCGGCACCATCGGCGGACCCATCCTCAAGAACCAGCTGTTCTTCTTCGCGGGTTACCAAGGCACCAAGACCAGCTCCGATCCAGCAGACCTCACCGGCTTCGTGCTCACGCCAGCGATGCTGGCAGGCGATTTCAACCAATGTTCGACGTTCCCCGCCGCCATCCGTGATCCCAACGGCGGCAATTTCGCGGGCCGGCAAATTCCGTTGAGCCGCTTCAGCCCGCAAGCCGTCGCGGTCACCAAGTTCCTGCCCAAGTCGGCAGACCCGTGCGGCAGGGTTGCCTACGGACCCATCAACAAGATCAACGAACACCAAGTGCTGGGCCGCGTGGACTACAACATCAACTCCAAGCACCAGCTCTTCGGGCGCTACATGGCGACCACTTACAAGACCCCGCCGTCCTACGCGCTCTCCGGCAACATCCTCGATTCCACCAGCGGCGGCTTGGACGATCTGGCGCAGACAGCGGCCATCGGCCACACCTATCTGGCCAGCCCGAACGTCGTCAACCAGTTCCGCTTTGCCGCCAATCGCGTGGCCGTGCTGCGCTTCAATGACGACTACTTCTCCGGCTGCGACATCGGCGTGAACATCTACTGCTATGTGCCGCACCAGACTGTGGTGAACGTCACTGGCGGCTTCAATATCGGCGTCGGCACCGCGATTCAAGCCACCTTTATCCCCACGTTCCTCACGATGAGTGACGACGTCAGCATCACGCGCGGTAATCACCAACTGGCGTTCGGCTATTCCGGCTTCAAGTATCAACACAGCCAGAAGGCCAACGTGTTCGCCGGGGTTTCGTTCGCCTTCAACGGACAGACTACGGGCCTCGGACTGGCCGACTTCATGACCGGACAAATGAGCACCATGACGCAGGCGACCCCGAACACCGTGTTCACCAACAAGTGGGGCCACAGCGTCTACGCACAGGACACCTGGAAGGTAACCCGACGCTTGACCGTCAACTACGGCATCCGCTGGGAGCCGTTCCTCCCGCAAGCTCTCAACAATGGAGCGGTCTACAACTTCAACATCGACGATTTCAAGGCCGGCGTGCGTAGCACCGTATTCAGGAATGCGCCTCCGGGCGTGAAATACGCGGGCGACCCAGGCTTCCTGGGCAAGACAGGCGTGAACCGCCGTATGAACCAGTTCGCCCCGCGCGTCGGCATCGCGTGGGATCCGCGCGGGGACGGCAAGACCTCCATCCGCGCCGCAGGCGGCATTGCCTATGACTTTCCCAACATTCAAATCATGTCGACCCCGGCCACGGCACCTCCGTTCGCCAGCACTGTAACCACGCCCGGCCCGGTGCCCTTCGCCAATCCATATGCGAATACAGCCGGCGGCAATCCTTTCCCTCTGCAGATCGGCGCGGATGCGTTTTTCGTCAACAACGGCACCTATGTCGCACAGCAGCCCGATGCGAAGGGTCCTACAACCTACACCTGGAACCTCAGCCTGCAACACCAGTTCGGGAATAGCTGGATGGTTTCCGCCACTTACCTGGGTACGCAGTCGGCCCACATCTGGGTCAGCCGCCAGTTAAACCAAGCCATTATCCTGCCTTGCCCCAACGGCGTGTTGACCAGCTGCAACACCACTGCCAACACCAACCAGCGCCGCCTAGCTCAGGTCATCAATCCCGTAGCCGGCCTAAAGCTGGGACCCACGGACATGTTTGAATCCGGCGGAACCAGCAGCTACAACGGCTTGATTCTCACCACCCAGAAGCGCCTCACGCGCGGAGTGAGCTTCAACGCCAACTACACCTGGTCGCACTGTATCGGCGACGTGCCAATCGGCTCCGGCGTCGGCGGCGCGGGCGGCACTTACACGGATGTCACCAATCGCGCCCTTGATCGCGGCAACTGCACCACGCCGACGCTCGCCGGTGGCCAGACCCTGGACCGCCGCCACATCTTCAACCTGACTGCGGTGCTCGAATCGCCTCGCTTCGATGACCGGGTCGTGCGGATGTTCGCGTCCAACTGGAAGTTCTCCGCCAGCTATCGCTACCTAAGCACGGCGTACATCACGGCCACCACCGGCATCGACGTGGCCTTGAGCGGCGCCTCCAATCAGCGCCCCAACCAGCTACTGGCCAACGTGCTGTGCGATAACCCCAGCCCCTCCTGCTGGATCAACCGCAACGCTTTCGCCAACGCTGCCCCCGGCACCTTGGGCAACGCAGGCCGCTCCAACATCATGGGACCGAACACGTTCGGCATCGATTCTGCTCTCTCGCGCATCTTCCGCGTGAAGGAAGGCATGAGCCTCGAAGCTCGCGGCGAAGCCTTCAACACCACCAACAGCTTCCGCGCGGGGCCAGTCACCACCGCGCTTAACAACAACAACTTCGGCCGCATCCTCACCGCGCAGGACCCGCGCATCATGCAGGTCGCGCTCAAGCTGGTCTTCTAGCGTGAGTTCCTACTGAGCCGCGACCGTGAGGGAGCGGTTGCTGCACTGTCTTCGAGGCAAGTCTACAGGGGACGGATCTGGACCAACCGGAACCGGACCGTCCCCGCCGCGGCCTGCAGCGCGATCGGCCCGCGGGCGAACTTGCTGTCCTGCACGTCCACGGTCTTGACGCCGTTCAGTGTCACTTCCAGGTGCGTGCCCTGGGCGCGGATTTCGTAGGTGTTCCACTTGCCCGCCGCCAGCATCGGCTGGTTGGACTTGGAAACGCCGACAATCGCCCCCGTCGCGTACGTCTGGTCCGGACGCTTGTCGTACACGTTGACCTCATACGCGTTGTCCTGCGTTATCTCGGTCAGATTGCTGCAGCGCAGAAAGATGCCGCTGTTGGCCGGCTCATCTACCCAAAACTCGGCGCGCACCTCGAAGTTCGCGTAGGCGTTCTTCGAGAGCAGGAAGCCGTTGCCCGTATTCGCTTCCACAATGCCGTTGGCCAGCTTCCAATTCGCATTGCCCACCGTGGTCCAAGCGTCCAGGCTCTTCCCGTCGAATAGCGCGGTCCACGCCGCCTGCTTCGCCTGCTGCGCCCCCGCGCCCACCGTCACAACCAATGCCGCCGCCAATCCAAGTGCAAATCTCATGAGAGTCTCCCGTCAAGCAGTATAGACGAGATGAGGGGAGGGAAGCGGAAACGGGTCCACACAGGGTGAGTGACTTGGCCCTCAGCTTGCGTGTACCTAGCTTCTCGGGCCTCGGCTTGCGCCAAATGCCCCATCCCAATAGGAGATCCCTAGAATGATCCATGAAGTTACCGGAGACATCCTCCTCACCAAAGCCCAAGTGATCGCCCACGGCGTGGCACCCCATGACCACTTCGCGCAAGGTCTGGCTCTAAGCCTGCGCGGGCAGTGGCCAGCGATGGTGAAGGACTTCCGCCATTACTGCCACATCGAGAATCCCAAGCCCGGCAGCGCTTGGATTTGGTCTGGCCCTGGCTCGCACCGCATTGTGAGCCTACTCACCCAGGAGCCCTCGGATGGTCCCTCCGGCCGACCCGGTCGCGCGTCCACCGACTACGTCAACCACGCACTACGCGGACTGCGGCAGTTGGTCGAGAGCGAAACCCTGACCAGCCTCGCCCTGCCTCGCTTGGCTACGGGTGTCGGCGGTCTTGACTGGAACCAGATATGGCCGCTGATCCAGCACCACTTGGGAGATTTGAAGATCCCCATCTACGTCTATACGCGCTTTGAAAGTGGTGTGCAGGCAGACGAGAGGTAGCCTGGTACAGCGGAGGAAAGTGGTGCGCCCGGAGTGATTCGAACACCCGGCCTTCTGGTTCGTAGCC
>CANFEY010000023.1 GCA_947446025.1 Bryobacterales bacterium
CTCTACCAAATCCTACAGGTTGTCAGCGTCACCATTTTCGAGCGGACGCCCATTCTACAGGCCCTTCAGCTACAACATACCGGAGAAAAATCAGACCCATTTTTCAACCAGCTGAATCTGTTCGACTTATAGCCGGACACTACTGAGATTCAAACGAACGCGGCGTAGGCGAGCGCCTGTTGCAAGTCGGCTTCCTCAAGATCGGGGTAGTCGGCGAAGAGCTCGTTCCGGTCTTGGTAGGTTGCCAGGATTTCTAGAACGCGCCTCACGGTGATTCGGAAGCCGCGGATACAGGGTTGTCCACCCATCTTCCCCGGCTCGATGGTGATGCGGTCGAATGGAGCCGTCAGTGTCATCTAGCTCCTTGCGCCGCTAGCTCCTTCGCTCGGAACTCTTTGTACACGGCGCGGACCGCTTGGATCTCGCGGACGTGTTCTTCCAGGTGCTCTGCGAACCATTCGACAGACGCGCGCAGCGTGGTGGCCCCGTCCTTACTGTGCGTGCCGGGGCGCGCGAATTCGGCTTCGGTCAGGTCCTTCAGCAGTTCGTGATTATCCGACCGCAGCCGGCGGAACGTCTCCAGCGCCACCGACACCTTGCGCCGCGCGTAGTCGAGCCTGACCATCCACAGCGGGTCGTCGAAATATTGCAGCGTCGGATTGTCCTCGGCCAACATCTGCCGGAAGCGCATCACGGCCACCGCCTCGGCGTCGGCCAGGTGGCACACGATTTGGCGCACCGTCCATTCGTAGCCCTCGGCTTTGAAGTCGAGCACGGGACCCGCAGCACCCGTGGTGGCCATGGCCAGCAGTTCGGCTCCACGCCGATAGCGTTCTAGTAAATCAGAAAGTTGGCTCATTTAGTAGTAATCTGCACAGGACATGAAGTAGCCGCAACGCTCGCAGTAGAGCTTGCATTTACGCTCGCTCAGGCGGAGGCTGCACACGGGACAGAAGAGCATGGGCTCGTTTTCGGCAAGCGCCTTGCGGGATTCTGCGGCCTGGTCCACGTCCATATAGAAGAACCATTATACTGGGGGCGGAGAGTTCACATGTCGCGAAAAAAGTTACTCGTTGGCTCCGCTGTAGCCGCCGCGCTGATCGCTATTGCCTCGTTTTCCGTTGCGCAGACGCGCCGCAGTGAGCCGGGAATCCGGCAGGCGGTGCGTGGGGCGAACTCCGCCGTGGCCGCGGGGAGCGATTACGCCACCGACGCGGGCATGAAACTGATGACCACCGGGGGAAATGCGATTGATGTGGGCGTGGCGACGCTATTCGCGGCTTCCGCCACCGAGCTTTCGCACTTCGGCATGGGTGGCGAGGCTCCGATTCTGGTGCGGACCAAAGAGGGCAAGGTATTTTCCATCGCCGGGGTGGGAACGATGCCGAAGCTCGCCACCGCGGATTTTTATCGCAAGCGCCAGCTCAAGATCGGTGAGACCACGTTCGACAATGACGGCAAGGGGCTGAAGGGTGTGATGCCGAACGCGGGCTTGATGCCGGCGCTGGTCCCCGGAATGGTGGACGCAGGCTTAGTGGCTTTGAAGGAATTCGGCACCAAGTCTTTCAACGAGATTATCGGACCGGCCATTGAGCACGCCGACGGCTACGTAGTCGACGAGATGCGCGCGCGCTCCTTCGCCGGCGGACGCGATTTTTTTGAGCTGTGGCCGACCTCGAAGGCCCACTTCATGCCGGAGGGCCACACTCCGCGCATTGGAGAAGTCTTCCGCCAACCCAATCTGGCGGCTACGCTGCGCGCCATGGCGGATGCGGAGAAGAAGGCTCTTGCCGCGGGCAAAGACCGCAAGGGCGCCCTCGACGCGGTGCGCGACTACTTTTACCGCGGCCCCATCGCCCGCAAGATCGACGAGTTCAGCAAAGCCAATGGCGGCCTGCTTCGCTACGAAGACATGGCGGCGTTCCACGCGGATGTGGAAGAGCCGGTTTCGACCACCTACCACGGCTACACCGTCTACAAGCCGGGCTTCTGGAGCCAAGGGCCGGACCTGATTGAAGCGCTGAATATCCTGGACACATTCAAAGACAAGCCCGCCTTCAATTCGCCGGAGTACATCCACCGGTCCGTTGAGGCGCTGAAGCTGGCGTATGCGGATCGCGACACCTACTACGCCGATCCGAAGTTCAGCAAGCTGGATTACAAAGTGTTCCTGACCAGGGAATACGCAGCGGAGCGGGCGAAGTTGATCACTGACCGCGCTTCGACCAGCTTCCGGCAAGGCGCGCTCAACGGCAAGACGCTGCCGCATCCGACGAGCGCGAATATGGCGTCGTACCGGATTGACGATGCGTTGATGTCGCACGATACCACGTGCGTGGACGTGATTAACAAAGACGGCTCGATGTTCTCCGCCACGCCTTCCGGAGCGTGGATGCCCAGCGTGATCGCCGGCGATACGGGCATTCCGCTTACGCAACGCGCGCAGAGTTTTGTGTTGCTGGAAGGCCACCCGAACGAACTACAGGGCGGCAAGCGGCCTCGCGTGACGCTTTCGCCGACGCTGGTGACCACGGCTGCCGGCGCTCCCGCCTTCGCGCTATCGACGCCAGGGGCCGATGTGCAGGATCAGGCTCTGATGCAAGTTCTGTTCAACGCAATGGAGTTCGGCATGGACGCGCAACAGGCGGTGGAGGCTCCGCGCTATCAGACGCGCCATATGGTTTCCAGCATGGACAACCACGCTTGGAACATCAACAGCCTGTGGCTGGATGAGCGCATTCCGGTCGAGACCGGCCAAGCGCTGGTCCGCATGGGACACGACGCAGCGCAGATGTCGAAGTACAACAGCGGCTCGGCACCGGTGATGGTGCGGGTGCTGTCCAACGGCGTGCTGGAAGCGGGCGCGGACCCCTTCTACAACCGCTCAGCGCGAGCCCGATAGCCAGCTCCGCATGGCTGCGGAGACGGCGGTGGGTTGCTCCATGGTGGACATGTGGCCGGACCTGGGGACGATCACCAATTGCGAACCGGCGATCCCAGCCGCGATCTTTTCGTGCGCGGCGGGCGGGCTCCACGCGTCGTCGCCTCCGGTGAGCACCAGTGCGGGACACTGAATCGTTTCCAGCACCGGGCGCGCATCACGCCGCGCCAGCAACGCCTGCTGCTGGACCAGGAATAGCTCCGGCGTCTTGCGCTCGAACATACCCACGATGGCATCCACTAAGACCGCGTCGCCACGGCGATGCTCCGGGACCATACCCTTCATCCACTCCATCGCCATCGCGCGGATGCCTTGCTGGAACGCGATATCGAGCAGATGCCGCCTCCCGCGCGCTTCCTCCTCGCCCGCCTCGCCCTCCGCGCGCGGAATGACGCCGGTGTTCATCACCGCGATGTGCGTCACACGTTCCGGCGCGAGCCTGTAAACCTCAAACGCCACGCGCCCACCCATCGAATGGCCTGCCAACGCGAAACGCTGCGGTGCCGCAGCCAGTGCCGCCTGGGCCATTTCGACGAGCGTGGTGTGTTGCATGCCCCACTCGACTACGCGCGCATCGGCGATGTCAGTGAGCGCCTCGATCTGCGCGTCCCACACCGTGTGGTCGCACATGAGGCCGGGAAGCAAGACTAGCGGCTGCCGCAAGGCCCTATTGCACCTTGCAGCTGAAGTTCGCCGCTTCGTTCGTGCTGCCCGAGCCGTTGTAGACAGCGGTCTGCGGATAGGTGCACAGCGGACGAGTGCGGTCCACCTGCCCTTGCGTGGAATGCGAGGCGATCATCTTCTCAGGCGCCTTGCCCTGCTCCACCCACTGTTCCATCAGCGTGACCGCGTCGAACGAATTCGGCCCGTCGCCGCCGTT
Organism: Bryobacterales bacterium; assembly: GCA_947446025.1. GTDB lineage: Bacteria > Acidobacteriota > Terriglobia > Bryobacterales > Bryobacteraceae > Palsa-187. The sequence goes on from CANFEY010000023.1 coordinate 3,822, forward strand.
GCAGTGCTGCATGCCGGGAGCCATGAAGAGCCGCATCGATTGATCTATCTTCGCCACGCCGCCCAGCCTCTTCGCGACGCCGTTGTAGTAGTTGATGCTGTTGCCCGGTGCGATCAGCTGATCATTCCAGCCGTGATACATCAAGAGCTTGCCTTTGTGGTCAAAGAACTTGCTCAGATCGGGATTGATCGCGTTGTTCAAGCCGTTGTCCGTCTTATCGAACTTGTCGATGTCGGCGAAGTCCAGCTTCATCGCATCCCAATTGGGGTCTTTGAACATCACGAAGCGGAACGTATCGGCGGCAACGTCGGCTGGATTCCTGCCGGCCAGGATGCCCCACGACATTTCGCTGCCGGGTTCCAGCGGCGGGAAGATCTCGGCTTTGTTGCGCGGATTGGTTGCAGCGGTGTAGATCTGCTTCGCCGCAGCGACCTGGTCCGCGTTGAGGCAGCCCGTGGTTGCTCCGGCGGCGCACATCGTCACCGCGGGATCGAACTTGCACTTCTTCGGATTGTCGATCACGCCGTCGGCCACCCCGTCCAGCGCGTCACAGGCCTTGAGGGCAGCAGCGTGCAGGACCTGCAAGTGCGCGTTTTCGAGCAAGCTATCGGGAGTCTTATGCACCGCCTGATACACCCACAGCGACCAGGCATGCAGATGGATCATGTAATTCGCGGGCGCACCAGCGACGATGCCGTCGAAGTCGTTCGGATACCGCTGCGCTTCCGTGAGCCCCTGCTTGCCGCCGGTGGAGCAGCCCACCCAGTATGAGTAGCGAGCCGGACTGCCGTAGAAACTTTCGATGACCGACTTCGCCTTCACCACCATTTCGTGCTCGGAGCGGTACGCGTAGTCAATCAATTTCTCCGGATGATCCAGCGCGAAGGTGCCGCGCCCGCCAACGTGTCCGGTGTCCGTCGAACTTGCGGCGTAACCGCGCTCGATCCCCAAAGCCAATGCGGAGTAGCTGATCACGCCAGCCCAGCCGCCGTTGCCCACCGCCTGATACTTGCCGTTCCAGCTCGTCGCAGGCAGCCACACTTCTACCTTGATGTCGGAATCTTTCGAGGGCGTGAGCGTCGCCGTCACGCGGCAGAACGCGGGCAGGTTCGCGTAGGGGTTCGGCCCCTTGCCCTTGCCTCCCTTGGCGTCCCCGGCTCCAGGGACTTGAAACGCTCCCGGCGCGACCACGGCGGCGGAGGTGATGGTGGCGTCCAGCAACTTCAGCGACGCGAGGCTTTCGCAAGTGGCCGCGAGGCCGGGCAGCGCGAGGGAGCAGAGAGACAAGGTCAAAAATTGGATGCGCACGTGGACTCCTTATTTGTTCGAGTGTATCACTGGATCTGAATGACGATGCGCCCGCGAACTTTCCCCGCCAAAATCTCTTCGCCCGCGGCGAAAACCTGATCGAGGGGACGCACCTCCGTCATCGCGTCGAGTTTCGCCAGCGGCAAGTCGCGTGAGAGCCGTGACCAGATTTCGAGGCGCCCGGCTTTATCCACCTTCGGCGAATCTATGCCGAGCAGGTTTACGCCGCGCAGGATAAAGGGGAAAACGGTGGTGTTGAGCGCGGTGCCGCCGGCCAGTCCGCAAGCCGCCACGCTGCCGCGCGACTCCACCGTTCGCAACGCAGCCGCCAACGTGTCACCGCCCACCGAATCGATCACGGCCGACCAGCGTTCGGTTTCGAGCGGGCGCTTGGATGGCGCGGCCAATTCCGCGCGGTCGAGGATGGTGGCAGCTCCCAGCGCGTGCAAGTAGCCGGCTTGCTCCGGCCGTCCCGTGGATGCCGCCACCGTGTAGCCAAGCTGCGCCAGGATCGCGACCGCCGTGCTACCCACTCCGCCCGCCGCACCGGTCACCAGCACGTCACGACCTCCGGGTTTGAGACCGTGATGTTCCAGCGCGATCACCGCTTGCATCGCCGTGAAGCCTGCGGTGCCGATCGCCATGGCCTGCACCAGCTTCATCTTTTGCGGCAACGGAACGATGTGCTTGGCGTCGATGCGCGCTAGTTCCGCGTAGCCTCCCCACATGATCTCCGAGGTGCCGCAGCCGGTCACCACAACCGAGTCGCCGGGTTTGAACTCAGCCACCGCCGATTCCTCCACCGTGCCCGCGAAATCGATGCCGGGGATCATCGGATACGTCCGGATCACGCCGGGTTTTCCGGTCACCGCGAGGCCGTCTTTATAATTGAGGCTCGAATAGGCGATGCGCACCAGCACTTCACCGGGTGGTAGCTGCGAGCGCTCGACATCGGTTATCGAGCAGGCAGTCTGTGTAACAAGTACAGCGCGAAATGTCGTCACAGCAGGTATCATAGTTCACTTACGCTCCCACATGAACACCAGCCCACCACGACCCTTCCTTCCGCTCCTCCTGCTGCTCTTCATCGGCAGCGGCTGCGCGGCGTTGATTTACGAGATTGTCTGGTTTCAGCTGTTGCAGCTAGCCATCGGATCGTCGGCGATCTCGCTGGGCGTTCTGCTGGGCACCTTCATGGGCGGGATGTGCCTGGGGAGCTTGCTGCTGCCGCGCTACGTCTCGGCGAAGGAACATCCGTTGCGGGTCTACGCGAAGATCGAACTGGGTATAGCGGTGTGCGGCGTCGCCGTGCTGTTTCTGATTCCGCTGGTTGATCGCCTGTATGCTGCGGTGGCCACATTCGGGCTCACGGGCGTGATCCCGCGCGCGATCGTCGCGGCACTATGCCTGCTGCCTCCTACGGTGCTGATGGGCGCGTCACTGCCGGCGATGGCGCGCTGGATTGAAACGACGCCGCAGGGTGTCGCGTGGCTCGGATTCTTCTACGGCGGCAACATCGTGGGCGCGGTGCTCGGATGCTTGCTGGCGGGTTTCTACTTGTTGCGCGTGTACGACATGGGCGTGGCGACGTATGCGGCCGTGGCAATTAATGTCGCGGTAGGCGTGCTCGGCTGGATTCTCGCAAACCGCGCTCCGTACACACCCGCCGTTGAAGAAGGTGGTCCGGCAACCGAGGTCGAAGGCAAGCCCGCTGTATTCGCGGCCATCGCGATCTCCGGCATGTGCGCACTGGGCGCAGAAGTGGTCTGGACCCGGCTGCTCGCAATGATGATGGGCGCGACCGTGTACACGTTCTCCATCATCCTCGCGGTGTTCCTGGTCGGCCTCGGCATTGGGAGCACCGCCGGCGCGATGCTGGGGCGCAACGGCGTGCGGGCGCGAAATGCGCTGGGATGGGCGCAATTGCTGGCTGCGGGGGGCATCGCTTGGACTGCATACATGCTCGCCGATTCCCTGCCCTATTGGCCCGTGAATCCGCTGCTGGCGAGCAGCGCTTGGTTTAACTTCCAAATTGATCTAGTGCGCGCCCTATGGACCGTGCTCCCGCCCGCGCTGATGTGGGGCGCGAGTTTTCCGCTCGCGATGGCCGCGGTGAGTGCGCCCGGGCAGGACTCCGCGAAAGTAGCCGGACAAACCTACGCAGCAAACACCGTCGGTGCGATCTTCGGCGCTCTGCTGTTTAGTGTGCTCTTCGTCCCGTGGCTCGGCACGCAGAACTCGCAACGATTACTGATCGGCCTGGCGATGCTGAGCGCTCTGATCGCGCTGGCTCCCATGCTGCTCAACGCTATTCGGGGACGCTCAGACACGCTCGCGGCCGCAGTCGTGATCATCGCGATGGGGGGAGGAGCCGCCTTGATGCGCGGATTGAGTCCCGTACCGTGGCTCCCGCTCGCCTACGGACGCCGCGCCATCACCACTACCGGCGCGGGCGAACCACTCTACGTGGGCGAGGGCATGAACTCCTCCATCGTTATCTCGCAGCTTCCCGGCGGCCAGCGCTACTTTCACGTCAGCGGCAAAGTCGAAGCCTCCACCGAACCCTTCGACATGCGCCTGCAGCGCATGCTGGGACACATCTCCGCGCTGGCGCATCGCGATCCCAAGTCCGTGCTCATCGTTGGATTCGGCGCGGGCGTCACGGCCGGGTCGTTTACAACGTACTCAGGGATGCAACGCATCGTGATCTGCGAAATGGAGCCTCTCATCCCCCCCGCGGCAAACACCTACTTCGGCGAGGAGAATTATAGAGTCCTCAATGACAAGCGCACCGAGGTCCACTACGATGATGCGCGGCACTTCGTTCTCACCACTCCGGAAAAGTTCGACATCATCACCTCCGATCCCATTCATCCCTGGGTGAAAGGCGCGGCGACGCTATATTCGAAGGAATACTTCGAGATCGCTAAACAACACCTGAACCCCGGAGGCGTGATCACTCAGTGGGTGCCGCTGTATGAGAGCGACCTCGACACAGTGAAAAGTGAGGTCGCAACCTTCTTCGAGGTGTTCCCGAACGCGACCATTTGGGCCAACAATATCGACGGCGAAGGCTACGACGTGGTGCTGCTAGGGCAAGCCGCGCCAACTAAGATCGATGTGGATGAGGTCCAGCAGCGCCTCCAGCGCGAGCCGCAGGTGGCACAGTCGCTTTCACAGGTCCACATCAACGGCGCGGCGGAACTTTTTTCGACCTATGCGGGCCAGGCTCAGGACATGCGCCAGTGGGTGGCGGGCGCGGCCATCAATCGCGACTTGAACCTGCGCCTCCAGTATCTCGCCGGCATGGGATCCAATAATCAGAATGCGCCGCTCATCATGCAGGAGATCATCCAGACGCGCACGTTCCCGCGGGACCTGTTCACGGGCTCCCTGGAGACTCTGACGCATCTCAAAGAGCTGCTCCGCTGACCGGTAGGCAGTATGGCCATACATATGGTAAAGTTCACCTTCACGCTGGACGAGGCCACAATTCAGCGGCTCACCGAAGCCGCCGCCCGCCGCAGGATTCCCAAAAGTCAGGCCGTTCGCGAGGCGATTGAGGATTTTTCGGTGAAGGAAGTCCGCCTCAGCTTGACCGAGCGCCATCGAAGGCTGGACGCGTTCAAAGAGTTTCTCTCCGTCAGCTCACCACGGCCCCACGCGGACATCAAGCGCGAGATCGCCGAGATCCGGCGCGCCCGCCGGCATGGCGGAAGGCTGCATCGGGCAGAGTAGATGATCCTCCTCGATACCTCCGTCGTGATCGCGGCGTTCGGTGCGGATAGAACCGCCTACGCGCCGCTCTTGAAGCTGTTAGACCACGACGAGCCAGTGGTACTGTGTACGGTGGTGCTTTATGAATGGCTGCGTGGCCCGCGCACCGCGCCGGAGATTGAATTCCAGGAACGCGTGCTGCCCGCCGCCGACGCCTTGCCCTTTGCTCAACCGGAAGCCGCTCTGGCCGCGGATGTGTACCGCTCAGAGAAGCGAGCCCGCAACCGTGAAGTCGACATCATGATCGCTGCGACGGCCATGTATCACAAGGCTCGCCTGTGGACCCTCAGCACCAGCGACTTCGCCGATATCTCAGGCCTCCAACTCTACAAACCCCGCTGAATCATTCCGGCTTCTCCGGCCATTTGTGGCGAGGATAGCGGCGCATCAATTCCTTGCGGACCTGCGGGTACAGCCGTTCCCAAAATCCGGCCAGATCGCTGGTGACCTGCACGGGCCGCTGATTCGGTGCCAGCAGATGCACCACGATAGGTGCGCCGTTAATCTTCGGAGTTTCTTTCATCCCGAAGAAGTCCTGCAAGCGCGATTCAATCCACGGAGGCTTGCCAGGTTCGTAATGCACCTTCACTTGCCTCCCCCCGGAGAGCTTGAGCTGCGCGGGCGCGGCGTGATCCAAGCGGGCGGGGCGCAGCATCGCGAGCAAGTCCGCGGCTTCGAGTTCCTTGAAGCTGGTGGCCGTGACGCACAACGCGGCCAGCGCGGCTTCGGCGTCGATCAAGACACCCGCCAACGCGGCGCGCGAGGTCAATTGCGCCAACGCTTCCGGATCAACGAAGCGCCCTATTCCCACTTCGGCCGCCTTCTGCGCCAGCAGCTTTCCGGCTTCGTCGCACGCCGCGGCGGGCGCGCGCGTCTCTTCGATCACTAGTTGATCGTAGACCAGCGCCGAGACTTGCTCCACGCGTTCAGCGGAGCGATTCCATTCGAAGCGCACGCGTTCCGTGGTGCGATCCAGCAGCCACTCCGGTTCAATCGGCGCGGCTAGCCGGACCAGCGGCACACCATGTTCGCGGCGTTCTTCGATGTCTACGGCGACCAGAAACTCCCAGCGGCAATTCGGAAACTTCGCGGAGCCGCCGCCGGAGAGCAGCAGCTCCCCGTCGCGGCGATGGCGCGCAACACGGTCCGGAAACGCGGCCAGCAAGCTCTGCAGCAGCGCGGGGTCGCCGCCGCGATCCCGTCCGCCGACTTGCCGCTTCAGTTGGTCGTAGACGCGCTGCGTTTGCGGCTGCCAGTTGGCTTCGATCAGCGTCAACAGATCGGAAGATCCCCGCTCACCCGCGCTCAATACGGCAGCAACGGCGCAGCCTTTTTCCGGTACCCCGCGCTTCTTCGCTTCCGCCACCAACTTAGCCAGCCGCGGCGGGAGCGGCAAATCCGACATCTCCGGCGTCACGGCAAGCTTATCCAGCAACGCGCTCGCGGCGTCCCACGCAGCAGCAGGCGGCGCATCCAGCCAGTCGAGATTGTGCGCGCCCATCGCCCGCAGTTGCAGCACCAATTGCGACAACTCGCGCCGCAGAATTTCGGGAACGTCGGTGGCCGGGTGATGATGGAACTCCTGCTCCGTGTAAAGCCGGATCGCGCGCCCCGGTCCCAACCGTCCCGCGCGGCCAGCGCGCTGCTTCGCAGAGGCTTGACTGATGCGCTTCACTTCCACGCTCGGCAGACCAGTCCATGGCGAATCAGCGGCCACGCGCGCAAGACCCGAATCCACAACCGCGCGTACGCCTTCAATGGTCACCGAACTCTCGGCAACATTGGTGGAGAGAATAACTTTAGGCCGATCCGCGGGTGAGACCGCCCGGTCCTGCTCCGCGGGCGAGAGGTCCCCATGCAGAGGCACCACCAGCAGGTTCGCGCGCTTGGCCAGCGGCTCCAACGCGCGAGCAGCGCGGCGGATCTCCGCGGCGCCGGGAAGGAAGACCAGAATGTCGCCCGCGCCCACAAGCTTCTCCACCGCCGCCGCCACCTGCTCCTCCAGCGGCTGCGCGGAATGCGGCGTGTATTCGATATCGAGCGAATGCGCGCGCACCTCTTGCGTGAACACAGGACAGCCGTCGAGATAGCGCGCCACCGGCGCGGCGTCAAGCGTGGCGGACATCACCACCATCCGCAGATCAGGCCGCGTGGTCTTCTGCAACCGCAGGAGCAGCGCCAGCGCGAGATCGCTATCGAGGTGCCGCTCATGAAACTCGTCCAGTATGACGGTAGAAACGCCGCGTAGTTGCGGATCGGAGAGCAGCCGCCGCGTGAGGACCCCTTCGGTGAGAAATTTCACCCGCGTGCGCGGACCACTCACATCTTCAAAGCGGACTTGATAGCCCACCGCTTCGCCCACCTTCTCGCCCATCTCCTGCGCGACCCGCTTCGCGGCCATGCGCGCGGCTAGACGGCGCGGCTCCAGCACCAGCACTCCGCCGCGTTCCATCAATGCCGGTGGAACACGCGTGGTCTTGCCCGCCCCCGGAGCGGCTTCGATGACGAAGTTCGGAGACCGCTCGGCTACGATGCGCGGCAGCAGGTCATCAATAGGAAGCTTTATCAAGCGACCACGGCCTCAATCGTCGCCGGGGCGTTTCCCTCCAGCCGGTTGTTCACGAAAACATATGCGGCCTTGCGCTCTTCCTTCATGCGGCGCAGCAGATCCCGCAGCGCCTTGCGCGCCTCAGGATTTTCGTCCTGCGTCTTCTCATAAGGAGCGAACTGCTTGACGGCTTCCTCATACGGACGCCCCTGGCGCAGCAGCGCGCGCGTGACCGTGAAGTCGGTGGTGAACGCCGCCTCCATTGCGAACTGTTCGTGCAACTGCGGCATTCGCGTCCACGCGTTGAATACATGCGCCGCTTGATGCGCGCGCAGCGTGTCGAAGTAAAGCGGTTGCAGGAACTCCCGGTTGCGCACTTCGACGGCATAGCGGAACGTTCCCGGCAGCTGCTTCAAGAACGCGTCCAGCGAAGCCGCGAACTCGCGCGGCGTCGTCGAGCGCGCTCCGAACTCCAGAATCAACGGTCCGATCCGGTTGCGGTAAGGCTCCAGCGGCTCCAGAAACAAGGCCTTCAGCGCTTCCGCATTCAGGTATGAAGGGTTCTGCTGTCCCGCGCGCGGACCGTATCGCGCATGGCGTGGGAACACCTCCACGGTGACTTCTTCCGGAATTTTCAAACCGAACTTCAGCGCGGGCGGAGCACCCGTGAACAGCTTGCGCCAGAAATCCGGGGACGGAAACTGGTAGAAAGAAAAGTCCCCGCAAACCGCTGGAAATGTTTCGGCGAACTCCGCAAGGCACTCGGCCTCAAAGCGTGCCTTGGAAAACTTGCCGCGCGTCACGTAACGCTCACGCGTGTAGATTTGGCCCACCCAGCCTTCGTACTTCCACGAACTGGTGCCGATCCAGATGTTCTCGCGCGCAAGCTCCACTAGCCGCTGCGCCAACCGGTCGCGGGGAAAAGAGGCTGGTTCCTCGAAAAGGGATAGATTCAAAATGGCCGCTCAATCCGCCGGCAGGATTTCGATGTAGTCCAATCCGGCGAGCTCCCCTGCATCTGGAAGTCCTTCGACGCGGATCACGTCGCCGGGACGCAGCGCGACGGCCTGAATCGTCCGACGCGACGAAGACGAGCTATCGATGCGGGCTGTGGGCACTACAAAGGTTGCCTGCCATTCGTCCACCACCTGGTCCCCTACGCGCACGCGGTAGCGCGCCGCTCCGTTGTTCTGATCGAAATACTGCACCCGCAATTTGTACCAACCGGCTGCGCCATTGTGCGTGAGGCTGGCCTCACAGCGTGCCGCGCGGCACTCCACGGCCTTACCGCCCGAAGCGCTCTCCCATCGGATCGGCTCCATCGCAGTGTAGCCATCCAGGCGCAACGCCTCCGCTTCCGTGCGTCCCGTATGGTTGCCCACATTCCCGCGCGCGTCCGCAATGCCCGAGGCCTTGTAGAAGTAGTTGTTGACAGCGTCCCGCCATACCGTCGCTTGCCCGGCTTGATAGTCCAGCTGCGCCAGGATCTCCGTGTACCGGCGCTCATCCATCTTGCCCGCCAAAGTGCGCCACTCGCGCGCGAACAGCTCCACTGTGGATGCGCCTAAGAAATGCGCATCGTATAGATGCTGAATCACGGTCTTGCCCGAATGAAGTTTGTGCGTGTAGGGAACGTGATGAAACCACGTCACCAGTTCGTCTGGAGTGGTCGCCAAGGATTCAAACACCTTCGCGACCGCAGGCCAATATTGCCCGCTGTAGCCCGTGCCCGTCGCAACCGAGCGGTCCATGCCGACGCCCTTTTCATCCGCGCGATGCCACTGCCCCCAGCCGTTGCCCTCCGACGCTTCCACCGCCACCCCGTAGTGATTCCCCGTGATGTCGGTGAGCGTCTGCAAGCCCAACGGGCCCGTGTAGTTCTCAAACGCACGGTAGGAATCCAGCTGAATGCGCGTGACCACGTCCAGCACTTTTGGATCGCTGCCGAACGTGAGCTTCGTCCAATCTTCCGCGATCTTCCTCGACGTTACATTCGCGTTCCACGCGAGTCTCCCGAACGCGTACAAGTTCGCTTGCGAAAGATGGTTGCCCAGCCAGTTGTCATCCAGGCCCACGTTCGAGACGCCGACCACAGCATCGACCAGCGACTTCACCGGCGACGCCTGATCGCGCACGCGCAGGTCGAAATCGAGCGTATCTTTCCAGTATTCGGCCAGGAAGACCATGTGTTTCGCCTGACCAAAGTACTCCTGCGTGACTTGCAGCTCCAGCGCCTTCTTGGTCTTCTGCAACGTGCCGAACAACGGCGATGCCGGCTCACGCACCTGGAAATCGATCGGCCCGTTCTTGATCTGAATGATCGCGTTGTCATCGAAGGTGCCGTCCAGCTTGCGGAAGTTGTCATCCGCAGCCCGCGCCCGGTCGTTCTTCAGATTGCGCCAGTCCATCTTGTTGTCGTACACGAAGCCGCGATAGAAGATGAGGCCTTTGTGCGGTGCGAGCGCCCGGGCCACCACGTTTGTCGCATCCGCATGCGTGCGTCCATACACGGACGGCCCCACGCGCCCCTCCGAATCCGCCTTGATGATGAACCCCGCCAGGTCCGGCACCGCCCGATATACTTCATCCGTCTTCGCCTTCCACCAAGCGATCACCTTCGGGTCGAGCGGATCAAACGTATCGAGCCCGCCCACCTTCTGCGGACTCCCGAAATCGACCGACAGTGCGACGTTCACGCCCCACGGCCGCATGGCGTCCGCGATGCGCACAATCTCCGGGAGAAAATCCGTCGCCAAAATGCGCGGGTTCACATTGACGTTATTGATGGACGCGCCGTTGATGCCGAGCGACGCCAACATGCGTGCATAGTCCGTCACACGCGAGAGATCCGCACGCGACTTCAGGTTGTCCCAGAAGATCGACCGGCCGCCGTAGCCGCGCTCAATCGTGCCCTCCAGGTTGTCCCAATGGTTCACCCAACGGATCGGCACAGCAGGCTCGCGCAGCTCATTCAAATTGTCCGTCCGCTCGCCCAGCGCGATCTTTTCAAGCAACGCGAACGCTCCGTACAACGCGCCCCGGTCGTTCGACGCCGAGATGATGATTTCAGCGGCCACGTTGCGCAAGCGGAACGCGTCGGGCTTGAGAGTGGAATCGTTGGGATTGAGGATAATCGCGCGTTCGTTGACAGCACCCGTGGCCGTCCGCGGAATCCTCCCTGTCATGCCCCGGATGCCGCGCACTAGCTCAGCTTGGGCGCGGCGCAACACAGGCGTGTCGCCCATGATCGTGACAACCGGGGGCAGCGCCGGCGGCTTCTCAACCCGTTCGTAACGAAGCCAAGAGTTGTAGCCCGACTCCGCATGCAACGCCGTCAAGAAGAGAGTGCTAACAATTAACGCCTGACGCAAGGAAGCCTCCATCCACTGCTATACATTGTCCCGTCAAAAAACTCGCCGCGTCGGACGCCAGCAGCACCGCCAGCCCGGCGATTTCCTCCGGCTTTCCGAACCGACCCATCGGAGTCCGCATCAGCAACTCATTGCCGCGCGGAGTCCCCATGATCAGCTTGCGATTCAACTCCGTCGGGAACACGCCCGGAGCAATCGCGTTGACGCAAATCCCGTCCTTCGCCCACTCACACGCCAAACTCCGCGTCAACCCGAGGATGGCCGTCTTCGCCGCCGCATACGCCGCGACTTCGTGAAAGCCCACGAACGATGTCAGCGATCCGAAGTTGATCACCCTCCCATGCTCCGTCGCCTTCAACGGCTCATAAAACGACTGGCACGCCCGCAGCGCGCCGTTCAAATGCGTGTCCAGCAGCGCCGACCATTTCTCTTCCGCCATCGTCGCGCTCGGCGAACGGAATGTGAACCCGGCAGCGTTCACCAGAATATCGACGTGTCCGAACTCCTTCAGTACCGCGTCACGCAGGGCATCCACCGAAGCTCGGCTGCCCACGTCGGCCATATGCGCCAGCGTCCTGCGCCGTCTCTCCGTAATCTCCGCGCAGACCGCTTCGATCTGCTCCATCCGGCGCCCCGTAGGCACCACGTCGGCGCCTTGTTCCGCCAATCCCAACGCCACCGCGCGCCCCAAGCCTGAAGTCCCCCCAATCACAACCGCAACGCGTCCCGATAGATCTAAACTCTGAAGCATGTACTAGAAGGGTATCGAAACCGTGCGTGCTTCCGTGGGATCGGCCCATCTTTCATTGGGCACCGTGGGCGACCAACCCGGCCGCCCAGGGTCCTGATCGTATGGATAGTTCCCCAGCCGCCGGTACAAATCCTGATACGCGCCCAGCCTATCCCGATCCAACTTCACGCCGAGCCCAGGCCCCGTTGGCACCGCAATCGACCCGCCCTCGTACTTCATCAGCCCGCCTTCAATCACGTCATCCGTCAAGTGGTGATAGTGCGCGTCCGCAGCGAATGCAAGGTTCGGAAGCACCGCCCCCAAGTGCAGCATCGTCGCGAGCTGAATGCCGAGTTCCCCTGACGAATGCACCGCCACGCCCAGCTGAAACGTGTCGCACACCGCGGCCGCTTTCACGCACGCCCGGATGCCGCCCCAGAACGTGGTGTCCAGCAGGATCACATCCACCGCCGTATTCAACACGTTCGCGGCTAGTTGCTCAAAATTCACCACCACCGTATTTGTCGCCAGCGGCATCCGAACTTTCTCGCGCGTGCGCCGCATGCCGTGCAACCCGAACACTGGATCTTCCAAGTAGTCGTTGCGCAACCCCTCGATCGCCTGCCCAAACCGGATCGCCTGCTCCGTGGACCACACCGCATTCGGATCGAACCGCAATTGATCCTCAGGAAACGCACCGGCAAGCGCGCGGTACACCGCCAGTTCGTAGTCCGGAGCAAACACCCCGCCCTTAACTTTGTGCGTCGTGAATCCGAAACGCCGCTTCAACTCGCCCGCATGCGCAACCATCTGCTCCACCGTCCGCACCTCGCCCGCGCCGTCGGCGTTCGCATAGCGGAAGAAACAGTACGAGGCAAACTGCACGCGATCCCGCAGCCGCCCGCCCAAAATCTCGCTCACCGGCACGCCCCACGCCTGCCCCAGAATATCCAGGCAAGCGAACTCCAGCGCCGCCAGCACCTGCGTCCGATTGTTGTAAAGCGAGGCCGTCGGATTCGCGATCTTGAAGCGCATCTCTTCCAGCCGCGACACCTCGTGCCCAACCAGGTAGCCCTTCGTCGCCCGGAACACAGCCTCCGCCGATTCGCCTCCGCCGCCCAGTTCACCAAGGCCGATAATCCCGTCGTCCGTCTCCACCTCGACAATCGTCCGCACAAAGCGCCCCCAGTGGCAACCGTTGGCATGGCGCAGCGGCGCTTCCAGAGGAACGGTAACGGTGGTGGCTCGAATATCTCGGATGTGCTGGGCTTTCACCGAACCATGATGCCACGCCCGTGGCCATATGAGGTTGGGTGTATCATGTCTGGTGAGCTTCAAGGAGGTTTCAATTGAATAAGCTGACCATTAGCAGCCTCGCCGCCGCCGCCCTCGGTATCGGACTGGCCATCACACTCACCCAAACTGCGGGCCAAGCCCAGCAGGGCAAGGGCAAAGGTCCTGAGCCGCTGCCCGTGATCCCGCCCGCGCTGGCCAATTATCCCGCCGTGACCGAAGCGCGCCTGAAGAACCCCGCCGATGGTGAATGGCTGATGATCCGCCGCACCTATGACGGCTGGGGCTACAGCCCTCTGAACCAGATCAACGCCGGCAACGTGTCGAAGCTGAAACTCGCGTGGACGTCCGCCACCGGTGAGCTCCGCCCGCATGAGGCCGCTCCGTTGGTCAACGGCAACGCGATGTTCGTGCCTACCCCGAACGGGCAACTAATCGCCTTCGAAGCCAAGACCGGCAACATCCTGTGGCGCTATCGCAAGCCGCGTACAGCCGGATCGGTGGTGCTGCACGACAACCCGCGCGGCGTCGCTCTCTACGGCGACAAGGTGTTCTTCGCGTCCGTCGAATCCGAACTAGTAGCCATCGACGCCAAGTCCGGCCGAGCCGTGTGGACCACCAACGTCGGTGACAACAAGAGCGGCTACTACACCTCCATGGCCCCGTTGATCGCCAACGGCAAGGTGATGGTGGGCGTCTCCGGCGGCGAAGTCGGCGTCCGCGGCTACGTCGTTGCCGTCGATGTCGAAACAGGCAAGGAAGCCTGGCGCACCTATACGATCCCCGCGCCCGGCGAACCCGGCAGCGAAACCTGGCCCAAGGGCGGCGACCAATGGAAGACCGGCGGCGCACCCGTCTGGGTCACCGGCAACTATGACATGGAGACCAACACCGCCTACTTCGGCACCGGCAACGGCGGCCCCTGGATGGGCGACAAGCGCCCCGGCGACAACCTCTACGCCGCATCCACCATCGCGCTCGACGTGGCCACCGGTAAGCTCAAGGGCCACTTCCAGTACAATCCCAACGAGTCCTGGGATTGGGATGAAGTCTCCCCGCCCATTCTGGTGGACTATCAACGCAATGGCCGCACTGTGAAGGGCTTGATCGACGTCGCCCGCGACGGTTACGTCTGGTTCCTCGACCGCGGCACCGGCGGCGCCATCAAGTATGTCGAAGGCAAGCCGTTCGTCTTCCAAAACGTCTTCAAGAGCCTCGACCCGGTTACCGGACGCCCTGATGTCGACCCCGCGCATAAACCTGGCAGCGGTAAGCGAGCCGAGTTCTGCCCCGGTGCGCACGGCGGCAAGAATTGGCCTCCCATCGCCTACAGCCCGAAGACCCGCATGATCTACATCCCGTCGAACGACAACGTCTGTGGAGCCATTCAGGGCGCGGAAGAGGTTGTCTACACACCCGGCAAAGGCTACAGCGGAACCGTCGGCGGTGGCCCGCCCGTGCCCCCGCACGCCACGGATCACTTCGGTGCAGTGCAGGCCTGGAACGTCGACACCGGCAAGAAGGTGTGGGAGCACACTTTCGCCACATCCCCCAACTGGGGCTCCATGCTAGCCACCGGCGGCGACCTGGTCATTAGCGGCGGCACCAATGACCGTAAGGTCCGCGCCTTCGATTCCAAGTCCGGCAAAGTGCTGTGGGAATTCCCCACCAGCAGCGGCGTCGAGGCTCCCGTGTCTACCTTCCTGCTGGACGGCAAGCAATACCTCGCCGTAGTCTCCGGCTGGGGCGGCGACGCCGCAGGTATGAACAACACCATCCGCAACTTCGTCCCTGCGGCTCCCCAAGTGCCCGAGGGCGGCTCAGTGTGGGTATTCACGCTGGAGTAATGGAGGGCGGGCCTCCGGCCCGCCGTCCTAACTAAAGAACGTCTTCCAAGTAGTCACCGTTAACGCATGCGTCACCATCGACGCCCGGATTCCCTTGCCCTGCTGAAACGCCAGCCCGTAAAACACCCCCGCCAGCGTGGCCACGGCCACAAAGCGCCAATTCGGAAACGGGTCCTTGAACACATGCAACGATCCAAAGACTACCGCAGTCACCAGCAACCCCGCCCAGTCATTCTTCAACCACCCGCACATCCACTGCTGTAGCAGCCCGCGAAAGAACAACTCTTCCCCCAGCGCCAGCACCCACAGCGTTCCGAAGAAGGTCAGCGGGAGTTCCGCCCATTCCTTGCCTGTGGGCCACTCGGGCCGCGTGAAGTCGATGGCCCACCCCAGCGGCGCGGCCAGCGCCAGCAGTCCGATGAAGAACACCAGCCCGATCTTCAACTCCCGCAGTTCCGGCCAGAACCCGAAGCCGATGTTCTTCACGCGCCGCACGCTCAAAATCGCGAACAGCCCCGTCCGGATCCACATCGCCGTCCCGAGCGCTTCCAGTGCCAGCCCTTCATGCGGCCGCGCGTAGACTTGCGGAAAGACCTTCAACAGCACCACCGCCGCCGCGAACGCCAACAGTCCCGCATCCGTCAACGGATTGTGAGGCAGCACCACATACCAGAACGAAAGCACTGCCGCCAGCACCGCCAGCGCACCTAGATGCAGCCAGGAAAACGACCCCATCACCAGCGCCGCCAGCGCGTAGGGCGCAACTGCCGCCAGCACCAACATGGATGCCACTGCGGCCGGCGGAAACTTCTCCATGTGCTTGCGAATCGATTCAGACGCCAACGCTAGGAACAGCGTCGCTTCCAACACGAACGCAGGCGCAACCGCCCGCGTCACCTCCCACGGGACACCGCGGGGTTGCGTGTACAAGTACCCGGCAGCCACACAGGCAGCCCAAAACAGCGGTATCAGGAGCCACTTCATTCTCGCGTTTCATGGTAGCAACGTTAGGACGGTACAATCCCCTGTATGCCCCGTTTCCCCGGTGTCGACTACCTCAAGATCGATTCCCAGTTCAGTGAGCAAGAGCTGCTGGTCCGCCAAACCGCGCGCCAATTCGTCGACGACCGGGTGATCCCGCTGATGCGCGATTGCTACCGCGACGGGCGCTTCCCCAACGAGCTGGTCCCGGAAATGGCGCAACTCGGCTTCCTGGGCGCGAACCTCGACGGCTACGGCTGCGCGGGCATGAACAGCGTGGAGTACGGCCTCATCATGCAGGAACTGGAGCGCGGCGATTCCGGCCTCCGCAGCTTCGCCAGCGTGCAGGGAGCGCTGGTGATGTACCCCATTTTCACCTACGGCAGCGAAGCGCAGAAGCAACACTGGCTCCCCAGGCTGCAAGCCGGTAGCGCCATCGGATGTTTCGGACTGACCGAGCCCGGCTTCGGCTCCAACCCCGCCGGAATGCTCACCACCGCCCGCCGCGATGGCGCGGACTGGGTGCTCAACGGAGAGAAAACCTGGATCACCAATGGGTCCATCGCCGACGTCGCGGTGGTGTGGGCTCGCGCCGAGGAAGGCCTCGTCGGGTTTTTGGTGGAGCGCGGAACCCCGGGCTTCACCACGTCCGACATTCACGGCAAGCTCTCCATGCGCGCATCCGTGACCTCCAGCCTGCACTTCGCCGACTGCCGCGTGCCCGACGCAGCCCGCCTCCCGGACGCCAGGGGCCTGCGCGCCCCGCTCGCCTGCCTAACCCAGGCCCGCTACGGCATCGGCTGGGGCGTGCTGGGCGCCGCGATGGACTGCTACGAGACAGCCCGAGCCTACTCCGTCACCCGCAAGCAGTTCGATGGACGCCCCATCGCCAGCCATCAACTGGTCCAGGAGAAACTCGCGGGCATGATCACCGAGATCACCAAGGCGCAGCTCCTAGCCCTGCACGTGGGCCGCCTGAAAGACGCCGGCACCGCCGACCCCGCGCACGTCTCCATGCTGAAGCGCAACAACGTAGCCATCGCCCTCGACTGCGCCCGCACTTCGCGCGACCTGCTTGGCGCCAACGGCATCGTCGACGAATTCCCGCTGATGCGCCACCTGTGTAACCTCGAAACCGTGAAAACCTACGAAGGAACTGACCATATCCACGCCCTGGTCATCGGCGAGCGCGTAACCGGCGTTCCCGCATACAAGTAACGTGCTATCCTGGGGTTCGTCCCTCGGGTACTTCGTATGATCATCCTAGTAACTATCGTTCACGTCATAATGTCTCTATTTTTGATCGGCGTCGTGCTGCTGCAAAGCGGCAAGGCGGCGGATTTGGCCGGCGCATTCGGCGGGCTTGGCTCGCAGACCGTGTTCGGACCCCGCGGATCGGCCACGGTGCTCACCCGCGCCACGTCGATCTCGGCCGTTCTGTTCATGGTGACCTCGCTGAGCCTGTCGCTTCTAGCCACCGGCGATGGCGGCGGTGCAACCGGCGGCGGCCTGCTGGATAAGATCACGGCCCCGGTCCAGCAAACCGGCGAGACACCGGCGGCAACCCCGGCGGTTCCGGCTCCCGCGGCTCCGGCCACGGCGACCCCGGCTCCGGCAACCCCGGCCCCGGCGAAGTAAAGGTTTGTAGTCACCTGCGGAGGTGGCGGAATTGGCAGACGCACTAGCTTGAGGTGCTAGCGGGAGCAATCTCGTGGGGGTTCAAGTCCCCCTCTCCGCACCATATCCTCATGAAGGGCCGGGCGAACAACCCGGCCCTTTTCCTTTTACCGGCGCCGTACGAAGGGCCGCTCTTCTGCGCTGCGCGTGGCGGGCGACGACGCCTGCGCTGTCCCGACCGGGACGGCCACCTGCGAGGTGTAGGAGTCCGGCGTGCCGATATCCAGGAACACGTTCGCGCTGGCGGCGTTGTCGGGGATCTTCAGGTTCACCTGGTAAAGACCGCTGAGCGACGGAGCGAGCCCGGCATACGATACCTCCGCCGCCAGGTTGTCTACATACGCCTTCACCGTTCCAGGAGACGTCCGGTTCAACGTCGAACCGCCGCCCAGTGCCCCATCCGAGATGGTGGGGAACACCGCGCCCAGGCCCGTTAGGAACACCTGGATCACCTCGCCCGGCCGCGCCGGCTTCGCTTCGGTAACCAGTGTGGAGTCGGCGTGCAGCACTGCTCCGATGCCTTCGCCCGACTGCGACTGCGAGAAAATGCCGGGGCCAGTCACATAGCGGTACATCGTGACCGCGTTGGAAGTCACGCCGTCGCGCTCCACCTGCACCTGTACAATACCCTCCGTTGTCCCGTAAGGAACAATCGCCGCGATCTGCCCGGGGCTGACAAAATAGAGTGCCGACGGCCGGTTGTTCATTAGCACGCGCACGCCTCCCAGCGTCGATGGGAAAGCCACCCCGCCCCGCGTCACCACCGTGGACGCCGCAAGATTGCTGCCGTAGATGCTGACCAGTTCCCCGGGAGCCAGACCCGTCGTAAACGGCGCAAAGCTAGCCGCGTTGATGATGCCCGTGGGGTCGATGTAGGGAGCCGAACTCGGCGGCGTAAACACGGGCCCACGGACCGCAAGGCGTAGCGTCAGATATGGGGTGCGCCCGATGCCCACGCGAATACTCGCATCCTGGCTGATGGTGTAGTCGATCGAGGAAAGCGTGTCGGTATAGTCGGTAACCGCGCTACCCGGCAATACGCCGACGGCGGAGTAGTTGGACGGGAATCCATTGAGCGTGGAGAGGAAGCGTTGATGCTCCAGCATCACCGTGCCACGCGCCGTAAAGGCTCCGTAGAAGGTATCAAACACGCCCGGAAGGTGTTCGACTCCCAGTGAATAATACAGCCCGTCAAGCCGCGGCGGCGTGCCCGATGCCTTGCGCACGCCGACAAACAGATCGAACCCGGTGCGCGAGCCTCCGAAGATAAAGTTCCCGTCCGCCGAAATGTACAGCTCCTTGTTGCCCCGGATGGCGAGCTGAGCCGTCGTAGGGAATCGCAGCGTTCCAATCCCGCTGGCGAAGCTGTACGTTACCCCGGCATGGTTCTGGTTGAGCGGCTGCGTGTTGCTGGTTCCCAGGTAGGTTTTGACAGCCGCTGTGCCGATGTTGCCGTTCCCGTTCGCGTTGAATTGCGCAATGGAACCGTAGGAGTTGACCTGCGTTCCCGCCACCGAAAGGTAGTCCAGCGTGTAGTTGCCCGAAAATGTCGCGTTGCTCGCGGACCCCGCCGGCACCGCTATCAGGACGTCATTGATGCCGTTCTCCGTCGCGCTGGCGATGAAGACGCCGTTCGAGATCATGCCGTGAATCGCTCCGCGCCGCGTATCGTAGGGATGCGTCATGAACCCGTACCCGTTGGGCGCGATCGAATAGGTCCCCGTGGTGTTAAAGGGCCCCGAACCGGCCACCGAGTCGACCACGTTCGCGGTCATCGTGTACGAGCCATTCCCGTTGAACGCAATGTTGCCGAAAAGCGCCACGTCACGCGTGATATTGCCGTTCGCGTCCGGAACGTAGATCGTCTCACGGAACACATAGGTGCCGTTCAACAGGTTGTTGCCTGTAAAATCCCACACCTGGGCCGATGCCACCATGGCCGTCAGGAATACCACTGCTCGCAAAAGTCGTGTCATAGATGAAGTTGGAGAACCCGCTTCAATGATAGCGGTCCCCGGGTCCCTTTGGTTGAGACGCAGGAAGGAGCGAAATGGGGTACAAGCCGGTCTTCCGGCAGTGCGGAGCTTAGTCCCAGATGACTTGCTGGCTGGCGGTGTTCATCTTGCCGCAGATGACCAGCGTCACGCAGATCACCGCGTGCAGAACCATGTCGGCCTGGGTGATGCGGATCATGTCAAACAGCGTCGCGGTGCCCACGCGGTCCAGCGTCATGTAGCCCAACCCGCCGATCAGCGCGTGCAGAGCGGCCACCATGTAGAGTCCGAAGGCCGCCCAGCTTTCGCCCATGGTGGAAACCGCCATCAGCAGCAGGCCGGAAACGATGTGAATATAGGGGGTCCCCGCGTAGCGGATCATCATACCGCCGGGACCGACGATGCCTGTGGGCAGGAATGCCAGGATGCCAATGAGGAACAGAACCCCGCCCGCAACCAACGCCAGTGTCTTCGCAATCTTTTTCATGTTCGGTCCTCGATCCTGAGAGTTAGTTCGGCGGGGTGGTAGGTGAGCTTTAGGGCGGGGTAATATACAACATGACTCACGGCTGGAGGTTACCCGGCATTTGCTGCGCCTTTGCCCTGTGGGTGCTGTACTGCGCCTGGAACCCGGAAAGCGTCTTCGACTTCTGGCTGGAAAACCTGCTGACGCTGATTTTCGTGGCAGTTCTGGCGGCGACCTACCGGCGAATGGCGCTTTCCGACGCCTCCTACGCGCTCATCGCCGTGTTTCTTGCGCTGCACGAATGGGGAGCGCTGTACAAATACAGCGACGTCCCGTTGGGCGAGTGGATGAAACCGGCCTTCGGGCTGACGCGCAATCACTATGACAGGGTGATGCACTTCGCCTACGGGCTGCTGCTGGCCTATCCGATGCAGGAGTGGTTTGTGCGCTCAGGCAACGTGCGCTTCCGCTATTTCCTGCCCATCCAGTTCACGCTGGCCTGCAGCGCCGTCTACGAAATGCTGGAGGCGCTGATGGCCAGCATCCTGTCTCCCCAGCGCGGCGAGGAGTTCGTGGGCATGCAGGGCGACCTTTGGGACGCCCAGCAGGACATGTTCCTGGCCACGCTGGGCGCGATGATCGCGATGGCGGGTCTGGCCGCGGCGCGGCGCTTCTGCACGCCCAAGCCGGTTCCGGCGTCAGACCTAAAGGTGACGCATGCCTGAATGGACTCTCAAATACGCCGACGCCCGCGGGGAAGTCCACCAGCAGGTGGCCGAAGCCGATTCCGAGCGCGAACTGCGCGACCGGCTGACCGACCAGGGCTTCCTGGTCTACTCCATCAAGCCCCGTTCCGAGGCCATGGTGGCCGGCCTGGGTCCCAAACGGAACAAGGTCAACCTGGAAAAGTTCCTGATCTTCAACCAGCAGTTCGTGACCCTGATCCGCGCCGGATTGCCCATCCTGAAGAGCCTGGATCTGCTGGCCGACCGGCTGACTGACCCGAAGCTATCGAAATACATCAAGGGCGTGCGTGAAGAGGTCAAAAACGGCGCGCTGCTTTCGGACGCCTTCGCGCGCCAGAACGTGTTCCCGGCGATCTACGTCACCAGCGTACTCGCGGGCGAACGCAGCGGCTCCCTGCCGGACGTGCTGGAGCGCTTCATCACGTATCAGAAGCTGTCTCTGGCGGTGCGCAAGAAGCTGATTGTTTCCCTGATCTATCCGGCGCTGCTGATCTTCCTGGTCATCGGCCTGATCGTGTTCCTGGTGACGTATGTGGTCCCGAACTTCGCGGAGCTGTACAAGAACCTCGACGCCCAGTTGCCCGCCATGACGCTGTTCCTCATCGCCATCGGCACCACGGCCCGAGGCTACGTCCTGGGAGCCTTTATCGGCCTGGTTGTGGGGATCGTCGGATTCCGCTACTGGGCGCGCACAGCCTCCGGCGGCGAGGCGGTAGACCGCTTCCTGCTGAAGGTCCCGGTGGTCGGCGAAGTATGGTTGAAGTATCAGGTAGCGCAGTTTTCCCGCATGCTGGGGACGCTGCTGGTGGGCGGCATTCCGTTGATGCAGGCGCTAAACACGGCCGCCGAATCGTTGGGCACGCCGGTGCTGAAAAACGTGCTGCAGCAGTCGGTGAAACTGGTGCGCGAGGGCCAGTCGCTCTCCAGCTCCATGCGGACCACAGGCATCTTCCCGTCGCTGTCGCTGGACATGATCGAAGTAGGTGAATCCACCGGCGCACTCCCCGCCATGCTGACCAGCGTGGCCGAATTCTACGAGGACGATGTCTCCACGCGGGTGACCGCCCTGCTCAGCCTGATCGAACCCATCATCATGCTCATCATGGCCGTGTTCGTGGGCTTCGTGCTCGTGTCTCTCTACCTGCCGATCTTCTCGCTGGCGGATTCTATTCGGACGTAACTTGACCCGCAAGGACCTACAGCGCTTGGCGGCGTTGCGCCTGCGGGAAGCAACGGCGCTACATAAGGCGGGCACCCCGACGGAGCATACTATCTGGCGGGTTATTCCGCCGAATGCGCCATTAAGGCTTGCATCGCCAAACAAACCGAGCGTCATGAGTTCCCTGACAAAGACCGGGCCAACAAGAGTTGGGCCCACAATCTGAACCGCCTCATCGACGTTGCGGGACTGAAAGATCTCCTCAAAGAAGCTGCCGGGCAAGAGCTGGAATTCGCCGCCCGTTGGCAAGTTGTGCAAGAATTGAAAGAGAGTAGCCGCTATGAGAATCCCTCTTTCGCGGATGCAGAAAAGATGCTGGATGCGCCCTCGCATCCCAGATTCGGTGTACTTCGATGGTTAAAGCGCCACTGGTAATTCCCGACGTTGAGTTCGGCGAGGCGTTTCTTAAGGACCTGGATGCTGCAAACTACCCGATTTACCGTTGCCGTGTGGGTAAAGGACAGCGACGACTAGTGGAAATTAGTCCTTGGGACGCCGCTTTACGATGAGGTCGGCGCTATCGATGCATATGTCCGTCTTGGGAAAGCGCTCTCGACTTCACTAATTGACTACCCGGTTCGGCTCGAGGGACACCAGAACGCCTTCATCAAAGACCTGCGGCGAAAATTCCGCAAGGCGGCTTCCGTCGACGGAATGCGGCTGGGCGGCCACACCATCGGCGGGAAGTGGATCGAAGACGCCTACGTCTACCGGATAACCTAACGCCCCCACCACGAAGAGTCGATAGACGGATGGCCCTATGCCATCCAAACGCCTTACATCCTGCCTCCTATTTCTCGCCCTGCTCATTCCCTCGGCGTGGTTCGCCTGGCAGAATCGCGACATGCCGCAGTTGGGGCGGGGGCACGATGACGCCATCTACCTGACCGTGGCCAAGTCGCTGGTGGATGGGAACGGGTATCGCATCCAAAATCTCCCCGGTGCCCCCTACGAAACCAAGTATCCGCCGGTGGGCATCTGGCTGCTGATGCTGGTGTGGTGGATCAACCCGGAGTTCCCGGCGAACTTGCCGATCGCTACCGTTTTGCAATGGGCCATGATCCCGCCGTTTCTGTGGCTGGCCGGGGCTTGGTTGAAACGTGTGGGACTATCAGAGCGAGCCCGTTGGGGCGCATTGACGCTGCTGGCGGTAAGCCCCTATACCGTGGGGTTTGGAGCGGGCATCTATACCGAAGTCCTGTTCGGAGTGCTCTTACTGGCCTCCTTGCTGGCTTGCGAACGTGTAGGCTGGCGCTGGGCGCTGCTGGCCGGCGCTCTGGCGGGTCTGGCTTACTGGACGCGGACCGCTGGGATCGTCGCCCTGGTCTCCGCTCCAGCCGTATTTCTGTGGCGCAAGCAGCGCCGCGAGGCCGCCGCCTATTTCGCGGCAACCTTCGTGTTTGTGGGTTCCTGGATACTGTGGACCAAGCTGAATCAATCGCCCATGGTGGACGCAGCGACCTCCTACAACGCCGACTATGCCGGCTTTGCCTTGGCCAAGCTGCAATTTTCGGACCTCCGCATCCTGGTGTGGGAGAACTTCAGCCGCATGCTGTACGCCATGGGCGGCTTGGCCCTGCCGCTGGAAACCGGATCCATGTTTCTGGCGATGCTGAAGATCACCGTGGCTGTGGGTATCCTACACGGATTGTGGCTGCATCGCGCGAACCGTGTCCTGGGATTCTACGGAGTTTTCGCCGCCCTCACCGTGGCGGAGCTGTTGGTGTGGCACTACCCGCCGAACCTGCGTCTGATGTATCCGCTGGTGCCACTAATGCTGGCCGGACTGGTTTGGGAGGCACAACACTTCGCGGACATGCTGCGGAAAGCGTTTGCGCACCGGGACCGTTCCCAGCGCATCGCGGCAAAGCTGGTGGGGGCCGCCGCCGCCGGTTTCGCTGTCTACGGGGTGTGGATGCAGGGAGAAATGTCCTTTTCCGAACTGCCCGCCCAAGCACGCCAGCAAGAAGAAGTCCGGGCGGAGGGCAAAGCCGCCTTCGCGTGGATCGCCGAGCATGCCGATCCGCAGGCCAACGTGATTTGCGTGAACCCGGCGCTGTATCTCTACTCAGGTTACCGCACGCAGTCGCTGTATCCCTACCCAATCTTCTGGTACCGCGGCGATTTCGAGAGCCTGCTGGAGCCGATCCGGAGTCTGCCAGCTCACGGGGCCGCCTACCCGATGGAATACCTCTACATGCACGAGTTCGATTACGATACGCTCGCTCCGGGGCGGGGCGAAGAAGCGCGCCGGATGGTGGAGTCGAACCCCGGCTTGACCCCTGTGTTCCGCAACGGACGCGGCGTGATCTACCAACTGGCCCAGACCTCGATCGCCGAGCGGCGCTAAACCTGCACGTTTGGGCCTTGGGCGGCGTCTAGTACTTACAGAGTGGGCTGTCTCCAGACGGCTGCGCTCGGCAAGTGATTGATTCTAATGGCCGCCAGTGACCGTCCCATCCTCACCGACGCTGCTCAGCAGACTGAGCAGGCGCGCGCTTTGGCCAAGCGCTATTACCACGAGTTCGTGGATTTGCGCGAAACCCGCATCGATCACGACCTGTTCACGTCCATCCCGGTCGACCTGATGTTCCGCTACAACTTTGTCCCGATTCAGGGGCAAAACGGGACCCTCGAGATCGCGCTGGCGGATCCGCGCAACCTGAGTCTGATCGATGAGCTGAGCGGGCTGCTGAACAAGAAGCTGCGGATCAAGGTCGCGACGCTGTCGCAGATCTCGGACCTGCTGAAGAAAACCGAGCAATCGCAGCGCGTCCTCGAAGAAGTCACCGAGGGGTTCACCCTGGACGTTGTCGGCGACGAAGAGAATCCGGACGAGACGCTTTCCATCGACCGGCTCGCCGCCAGTGATTCCGACATCGCGCCCGTCATCAAGCTGGTCGACACCACCATTTTCAACGCGCTCGAGCGGCGCGCGAGCGACATCCACATCGAAACTCGGGATCAGGAAGTGGCCATCAAGTATCGTATTGACGGTGTCTTGCACTACGCCATGCCTCCCATCGCGAAGGACTGGCATTCGACCATCATTTCGCGCATCAAGGTGATGAGCGAGCTCGACATCGCCGAGCGCCGCACGCCGCAGGACGGGCGCTTCCGCGTGCGCTACAAGAACCGCCTGATCGATTTCCGCGTGTCCATCATGCCCACCGTCTTCGGCGAAGACGCCGTGCTCCGCGTGCTGGACAAGGAATCGATGAGCGAGAAGTTTTCCAGCCTGTCGCTCGACGTGGTGGGCTTCTCCGGCAGCGATGTCACGAAGTTCCGGCGCTACATCAAGGAACCCTACGGCATGGTGCTGGTGACCGGCCCGACGGGCTCGGGCAAGACGACCACGCTCTACGCAGCACTCAACGAAATCAAGACGGACGAAGACAAAATCATCACCATCGAAGATCCGGTGGAATACCAGCTTAAGGGGATCACCCAGATTCCAGTGAATGAGAAGAAGGGCCTGACCTTCGCGCGCGGCCTGCGTTCCATCCTGCGCCACGATCCTGACAAGATCATGGTGGGCGAAATTCGTGACCAGGAGACGGCGCAGATCGCGATCAACGCGGCGCTCACCGGCCACTTGGTGTTCACCACCGTCCACGCGAACAACGTGTTCGACGTGTTGGGGCGCTTTCTCAACATGGGTGTGGAGCCGTATAACTTCGTCAGCGCTTTGAACTGTATTCTGGCGCAAAGATTGGTCCGGCAGATTTGCCCGCACTGCAAGAAGCCGATCCAGATTTCCGATGAGGAATTCAAGGAAAGCGGCATGGATGTGTCCAAGTGGCGCGGCGTGACGTTCTACGAAGGGCCCGGGTGCTTTGAGTGCGGCGGTACCGGATTCCGCGGCCGCAGTGCGATCACGGAACTACTCGACTTGAGCGAACCGATCCGCGAGCTGATTTTGGACAAGCGGCCGGCATCGGAGATCCGTCGCAAGGCGCGCGAAGAAGGTATGACGTCGCTGCGGGAGTCGGGCCTCGAAAAAGCGAAGGCGGGCGAGACGACGTTGAAGGAGATCAACAAGGTCACCTTTATTGAGGCCAACTAACCATGTCGCTCTGGAAATCCATTACGAGGTTTGCGCAAGACCCTGCGCCGGCGCACGTCTTTGAGATGTCGGAAGCGGGCATTGCGTATTCGGCCAACGGGCGTCAGGGGTTCGCGGAGTTTCCGGAAGGCACGCTGGTGGCTTCGCCGGTGGAAGACAATTTGCTCTCCACCGATGTGCTGACGCAGACGATTCAGCGGATCGCGTCCCCAGGGGCCGCGGGGAAGAAGCGGCGTCCCGCGACGGTGATTTTGCCGGATCACGCCGTGCGCGTCAGCTTGCTCGATTTCGATTCGTTCCCCAGTTCGCCCGAGGAGCAGCTGTCGCTGGTGCGGTTCCGGGTGAAGAAGACGGTGCCGTTCGATATCGAGTCGGCGGCGGTGAGCTACTGGGTACAGCCGGGTGCGGCAGGCAAGAAAAAGGAAGTCGTTGCCGTCACCGTGGCGTTCGAGATTTTGGCCCGCTACGAGGCGTTGTTCCGGAGCCTGGGTTTCCATCCGGGCACAGTCACGTCGTCCTCGCTGGCAGCGCTGGAGCTGTACCGCGAGCCGGGAGTGGTGGTAATTGCCAAGCTGGCGGGGAACATCGTCACCATCATGGCTGTGGCGGACGGGCACTTGAAACTGTTCCGCTGTTTGCCGCTCGAAGAGATCAACGACGAAGAACTGCTCGGCGTGTTGCATCCGACCTTTGCGTACGTGGAAGACGAACTGTCGCAGCCGGTGAGCAAGCTGCTGCTGTGCGGATTCGGGCGCGCGCCGGAGGGCATCTCCGTGCCGACGGAGACCTTGCGCAGCCGCCTGGGCCAGGTGAACGGGTTCAACGCGGGACTGCTCGGCTACTTGGAGGCGGTGGGCTAGCGCCTGCGGCAGGAAATAAATGAGAGTTCCGATCAATCTATCCACCGAGCCATTCCGCCGCGACCGGGCTACCGTGGTAGCTTCCGCGATCTGCTCCGTGCTGCTGGCGGGGTTGCTGGGCGTGATGGTGTACCTGATCCTGGGCGAGCGCGCACGGGCGGCGGAGAATCGTGATTCGGTGGGGCGGTTGCAAACGCAGATCAGCGTTGCGGCCGTGGAACAAGCCAAAGCGGACGCGACGCTGCGCATGCCGGTCAACGCAGAGGTCCTGCAGCAGAGCGTGTTGTTGAACGCGCTGGTGGAGCGGAAGTCCATCAGCTGGGCTCGCCTGTTCGCGGATATTGAGGGCGTGCTTCCGGGGAACGTACGGCTGATCCAGGTGCGGCTGCCGCAGGTGAATTCGCGCAATGAAGTGACGCTGGATATGGAAGTGGGGGCGCAGCAGCCTTCCCAGGCCGCGGAATTTACCAAGCGCCTGCAAGATTCGCCGTTATTTGGACCGGCGACGTTGTTGCGGTCGGATCCGCCGTCGCAGAATGAGCCGTTGTACCGGTATCGGTTGACTGTGAGCTATGGCCAAAAATTCTAAAGTCAAAGCACCCGTCGCCGCAAGGCGGGCGAACACGGCGCAGATTGCGCGCTGGGCGCTCGGGCTGCTGGTGGTGCTCAACCTTGTCGCCGTGTGGCTGCTGCTGTATCCGCCGTGGGGCTCGGCTGAGACACTGGAACAGGATCTGGTGCGGCTCCAAGCGCAGCTGAAACTGAGCAAGACGCGCCTCGAAGAAACGACACAGCACGCCGGAGCAGTGGAAAAGGGCCGCGGCGGGGCGGATGAATTTCTCAGCAAGTACTTCGTGCCACGGCGGGCGGCTCCCACAACTTTCCTCAACGAACTGGACCAGATCGCCAGGCGAGCCGGGATTAAAGACCGCGGAGTCCAGTATTCCGAGGATGTGATCGAAGGCTCCGAAGAACTCGGCATGCTCACCATCACGGCCAACTTCGAGGGCACCTACAAAAACCTGCTGAGCTTCGTGCGCGAGATTGACCGTTCGCAGAACCTACTCATCATTGAATCCCTCAACGCCACGCCGCAGCAAGGGTCGAACGTCCTCACCGTCGCAATCAAGATGGAAGCGTTCCTGCGTCAGGACGGATCGGTTTTAGAGGCCTCCCGATGAGCAAGTGGATGCCGACCGGCTTGGGCGCGGAGCCGAAGAAGATGGTTTTCCTGCTCGGGCTGCTGGCTATGGCGCCTGTGGCTTACTGGTACGGCAACAGCACGGACACGCCGGTAACGGCACCTTCCGGGGCGAAGCGGGCAACCCTTCCCGCAGTGGAACCGAGCGTGATCGCGCGCCCCGCGCCGAAGGCCGCCAGTCGGACCACACGCAGCGGCAATGACGACTTCCATCCGACGCTGAAGCTGCCGGACGGATTCGATTTGAGCAAAGTAGACCCGACGCTCCGCACCGACTTACTGGCCCGTGTGCGCGAAATCGGCGAGGTGGGCGGGTCACGCAGTTTGTTCGAGTTCTATACGCCGCCTCCACCCCCTCCACCGAAGCAAGAGCCAATCATTCCCACAGCACCGAAGCCGGATCCGTTCGCGGAAGGAGTCAAACAAGCTGCCGCCGCGAAACAAACACCGCCACCTCCGCCTCCACCTCCGCTGATTCCGCTGAAGTACTCCGGCTACGAAGGCGCGCCCAGCGGCGGCAGCAAACTGCGCGCGGTGTTCGTCGATGGCGAAGACCATTTCCTGGTAGGCGTAAACGACACCATCAAGAACCGGTATAGAATTGTGCGTATCGGCACTACGTCGGCGGAAGTGGAAGACATCGTGGCCAAGAATACACAAACGCTGCGCATTGCGGACCGCTGCGAGGACATCTGTAAGTAACCCTATGCAACCCCGTTCCGCCTCAGCACGGCGCAAGCGAACCCAAGGCGGGTTCATCCTGCTGGTCATCTTCCTGATGGCCGGAGCCATCGCTCTAATGCTGTATGCGCAGTTGCCGCGCGTGGCTTTTGAGAGTGAGCGAGAGAAGGAACAAATCCTGATCGACCGCGGCGAGCAGTTCATCCGCGCCATCCAGCTCTACCAGTTGGACAACGCCGGCCAATGGCCGCAGACGCTGGATGACCTGGAAAAGAAGAACAACAAACGCTACCTCCGCCGCCGCTATAAGGACCCCTTCACCGGCAAGGACGAGTGGCGCCTGATTCACACCAACGGCGGGCAGCTGACGGACTCCTTGATCACCAAGCCGCCGCTGGCGGATGGATCGTCGGCGACATCCAGCGCCTCGAGCAGCACGCAGCCGCAGGAGCAGCAGGTGAACGCGGCGGTGGGCTTGCGGCCCAGCGATGTTACGCTCCCCGGCAACCAGAGTTTCATCGCACAGTCGTTTCCGGGGCAAAATCCAGGCCTGCCTCCCAACGGCGTCCCAGCTCAGCCCCAACAGGGGTTCGGAATTCCCGGCGTGGTACAAGCCAACGGGATGCCGCAGATTTCAGCACTGCCTGGAGTGGGTGGCGCGTTTCAACCGCAGTTTCCCGGGCAGCAGTTCCCCGGCCAGCAGCCGCCGCCGGGAACGCAGGTTACACCGGGGGGATTTCAACCGCAGTTCCCTGGACAGCAGTTTCCAGGCCAACAGCCACCACCGGGGACGCAGATCGCTCCAGGAGGATTGCAGCCCCAGTTCCCCGGCCAACAGTTTCCAGGACAGCAATTCCCCGGCCAGCAGCAGGGAGGCGTTGGGGCTGCTCCACCCGTAGGATTTCAGTTTGGACCAAACGGGCAGCTGATTCCGGCTCCCATTGGCCAGCCAGCGCCGGGCAGTCTCCCGGGCGCGAACTTGGGCGGGACTCCCGGACTTCCCGGGGGCGCCGGGAACGCCGGGATCGACGTGATCAACCGGTTGTTGACGACGCCGCGGACGCCACCGGCCGGAGTGGGCACGACGCAGAACAACGCGGTGGGCGGCGGCATCGCCGGAGTGGCCAGCACACATACCGGAGCCAGCATCAAGGTGTATAAGGAACGCTCCAAGTATGAGGAATGGGAGTTCGTCTACACACCGCAGCAGGGCGGCGGAGCCGGAATTGGTGGAGTGGGCGGACAGAACGGGCAGAACGGCCAGAACGGCCAGAACAACGGCAAGAACGGGCCCAGTCCACCAGGACAGAACAACAACGCTGGGAACAACAGTTTCGGCAACAATGGCTTTGGCAATAATGGCTTCGGCAACGGCATCGGCACAACGCCTCCCGCCGGACGTGGTACCGCACCCGTCGGTGGCGCGGGAGCAACCAAGGGGCGCTAGACTCAGTAGAGCGTGAATTCTCCCGGCCGCATCCTCATCGTCGACGACCAGGCGCATGTGCTCGAAGCGCTGCGGCTGCTGCTCAAGGGCGAGGGCTTTTTCATTGAACCCGCGAACTCGCCCAACGGAGCCGTTGCCGCGCTCGAATCCGGTGACTTCGACGTGGTCCTGATGGACCTCAACTATACGCGCGACACCACCAGCGGGCAAGAAGGGCTCGATCTGCTCTCGCGCATTCAAGCCATTGATCCGGCGCTCGCGGTGGTGGTGATGACGGCGTGGAGCACAGTGGACCTGGCGGTGGAAGCCATGCGGCGCGGGGCACGCGACTTCGTGCAGAAGCCGTGGGAGAACGCCAGGCTGCTGAGTATTCTGCGCACGCAGCTGGAGCTGAGCACGGCGCTGAAGCGGGGGCAACATCTGGAGGCGGTGCTGCGCTCCGATGGCGGGCCGCAGTTGATCGCGGAGTCGGCGGCCATGCAGCCGGTGCTGGAGTTGATCGCGCGGGTGGGGCCCTCGGATGCGAACGTGTTGATCACCGGAGAGCCGGGGTCAGGCAAGGAAGTGGTCGCGCGCAAGCTGCACGCGGTGTCTGTGCGGCCGGGCCGGCCGATGGTAACAGTGAACGCGGGCGGCCTCGCCGAGGGCGTGTTTGAGAGCGAACTCTTCGGCCACGTGCGCGGCGCGTTCACGGATGCAAAGGCAGACCGCGTGGGCCGGTTCGAACTGGCTGACGGCGGGACTCTGTTTCTGGATGAAATCGCGAACGTCCCGATGAATCTGCAATCGAAGTTGCTACGCGTGCTCGAAATCGGCGAGATGGAGCGCGTGGGGTCGTCCAAGACCAAGAAGGTCGATGTGCGGGTGATCTCGGCCACGAATGCTCGGTTGGGGGAAGAGGTGACGGCGGGGCGGTTCCGCGAGGACCTGCTGTTCCGGTTGAACACCATTGAGATTCACTTGCCTCCGTTGCGTGAGCGGCGAGCCGACATCGGGACGCTGGCGGCCCACTTTCTGAAGACGCACGCGCAGCGGTACCGGAAACAGCTGCAGGGCTTCGATCAGGCGGCGATGCAGGCGCTGCTGGACAATCCGTGGCAGGGCAACGTGCGTGAACTGAACCACGTTGTCGAACGAGCTGTATTGATGGCGCAGGATTCGCAGATCCGGCCGGCGGACCTGGCGCTGCGCGCATCGGGCGCAACCAGTGCGAAGCTGGATGAAATGAGCCTGGAAGATGTTGAGGCGTTCCTTATCAAAAAGGCGCTGGCCAAACACGACGGCAACGTCAGCCACGCGGCGAATGCGCTGGGCTTGAGCCGCAGCGCGCTGTATCGGCGCTTGCAGCGCTACGGGTTGTGAGGCCGCCGCACGAACAGCGGATGCTCTTGTGGGCGCTCGCGGCAGGGCTGCCGGCCGTCGCCGTGGCGCTCTACCTGCTGTGGACTTCGGGGATGGGCGATAGTCTGCGGTGGACGGCGACGCTTGTCATTGTTGGAGCGTGGTGGTTCTGCGCCTCGGCGATCCGGCAGCGCGTGGCGTCTCCGCTGCGGGCGCTAGCCAGCTTGCTTGAAGCTATGCGCGAAGGCGACTATTCGATTCGCGGCGCGCAGGATGACGGCGCGCTGGGCGAGGTGATGCAGCAGGTCAACGCCATGGGCACGACGCTCCGCGAGCAACGGCTGGGCGCGCTGGAAGCAACCACGCTGCTGCGAAAAGTGATGGAGGAGATCGACGTCGCCATCTTTGCGTTTGATGGAGCGCGGCGGCTGCGGCTGGTGAATCGCGCGGGCGAGCGGCTGCTGGGCAAGCCGGCCGAGCGCATGCTGGCGGCGGACGCGGCGGCGCTGGGGCTGGCCGAGTTCTTGGAGGGCGACGATTCGCGCACCGTGCAACGCACCTTCGCGGCAGGCGCGGGGCGATGGTCGGTGACGAGGTCGCAGTTCCGCGAAGGCGGGCTGCCCCATCAACTGCTAGTGGTCAGCGATCTGACGCGCGCGCTGCGTGAAGAAGAGCTGAAGGCGTGGCAGCGGCTGGTGCGTGTGCTGGGGCATGAGTTCAACAACTCGCTCGCGCCCATCAAGAGCATCGCCGGGAGCCTGGAAACATTGGTCGCGCGCGATCCGCTGCCCGGTGACTGGCGCGACGATATGCAGCGCGGCTTGTCGGTGATCGCCTCGCGCAGCGACGGATTGAGCCGCTTTCTAGGAGCCTACACCCTGCTCGCAAAATTACCGCCGCCGCAGTTGGCACCCATGAGCGTCGGCGATTGGGTGCGGCAGACGGTGGCGCTTGAAACCCGGCTGGTGCCCATCGTCGAAGCCGGGCCGGAAGTGATGCTCCAAGGCGACCGCGTGCAGCTCGAACAAGTTCTCATCAACCTTCTGCGCAACGCCGCGGACATGTCAAAACAAGTACGAGTCACGTGGCGCAGGTCCGGAGCTCATGTGGAAGTTTCCGTAACCGACGAAGGCCCCGGCCTCGCCAACACCGCGAATCTGTTCGTGCCGTTCTTTACGACCAAGCCGGGAGGCTCGGGCATCGGGCTGGTGTTGAGCCGGCAAGTCATTGAAGCACACGGCGGATCGCTGGAGTTGCGCAATCGCGCGGAGGGGAAGGGCTGCGAGGCTAGGCTGCTGCTCCCGGCGCTATGATAAAGCTATGGCCGGGCACGCCCAGCCCTTCCTGACGCCGGAGCAATACCTCCACATCGAGCGCTCAGCCGATTCCCGCAGCGAGTATTACGACGGGCGCATGTACGCTATGGCGGGGGGATCTCAGGACCATCAGCGGCTAAAAGACAACCTCGCATTCGAGCTACGACGACGCTTTGGGAAGCGGCGCTGTGAGATTGGCACTAGCGACCTGCGCGTAAGCGTTTCCCACAACGGCCTCTACACCTACCCCGACGTCTTTGTGATCTGCGGAGAATCGAAGCTGCTGGACGGTCACAAGGACACGTTGCTCAACCCCGTACTCATTGCCGAAATCCTCTTGCCCAGCACCGAACGCTACGACCGCGTCTTCAAGTTCTCACAATACCGGCAAATCGAATCGCTGCAAGAGTACGTGATCGTCTCGCAAAGTGAGCCGCGCGTCGAGGTCCAGCGTCGCGAGGCGGATGGGGCATGGAGTCTCACCGAGTTCGTGGGCATGAACGCGGTGTGCCGCTTCGCCAGTGTGGACTGCGAAGTACCGCTGGCCGAGCTTTACACCAACATCACGTTCGAGAGTTAGCGTTCTTCGAGGTGCTTGAGGCGCGCGTCGAGTATTTCTTCCACGCGGTGCAGCTCTGCGCGCCAGATGTCGCGCGAGTCGGCGAATTGGCGGTTCATGTCGGCGCGAAGGTCCCGCATGTCCATTTTCAGGCTGTTCATGTCTGCCCTGACGTCAGACAGACGGAAGTTATTCAGCAAGATCCCGATGAGCACGGTGATCATAGTCGGCAAAGACGCCAAGACAAATGTAAGCTGCGTTTCGTTCATGACAACTTAGTCGCAGGATAGCAGACAAAATCTCTTACTTTTTCAGCCCCGCCTGCCAGTTGAGGACCACCTTGATAGGCGCGGCCGCGTTCTGCGCGCTGGACTGAACAACCAGAAACCGCCCATCCGGAGCCACGTCCCATTCGCCGCCGTCGAGCATGGTGTACACCGTCCGCGGCTCGCCCGACTGGAACGCCGGAGCGGTGGTCACGTCCACGGCGAACAAGCGGGCTAACCAGCTGTAGAATAACTGCTTACCATCGCGGCTCCACGCGGGCACTGCCCCGCCACCTTTGGAGACCTGCCACTTGCCGCCGCCGTCCGGGAAGGAGCGCACGTAGACCTCGTCGTTTCCCGACTCATTGGATTGGTAGGCAACAAAACGCCCATCGGGGGAGAAGCGTGCCCCGGATTCATTGAAGTCGGTGACCAGGAACGGACGCGGTTTCTTTTCGCCCTCCATGGGCAGCACCCACACGTCGTTCTTAGTCTTGGAATTGGTCACGGTGTAGAGCAAAGAGCCGTTGCGCGACCAATCCGTCGGTGTCTTGCTTTCGCTTGATTTAAGGAGGAGTTCTTCGTTCGCGGTTCCATTGGCGGCCCTCACAAAGAGGTCCCCATCGCCGTTCCGCAAGCCGCGAAATACGACCCTGCTGTTGTCCGGCGACCACACCGGGTTGCCATCGGCAGTCTTCTCAAAGGTGAAGCGCGTCGGCAACGCACGGTTCAGATCTACCATCCATACGTCGAGATTGCCTTGGGTGTCCGCTCCGCGGAGCACGGCGCGGGTTCCGTCAGGGGATATACGCACCTGAACCCAGGCCGCAGGCATCGTCAAGGGAGTCTGCGTCTTTCCTTCCCGATCCACCCAGGTCAACTGGCGCACGTCCGCCAGGCTGTTGCTGCGGTAGATGAGCGTGTTGTCCGAGGCCATTGCGTTGAGGAAGGCTCCGCTCATGTGACCGACGGGGTCCGTCACCAGCACGGGCTCTCCGCTCAACTTGAGACTCGCCGTATCGAATGGCTGTGCCATCAGCGCCCGCTCTCGTTCGAAGAGCAGGAATCCGGACACGTACCGTCCGTTCACTTCGGCGGCCATCACGCGCGTCTTGAGTTTGGCGTCATCGAGTGAACCCACGTAGATGGCGGCGTTCTCCCCTGAGACAGCACGGCTGTGGAACAGAAAGTGCCGGCCGTCGGGCAGAAACTGCGGCATCTCGTGGCCGGTCTCCTGCTTGGTTTCATCCCGGCTGGTGACTTTTTCGGGAACCCCTCCATTCGCGGATACTTTTTGCAGGCCCTCCGGGCCACCAAACAGGATTGTGCCTTCCGCGCTCCAGGCACCGCCCAGGAAGTTCGACGGTGCATCGGACAAATTTTGAGAAGGGCCGCCTGCGGCGTCAATCCGGCGCAATTTTCCGTTGAGGTGATACCCAATGGATCGGCTGTCCGGAGACCAGAAGGGAACCGCATTTCCGGAGGTCGCCGTAAGCGGCTTCGCCTCCAGCGAGTCCAGCGACCGCACCCAGAGCTGCACCTGCCCATCTTCGCCACGCGCCGTGTAGGCGAGCTTCTTGCCGTCGGGCGAGAGGTTCATCCAATTGGTGAAGCTGCCCTTTTCGGGCGGGCCGACTTCGAACTTCACCACCTCCGGCAGTGCAGGGGCCGCGCGCCACGGTGCCCACAATCCAATCACGCCCAGCACCACACCCGCCGCCGCGGCGATGGGCCACAGCTTCGAAGAGCTTGCTGCTTGCGCTGCGGGAGCTTCTTCTTCCACTAACAGCAGCCGCATGTCGCCGATGGACTGCAAGCGCTTCGTTGGGTCCTTTTGCAGGCACGATTCCAGCAGGCGATGCACGCGCTTCGGGGCGGCGCTCAAGTTGGGCTGCTCTTTCACGACGCTGGCGAGAATGTCGCCCAGGTCTTCGCCTGTGAACAGCCGCTTGCCGGTGAGGATTTCGTACAGCACCACGCCGAACGCCCAGATGTCGGAGCGCGAATCGACGGGCTTGCCGCGAGCCTGCTCGGGTGACATGTACGCCGCTGTGCCCAGGATCATGCCTCCCTGCGTCATGCTCATTGAGAGCGTCGGCGAGTTCTCGCTATCCGGGACAGCGACATGGCCGATCTTCGCGAGTCCGAAGTCCAGCACCTTGACCACGCCAGCCGGGGTCAGCATGATGTTGCCGGGTTTCAGGTCGCGATGGGTGATCAGCTTCTCATGCGCCTCTTGCAGCGCGCTCGCAATCTGGTCAGCGATGCGCAGCGCTTCGTCCAGGTCCATGGGCCCCTTCAGGGGCGCGCCTTCGACCAGCTCCATTACCAGATAGTTAGGCCCGACGTCGTAGATCTGGCAAATGTTGGGATGGTTCAGCGCGGCTACGGCCTTAGCCTCGCGCTCAAAGCGTTCGCTGAAGCGCTGGTTGCTGGTCTTGATGGCGACGTCGCGATTGAGGCGTGGATCGCGGGCGCGGTAGACCTCGCCCATACCACCTTTACCAAGGACCCCCGTAATCTCGTATGGGCCTAAGCGACTTCCAAGTTCGAGTGCCATAATC
This sequence comes from Bryobacterales bacterium, assembly GCA_947446025.1. Lineage (GTDB taxonomy): Bacteria > Acidobacteriota > Terriglobia > Bryobacterales > Bryobacteraceae > Palsa-187. The sequence goes on from CANFEY010000023.1 coordinate 40,080, forward strand.
TAGCTAGCGCTTATAGCGCGTCTGTGGGGCAGGCACATTGCCTGCGGCGGCCTCGCAGGCCGCCCGATATCGGAGGGGACGAAGGCGGGCAGGGTGCCCGCCGCAGGCTGGGAGCCTGCCCCACATCTAATACAACCGCACGCCCTTGGGACCCGGTTCATCCGTCATATGAACGGTATCGACGAACCGCACCTGCTTGGTGCCGTAGGTCATCGCAAGCGTGTGGGTGCGGCAGCCTTCGGCGAAGAAGCGGACGCCGGTGAGCAGCGCCCCGGTGGTGACGCCGGTGGCGGCGAAGACGATTTGGCTGCCGGGGGCGAGGTCCTTGGCCGAGTAGATGCGCTTGGGGTCCTTGATGCCCATCTTCTCGACGCGTTCTTCGAGCTGCTTGGTGTTGACCACCAGGCGCGCGACCATTTCGCCGGAGAGGCAGCGCAACGCGGCAGCGGTGAGCACGCCTTCAGGCGCGCCGCCGGTACCGAAAACGGCGTGTACAGCGGCTCCGCGAACTGCGGCGGCGATACCGGCCGAAAGATCACCGTCGGTAATCAGGCGGATGCGCGCGCCGGCGGCTCGAATTTCAGAGATGAGGTCTTGATGCCTCGGGCGGTCCAGCACCATGATGACCAAGTCCGTCACGCGGCGGTCCAGGCACTTGGCGATCGACTTCAAGTTGTACTTCACGGGCGCTTCGATGTCGAGCGCGTCGCGGCACGCGGGGCCAGCGACGATCTTGTCCATGTAGCAGTCGGGCGCGTGCAGCAGGCCGCCGGGCTCGGAGGCTGCCATCACGCAGATGGAATTGGGCGCGCCGGTGGCGCAGAGATTTGTGCCCTCCAGAGGATCGACGGCGATGTCCACGCGAGGGAACTTCACTCCTTCGGGCGCGGCAGCACCCACCGGTTCGCCGATGTAGAGCATGGGAGCTTCGTCGCGCTCGCCTTCGCCGATGACGATAGTGCCTGCCATGCGGACGCCTTCGAACGCTTTGCGCATCGCCTGAACGGCGGCCTGATCGGCAGCTTCGGCGTCGCCCTGCCCCATGGTGCGCGCGGAGGCGATGGCAGCCCGTTCCACAACGTGAACGAAGTCGCCTAAGAGGTCCTTTTCAATGTTGATCGAGCCCAACACGTCGGGGGAAACAGTCATATGGTCGAGTTTACCAGAGCTAGGCCCCACGCTGACGCATGGGGCTACTTAATGGGACCCGCATTGTCCATCGTGCTACCGTTGATGCCTGCGTAGTATTCCTGGACGCTAACCACTTTTGCGCCGGCGAATTTCACGAAGCGCATGATGCCCGGGGGCTTGCCGTAGATGAAGTCTTCGTAGTCCACATCCTCTTTGGTCTCTCGCGACTTGCTCACCGGCGTGCCCAGCGCCATCAAGACCTGCTCGCGGTCCATGCCGACGATGGCTTTCTTCGCCTTAATGGCTTCGCGCACGGGCTCGGGCAAGGAGTCGATGTAGCTCTCGACGGCCGTGTGCTTGTCGAAGTCCAGCACCTTGGCCAGGATCTTCTTCACTCCAGTGGCGTCGGTGTCACCGATAGAGTCCGGGAACTTGATCTCAATACTGGCGCCTGCCATCGCGTTGGTCTTGGGGCGGGTGACGGGAGCGGTCTGGTTGCCGGTGCCGATTTGCACGCGATCCCAGAAGGAGCCTTCCTTCGAGCCGTCGTTGATCTCAATCTTGATTTTGTCTTCGTCCACCTCGACCTTGGTAATCTGTACCATGTCGCCGGGGCGTGCAGCAGGGCCGTTGCGGTAGTTCTCGTTCATCCAGGCTTCCTCGTCCCAGCCGCCCAGAGAATCGAAGGGCAGGGGCTTCTTGGAGACGGGCAGGACGATCTTGGCGGTGGCCCACTCGGCGGTGAGCCCGCGCACGATTTCGCGGCGTTGTTCCTGGCTGAGCTTCTTGGTGTCGGCCTGCAGACCCGCCGCCATCCACACGGTTGCCGCGACTACGGAAAAGACACGCATACTCACCTCATACTCCGGATACGCCGGACCAGCAAGAACACGGGCAGAGCCACGATGGTCGCCAGCAATCCGCCTTCGACGCCATAGTTGCCGCCGCTCCACAACTCGGACCCGGACCAGCGCAATTCCCAGGCCGTCGCCCTTATTGTAAGCCCACTGAGGTTGGAGGTGAAGAGGGTGAGGGCCAGATTCCAGCCGAAGTGGATGCCAGTGGGGAGCCACAGCGAGCGGCCGCGGACGCAGGCGTAGCCCAGCAAGCATCCCCACAGGGCTGTGTTCGCGGCTCCGATGGGCTGGACGTTGTTGTTGAAGAGGTGTACCAGTCCAAAGAGGATGCCGAAGGCAACGATGGTGATAGACGCGTTCCATTCGCGTGCCAGGTATTGGAAGGCGTAGCCGCGGAAGAGCATTTCTTCGCCCAAAACGCCCATCAGGATGAGCAGGATTGTCAGCAGCAGGGAGTGGTCCGCCACCGTGGGCGCGAATGCCGCGAGCCCGAGCACCAGAGCGGTGCCGACCACGGCACCCAGCGCCACCGCACCTTGCGCGAATCCGGCGGCACAGTAGCGGGGTGGCCAGCCCAGGCCGAAGTCAGAAAAGCGCCCGCGCTCAAACTTTGTGACGATGAGAAGATTCGCGGCCAGCCCAGAGGCGAAGACGGCGAGAGCGGAGCGGGTGAAATCGTCCAGGCTGTTTCCGGACGCCGCGATCAGTACCACAAATCCGACGACGGCGAACCCACCCACGCGGAGCAGGACGTCGAAAAGGTCGGGCTTGGGTTCGTTTTGCATTTTTTACTATGCACGCTGCAGCAGGATCGCGAAGACCACCGCGACGCCGGCGCTGAGAGCCGCACCCATCAATGCTACATCCGGCAGCCAACCGGACCAGAAATAGAAAAGCGCCAGTAGGGACACTAAGAGCAGGCGGGCCACCAACTTGGATGCTGTGAACGCGACACTGAGACAAGCTGCAACGGAAAGCGCCAGTCCGAAAAGGCCGCACTCGGCCAGGCTCAAGAGGTTAGGGCCAACGACAACCGTGCGGGTGAAGTAGATCGCGGCGACTCCCGTCAGCCGCATCCCCCAGCTCATCAGAAGCCCTGTGCGGACGGACTTGAATACAGATATTCCTGAGGCCGCCGCTGGCGCTGAGAAGACGACTCCAAGGCAGGCATATGCCCCGAGGACAACGGGATCAAGGAACGAAATCCCCTTTTGCAGCGGCAGCCACACGCCAAATACCGCCAACAAAACGACTTGGGGGAGAATTGTGCGAAGCGAAGACATAGTTGCGGGGCCCGCATCAACATGGTACCAATCGTCAGGGAGTTCTACGGCGGGTGCGACAGGACCCTCCTAATCCTTTATAGGGCGAAATCCCCTAAGGGAGCTAGACTACTCAAAGATCCCCAGGGTACCGATAACAAATACAGAACGCATATGTTAGACCGCCGAATCGAAACTCGAATGCTCTGTGCCGACCTGGTGGATTTCCACTGGAAGGACTCGAATGGCCGCAAGCGACGCGGCGTGGCGAATCTGGAGGACATATCGCTCTCTGGCGCTTGTCTACAGGTGGACCGGCCCGTGCCGCTGGGCAGCGTGGTCCACATCAGCTACCCGAGCGGGGAGTTGAAGGGCATCGTCAAGTACAGCGTTTTCCGCGACATTGGGTACTTTCTGGGGATCGAATTCGAGGCAGGCGTCAGGTGGTCGCAGAGCAGCTACAAGCCGCAGCACCTTCTTGATCCGCGGCGATTGATGGACCAGACCATCCAGCGGATTGACGAAGAAGCTCGAGCCGCCGGTTAAGGGTAAGCACCGTGTCATCCGTCCGCGCTATGCCGTATTTAGGGTATGTTGGGACCCGTATCCGATGGAAACGCTGACTGAGCAACAGCCTGTTCGTGAGCAAGTAACCACCGCGGTAGACGCGCGTCCGTTGCCCTGGGCCGCCATCGGTTGGTTTGCCCTGCTCCTAATCGCCGCCTATTTCCCGATTCTGCGCAAATTAGTGGATCAGTGGATGACGGACGACGACGTAAGTCATGGATTTTTTGTCCCCCTGGTAGCCGGCTAGATTGTCTGGCAGCGCCGTGACGTTTTGCTCAGTATGGAGTGGAAACCGGCTTGGTGGGGCCTCGGTCTACTGGCCTGGAGCGGCGTGCAGGCGTTCCTGGGAATGTTGGGGGCAGAGTTATTCCTGCAGCGCACGGCGTTTCTGGAGGCTTTGGTCGCGCTGCTGCTGATCATGGGCGGGACGGCCGCGATCCGGGCTTTGCTCTTCCCGCTGCTGCTGTTGCCCTTTATGATCCCGATTCCTACGGTGATCTACAACCAAATCACCTTTCCCCTGCAACTGTTCGCCAGTCAGGTAGCCGAGCAGGTGCTACTCCTCATCAACATTCCAGTGCTGCGCGATGGGAACGTTCTAGAGCTGGCCAGTCAGAAGCTATCGGTGGCCGAGGCCTGTAGCGGCATTCGCAGCCTGCTGATGCTGACGTTCCTGTCCTTGGTCTACGCCTACTTTTTCGACAGCAAACTCTGGATGCGGTGGGCGTTGTTCCTGTGTACGATTCCGATCGCGATCATCGCTAACGCGCGCCGGGTGACGATCACCGGAATCTTGAGCGAGATCGATACCGAGTTGGCCACAGGAATTTTCCATGAAACCGAAGGGTTCGTGATCTTCGGCATCGCTTTCGCCTTCCTGGCGCTCACCCATTGGGCGATCAATTGGGTTTGGAATTTCCGCAGCCAGCCGAGCGCGCCGCTAGGTGAGGATTAGCCCATGTTTCGATTCTTCAATTCCCTTCCCGTCCGGGTTGCCAGCCTGGTGCTGATCTTACAGGGTGGGCTGCTGTATAGCTCTATCCGCGAAGAAGTGATTCCTTCCAGCCGGCCTCTCGCGGATGTGCCGCGCACCTTGGGCCAGTGGCAGTTCGTACAGGAAGGCGTCATCGACAAGGAATCCATGGCGGTGCTCCAGGCCGACGACACGTTGGTCCGGGAATATGCCAAGGACGGGGTGCAAGCCAATCTGTATGTAGCCGGGTTCCGCTCCCAGCGGACGGGCAAAGCGCCTCATTCCCCCAAGAATTGCCTGCCGGGGTCAGGATGGACGCCGCTGGATGACCGGGAAGTCACGTTGGACGTAGGACAAGGCCAAGTGATTCCAGCAAACCGTTACGTGATCACCCACGGCGATTACCGCAGTATGGTGTTCTACTGGTATCAATCCCGCGACCGCGCCGTGGCCCGAGAGTTCAAGGCCAAATTCTGGGTCATGGCCGACGCACTGCGTTACAATCGCACCGACACCGCGCTGATCCGCGTGATCGTGCCGATCATCAACAAAGATGAGGCCGCCGCCGAACGTCAGGCTACCGACTTCGTAAAGTCGATGTATTCCACCGTGCTCGACTATTTACCGTCGTAAATTCAGCCCGCGCCTCGCGCATTCGGGTGTTACAATAGAAACGTTCCCATGCGATTCGGTGTCGTCGTGTTTCCAGGCAGCAATTGTGACCATGACGCTTGGTATGCGGTCTCGCAGAACCTCGGCCATCAGGCGGAATTTATCTGGCATGACTCTGCTTCCTTAAGCAATGTCGATGCCGTCATCCTCCCCGGCGGGTTCTCCTACGGCGACTACCTGCGTTGTGGCGCGATCGCGAAATTTTCTCCCGTGATGAAGGCGGTGCGCAAGTTCGCCGATGAGGGCGGACCGGTGCTCGGCATCTGCAACGGGTTCCAGATCCTTGTCGAGAGCGGCTTTCTCCCAGGCGCGCTGCTGCGGAATCGCGACTTGCGTTTCGTGTGCCGCGACGTGACTTTGCGGATCGAGACGACGAATTCTCCCTTCACCTGCGCTGCGGCCAAGGGCCAGTTGATGCGGGTCCCGGTCGCCCATGGCGAGGGCTGTTACTTCGCCGACGAACGCACGCTGGACCAGCTTGAAGCCGAGGACCGGGTGATCGTGCGTTATCTCGACAATCCCAACGGCAGCCTGCGCAACATCGCCGGCATTTGCAGCGAACGCCGCAACGTCATGGGGATGATGCCGCATCCAGAGCGCGCGTCGGACGTGCTGCTGGGTTCAACCGAGGGACGAGTCATCTTGGAATCCATGATTGCCAGTATGGCGGGGCACCTAGGTGCACGACAATGAGTACCCTTCCTCCTCAGGAGATGGAAAAAGTCCGCGCGATTCTGAAGCGCGAGCCGAACGAAACCGAACTCGGCATCTTCAACGTGATGTGGAGTGAGCATTGCTCCTACAAGAGCAGCCGCTTGCACCTGAAGAAGCTCCCTACCAAGAACGCGCGCGTGCTGGTTGGGCCGGGTGAAAACGCGGGCATCATCGACATCGGTGACAATGTGGCCGTGGCGTTCAAGATTGAATCGCACAACCACCCGAGCTTTATCGAACCCTTCCAAGGTGCGGCCACCGGCGTCGGCGGCATCTTGCGCGACATCTTCACCATGGGCGCGCGGCCGATCGCGGTGATGGATGCGATCCGCTTCGGCCCGCTCGACGATCCCGAGCATGGCGAACGCAACAAGCGCATCGTCACGGGCGTGGTGGAAGGCATCGCGCATTACGGCAACTGCTTCGGCGTGCCGACGGTGGGCGGCGAGACGCAGTTTGAGGCGTGCTACAACGGCAATCCGCTGGTCAACGTGTTCGCGCTCGGTATCTTCAAGCACGACGAGATTTTCTTCGGCAAGGCGACCGGCATCGGCAATCCGGTGATCTACGTGGGCGCGAAAACAGGCCGCGATGGGATTCAGGGCGCGTCGATGGCGTCGGAAGAGTTCAGCGAAGAGTCGAAGAGCAAGCGCCCCAACGTACAAGTGGGCGATCCGTTCATGGAAAAGCTGCTGCTTGAGGCCTGCCTCGAAGCCATGCACACAGGCGCAATTGTTGGGATTCAGGACATGGGCGCGGCGGGCTTGACGTGCTCGACGTGCGAGATGGGTTCGCGCGCGGGAACGGGTCTCGACGTGGACCTGAAGTTCGTTCCGCAGCGTGAAACCGGCATGACTCCTTACGAGATCATGCTTAGCGAATCGCAGGAACGCATGCTGCTGGTCGCGGAAAAGGGCCGCGAAGAGGAAGTCTTCCGTGTATTCCGCAAATGGGGGCTGGATGCGGTTACTGTCGGCACCGTTACGGACACCGGCAAGCTGATCGTGCGGAATCACGGCGCCATCGTGGTGGACATTCCGAACGCTGAGTTAGCAGATGAGGCTCCGTTGTATGACCGTCCGCATGGCGTGAGGCCATATCGCACGGCTCCGATGGAAGCACCTAAGTTCCAGAGCAAAGACCTTAAGGCGGATCTGCTCACGCTGCTCGCGTCGGGCGATTTGTGCTCCAAGCGCTGGATCTGGCAGCAGTACGACTACACGGTGCGCACGAATACGCTCGCGGGCCCAGGCGGCGACGCGGCGATTGTGCGCGTCAAGGATACGAACACCAGCATCGCGATGTCGCTGGACGGCAACGGGCGCTACTGCATGCTCGATCCGCGTGAGGGGACCAAGCTGCTGGTGGCGGAGTGCTGCCGCAATCTTTCCACCGTCGGAGCGGAACCAGTGGCCGCGACAAACAACCTCAACTTCGGCAATCCGGAGCGGCCGGAGATCATGGCGCAGCTCGTCGAATCCATCGAAGGCCTGGGCGAGGCGTGTACGCACTTCGGCACTCCAATTACCGGCGGCAACGTCAGCCTGTACAACGAAACGCTGGGCGAGGCGATCTGGCCGACGCCGGTGATCGGCATCGTCGGCTTAATGAAGACGGCGGCTCCGGTGACCATTCCCTTCAAGAACGAAGGCCGGACGGTGATCCTGCTGGGCGGATACGGCTCGGTGGATGACGTGCGGTTCGGCGGCACGCAGTATGCCAAGGCTGTGCTGAAGACGGTGTGGGGCTTGCCCCCGGCGCTCGACATGGATTACGAAAAGCGCGTGCATACGGCGATTCGCGAAGTGGTGCAGCAGGGGCACGCGGAATCCTCGCACGACGTGGGAGCAGGCGGGCTTGCGGTGGCGCTGGCGGAATGCTGTTCGCTGGGCATCGGCGCGGCGGTGGAAGTGAAGACTTCCATGCGTCCTGAATTCGCGTTGTTCCACGAAGGCCCGTCTCGCGTTTTGGTTTCGACCGCGACGCCGGAAGCGGTGGAGCAGATCGCGGCCCAAAACAAAATCGAGTGCGTGCGTTTGGGCGTTACATTGAAAGAGCAGCTACGGATTGACGGATTGCTCGAATGCTCAGTGAAGCAACTGCAACAGGTTTGGGAAAAATCTTTCGAGGAGATGCTACAACCCGCCCATGTTTGACGAACTGCATGAGGAATGTGGAGTCTTCGCCGTCTACGGACACCCGGAAGCGGCTAATCTAGCGTACTTAGGACTCTACGCCCTGCAACATCGCGGGCAGGAAAGCGCGGGCATCGCATCGAGTGACGGCCGCAATACGCATCTGCACCGCGGCATGGGCCACGTGGCGGACCTGTTTACTCCGGAAGTGCTGGGGCGGCTCCCCGGGGATCACGCTATCGGGCACACGCGCTACTCCACGGCGGGCGATAGCGGCCTGCTGAACGCACAGCCGCTATCGGTGACGTGCAACAAAGGCAAGATCGCGGTAGCGCACAACGGCAACATCACCAACGCGGCGGAATTACGCCGTGAGCTGGAGCACGACGGGTCGATTTTTCAAACTTCGAGCGATACGGAAGTCATTCTGCACTTGGTGGCGCGCTCGCGCGAGCGCACGTTGCCGGGAGCGCTGCGAGAAGCGTTGTTGCAACTGGAAGGGGCGTTTTCATTAGTCTTCCTGGCCGGCGACCGCATCCTGATCGCGCGCGACCCGCACGGCTTCCGCCCGCTGGCGTTCGGACAGCTGGAAATGTCGGGCGGCCACGTATCCAGCGTGTTCGCTTCCGAAACCTGCGCTTTCGACCTGATTGGCGCGGTCTACCTGGGCGACGTCGAGCCGGGGGAAATGGTGATCGTGGGTCCGGAAGGCCTCACGCGCGAGCGCTACGCACCCAAGCGCGACACGGCGCACTGCGTCTTCGAACACGTCTACTTCGCACGGCCCGATTCCATCGTCTTCGGTCGCTCCGTTGAAGAGTCCCGTGAGATTCAGGGCCGCAAGCTGGCCCGCGAATGCCCCGCCGACGCTGATATCGTGGTGCCGGTCCCCGACTCCGGCGTGCCCGCGGCGCTAGGCTACTCTACCGAGTCCGGCATCCCGTACCGCAACGCGCTCATCCGTAACCACTATGTGGGGCGCACCTTCATTGAACCCTCGCAAGCCATCCGCGACTTCGGCGTGAAGCTGAAGCTGAACCCCGTGCGCCACCTGCTGGAAGGCAAGCGCGTGATCCTGGTGGACGATTCCATCGTGCGCGGCACCACGTCGCGCAAGCTGGTCCGCATGGTGCGCAGCGCCGGTGCGCGCGAGGTTCACTTGCGCATCTCCTGCCCTCCCACCATCTCGCCCTGCTTCTACGGCGTGGATACACCCAGCGTGGGCGAGCTCATCGCCGCGAACAACTCCATTGAAGAGATCCGCCGTTTCGTGGAGGCGGATTCGCTGGGGTACCTGTCGCTGCCCGCGCTGCGTGAGTCAGTGGCGGATCACGTGGAGCACAAGTACTGCTACGCCTGCTACACCGGCAACTACCCGACAGAGCTGGTCAACATCGACGAGCTGATGTCGTCGCGCGAGCGGCGCTAGCAAGAAAAGCTGAGAATTTCTCCTCTATTCTGCAGCTAAGTCGGCATGAGCGAAACGCAACTCACCTTTGTCCTGGCGTCGGCACCGACCATGCTGACGGTCCTGATCGGAATTCTGCTGAATAACTCCCGCCTGTCGGACGTGCGGACGGACGTGAACGGCCTAAAGGCGGACATGAATCTGCGGCTCGGGGAACTCCGATCCGACATGAACCGCCAGTTTGCCCAAGTCGACCGCCAGTTCAGCGACTCGCGCGACATTTGGCGTGCCGAGTTGCACCGTGTGGAAGAAATCCTCGACGCGCGGCTGAAACACCTGGCCGACCGCTAGGAGCGCTCGGCCAACACCGCTCCCCAGTGGAATCCCGCGCCGAAGCCACAGAAGACTACGGGGCCTTGGACCGAATTCGTCTCCGACCATTCGGAGGCCGCAATTAGCATGGATGCCGACGACGTATTGCCGTAGCTCGCGATGTTGCTGAAGAATTTCTCGAGGTCAACGCCGAGCGTTTTCGCCACCCGCGTCAGAAGGTTTAGATTGGCCTGGTGGACCATAAAAGCTCCCACTTGCGAGGCCGCGACCTGGTTGCGATCCAGCAGCTCCTGAATCACCCCGGGCATCTTGCGCGACGCGTGTAAGATGACGTTGAGGCCGTTCATGGTGAGCGTGCCATCGGACTTCAGGTCGTCGCGATACTGGCCGTCGCTGTGCAGCACGGCGTCGATCAAACGCCACGGGCCGGGGTCGCGCGAGATCAGGGCTGCTCCCGCACCATCGCCGAAGAGGATCGCTGTGTTGGGGTCGCCGCCGATAAGCGCGGACATTTTTTCGCTGGCAATCAGCAGCACGTTGCCGTGCGCCTCGGCCAGACGCATGGCTAGCGCGAGTCCGAAGACGCTGCCGGCGCTGGCGATGGGCAGGTCGAGCGCGGGCGTGTTTTCGAGGCCGAGCTTATGCGCCACTTCGGCGGCGGGTCCGGGAAAGCCGGTGGCTCCGCTGCCGCTGGCTAGGATCAGTAGTCCAACCTCGCGCGAATCGCGCAGGCAGTCCTCGGCTGCGAGCACGGCCATGTCGGCGATACTCTCATCCGCCACCGCGTAGCGACGTTCGCGGATGCCGGAGGCGTTTTCGATCCACTCCGCGGTGCGGTCGAAGCGCGCGGCGAGTTCGGCGTTGGTCACCACGCGCTCCGGCAGGTAGCGCCCGAAGCGGTGCAGATAGGCGCTCATTTCGAATCGAGATACGCCTCAATGCGCGCGATGGAATCAAACTTGCGCGGGTTCAGGTCGGCGTCGGGGACCTTGATAGCGAAGGCCTGTTCAATGGCGCTCACCAGATCGGGAAGCGCGAAGGAATCAAGCAGTCCGCTTTCAAACAACGACTCATCCTCGTCAGCCGGGGCGGGCTTTCCGGCCACATCTTGGATCAACTTGCGGAGCTTATCGGTTCGGGACTCAGGCACGATTCCAGTCTGACACGAGCGGCCCCCGGATTGCAGTATTTCGTGTAGATGCCACGTGTACAGACAGAACAATTCGGCGAGTTGGAATATTCAGAGGATGCGGCGCTGCTCTTCCCTCGGGGCTTGCCAGGGTTTGAGGCGGCGCGGCGCTTTGTGCTGCTGGACGACGCGGAATTGGCTCCGCTGGTGCACTTGCAAAGCCTGGAAATAGGGGGCTTATGCTTTCTGGCGCTGCCGGTGCGGAGCATTGAGCCGGAGTACGAAACCGCACTGACGGGTGAGGATCGGGAGGTGCTGGGGCGTGGTCCGACGCTGGACCTGGCGCTGCTTTCGGCGGATCACGAGGGCAGCCTCAGCGCCAATTTGTTGGCACCCGTCGTCATCGATTTGGCGACGCGGCGGGCCGTGCAGGCGGTGCGGGCGGACTCGCGGTACTCGTACCGGCATTCGTTGTCTGAGGTGCCTGTATGCTCGTGATCCGGCGGCGGGTGGGCGAGACCTTGTTAATAGGCGACGAGGTTGAAGTGGAGGTGCTGGAGGCAGGCAGCACGCAAGTGAAGCTGGGAATTCGCGCGCCGCGGTCGGTGGGGGTGGTGCGGAAGGAGATCCGCGTGGTGGGGGAACAGAACCAAGCGGCCGCCCGGCCTATTTTGGTGCCGGAGCTCAAGGAAATCCTAAAACAATTCAAGAAGCCCGACGCTTCTCCGATAAGCCCCGTGTAAGAAGCACCGGGAAAGGATTCCCGAGTCGCACAATCTAAGGAGAGAAACAGTGGCATTTGCAATCAATACCAACGTAGCCTCGCTGCAAGCACAGAACAGCTTGCGCGTAACCGGCGACCTGCAATCGAAGACGATTAACCGTGTGACCTCGGGCTTGCGCATCGTGGCCTCGGGCGATGACGCGGCGGGCTTGGCGATCGCCAACACCTACCGTTCGGACGGCGCGGTTCTTGCGCAAGGCGTTCGCAACGCCAATGACGGCCTCAGCCAACTGCAAACCGCGGACGGCGGCATCAACAACATTTCGCAGCTTCTCGATCGTGCGCGCACCCTGGCGACGCAGTCTGCTTCCGGTGCGTTTACCGGTGACCGCAGCGTGCTGAACTCGGAGTTCGGCAGCGTGATCACGGAAATCGACCGGCAGGCGCAGGCCATTGGCTTGAATACGGGCGGGCAATTTGCGAAAGCCCTGAGCGTGTTCATCGGCGGCGGCCAGTCCTCGAACGGCGTCAGTGCGACGACGAACGGGTCGGTTTCGCTCGATCTGAGCCGTTCTTCGGTGGATTCCTCGAGCCTGGGCTTGAAGGGCGTGCAGGCGACGGGCGTGACGGGCACCGACATCGGGTCGGGTTCGGCGGCCACCAGCTTGTCGGCGATCCTGGGCAACACGGCGAACAGCGGGTCGGTCTCGACGCCGGGGTTCACCACGTTTGTCATCAAGGGACCGGGCTTTGACGGAAACGGCGTGAAGCTGTCGGTGAACACGGCGAATTTGGGCGGCACCTCGGATCTGGCGGCGGCGGTGAATGCCGCGATTTCGGCGGCGGGCAACGGCGGCACGCAGCAGGCCACGGCATTTAAGAATGCGAACGTGCTCGCGTCGATCACCACCGATTCCACCGGCAAGCAGCAGTTGGCGTTCAAGAGTTCCACTACGGCGTTCCAGGTGCAGGCTGGGGACCGTCAAGCGAACGCGTTGCTGGGCAACTTCGAGCGCAACGCGGCGGCGACGGGGACCGATACCGCAGCCTATGTAAACACGACCACGGACAACCTTCTGTGGTTCAAGTTCGACGGCGGCGCGCAGATCAACGTCACGTTGACCACGCAGGCGGCAGGGACCTCAAAGGGCCAGATCGCGAAGGAATTGAACGCGAACGCGAACTTCGCTCTGGCGGCCACTGCGTCCATCGAAGGCAACCAGCTGATCATCAAGAGCAAGGGCAACTCGGCCACCTCTTCGGTCGAAGTGGTCACGACGAACCTAAATACCACGCTCGGTCTGTCCGGCACGGCCACGGCGGCGGCGGCTTCGACGGGCGCGGCGCTGAAGGTTCAGGATCAGGGCGTCGGCAGCATCGACGCGCGGGCGAACATCATCGCCACCGATACGGCCGCGACCAAGACGATTGCCACCGGTGCCAACGCCATCAGTTTGACGGTTGGCTCCAGCGGCGCGCAGACTCTGTCGCTCAATTTGGGCACCACGTTGACCAAGGCGCAGATCGTGACCGATATCAACGCCAAGATCGCCGCCAACGGCAACTTCACCGGCAACAATACGGTGACCGCGAAGCTGGTGGACAACCAGGTGGTCTTCGAGGCCGGCAAACAAGGCCAGACGATTTCCGTAAACGCGGTGGCGAGCGACGCCTATACGGCGCTCGGCCTGACGGCGGGCACTTCTTCCACCACCCATAAGGCCGTGGCTTCCGACTCGATCACCCTGCGCTTCCAAGGCAGCGGTCTGACCAGCCCGGTGGACATCACCTTGAACACTCTGGTGGCGGGCACCACCACGACGGCGGACTTGCTGGCCGATTTGCAGACGAAGATCTCCAATTCCGGCGCATTGAACGGGGCGGGAATCTCGCTCTCCACCTCCGCAGTGGGCAACAACCTGGTGTTCACCTCGAGCAAGGGCGAACAGTTCCAGGTGCTAGCCACAGGAGACAGCTCGAACTTGCTGGGTCTGGGCAGCCACCTCTCGGGTGCCAGCGGCGCGGTGGACTACACGACCATCACCGCCGGTACTGCTTATTCGACCAGTGGACACGCCGGCACAGTGAGCTTTCAAGCGTCGCTGAACGGCGAGTCTTCGAGCGTCAACGCCTTCTCGGCAAACCTGGCAGCGGGCGATGCCACGGCGGCGACGCGCACCAGCACGGTGGTCTACGCTGCCGGTGTGGTCGACTTGACCGGCGGTGCCAACCTCACGCTCCGTGTCGATGGCGGTGCCTCGTTCAACGTGGCTTTGGGAACCAGCGCCACCACTCCCATCGCGACCATTCTCACCGCGATCAACGCTGCTTCAACCACCGCTGGCCATGGCAACATTGCTTCGTTGAACGGGTCTGGCAACTTGGTGCTCACCTCGAATACCAAAGGCTCGAGCAGCAGCCTTGAAGTGGTCAACGTCGCGGGCGGTTCCGACGCCGAAACCCTGACGGCCCTCGGTTTGGGTGCCGGCGGTTTGGTCTCCAACGGTGCCAACGCTTCGGCGGCCAACGTCGTGCAGCAGTTGAATGACTCGATTGCTGGTGACGCCGAACTGGTGAAGGCGGGCCTCACAGCCTCGCTCGATACCGGCAAGGTGGTGATCTCCTCCAGCAACGGAACCTACTTCCGCCTCAACGCCTTCGGATCGGGCGACGCCGGGTTCACCCGCAACGGTGCCACCTTCACGGGCAACACCCAGGGCGCGGCCCCGACCACTTCGCCTTACTTCAACTCGCAGGGCGCGGATGCCTCCTCGGCGCTGGCCTACACCGACCGGTTGTACGGCAGCGACGATCAGACCATCTCCATCTCGGCCAACGACGCCAGCGGCGTGAAGCACTCGCTCTCGGTGAACCTGCAGAACGATACCACCGCGCGCAGCCAGTCCATCGATCAGGCGCTCAGCAGCATCAACAGCGCTCTGCAGCAGTCGAACGATTCCACCCTGAACCGCGTCGTCGCGGTGAAGGAAGAATCGGGGGGCGTGCAGTCGATCCGCTTCCTGAGCACCGTCCGGGGCTTCCAGGTCACGGTCGGTTCCTCGCCGAACTCCACCGGCGTCACGCCGCCGTCCGGTAACCAGAGCACCGCTACCACGGTGGGCGAGGGTGCCAACGCCGACATCGGCGACCAGGCGAGCGCGCAGTCCGCTGTCGCGGCTCTCGCTACCGCGGTGAACCTGCTCGGTAAAGCCCAAGCCGTCGTCGGCCGGGGTCAGAACCAGTTCGCGTTCGCCATCAACCTGGCCCAGTCCCAGCTCACCAACCTGGCTGCCGCCGAATCCCGTATCCGCGACGCGGATCTGGCCGCTGAATCCGCCAACTTAACCAAGTCGCAGATTCTGCTCCATGCCGGTATCGCGGCACTGGCGCAAGCCAACTCCGCTCCGCAGCAGGTGCTGTCGCTGCTGAGAGGCTAGTCCTAACCCCGGCCCGGGGAGCGATCCCCGGGCCACAAACGCACTTCGGGCCACGCTGACGATCCACCAGATCGCGTCGCGTGGCCCGAAGTGTTTCTAGCCCTGGGGTT
The DNA here is from genome assembly GCA_947446025.1 of Bryobacterales bacterium. GTDB lineage: Bacteria > Acidobacteriota > Terriglobia > Bryobacterales > Bryobacteraceae > Palsa-187. Next base: position 55,532 of record CANFEY010000023.1, read on the forward strand.
TCTAGCCCTGGGCTTCTGGCCTGATGTTTCCGGCCCGGTGTTTCTAGCCTTGGTGTTTCTAGCCTTCGATGTCGAAAAGCGCCATTTGCCGCAGCCGGGAACTCTCCATGCCTGTTTCCCGGATGAGCTCGCGCAGCAGCTGCGCCGTCAATTCCCCCGCCGCATGGATTCCAGGAGTAGGAAGCTCGCCGCGCGTAAGCGCCTCGGCGCGGGCCGCCAGTGCGGTAGCGAGCGCATCTAAATCCCGCGCCCGAGCAGCTTCCAGCGCCGCTGCGCTCGATTCTTCGAGGTTCATGTGGGGTTAGCCCTGCTGCTTGCCGTACAGCACTACGTTCAGGCCCTGCAAACTGGCCTTGACAACGTTCTGTTGGCTTTCGAGCGATGCCAGTAGAGAATCCGCCTGCTGCAACTTCAGCGCCATGCCGCGCTGCATCACCGTGAGCCGGTCCGTCAGCGCCGAGATCTGCTTCTGTAGCGCGGCATCGACGCGGTCGAGCCCCTGCTGCTCCAGCTTAATCAGCCCGCTGATCGGATCGCTGAACTGGCGTAGCCCGCCGGCAAATTTGCCCAGCCCGGTAGCAGAATTGTTCAGAAACGTAAACGCGTGCGACAACTGGTCACTGGTCAGCCCGTCGAGCACCTTGGAGTCAAACGTCATCGTACCCTTGCTGTCAAAGGTGATGCCGACTTCCGTCAGGCCCCTGATCGAGCCGCTCGACGCCCGATGCGACGCCATTTGCCGGAGTTGACCGCTCAGTTGGGTGACGAGCGAATTTCCGCTCAACAACCCCGCAGCCGAACCAATCTGCGAGTTGAGTTGCCCACGCACCGTATTAAAACTGTCGGCGAAATTGGACAGCGCGGACGCCAGCTCCGCGCGCGCGCTCGCGAGCGTCAACTGCGTCGCGGTGTTGGTTTCACTCAATACCGTGAACGACAGCCCAGGCACCACGCTGTTCACCAGGTTGTGCGACTGCCGCACTTCGATCCCATTCAGATGGAACACCAAGTCCGATCCCTGATTGTCGGTGGTCAGCAGATTCGTGTTCGCTCCACCCGGGGCATCGCGCAATTGCAGAGCCTTCGCCCCGGGGGCGTTGGCTGAGACGGAAATGAAGTTTCCACCCGCCGTCGTCAGGATCGAGGCGGTCACGCCCGCGCCCAACGTGTTGATCTTGTCCCGCAACCCAACCAGCGTATTGTTGGTCAACGTGAAATCGAACTGCTCCGAGCCGACCACCAACCGGAAGTCGCCCGTAGACCCGACCTGGGTCGCCCCGGAATCCGCATACCCGGCCGGGCTCCGCTCCGCCGCAGCCACGGCGATCGACGTAACCGAGTTGATCGTATAGGACGCCGCCGATGTCGCGCCCGCATTCACCACGCTCACCACTGTGGGCCGCGAACTGGTGGCCGTCAGTCCTTGGTTGTCCGCAGTCGCCCCAAGTGCTTCCAGACTCGCCGCCAACCCGCTCACGCCCGCCGAGACGCTGCTCAGCAGCGCCTTCTTCTGGAGCGCATCCCCGGTGCGGTTCTGCAACGCGGTGATCGGCAACTGCGCGATCTTTACAGCCCGTTCCATGATCGACTGGAAATCATTCGAAAACTGGCTTACGCCAGTAAATGCAAGCGGAGTGAAACTCATTCCGTACCTCTTATCGTCCGCACGGCGGGCGGCATGAGGTAGGATTCAACCTATTCGAGCGTTGCGGGACCGTTGATGTGGCTCACGTCCTGGTTGTTTTCCTGGCAAATGTACTCCATCAACTCTTCGCCCGGACGCAGCGTTGCCTGGAACGTCACCGTGAAGGGCTTCGAATACGCCCCTGGATCGGTGATGGTGGTCTGCACTGTCAAGTTCCCGTAGTCCGTACGCTTGTAGCGTTCCACAGTGGTCATCAATTCCGTGTGTGGCGTGCCCATGAAATCGAACCAGAACTTGTCGTTATAGCCTTTGGTTTCGACAATTAGCGTATTCCCCTCAATGCGGCCAATCGAATAGCCGAACCAGGTCGGGTCAATGTCCTCGTCCTTGGGGAACTTCCGGCCATCCATGAAAATCTGGCGGTAGGTATGGATGTTGCCCTCAAACAGGAAAAACACGTGCGTAGGCGTCTGCACAATGCGCCACGGATACGGGGCAATGCGCGGCACGCCCGTCGGCAAGCAATTCGCCTCGGGATCATCCTGCGACTTGCGCTTCTCCATCAACGCCTTGGCCGCTGGCAACAACGGGAGCGTCTCGCCCGGCGCCAGGCCCTGCTTGATGTCGCCCACCGGACCGCCGCCGTTCCAGATCCCCGAGAAGTCGGTCTTCCCGTCCGCGGTCTTGGGAATCGGCCCCGCAGGACCGCCCTTGGCTTTGCCCTTCGCTTTGAGCGTGTCCGCATTCTGGCTACCGCCCGCCGGAGCTGTGGGATCGCCCTTGACAGCCTTGCCCGCCGGAGCCTGCGATTCCGCCGGCGTCTGCAGCAGCAACAACGCCGCCACCACCACGCCCGCGGGCACGATCAGGTTCAACAGTTTCTTGTTCATGCTATTTCCCGTCCCCGCCCGAGGATCCCGCAAACACGCGCTTGCCGCTGGCCAGCGTCACCGCCCGAGCGTTCGCCATGTTCGCCCCGTCTTTGGCAGCCGACCCTTCCACCGTCACCGCGTCGCCTTCCTTGAGCGCCGTGCGCGTCCACCCCGACCGCTTCAACACGTTCGGGCTGGCCAGTTCCAGGTTCCAGTTGACCACCTTGCCGTTGGCATCCTTCACGTCGACATAAAACCGAGCGTGCGGATTGGTCCATTCGACCTTGGTCACCGTACCCTTCAGCGTCACCGGCTTGTTGGCATCATACTCGGCTGCAAATGAGTGATGTGCGGCCACGGGGACCAGCGGCACCATCATCCCTGCCGCAGCGGCAAAGATCGCTAACTTCGTTCTCATCTCAGGAAACCTCCAACAGAATGGCGAGGCACACGGCCCCTGGGGAACGAGTCTAGCATGACGCGTTCCCGGCTTAAAGGGGGTAAGATTGGCTCCTACAGCTAAAAGCTGAAGCGTGCACCAATCTGGATCTGCCGGGCAGAGGCATCAAGCGAGGTGAGCTGCCCGAACGTCGTGTTGTTGATGGTGTACGGGCCCGACGCACCGTTGTCGCCAGCGGTGCTAGGCGGCATATAGAACGTCGGGTGGTTGAGCGCATTGAAGAAATCAAAGTGCAAATCAACTTTGACGCGCTCGCCGATTTTCACTGCCTTGATCACCGACATATCAAGCGCCTGATTCCAGGGACCGCTAAACATGCGGCGTTGCAGGTTTCCTACGGTTCCCGCATCCGGGTTATAGAACACCTGTCCAGCAAACGCGTTGGCTCCTGTCTGTGCCGTGCCTCTGCCATCGCTGTTCAGTAATGTCGGCGATAGGAAGTAAATATTGTCGATCGTCTTGTAGATCCCAGAGGTCAAGGGACGCAATTGGTCCATCGTCGCGCCCGCCACCGAAGCCGTATTCGTCGCGGTGGAACGAGCCCCGCGATTCAGCGTGCCATAACCCGATAGGATCGAGTAAGGATTGCCCGACTGGTAATTCCAGATGCCGGAGACAGACCAATTCCCAACCACGTGATTGACGAGTGAATTGCCGCCCCACTTCTTCCCTGCCCCAAAGGGGAGCTCGTAGTAGACGTTCGCCTTAAACGATTGCCGGATGTCAGATGGCGTCCGCGCACGCTCCAGGCTGGGATTGGCATTGTCCAGCAACGGTTCGAAGTTGGTTTGCCCGTCCCCAGTCGTATTGGCAAGCGCTTTTCCGTAGGTGTAACTGAACTGCGATTGCAGTCCATTGCGCGTCCGCTTAGTCGCTTGCAGTTGTAGTGCATTGTAGTTGGAGCGGCCATCGTTGGTGACGGTATTCGCGCCCTGAAGATTCGGGTTCGTATAGAAACTCACGGGTCCGTTATTTCGGCCGGTCATGTAGGAATCCGCCAGCGAGGCAACTTGACCCGTGCGCAAGAAGTTGACATTGGTTGCGTTCCCCAAATTGCCGCCGGCAACCAAAAGCGGGAATACCGTAAGCGGCTGGCTCCCCTGGATGGCGGCGTTGTAGGAGCCGTTGTACACTCCCGTAACGGTTTGGGCCAGCAAGCCATTGCTTTGCGCCCGCTTGAAATCCGCCAGGAAGCCGTTGGCGTTGTACAGGACCTGATTGACGTCGAGCGCGCGAAGCAGGTTGGTGCCTTTGTTGCCGATGTACCGGCCCGAAATTAGGATGCCGTGAACATCATGTTCAACGCTGATGTTCCACTGGTGGATCATCGGTGTAATTAGGTTGGGGTTGGGAAGCCCGGCCGCCGAGGTTGTCGTGATGGCGTAGTTATCCGCCAGCGTCCGCGGCACCTTATACGTCGGTGCCGCGATTACCGGCGCGTTCGGCAGCGTGGCTGTTTGATTCACGAGGCTATTGGCGAACGACAAGCCACTGTTTGTGTTTACGTTGTTGCGAACCGTGGTAATCACGTTGTCATTCACGAACGCAATTGAGTACCCGGCCCGGATCGATGTCTTGCCGGAATGAGAAGGATCCCACGCAAAACCAACATTCGGCGCAAAGTTATTCTTGTCCGACTTGTAGAACTTTCGGCCAGAGGAACCCCCGATGAAATCGAGCACAGCGTTGGGGTTAAGCAAGGTTGCTTTCGCATCGTTGTTCTCCAGCCGCGGCGCTATGAACAGGCCATCTTTTTCATCCAGCGGCGTCCAATATTCGTAGCGCACACCCAGATTTACGGTCATGTTCCGCCGTACCTTCCAGTTGTCCTGGACATAGAGGGCGTGAGTGTTCTGATTGAATCGCCGGACGCTGGTCGCACCCGGGACAAAGCCGGAAGTAGCGCTGGTCACGTTGAATGTGGCCGAACCCGAGCTGATGATGCCAGCCAAATTTGCGTACAGGCTGTTAGCGATTGCCAGCGCCGAGGCCCCTACGCCAGGTAGGTCCGCGGTTGTCAGGCCGGTTGTGTTCGCGGCGCTGATGCCTAGCGTATACGTCGGCACAATGCCCGCGTCGTTGAAAGGCCTGGCCGTAAGCTTTTGATATTGGTAACCGAAGGAGACTTGATGCTGGCCCTTAATCCACGTCGCGTTGTCCTGGATCGGATAGGAATTCGTATCCCGGCCCTGCGCCAGGAAGGTGTTCACCGGGTTGGTGAAGATAAGCCCGCCGACTATCGATTTTGGATACGCTGCGCTGACGTCGAAATTCCCGTGTGTGCGGGCAAATCCGCCGTGCACTTCATTGGATAACGTCGGGGTAACCGACCAGCGCCACTGTAACGACAGGAGGTGATTCTTCAAGGTGTTCTGTACATTTGGTTGCAACGTGTAGAACGAAGTCGTAACGTCCGGACGCTGCGTTGGATTGTCGATATAGTTATAGGTGCCCGTAATGGAATGGTTCCTATTCAGGTAGTAATCCGACTTGTATACGAATTGATTGCGAAACTGATTTGCCACCGCGTTGAAGCGATAACCGGCAGTGTTCAGTCCATCCCCGCCAGGAGCATTTGTTTTGGGCAGCTGTGAGATCAACGCCGCGACTGTCGGATCAGGAGTGAATCCACGCAGGGCCCGCAGGTCAGCTGTCCTCCTCACTCCACCGGCATCATACGTAAAGATTCCACTTCGTGCCGAATCGGTAAGCACTGTCCGCGTCTGGCTCGTCTGATTCTTGTTCCGGTACCACTCATAGTTGGCGTAAAAGAACAACTTATCGTGCAGCACCTTATGCGGAGAGATTGCGACCGGGCCGCCAAAAGCCACGCCGGGCTGATTCAGGTCAAGCTTCGGTTTGGCGACGTTGTCGCGGTTGCTGAACCAATCCTTGGCTGATAAAGCATCATTGCGGTTGTACCAATACGCCGTGCCATGGTAAGCATTCGAGCCGGACTTCGTCCTCATAATGAACTGCGACGCGCCGCCGCCGTATTGCGCGGTGGCATTCGCCGTCGTAATCGTGATCTCTTCGATTTGGTCGATGGTCGTACGAAACGGCTGGTAGTCAAGATCGTTCGTTCGGATAAAGTTATCCTGCACGTTGACCCCATCCAGCGTCACATTGGAAAACGAACTCTTGAGGCCATTCACAACGGTGTTCGCGCCATTGAGGATCACGCCAGGCTGCGTCGCAAACAGATTAGAGACTTGGCGACCGAGTACCGGCAGATTTTGGATCTGAACACTTGTAATCGTCGTCGAGACTTGGGCGTTCTCGGTCTGGACCCGTTGTGCACTGGCGACAACCTCCACGATCTCGGATACGGTCTGAACCTTTAGCTCGGTCGCCGGCAGCGCCATTTCATTACCTGCCGAAACCCTCACCTGACGGTATATAACCGGGCCAAACCCGCTCGCTTCGACCCCGACATCATAGGTATCCGCCTTCACTGAGCCAAAAACGAAACGCCCCGAAGTATTCGTGGTGCTTGATAGGATTGGCTCTTTGCCGCCGGCAAGGTAAACCTTGACGGTGGCATTCGGGATACTCGCCTGATTCTGGTCAACCACTGACCCGCTCAGACTTGCCGTCGCCTGGGCGAACCCGGTGATTGAAGCGGCCGCCAATAAGAAAATTGAAACGACGATTCTTTGTAGCATGTTGTCCCCTTCCTGAACTCACTCAAAACACAGCTACATCTTCAAGAAAATTTAACAGTAGTGTCCGGCTATAAGTCTAACAGATTCAGCTGGTTGAAAAATGGGTCTGATTTTTCTCCGGTATGTTGTAGCTGAAGGGCCTGTAGAATGGGCGTCCGCTCGAAAATGGTGACGCTGACAACCTGTAGGATTTGGTAGAGGC
>CANFEY010000024.1 GCA_947446025.1 Bryobacterales bacterium
ACGGTGCGGCCAAGGTTCATCCCTCATGGTGTCAGCCTCGTGTTTCGTCTTCTGGTATTTCAAATCGCGGCAACTCAAAAGAGGCCTCAACCGCCTACTCTTCAGTTAGTTGCCGTCGGCGTGTCGCGCGTTAGCCGGACACTACTGGGAGCGTACATATGTCCGCGAGATTGGCTACCACCACCCGGTGTCTTAAGAACGGTCCGGAGAGAGTCGTTGGGAGGACCTGCGCGCTTGCCGACAGTGAGGCCCCTCCCGAGATCGTCAGCAGCACCGCCGTCAGGCTTCGAAGCCAAGTTTTGCCCATGCGCCCCCCGCCGGTTCCTACCGGATTTGGTTAGTCTAGCGCAGAAAGCGGGTGGCAACCATCCCCCGAGTAGGCTGGTGAGTACCAGGGGAAATCCCCCTTTGGCGTCGGTGTATTCCCAAAGCAATGTGTGAGAGTTCTGTGGCAGAATCTGCACATGAATATCATGCGGATTCGGTTTGTAGTGGCAGTTTGCCTGGCGGGGATTTTGCAGGCGCAGACGGCGGTGGATTACATCGGAGGGACCACCGCGGAGGTGCGCGCGGGCTCGTCCGGGCGGATTGAGTTGTCGGATGAGCGCTACTTCGCCTTTTACGCGGGCAAGGCGCAGTTGCGGGTGCCGTATGAGAAAGTGAACCTGCTGGAGTATGGGCAGCAGGTGGACCGCAGGCTGGCGCTGGCGGTGGTGATTTCGCCGGTGTTTTTGTTGAGCAAGTCGCGGCGGCACTTCTTGACGGTGGGATACACCGATGAACGCGGCTTGCAGCAGGCGATGGTGTTCCGGGTGGACAAGAACTCGATCCGGGCGGCGCTGGTGGCGCTGGAGGCCCGGACGGGTTTGAACGTGCAATATCAGGATCAGGAAGCGCGCAAGGCAGGGAACTGAAACATGCGGATTCTCATTCTAGCGGTGGTCTTGTTGGCGACGGCTCGGGCGCAGGAGTTGCTGGCGCTGAAGCGGGTCTATGTGGAGCGGCTGACGGGCGGCGAATCGGCCGATCAGCTGCGGGAGCTGATTATTGCCAGCCTGCACAACTCGAAGTTGTTCGTGTTGACGGAGGATACGGAGAAGGCGGACGCGTTCCTGCGGGGTGCGGCGGAGGACCTGATTTACACCGACCAATTTCAATCGGCGGATAGTCTGACGATGCGGGCATCCGTGGGGGCCGGGGCGCGTACGTCGACGTCCTCGGGCAGCCGGGCGAGCGGGGTCACCGTGGGCGAAAACGAATCGGTGAACATTCACGAGCGCAAGCATGAGGCAATGGCTTCGGTGCGCTTGGTGAATAAGGACGGGGACGTGATTTGGTCGACGACGCAGGAGTCCGGGGGCGCGAAGTTCCGGGGGGCCAGCGTGGATGTAGCGGAGAAGATCACGCGCCAGCTGATGGCGGATTTTGCCATCGCTCGGCGGGCGGTGACGGAGCGGCAGTGATAGGCTGGAGGCAGGGGAATGACATGGATCGTTTAGACCGGATTGAGGGCATCCTGGAAAAGGTCACATATGACTCCGAGAAGTTCCAGCGGGATTTGGAGAAGATCAACCTTACGCTGGACAAAGCCTCCGCGTTGCAACATGAGATGGCGGCGCGCCAGCAGTATCACGATGAGGCGTTTGAACGCTTTGACGAGTGGAAGCGCGTCTTTTCGGAGAAGATGCTTGAGATCCAGGAGAATAGCGCCAGGGATGGCGAACACATCCGCGCACTGGTGCGCATCGCGGAGCTGCACAGCCAGCGGCTAGACGGAATCGAAGGCGGGCACGCGAGTTAGCTAGGAAGTACTTACGCGAAGCGCTTCAGCAACTGCGGCAGGTTTTGCGAAAACGCCGACCGCGCCAGGACCATGTCGCAACCGGCTTGTTGCGCGGCCTGTTTCAGCTCTCCCTGCACGTGGGAGATGAAGCCGATGAGGTTCACCGGCTTGGTGGCGGGGTCGGCTTTGAGCGCGGTGATGAGGCGGACCGGGTCAATGGCCGCGCAGTTGAGGTCCAGCAGCATCACGGCGGGCGCCGTGCGGGCTTTATCGATGGCGTCGATTTCGCTTTTGACGAATTCGATGGCTAGGCCGGCGCGCTTGGCGGCGTCCAGGATCTTGACGGTGAAGAAGAGATCGTCCAGCACGCCGATGGCGCGGTTGTTGGGCACCCGGGGTTACTTCGCTTTACCGTCTTCGGCGTTGCCGGCGAGCACGCGGCGTCCACCGGGGAGGGTGACTTCCTGCGCATTGCCGGTGGTGGCGCTGAGGCCGGCGGAGACCTTGGACATTAGGCCCTTGATGGTGACGGGGTCGCCTTCCTTGAGCGAGTCGCGGTTCCAGCCGCCGCGGCGGAGGGCGTTGGGCGGACCGCCTTCAAACTGCCACTTGACGACTTTGCCGTCGGTCCCTTTGACGTCGACGTAGATCCAGATGTGGGGGTTCATCCATTCGATCTTGGAAACGGTGCCGGTGACGGTGATGGGCTTGTTGCGGTCGAACTCGGCGTCGATGGAATGGTGGGCCACAAGCGGTGCTGCGGCTAGGATCGTGGTGAGGGTGAGGATTGCTCGCATGGTGATCTCCAGTTCCCTGATTTTAGCGCAATTATGCTGCAAGGGCAGGATCGGAGGCGGAAGCCTCTTCAGACTGGAGTGGGAGCCATAGGGTAAACCAAAACGTGGAACCCGCGCCGGGCTGGCTATCGACACCGATTTCCCCGTCCATCATTTCGACCAGGCTCTTGCTGATGGCGAGGCCCAAGCCGGTGCCGCCGAAGCGGCGTGTGATGGAGGAATCGGCCTGCGTGAACTTTTGGAAGAGCTGGGCTCGGGCTGTCTCGGGGATGCCGGTGCCGGTGTCCTCCACTTGAATACGGATTTGCGCTCGCCCACCGCGGGTTTCCACGCAGCGGGTGTGGATGGAAACGAATCCCTGCTGGGTGAACTTGAGGGCGTTGCCAGCCAGGTTGAGGAGAACTTGGCGCAGCCGGCCCTCATCGCCCACCAGGAGCGTGGGAGTCTCCGGGGCATGGCTGCACCGCAAGCTGACGTTTTTGGCGCTGGCTAGCGGGCCCAGCAAGGCCGCGACTCCGGTGGTCACGGTTTCCAGGTCAAAGGGTTCGGGGCGTAGCTCCAGACGGCCTGCTTCAATCTTAGAGAAGTCGAGAATGTCATTGAGCACGGTAAGCAGGCTGGTGGCCGAATCGTGCGCGGTCAGTGCCATATCCCGCTGATCGTCATTCATCGGCGTTTCGAGCAGCAGCCCTGTCATGCCGAGCACGCCGTTCATCGGGGTGCGGATTTCATGGCTCATGTTGGCCAGGAATTCTGATTTGGCACGGTTGGCCGCGTCGGCGGCGAGCAGGGCGCTGCTGAGGTCCTTGGTGCGGGATTCGACGAGCGCTTCCGCGCGGCTGCGGCTGGATTGCAGGTTGTATACAAGCAATGCAACGAACAAGGTCAAGAGCGCCGCGCATAGGCCGGCCGCCAGAGGGGCCCAGTGAGCACCCGGCGCGAATCCGGGCGCGCGATTCAATGCAAGTGTCCAGGTAGACCCGGCAAGAGAGAGCTGCACGCGGCGTTCGAAGGTAGCGCCGGCATTTCGAGCGGTTGCAGAGAAGACGGCGGTATTGGCACTGTCGGCGATGCGTATTTCCACTTGATCTCCCCAGCGTGCTTGGAGGGGCTTGAAAAATTCGCCGGCATCGATGGCCACCAGAATCCATGCGCGCAATGCGCCGCGCCGCGCCGCGATGGTGGGCGGCGGCGCGCCGCCGTGATACACAGGTTGGAACAGCAGGAATCCCCGCCGCGTGCCCGCGTTCGAGCCCGCCATCAGTACGGACGGTCCCAGTGTGGCTTCGCCTCGGTCGCGCGCGGCCTCGGCTGTCGCGCGGCGCACCGGATCTGCGCTCATGTCTAGTCCCACTACTGGCGCAGGCCGTCCCGGTTGCGATGGTTCTGCCGCCACCACTACAAAGTGATCCGCCGCACCGCTAGGCGGAACCACGCCCGGAGGCCAGCGCAACTGGAACCCTAGAATCCGCTGCTGGTACGCCTTCCTGAATGCCGGTAAATCGGAGTCCGCTACTGCCTCCATTACCGCCACGCCGGAGGTGCCTGCGAAGCGTTCGCGAATGCCCAGCGCTCCCACGTAGTCGCGCCATCCGTTCCAATCCGGGTCGCGTGCCGCCGCCCAATATCCCGCGCCTCCGCGCAGCGCGTTTTCGTAAGTGGTGAAGGAAAGGTGGATCTGATCCTGAATTCGTTCCACGATGCGGTCCAGCTCCGCCGCATCGGAGCGCGCCCGTTCGCCGTTGAGTCCCAGATACAGCCATGCGCTCAGCACCCAGCCAAGGGCTACGATCGCAAGCGTCAGACGGTACCCTCGATTCGTCAGTTGCGCTGGGGGCACAAGTCTTCTCCAAGGACTCTTATCGGCCTTTGGGAGGGTACTGATAGGGAATTTCACCCATGCCGACGTACTTGTGGTCCAGCTTGTGGGCCCGCACAATGACCAACCGCATGCCCGTGGGGTCGGTGCCAAGCGGGCGGCTGACGGGGCCGTTGGTGATGACTTCCAAGTCGCCATCCTTGCCGAAGGCGTTGCGGTGATAGTGACCCGCGAAGACGTAGCGGACGCCGGATTCCTTGAGCAACTTCAAGTAGCGCTGCCGCTGCGCCAGAGGGATGTTGAAGTACTGCGCAGGCTCGTCTGGTGTTTCGAGGAACCAGCTGTGATGCTGGAAGACGACGATGTGGCGCGCGCCGGAGGTCTTCGCTTTGGCGAGTTCTGCTGTCAGCCACGCCTCTTGTTCGTTGGCGATGGTCTGCACGCTGGTGGGCGAGGAGATGACACTGGAATCGAGCACGATGCCGTAGATGTCCCCTTGGCGGAAACTGTAGTAGTCGGCTCCGAGGGCCGCCCGGTAGGCGGCGACGGATTCCGGCGTCGGGTCGTTACCGACGTCGTGGTTGCCGGGGACAGCATAGACGGGAATGGATCGGTCGATTTTCGCGGTGATGCGCTTGAATTCAGCGAGTTGGGCGGGGTCGCCCGGCTTGTTGATCAGATCGCCGCAGATGACCACGAACTTGGGCTTCAGGCGGTTGATGTTGGCGACCGTGAATTCGTAGTTGGCGGTTTCCTGGCTGAAGTCGCCGTCGTTGGTGACGGCTCCGAATTGCGGGTCGGCCAGTTGGATGAAGAAGTCCTGCGCGTTCGCAACAGTCGCGAGCAGGGCGATGCAGAGGAGCCGGACGATCATTCTATGGTCAGTTCTACCACGCCGACGGAGCCGAAGTCGGCCGTGACGCGATCGCCGGGACCGGCCAGGTATATATCGGTGGTCACGCCGGTGGTGATGAAGTCGCCGGCGCGCAGTCCCAGACCTCGGGCGTTGAGCGCGTTGGTCAGCCAAGTGAGTGCGTTGAGCGGGTGGCCCAGCACGGCGGCTCCGCTGCCTTCGTCCTTGAGTTGACCGTTGATGATCAGGCGGACCTTCTGCGCAGCCAGGTCGATGCCGCGCCAGTCGCGCACCAGCGGCCCGCGAATCCACGCTGCGTGGCACGCGTTGTCGGCGATCAGCGACGGGGTGCCGACGGTGGTCCAGGAATCAAAGCGGCTATCGACAACCTCAATGCCGGCCATGACGCCTTCGACGGCATCGGCAACTTGCTCCCGTGTGTAAGGCTCCGAAGCGGGGGGCAGGTCGCGAGCCATCTTGAATGCAAACTCGGCTTCCATCACCCGCATAAAGTATTGGCTGGATCGGATGCGGGCGGGGCTGTCCTGAGTGGTGGCGGAGAGCAGGCGGCCGAAGAACGGACTGTCCACGGAAAGCTGGCGCTGCGCGATTTCGTTGGTGCAGGCGATCTTGTAGCCGATCGCGGAGCCGCCGAAGTGGGCCAGCAGTTGCGGGATCACCTGGGTCTGCACTTCGTACGCCGCATCGGGCGTTTGCGGGCGGACGCCGACGGGCAATTCGGCGAGGCGCTGCATGTGAGTCCGCGCGTGGGCAAGGAGTTCGGAGGCGGTCATGAGACCGTATTATTTCACGAATGGAGGCTAGCCCACCTTGCGGCGGGCAAGCAGGTCGCCGATGCGTGCGGCGGAGCCTACCGAACTTTGGCTGGGGACAGGCTGCTGTGGCACGTCTCTCGTGGCCACGGGTTGCGGTTCAGGCTCGGCGATGACCTCGGGCTCGGCTGGTTCTTCGGCGTCGTACCCTGCTAGCCCGGAGGGTTTGATCATGGGCAGCACCAGTGCTGGTAGAGGAGGATTCGCTTCCAAATAATCCATGCCGGAGACTGTGATTTGCAGACTGCTCTTGTCGTCGGCCAGGACCAGTTCGCGCTGCTTCAGGTACCACAGCGCCAAGTTGAGTTCTTGCGTGGATGCCCCGAAGATGGCTTCCAAATGCCGCATGGAAAGCGCCGGGGTGAACGGCTTCGACCGCCGCCGGTCGTAGAGCACGCACAGCAGAGCGATGCGCAAGTGGGTATCGCGCTGATAGGCTTCAAAGAACGCCAGGCCGCTGAACTTGGGCCGGTCTTCTTCGCCTATGCCCTTGAGCTTATTGAAGTCGAGGCGCAGTTCGGGGTCAGAGAGGACTTCAAAAGCCAGCGTGACGGATTCGAATTTCTCCGGACTGGGGACTGCGCCCGTCGTGGGGTGATATTTCTCCGCGAGGCGTGCGTAGGCCACTTGGATGGCGTCCGATCCGGCCTTGTGATCGACCCCGAGGACTTCGTAGTGGTCTTGGAACTTCCCTGCTGCGGCTGAAGACATGCACCTTATCTATCGGCTGTTTTCACGCGTGGCTATAGGGGATTGCGGAGCAACAAACCGGGCATGCGGGAGAAGTCGCGGTCCGCGGACCAGATTTCCCGCACGCCTGCAGCACGGCAGATCGCCGCGATGCGCGCATCGTGCACCCGTGGTCCCTTGGCGTCGCTGGCTTCCAAAATGGTTCGCAGATGCGCCCAATAGCGGACCGCGTCAGGCCCGCCCCCTTCGCCCAACAAGCGCAATGAGGGGCTTTCCTTCCAATACTCGACCTGCTGGAGTGCATCGGCCATCGGAGTGGGAGGTTTGTAGATTTTCGGATGCGTGACGATCGCGAGGAATTCATGAATGCTGGGCCACGCGATGGCCCACGGCGTGTTACTCTCGGCCAATTGTTTCACGGCCTTCAGCGCGGGCGCATGAAACGGCGAATCGGCGCGCATCGAATACACCAGGATGTTGGTGTCGACGGCGATCACTCCCGGTCCCCGCCTTGACCAGCATAGATGAGTTCCCGGATGTCCGCCCAGTCACGTGGTTTGACCAATCCTTGGCCCTTGGTGGGAATGGTACGGAGGCGGAAGGGCTTCGAGGGAACCGTACCCGCGATGTAGGCACGCATCCCGCGCTCGAACACCTCGCGCATCGGCACTCCTTCGCGTGCGGCGACGGACTTCACCTGCCGCAGCGTTTCTTTGGAGATGTCGAGAGTTGTTTTCACTGCTCCCAGGTTGCCATAAATACTGCCCGTGTACAACCGTGCCTACTTCACCTTGCGCCGCAACTCGTCGAGGAAGTTGAATAGGATGGTGACGTGCGTATCCGGCTTCGCCCCGTCCGCCGGCTCGGCGGGGAGCACGGCGGCCATGCGCTTGCTGTCGGGATGCATCGTGTAGGTCCCGAGCATTCCCTGGTCGGTGAGCACCACCTCGGACCACACTCGCGGACGCTCCGGCAGGAAGGCATCGCCCTTGGCCGCGTAGTCGACGGCCATGATCTTTTGTTCCAGTGACCGGAAGAACAGCGTCTTTCCATCGCGTCCCCACTCCGGGTGCGTGCCTCCGTTGCTCGAGATCTGCCATTGGCCTCCCCTGTCTGGAAACGGACGCACGTGGACTTGATACGTTCCGGATTGGTTAGAGCTGTAGGCCAGCCAGCGCCCATCGGGAGAAAACGAAGGATAGCGCTCGTCCGCGGCAGTCTTGAGAAAGGTCTGGGGTTTTCCGGCTTTCAGCATGGCGCCGTCGTTTTCGATTGGAACCGTGAAGAGATGCCACTGACCGTCAATTACTTGCATGTAGGCTAGATGTTTCCCGTCCAGCGATACGGACCACGGAAGTATGTTGGGTTGCGACGGGAGCAGCATCCGCGGCTGGCTGGCACCGTCAGATCGCGTCCAGAAAAGTCCTCCACTTGCGCGGTATAAAATGAACCGTCCATCCGGCGTCCACACGGGACCTTGCCCCTGGTCGGTGGTCAAACGGATGGATGTGTCCCGCTGCCATTCGTAGATCCAAATGTCGCTGCTGATTTCCACCGCGATTCGATTGCCGTCCGGCGAGAATTTTGGCCGGATCACGGATTTTGCCAGCAGCGGCGTCTTCTTACCGGAGCCCTCCACCCAGATCAGCCGGTCCGATGCCAGGGCGCTCTCTCCGCGGCGGAACACCGCTGTTCCACTCGGGGAGACGTCGAACTGCACAGGCGCTTGAGCCGCAGTGCCTACAAGCACTCGATCCAGGACCGGTGTGGACTCGCCTTGCACTTCCAGGCGGCCGGCGTCGAAGCGGGTGGCGAAAAGGGATGTCCCACTCATGTAGAGCAAGAAGCCCAGACCATCCGAAGAGGCTACGTATCTTGGGTTATTGGAGTTGGGAGGGACCAGCAATTTACGGCTGTGTTCCGCGAACGTCACCCCCGTGATGCCGAGTGCGCTTGTGTTCGTTCCAGATGCAAACAGGACTGCCTTACTGCCCGGAAGAACCTGCGGCCAGAGCTGGTAGGAGTCCCTTAGCTCCGGCGGGAATGCGAGTTCCTCTTTCCCACTTGCAGCACTCACCCGATAAAGACTGCCGATGGGTTGCGGATTGTACAAGATGTTGCCGTCGTCACCCCAACTTGCGCCAAACTGATTGCCGGTTGTCGTAGCGAGGCTCACGACGGTGCCTCCCTCCACCGAAACCTTTTTCAATTGGGTCGCGGTGTTGAACCCGACCCACCGACCGTCGGGTGAAAAGAAGGGAGCACTGCCAGCGTCGGTTCCGGTGATCTCGCGACTTTCCGTTTCATCCAAGCGCCGCGTGAACAGCTTGTTCTCGGCCATCCAGACCAGCCGGGAACCATCCGGCGAGATCACGACAGTGGGTCCACGGCTCAAGTTCGCCGATGGGGGAGGAGTGAGTTCCAGGTCGAGCCGCACCAGCGGCTTCAGTTCGGGAGCCTTCGGCCAAAGCGCGAAAGCCGTGCCCACCAGCGCCAGCGTCAACGCTCCCACCGCCACTTTAAGGTAGGTCAGGCCCTTCGGCCTGACTGTTTCGGAATGACGGGCGGGAACGCCGGTCCCACCTTCCTCCCGCAGTAGCCTCCGAGCATCGCTGATCGAAGCCAGCCGATGCTTCCGGTCTTTCTCCAAACACCACCCGAGCAGCTTCCGCACCCGCTCAGGCGCAGCCGAAAGGTCAGGCTCTTTATTCAGCACCCCGCCCAAAATCTCAACCACCGTCTCTCCAGGGAACAACTTCTTCCCCGTCAGCACCTCATGCACCACCACGCCGAAGGACCAGACATCTGCCCGCTTATCCGCGACCTTCCCCTTGGCCTGTTCCGGCGACATGTACGCCGCGGTCCCCAGAATCGTCCCCTCGACGGTCCCGCCCATGGTGAGCGTGGGCGAATTTTCAGGGTCGTCAGCCACCGTGGGCTCCATCGCCTTGGCCAGCCCAAAATCCAGAATCTTGACGATGCCCTCGGGAGTGATCTTGACGTTGGCCGGCTTCAAGTCGCGATGAATGACGTTCTTCTCATGCGCTACTTCGATGCCGTCGATCAGTTGCTCCAGAATCGGCAGCGCGTCGGCGAACTCCATCGGACCCTTCAGGTCCGCGCCTTCCACGTACTCCATGACCAAGTAGTCCGGCCCGACGTCGTAGAGGTGGCAGATGTTGGTGTGGTTCAGCGAGGCAATGGTGCGCGCCTCACGCGTGAAGCGCTCACTAAACTTTTCGCCGGAAACTTTGATGGCCACGTCGCGATTCAGGCGCGGATCGTGGGCTCGATACACTTCGCCCATGCCTCCGCGGCCCACGAGGGCCAGGATGGTGAAAGGTCCGAGCTTGTCACCTTTTGACAGTCGCATAGGGTCCCAACTAGTTTACTCGATGCGCCAATCCACGGAACTTCGCCCGAGCCAACCGCGTATCATAGTGTGTAGATGCGCTCTACTCCTAAAAAAGCCCGCCCTTCCAAAGTCCGCGATATCGAGCGCCAAGTCCTCCCCAACGGCATCCGCGTCGTCACCGAGCGCATGCCCGGGGTGCGTAGCGTGTCCGTCGGCATCTGGGTCGGCACCGGCTCACGCGAGGAAGCCGAGCACGAAGCCGGCATTTCCCACTTCGTCGAGCACATGGTCTTCAAGGGCACCAAGAAGCGTTCCGCTGAACAGATCGCCCGCTCCGTCGACTCCATCGGCGGCGGGCTCGATGCGTTTACCTCAAAAGAAGTGGTCAGCTTCAACGTCAAGGTCCTCGACGAACATCTGCCGGAAGCCTTCGACATCGTCAGCGATCTGGTGCGCAATCCGCTCTTCGATTCCAAGGATCTGGAGAAGGAAAAGGGCGTGATCCTGGAAGAGCTCAAGATGGAAGTGGATAATCCGGAGTACATGGCGCATGAACTTTTCTGCAACAACTTCTGGAAGGGCCACGGACTGGGGCGCGCGATTCTGGGCACGCGCCAGACCATCCGCAGCTTTGATAGCAGCAAGCTAGATCGCTACTTCCGGGAGATTTACTCGCCAGCGAACTTGCTAGTGACAGCGGCGGGTAATCTGAAGCACAAAGACCTAATGCGGCTCGCCGAGGACCACCTGGGTGATCTGAAGCCGCGCAAGGCCCGGGGCCTGGGCGCTGTTCCGTCGCCGCATGCGCCGTTGGTGTTCAAGGACCGCAAGACGGTGGAACAGGTTCACCTCTTTGTCGGCGTGCCTGCAATTGCCATGCCCGACGAATCGCGTTTCGCCTGCTATATCCTCAACGCAATCCTGGGCGGCGGCATGAGTTCCCGGCTATTCCAGAACATCCGCGAGAAGCAGGGCCTGGCGTATTCCGTCTACAGTGAGCTGGCCCTCTATCGTGACGCGGGCTGCATGATTGTCTACGCGGGGACTTCGATGCGCACGGCGGAAAAGGTGATCAAGTCCATCGCCAACGAACTTCACGAAGCGGCGGTAAAGCGCGTCAGCGACGAAGAACTGCGGCGAGCGAAAGATCATCTGAAGGGGTCGATTGTGCTGGGCCTCGAAAGCACCTCGTCGCGGATGGCGAACTTGGCCCGGCAGGAAAGCTACTTCGGGCGCTTCATGTCCATGGATGAGATGCTGCAGCGCGTGGAGCAGGTGACCGCCGACGAAGTGCAGACTCTGGCGCAGCGGTTCTTCCAGCCGAAGCAGATTGCGGTGGCCATGCTGGGTCCGCTGGGCGGCTTCAAGGTGCGGCGGCAAGACTTACTGGTGCAATGAAACGAATCCTACTGGCGTTGGCGTTCGCTGGGTTGTCGTTCGGGCTGGATATTTCCACGCTTACGCCGCGCGGCTATGTCAACGACTTCGCGGGCGCGCTCGACCCCGCCTCCGCCGCGCAGATTGAGACCTACTGCGCCAACGTGGAGCGGGCCACCGGTGCGCAGTTCGCGGTGGTGCTGGTCAAGTCGCTCGACGAGGACACGGTCGAAGACGTCTCGGTGCGGTTGTTCGAGAAGTGGGGCATCGGCAAAAAGGGCACCGACGAGGGACTGCTCATTTTCTTCGCCATCAACGACCGCAAGAACCGCATCGAAGTCGGTTACGGACTCGAGCCCATCATCACCGACGGTCAAGCCGGTGACGTGCTGCGTTCCATCCGCCCCATCCTGCGGCAGGGCGACTACGCCGGAGCCATCTACACCGCGGTGCAGCAGCTCGGCGCCCGCATCGCCCAGGAAAAGGGCGTCACGATTGATGGGCAGGCCCCGGTGCGGCAGCAGCGGGCACCCGGAATCCCGCCTGTGTTGATCATCGGGCTCATCTTTGCGGTAATCGGGATTCTCTCCGCGTTCGGCGGCGGACGCCGTGGAGGGGGGCCGGGCAGTGGCGGCGACATCCTGGCGGGTCTGATTCTCGGACACATGCTTGGCGGCGGCAGGCGCGGCAGCGGATGGTCCAGCGGCGGATTCGGCGGTTCCGGAGGCGGTGGCGGCGGCTGGTCCGGCGGTGGCGGCTTCGGAGGATTTGGCGGCGGCGGCTCAGGCGGCGGCGGGGCTTCCGGAGGTTGGTAACGACGGGGAGGCTGGTGATGAGTCCATTAGAACAATTAGTGCCGAAATTGGAAGCAGCCTTCAGCGGGCGGCTGGTGTCCGTGCTGCTGTATGGTTCGGCCGCGGCACCGGGACAGAGCGACAGATTTTCTGATCTCAACATCCTCTGCGTCCTCAAGGAAATTACGCCGCGCGAACTGGCGGACGGCGAACCCATCCTGCGCTGGTGGCGGGAACTCGGCAATCCCTCGCCGCTGCTGATGAGCGAAGAAGAAGTCAGCAACTCCGCCGACAGTTTCCCCATCGAGTTCCGCGACATGCAGCAGCGGCGGCGCGTGCTGTTCGGACCCGATCCCATCGCGGACCTGGTGGTACACGACACCCAATACCGCACCCAGGTGGAGCACGAACTCCGCAGCAACCTCCTCCGTCTGCGGCAAGGCGGCGCGGGCGTGCTGTCCGACTCCACGGCGCTGTTGTCCCTCTGCGTCGATTCGGTCTCGACGTTTTGCGTGCTCGGCCGTCACGCGCTGGCGCTGGCCGGAGTTACCCCGGCGGACGACCGGCGTAGGGTGGTGCGCCAGCTCGCGGAAACCATCCCCGCGGACATGGCGGCAATTGAATCCTTGCTCGACATCCGGGAATCCAAGAAAACGAGCGTGCCCGCGGCGGCGGAACTTTTTGCGCAGTATCTCGTTTCTATTGGTAGGTTGGTGGTATTCGTCGACGGCTTGAAACACGGATAATAGGAAGCGCGGAGAACAAACATGAAAACAGGTTGGATCGTAGCGGGTGTGATCGTTCTGGCGGCCCTGGTGATGGGCAGCAGCTTGATGGGATCGCGGAATGATCTGGTGACGCAGCGCGAGGAGTACCGCGGCGCGTTCAAGCAGGTGGACGTCGATTTGCAACGGCGTTTGGATCTGATCCCGAACCTGGTGGAAACCGTCAAGGGCTTCGCGGCGCAAGAGAAATCGGTGCTGGAGTCGATCGCCAACGCGCGCGCGCAGATGGCGGGCGCGAAGACTCCGGCCGAGCGCATTGCTGGGAATTCGCAACTGGAAGGCGCGCTGAGCCGTTTGCTGGTGGTGGTGGAGAATTATCCGCAGCTCAAGTCGAACGAGAATTTCCAGCGTTTGCAGGACCAGCTGGAGGGCACGGAAAACCGCATCGCGGTGTCGCGCCAGCGTTACAACAAGGCGGTGCAGACCTACAACACGAACATCGAACTATTTCCCAAAAACGTCGCTGCTTCCATGTTCGGCTTCACCCGTGAAGATGCGTACTTCAATGCCGACCCCGCAGCCAAGCAGGCCCCCAAAGTAGCGTTCTAATGCCCGGCTGGCAGCTAGCCCAGATGAATGTGGCGCAAGCCCGCTGGGCGGCGGAGCGCGCGGAGATGGCGGAGTCGGCTGCAGAGGTTGCGGGCGGAGGGGCCTGGGCCGGATGCGTTCACCTTTGCTTCGGTGTTTTATAGAGGATAAAATATTGTCTTTTTGTAGCGAATTGTCGCTACAATAGATAATATGATAGCGACTTCATCCAAGAGTCCTGGAGATGTGCTCCAGGATCTCGCGGGTCGTTTCAAAGCCAAGCGCCTGGCCTTGAACCTAACGCAAGAGGGACTCGCGGAACGCTCCGGCGTGAGCTGGGGCTCGCTCAAGCGCTTTGAACGGACGGGTCTAATTGCGCTCGATGCTCTTTTGCGGCTCGCCTTGGTCTTGCACTGCCTCGATGATTTTGAGCAAGTCTGTGTGCCGCATGCCGCGGCTGAAACGCGGTCTTTGGATGAGATCCTCAGCGAACGCAAGCCGCGCCGCAAGGGCCGCATCAAATGAATTACACTCCGACGGACTTGCTGACGGTCTACTTGGCCGGGGCCGAACGCCTCAAAGTGGGGCGCTTGGCGGCTTGCAACCGGCAAATCCTGTTCGAGTATGATCCGGCCTTCGTCTCTTCAGGCATCGAGATTTCGCCCTTCAAACTGCCGTTGCAGCCAAGAGTCTCCGTCTGCCCGGATACGGTGTTCGGCGGCTTGTATGGCGTCTTCAATGACAGCTTGCCGGATGGCTGGGGGCGGCTGCTGCTGGATCGAACGGTGGAGCAATACGGGGTCAACCGGCATCAGTTGAGCTTGCTGGACCGCCTCGCGTATGTCGGTGAGCATGGCATGGGCGCGCTTGCCTACCAGCCTGACAAGAGCGCGACGCTGACGCCGGACACCCGTCACTTGGTTCTCGACCGGCTCGCGGAGGAGTCGGCGATCATGCTGGCCGGAGAGAACGAGGAAGTCTTTGAAGAACTGCTCCGCCTGAACGGTTCCTCGGCGGGTGCGCGCCCTAAGATTGTGGCGCAGGTGAGCGCTGACAGGAAGAAGATCATTCACGGCGAACAGGCGTTGCAGCCGGGCCACAGTCACTGGCTGATCAAGTTTGCGATGGAGCAAGAGGCTCGCGACGTTGGAAGGGTCGAGTACGCCTACAGCTTGATGGCCCGCGACGCAGGGCTCGATATGCCGGAGGCGCATCTTTTCAAGACGAAGAAGCGGGCCTGCTTTGGAACCCAACGTTTTGACCGTCAGGGTGGGCAGCGGGTGCATGTCCACAGCCTGTCGGGCTTGATCCATGCCGACCATCGGACGCCCAGCGTCGACTATGACACGGTGCTGCGAGTGACGCTGCTGTTGACCCAGAACATGGTCGCAGTGGAGCGGGCGTATGCACTGGCTTGTTTCAATGTTCTCGCGCATAACCGGGACGACCACGCCAAGAACATTTCTTTTTTGTTGACGGATCGCAATGAGTGGACGCTTGCCCCGGTGTATGACTTGACGTTTTCCTTTGGGCCGGGGGGAGAGCAGAGCACAGTGGTGATGGGCGAGGGCCGCAGCCCCGGTATTGCGCAGCTGACGGCGCTCGGGAAGAAACACGGGCTTAAGAAGGCATCCGAAATCCTACGGCGTGTGCAGGGCGCGATTTCGAGGTGGGGTGTTCATGCGGATGAAGCTGGCCTTGGTGATCGGTCCGCGAAGAGCATCGCCGCTTACTTTGTTGGTTCTTAGCAACACCGGCCGCGGCGGGATTTCGCCCGCCAGTGCTCATCCTGGAACTCGCGCCAGGCGGTGGGGGAGTGCTCTACGCCGTGGGCTGTCAGAAAACGGCGGTACGCTGTCTGGTCAGAGAGTTCGTCCAGGATGCCGCGGAGGATCTCTAGCAGGCGCTTCATAATTCCTCTGCTAGCTTGGTGGGCATGAACGGGGTTTCGGTGGTTTTCGAGGACTGGGTGCCGGAGAGGATGCCTAGCCAGACTCGGATGGAGTCTATTAGGATCAGCGCTACCAGGAAGAGGAACACTCCGGTTACGCCGGCGTCTAGTCTGGCGTTGAAGATCAGCGTCGCGGTGGTGGGACCTTGCACTCCGGCGGCTAGCGCGTTGGCCTGGGCCAGGAACCCAACAGCCGGCAACGGCGAAAAAATCTTCTGCCAGCCTGCCGTGAAGCAGACCACCACCAGCCACGCCAGCGGAAGGCACGTGATCCATATATATTTCGTGCCGTGCATCTTTAAGAGGATCGTCGTGGCAACACAAAGAGCAACCGCCGCCAGCAATTGGTTCGCGATGCCGAAGAGCGGCCACAGCGAATTGATGCCCCCCAACGGGTCCAGGACGCCTTGGTAGAGGAAGTAGCCCCACGCCGCGACAATCACCGCGCTGGTCCCCAGCATGCCGGGTAACCAATTCGTCCGGCCGAGTTTGGGCGAGATGTGGCCCAGCAGGTCTTGCAGCATGAAGCGGCCGACGCGGGTTCCGGCGTCGAGGGTGGTCAGGATGAACAGCACCTCGAACATGATCGCGAAGTGATACCAGAAGGCCATGACCGCTTGCCCGCCGCCGGTTTGCACGAAAATCTGCGCCATGCCGAGCGCAAGCGATGGAGCCCCGCCGGTGCGGTAGAAGAGGCTCTGCTCACCAACGCTGGTGGCTAGCGTGGACATCTCCGCAGTGCTGACCGGGAAACCCCAGTTCGAGATGGTGGCGACGGCGGCATCAGGGGTGGCTCCGACGATTCCGGCGGGCGAGTTGACCGCGAAGTAGACTCCGGGGTGCAGCGAAGCGGCGGCGATCAGCGCCATGACGGCCACGAAGCTCTCGAGCAGCATCGATCCATACCCCACCCCGTGCGCGTGCCGTTCCCGAGCCAACAGCTTAGGTGTAGTTCCCGAAGAGATCAGCGAGTGGAAGCCTGACACGGCTCCGCAGGCGATGGTGATGAAGCAGAAGGGGAAAATTTTCCCGGCGAAGATGGGGCCCGTGCCGTCAGTAAATCTGGTGAAGGGGGGCATTTGGAGCTCGGGGCGAAGGAAGATGATTCCGGCTCCGAGCATGACGACGACGCCGAGCTTGACGAAGGTGCTGAGGTAGTCGCGCGGGGCGAGCAGGAGCCAGACCGGCAGAGCGCTGGCGAAGAATCCGTAGATGATGAGCGCGAAACACAGCGCCAGGCCGGAGTAGGTGAACATCGGGGCCCAGGTCGCGGATTCACTGACGGCCTGTCCGCCAAAGATGCCCGCCATGATGAGCACGAAGCCGATCAGCGATGCTTCGAGGACTTTGCCGGGGCGCCAGTAGCGCAGGTAGAGTCCCATGAAGATCGCGGTGGGCATGGTGGCGGCGATGGTGAAAGTCCCCCAGGGGCTGCCCTTGAGCGTGTTGACGACCACCAGCCCGATTACCGCGAGAAGGATGATCATGATCAGCAGGACGGTGATGAGGGCGGTGAAGCCGCCCACCTTGCCGATCTCTTCGCGGGCCATCTGGCCCAGCGACTTTCCGTCGCGGCGGATGGAGCAGAAGAGGATGACGAAGTCCTGGATGGCTCCGCCGAGCACGCAGCCGACCACGATCCACAGGAACCCCGGCAAGTAGCCGAACTGGGCGGCGAGCGTGGGTCCGACGAGTGGGCCGGGTCCCGCGATGGCGGCGAAGTGGTGGCCGAAGACGATCCACTTGTTGGTGGGTTCGAAGTCGTGGCCGTCGCGGAGGCGTTCGGCAGGCGTGGCCCGGGTGTCATCAAGGGCCATCACCTTGGCGGCGATGAAGGCGGCGTAGAAGCGGTAGCCGATGAGGTAGGTGCAGACGGCGGCGACCACCAGCCAAGTGGAGTTGACCGGTTCCCCCTGGCTCTGGGCGATGACACCCATGCAGACGGCGGCGGCGAGCGCGATGAGCGCCCATAGAATGCGTGCGAGGTTACGTGGCATGACCTCAGAATATGATCGCGCAGATTGAGCAGGGGCGGGGTCAGGCAAGCCCTGGTCTCAATGTTGGGGACGGGATTCCGATAAGAGCGGTGGAGTTGAATGTGTCTCAGCCTGGTCCACTGCGAATTCTTCTGATCTGTCCGGATGAGCCGCTGCGCGAGGATGTTGGCGCGGTCTTGGCGGAACTGGGGCGGGAGGTGGTGCTGAGCCATGCAGTGGCGGCGTACCCTTCGGGCGGTGACTTGGCACGCGCGTTGCGCACATTTTCACCACAGGTGGTTTTTCTGAGTTTTGAGCAGGTGGAGACGGCGACCGCAGTGATGCGGTTTCTGGAATCGGAGGCGAATGGGCTGCCAGTGGTGGGGCTATATGGGGTGGCGAATCCGGCTTTGTTGTTGCAGGCGTTGCGGGCCGGTGCGCGGGAGTTTTTGACTCGCCCGTTTGAGCGTGAGCAGATGGCCGGGGTCCTGCAGGCCGTTCGGGCGCTGCTGCGCAGCGCGCCGCTCGCTTATGCGGCGACGGAGCACATCTATTCCTTCCTGCCTTCCAAGCCGGGGGTGGGTACCAGCACGGTTGCTCTAAATATCAGTGCGGCGATGGCGCGGGAGCAGAACTTGAAGGTGCTGCTCACTGACATGGATTTGAGTTGCGGCATCATCCGCTTCCTGCTGAAACTGCCACAGGACTTGTCGATTGTGGATGCGCTAGCCCGCGCGGCCGAAATGGACACGACGCTTTGGCCGCAACTGGTGGCGCATCGTGATGGGATGGACGTTCTTCATTCCGGGGGCGTAAATCCCCAGGCCTTTATGGATACAACGCAGCTGCAGGGTCTGATCGATTTTGCGCGGTGCAACTAAAACGCACTGTTTTTCGATCTGTCGGGCAACATGGAACGCCACTCGCTGCAGATCATGCAGGAATCAAAGTTGGTGTTTCTGGTCTGCAACCCGGAGCAAGGCTCCCTATTTCTTGCCCGGGAGAAGATCGAGTTCTTGCAGAGCATGGGTCTAGGGGACCGGGTATGGGTGATCTTGAACCGGGCAGACCAGGCGCTGGCGATTCCCCAGGAAGGAGCGGAGGAATTCCTGGGTGTTCCAGTGGCGGCAAAGTTTTCAGACGATACCTTCTGGGTGCGCCTGGCGGAGGCCGGTGCCAGTTCCGTGGTCGGCAGCGGAAAAGGGAAGGCATCAAAACTGGCGCGGGAGTTTAGAGAGTTTTCGCGGGCGTTGATCCTGAATTCCCGGGGTGGAGGCGGGACGCCGGTTGACGAGGGATCGATGCTGGCGGTGGCCTGAGGCAGCTTAGGGTGTTCGCCCGAGAGCAGCCTAGGTGAAATCTCCGGGAAGTAAGGCGAGTTCCCGCCGCCAAGTCGGGCGGATGGAGGATTGTCCCATAGGGGGCAAAGCCGTAGGCTCGTATTGAGGACACAAGTGTGTTGAGGACCATCATCATTAGCCCAGAGCCGGGAATCGGGGAGCGTCTTGGGGAAGCCCTGTCGGGTTTTGACGGGGCGGTGCAGTTGTGCCGGGTTGTGGACAAGTATCCCGATGGCAGTGAGCTGGCGCGGATTTTGCGGGCGCACGCGCCGGAAGTGATCTTTCTGAGTTTCGAGGATACTCAGCGCGCCGTGGCCACTGTAAGGTATCTGGAATCACAAAGCGCAGGGCTACAGATTATTGCGTTCAACGCCGTTTGCGATGCCACTCACTTGCGCGAGAGCATGCGTGCGGGCGTGCGGGAGTTCCTCACGGACCCCTTTGATGAGGAGACGGTACGGGACGCTCTGCGCAACGTGAACATGCAGCTGCAGAAGAAGCCGCCGGTGTATGAGTCGACGAATCAGATCGTGTCGTTCCTGCCATCGAAGGCGGGTGCAGGTTGCACCACCTTGGCGATGAACATTAGCGCGGCGATGGCGCGGGGCAAAGAGGGGACGCTACTGCTGACGGACCTCGACCTGAACTCCGGTATGTTGCGCTTCCTGATGAAACTGGCGAACGAGTATTCGCTTTCGGACGCGGTGGAGATGTCGGCGGCGATGGACGAGAACATCTGGCCTCAGTTGATCACCTCCAAGTTCGGGATGGATGTTTTGCACGCCGGCCGGGTCAATCCGAATATTCGGGTGGAGCCGACGCAAGTGCAGAGCCTGATCCAGTTCATGCGCCGGAACTACGAAGCGCTGGTGTTTGACATGTCGGGCAATCTGGAGCGCTACTCGATTGAAGTGATGCAGGAATCGCGGCGGGTGTTTCTGGTGTGCACACCGGAGATTCCATCGCTGCATCTGGCCCGGGAAAAGATGGGTTTCCTCAAGACGCTTGGCGTGGACTCCAAGGTGTCCCTGCTGCTGAACCGCGTGCAGAAGAAGCCTCCGTTTACAGTCGCGCAGGTGGAGGAACTGGTGGGTGCCACAGTGGCGGCCTCGTTCTCCAACGACTACTTCGCAGTGAGCCGCGCCACGACGGCGGGCCAGGCTCTGGACCCGCAGTCGGTGATCGGGCAGCAATGCGCGGCGTTCGCGGCGGGACTTTTCGACCGGCGGCCACCGGTGGCCACGGGCGAGAAAAAAAGCAAGAAATTCCTGGAATACTTCAACGTCGGCGCGCAGCAGCTTGCATCGCAGGACTGAACCCATTTCCATCGAAGGAGCGTGGCGAAAAGCCAGCCACGCTATACTTGAGATGGGAGCCATGTCACCTACGCAGCTCAAACACTTTATCCGCAAGCAGGCAAGCCTGCAACTGATGGTCGCGATGGAAAGCGGCGAAGAGACCACGCTGGTGGGCGGGCAGGCCGTGCTCGAAGGCGTCATGATGCGCGCCCCTCACAGCTACGCCATCACCGTGCGCAGGTCCAACGGCGAGTACGCCACGGACCAGCAGGCCATCCCCCGCATGTCGGAAAAGTATCCGATCTTCAAGTACCCCATTCTCCGCGGACTCGGCACGCTCGGCCAAGCCATGCAACTCGGCTTCAAGGCGCTCACCTTCTCCACGGACGTCATGATGCAGGAAGCCGACCCGGATATGAAACAGAAGCCGGTGCCCGCGTGGTTCGGCATCATTCAGATGCTGATGCCGGTGGCCTTTTTCCTCTTTATGTATAAGTTCGTGCCGCTGTATCTGGCGGAGCAAATCGCCACCACGCGGCTCAGCATCAACCTGTGGGACGGCGCGATCCGCCTGCTGATCTTCCTGGCCTTCATGTTCGGTATTTCCAAGGTCAAAGATTTCAAGCGCATGTTCGAGTATCATGGCGCGGAACATAAGGTCGTCTTCAATTTTGAATCCGGCAAGCCGGTCAACACCGCCACCGCGCAATCTTTCACGACGTTTCATCCGCGCTGCGGGACAAGCTTCTTGATGGTGTTGATGATTCTGTCGATTGCCGTCTACGCGTTCCTGCCCATCGACGGCTTTGTGCCGAAGCTCATCGCGCGGATCGTCGGATTGCCCTTCGTCATCGGCATCAGTTACGAACTCATCCGCTTTGCCGCGCGCAAGCCCGGGGCGCTGCTGAGTTTGATGACGGTTCCGGGGTTGCTGCTGCAGCGCATCACTACACAGCCGCCGGATGACAGCGAAGTCGACGTCGCCATCCGGTCCCTCAATGACGCCATGGAACTCGAAGCCAAACAGGGCGGCCAGCTCGTAATCGCGTAAACAAGGACCCTTCCGTGCAATTTCAGAACAGACTCGAAGAAGTCGAACGCCGCTATGACGAATTGACGGCGCAGATGGCCGATCCCGCCGTCATCAGCGATTCCGCGCAATACCGCAAGGTCTCGAAGGCCCAGAGCGACCTGTTCGACCAGGTCACGAAGTACCGCGAATGGAAGTTCGCCTACAAAAATCTCGCCGAAGCCCGCCTCATGCTGGCCGAGACCGACCCCGAACTCAAGGCGATGGCCCAGGAAGAAATCGCCCGCCTGGAGCCCGACCTTGCCCGTTATGAGGAAGAGTTGAAGATCCTGCTTCTGCCCAAGGATCCCAACGACGAGAAGAACTGCGTACTCGAAATCCGCGCCGGCACCGGCGGCGATGAGGCCACGCTGTTCGCCGACGAAGTCTTCCGTATGTATCTCCGCTACGCCGAACTGCATCACTGGAAGGTGGAAATCACCTCGCAAAGTGAGTCCTCCGTCGGCGGACTCAAAGAAGTCATCGCCCTTATCAGCGGCGACAAAGTATACAGCCACCTCAAATACGAAAGCGGTGTCCACCGTGTCCAACGAGTTCCGCAAACCGAAACCCAAGGCCGCGTTCACACCTCCGCCATTACCGTGGCTGTCCTGCCGGAAGCGGACGAAGTCGAAATCAAGCTCGAAGCCAAGGACGTCCGCGTCGATACGTTCTGTTCGTCGGGACCCGGCGGACAAAGCGTAAACACCACCTACTCGGCCGTCCGCCTGACGCACTTGCCCACCGGCACCATCGTCAGCTGCCAGGACGAGAAGTCGCAGATCAAGAACCGCGCGAAAGCCGAGCGCGTGCTGCGCAGCCGCCTCTACGAGATCGAGCTCGACAAACAAAACGCGGCCATCGGAGCCGAGCGCAAGAGCCAAGTGGGCAGCGGTGACCGCAGCGAGAAGATCCGCACCTACAACTTTCCGCAGAACCGCCTCACCGATCACCGCATCGGCCTCACGCTGCACCAACTCGACCTAGTCATGCAGGGCAAGATCGAACAGATCATCGACGCGCTCACCACGCACTATCAGACCGAAAAGATGAAAGAGCAGAGCGAGGCCGCTTGACGCTGAAGACCGCACTCCTCCAGGGCGTCAAGCTCTTGGGAGATGCCGGTATCATAGAGCCCCGCCTCACAGCCGAAGTTCTCCTAGCCCACGCCACGCAGCACGACCGCGTGTGGCTCACTGCGCATTCCGATGAAGAACTCATCGAGCTGTGGTGGATCCACTACGGCCGCTACCTCCACCAGCGCCGCGAAGGCACGCCCACGCAGTACATCACCGGCAAACAGGAATTCTACGGCCGCGAATTCCACGTCACCCCGGACGTCCTCATCCCGCGCCCGGAGACTGAGCACTTGATCGAAGCGGCTTTGGCAGGCGAAACCGCCTGCCCTACCTCAATCCTCGATGTCGGCACTGGCTCGGGGGCTATCGCCATCACCCTAGCGCTCGAAACCCAAGCCCAAGTGACCGCCACCGACATCTCCCCCGCCGCCCTCCGTGTAGCCGAAGAAAACGCGAGCCGCCTGGGAGCCGAGGTCAACTTCCAAGAATGCGACCTCATCCCCGAGGGCAGCAAGTTCGACCTGATCGTCTCCAACCCGCCCTACGTCGCCCTCACCGAGTCACTCCCCCGCGAAGTCCGCGACCACGAACCCCACCTCGCCCTCTACGCAGGCCAAGACGGCCTAGCCATCTACCGCCGCCTAATCCCCGCCGCCGCGCGAGCGCTCAACCCCGGCGGCCGCCTCATCGTGGAGATCGGCTCAACCCAAGCCGAAGCCGTCCGTGAGATGCTGAGTGCGTGGACGAACGTGCGTATCCTGAACGACCTCGCGGGCTTGCCGAGAGTGGCCACCGCACGTATTTCCACCTAGACATGGACGCGTTCTTCGTCTCGGTAGAAGAACTCTTCGACCCCTCCCTCAAAGGCAAGCCCGTGGTCGTCGGCGGCAAGGCGGACCAGCGCGGCGTCGTCTCCGCGGCATCCTACGCCGCGCGCAAGTTCGGCGTCCACTCCGCGATGCCGCTGCGCACCGCGCACAAGCTCTGCCCGCAGGCAATCTTCGTCGAAGGCCACCGCGAGCGCTACAGCGAATACTCGCGACGTGTCTACGAAGTGCTGCAACGCTTCACGCCGCGTGTGGAGATGGCATCCATCGATGAAGCCTACCTCGACATGACGGGTACGGAGCGGCTGCATGGACCGCCGCTGGAGGCCGCGCACAAGTTGCACAATGCGGTGACCGAGGCCACGAAGTTGAACTGCTCCATTGGCATCGCTACGTCGCGACTGGTGGCGAAGGTGTCCTCGGATCAGGCCAAGCCCAATGGTGTGCTGTGGATCGTGCCGGGGCAAGAGGCCGACTTCCTCGCGCCGCTCGACATCCGCAAGATTCCCGGCGTGGGCAAGGTGACTGAGCAGAACATGCACGCCTGCGGCATCCGCAAAGTGGGCGACCTCGCCAAGCTGGGCGCGGCGTTCGTGGAGCAGCGGTTCGGCCAGTGGGGACTGGCGCTGGCGGGTAAGGCGCGCGGGCTTGATGCAGGCGGGTGGTTCGACGGCGAGATCGGCGACGGGCACGACCCCAAGTCCGTCAGTCACGAACACACCTTCATGACCGACACGGCGGACGCGGATCAACTCGACTCCATGCTCACGAAGCTCTCTGAAAAAGTCGCCCGCCGGTTGCGGGACCATGGCGTGTTCTCGCGCACCGTGCAGATCAAGCTGCGTTATTCGGACTTCACTACCTTCACCCGCTCGAAGACCCTCGACCACGCGACGCAAATCGACACCGAGCTAGCCGAAGCCGCCCGCGCGCTCTTCCACAAGTCCTGGACCAAGCAACCCGTCCGCCTGCTCGGCGTATACGCGCAGCAGTTCGAGGCGAACGAGGGCCAGACCAGCCTCATCGCCGAACCGCGCACCGACGGCTGGCGGAAGGCTCTGGCGGCAGTGGACAAGATCCGCGGCAAGTACGGCGACGACGGCATCGTGTCGCTTGCCGCGGGGATGTCTGCGCAGTTCCGCGCGAAGGTGCATGAGAACCCCGAGAATCTCCCCGGCAAGGAACCGGCCAAGAAGTAGCAAGGGACTGCCCGCATGACGCGCTCAGCTCAGGGGTTAGAACCGGAAAACCAAGCCGCCGCTGGCGACTACGTTGTGTTGGCCGCCGCGTAAGGAAGATAGGTTGAGGGCGGGCGAGCCAGTGTAGAAGTTACGCACTTCGCCGCGCACGGCGAACCACTTGAGGACGCGAATATCCACGCCGCCGCCGTATTGAAACGCTCCGCGCGTCAGGTGTCTGGGGGCGGGGTTCGCAGCTCCGGCTACGGTTGAGGTGCTCTGTTCGTACAGCGCGTAGCCGCCGCCGATGGCTGCATAGGGCTGAATGCGGCCGTTCGGATTGAGCTTCAGGCGGAGGCCGGGGGTGATGTAGAGGCTGGCGAAGTCGCGGGTGAGGAATGAGGCTCCGCTGACTTGCCGCAGCGGGTTGGCCAGGAAGTGGACTTCCCCCGAGAGTGCCACGGCGCTGTTCCCCCAGAGCCGGTAGCCGTAGTTCACTTGCAGGGCCTTGCCGCTGGTGGTGCGGACGTTGACCGCGGTCTTGAGGTCGTTGGCGGTGCTGCCCAGCGTGAAGGCGAGTTCATGCTTCTGCGCCCAGGCCGGTGCGGCGAGCGCCAATAGTCCGAGTGCAATGAGTGTGCGTTTCATAGTCTCCTTTTAGTCGAGGCGGGTGGCTGAGATGGTGAAATTCAGCGTCATCTCGTCTTTGGTGCCGATGGCTCCGAGAATTGCCGAGGGCGGTTTTAGGTTATAGTCCGTCAGCTTGATTTTGGCCGAGCCGTCCAGGCGCAGGCGCCCAGGGTCGGAGGCATTGAGCTGGACCGCAACCACGGCGGGCTTCGGGATGCCGCGGATGGTCAACATTCCTTGCGCTTCATATTTTCCGCTGCCCAGTTCGCGGATCGCGCTGCTGGCAAAGGTCATGGTGGGGTAGCGCTTCACCGCCAACATGTCATCGAAGGTGGTTTCCATGACCTTCTTCAGGTCGCCCGCGCTGACCCAGTCGTCCTTGCAGACGGCGCTGGCGGAGTCGATGGTCAGTTGAATCTGCGATTCGGTGGGCTTGGCGGGATCGAATTGGAGCGTCCCTTGATACTTCTCAAACAAGAACAGGTGCTTCTTTCCCCGGTACAGGCCGGTCTTCTCGACTGTCAGACTGAAGCGGCTATCGGCGGCTGGGCGGACTTCAAACGAACCGGCCATAGCAACGCTGGAAAGGGCAAGGAGTGCAGCTAGCAGGATTCTCATATTGGTGAATGTACTCTCCCGTGTGTTCTATTCCTTCAGCTTGGCACGTTCGCGGGCGAACAGCGGACTTTCTGGGAACGCAACGGTAAGCTCCTTCATGAGACGGCTCGCGTCCTGGAAGCGTTTCTCCCTTATGGACACCAGGGCCAGCATCATCTTCGCGTAGGGACCCAGGTACAGTGCGTCGCGGGCGGCTTGGGCCAGTTGGCCCATGCCGCGCTGTTTGTTTCCTTGCAGGCCGCCGAACCATAACACCGCGCGCTTGTAGGAGGGGAGACAGGCCAGGATGTAGTTGGCGGCTCCCAGGGCCACGTAGCCGTCGGTGACGGAGGGCGCGGCGGTGAGCAGGCGGCGGGCGAACGCCTCAGCTTCACGGATGTGGCGGAGACTGTCGAGTTGGCGCTTCGTGATGAGCGCGGCGTAGTCGGCCTCCATGCCCGAGGCGAGGGCTAGGGCGAGCAAGGAGTTCGCCGTGCTGTCCGTGGCGCGCTTCCGGGCCAGGGCGCTGGCCTGTTCGAAGGCATTGCTTCGAGCCGGGTCCGCGGTGCTTTTGATGCCGCCCAGCAGGCGGTCGTCGTCGAGAAAGAACTCCGTTGTGAGCACGCCGTGGTGTTCAAATTCTTCAAACAGGTGGCAGGCGGCTTCGGCGGCGAAGCCCATGGGGTCGGCGGGATGGTCGCGCTGCCATGCCAGGAAAGCTGCGCGGGCATCGGCGAAGCGGAGGTGGTAGAGAAGATGGAACCCGGGAACCAGTCCGGGTGACTGGGCAAAGGCCGCAAGGGGCAGGCAAAGGAAGGTCCTACGCTTCATGCGTTGCCTCCCGCGACGCCGAGCAGGCGCGAGAACAGGCCGGGAGCGTGGCTGAGAACCGTCAGCGCGGGGCGGAGCAGGGCGGGATACTTCGTGAGCGTGAGCACGCCCGCGGTGAGGCGGCGGTAGTCAGCGAGCATCGCCTCGCGCGCGCGGTCGAAGGCCGCGAGGTCGTCGATGTGTTGCGCGAGCAGTTCGGCGGAGAGCAGTGCTTGGGTGATGCCGCCGCCGGTGATAGGGTCGCAGTTGCCCGCGGCGTCGCCGAGCAGCGCGCATCCGGGGGCGTGGCGCTGTTTGGCTCGGACCGCGAGGGGAGCGGCTCCGCGAACCGGCTCGATGGGTTCGCCGAATCGCGGCGGGATGTGGGGCGCTTCGCCGAGCGCGGCGACTAGGCGCTGGCCCCCAGGGAGAGGCGTCACGTAGACTTCTTGCGGATCGTCAAGGTAGACGTTCACCCATTCCGCGGGCGGGCCGGGAAAGTGCCCGAGGAGGGCGTGGCGCTTGGTACGGGGCGAGGCATCCCAGCCGAGCTGGTGGCGCAGGATGGAGTTGGCTCCATCGGCCGCGATGGTCAGAGCCGCGCGGAAATCTTCACCGTCGGCGCGCACGCCTGCGATGCGGTTGTCCGCGAAGATCGGGCCTTCCACGTGCACGCCGGTGATCACTCGCACATTGGATTCACGGCGGGCGGCGTCGAGCAGCGCGGCATCGAGGTGGAGGCGGCGGATACCGAGTCCCATCTGGCGATGAGGGAAAGCTCCTTCGATGACGCGGCCTTCGTGGTGGTAACGGACGCCCTGGAAGGGCACGCCCTCCACATGGATACCCAGACGGCCAAGCGCGGCGACGCCTGCAGGCATCAATCCTTCGCCGCACGCTTTTTCGCGGGGGAACGTGGCGCGGTCCAGCAGGCGGACACGGTGGCCCCGTCGGGCCAAGCCGATGGCGGCCGCGCAGCCCGCGGGACCGGCTCCGGCGATGAGAATGCTGGTCACGGAAGAAACCTCGGGCGGCTGCCGAAGGCCGCTTGCCAGTCGGCATCTTGCTGCATGACGGATTCTTCCAGCGTCACCCGATTGCGCAGCACGAGCAAATGCAGCAGTGTGCCCAGCGCGGCCGTGATCCAAGCGGAATGGATCAGCGGGAGCGCGGCCATCTCCGCAAACACGGCGGTGTAGTTCGGGTGGCGGACCCATTGGTAGGGTCCGGTTGAGATCACGCCAAGGGCGGGGGACATCACCTGCACGTTCCAGCGCTGCCCAAGCGTGCGGATGACCCACCAGCGGGCGGCGTTCGCGGTGAGGAAGATGGCCAGCGCGGGGATGCCGAGCAAGGGAAGCCAAGCGCGGGGCAGCAGGAGCACTTCGAGCGCGCACCCACCGAGCATGCCGGCGTGGAGGGCCACCATCCAGATGTAGCCGGGTTCCGGGGCTTTCTGGCCGCCCGCGGAGGTGAGTTGGCGCTGGTTGTGGCGCGAATGGCGCAGTTCAATCAGGCGACCGGCGGCCACCAGAGTCAGCAACGCTAGATAGAGTTGGATGCTCAGTTCCATTGCAGCAGGCACATTTCCATACTGAAGCCGGGACCGAACGCCGCCAGCAGGCCGTGTTCGCCCGATTGCGGCGGGGGACCGGCGAGGAATTCCTTCATCACGAAGAGAACCGTGGCGCTGGAGAGATTGCCGTATTCCGAGAGCACTTTCCAGGAGGGGAGGGTTTGTTCCGGGAGGAGACCCATTTCCTCTTCGACGTACGCCAGAAGTTTTTGGCCTCCGGGATGCAGCAGGAAGAAGCGAAGATCGGCGCGCGCAAGTTGGTGGCGCTGCAGAAAGTCAAGCGTGACCGCGCCGATTTCAGCGCGGATCAGTTGGGGCACGCTACGCGAGAGCACAATGTGGAAGCCGGAACCCTTGAGGTCAAAGCCCATGGCGTCCAGCGAATCGGGGATGAGGTGGCTATGGGTGCCCACCACTTGCAGTCCGCGCGCGGGGCGTCCTGTGAGCACCGTTGCGGCGGCCCCATCACCGAAGAGGGCGCAGGAGACCAGGTTCGCAGGGGATGGGTCGTCGCGTTGGAGGGTGAGCGTGGGCAGTTCCACAGCCAGCAGCAGGACGTTGGCATCGGGGAAGGCGCGCAGGTAGTCGGCGGCGCGGCCCAGGGCGGCGGCTCAGGCGGCGCAGCCAAGCTCAGTGATGGGCAGGCGTTTCACGTTGGGGCGGAATCCCATGGAGTTGATGAGGTACGCGTCCAGCGACGGGATCATGACGCCGGTGCAGCTGACGGTGATGAAGAGGTTGATATCCGCCGGCGTGAGGCCAGCGTGCGCAAGTGCGGCCTCGGCAGCTTGGCGGCCCAGGGCGATGGCGTGCGTCTTGTACTCGCAGCTGATTTGTTCCAAGGGCCGGGGCGTGATGGTGTAGTCCAGCGGGAAGAGAAAGTGGCGCTTGCGGATGCGTGCGTGGTCGACGACGGAATGGATGCTTGCAAGACGGCGGTCGTCCAGGTTGAAGGCTTTTGGGAAATACGCCTTGACGTCATCGCTGGTGACGATGTTGGCGGGGACAGCGGTAGCGACTGAGAGAATCGTGGCAGGCACGGTGGACCCCTTTGGATGCCGTGGAGCGGCGCGCGTATTCCCAGGGTAGCGGATAAAGGAGGCAGAGAAATGGCGGGGACGACGGGGCTCGAACCCGCGACCTCCGACGTGACAGGCCGGCGCTCTAACCAACTGAGCTACGTCCCCGCATTGCCACTTCGGCAGATCTCAGGATACCACATGCGGTCTGTTCCGCAACTTTTCGTGCCGTCGCGGGCTTGAATATTTGGAGGTAGCGGCAATGTTTCGGATGCTGATGATTGGACTGTTGATGGCGGGAATGAGCCTGGTGGCTAGCGCGGGGCCTCGGCAAGCTGTGCAGAGAGCTCAGATACGGCAAGGTGTGCGGGATGGATCGTTGACTCGGGCGGAGGCGGCGCGGTTGCGGGCTGGACTGGGTGGCAATCTTGGGCGAAACAGCCGCGCAATCCGGCGGCTCAAACGCAACGCACGGGTCCGTTAGTCGCCCAAGCCTCGCAAACTTGCGAACCGGGCGCACGTGCGCGATTCTATATGGTGGAATGGCATACACGCGCGGTGACCGGCTGCAACAGTACGAAATTTTGGGGGTCCTTGGTCGCGGAGGCATGGGAGAGGTGTACCACGCCCGCGACACCGTCCTCGGCCGCGAGGTCGCCATCAAGGTCTCCTTCTCGCAATTCACTGCGCGCTTTAAGCGCGAGGCCGGCGTCATTGCGTCGCTAAACCATCCCAATATCTGCACGCTATTCGAGGCAGGTCCCGACTACCTGGTCATGGAACTGGTCGAAGGCCCCACCCTTGCTGACCGCCTCAAGTCCGGACCCTTCCCAGTCGACGAAGCGTTAGAGATCGCCCGCCAGATTGCCGCCGCCCTCGAAGCCGCGCATGAGAAGCCGGTCATCCATCGCGATCTGAAGCCCGCCAACATCAAGATCCGCCCGGACGGTCTCGTAAAGGTGCTCGACTTCGGCCTCGCCAAGAACCGCGAGCCGGACCCGGACAACGACGCCACCGTGACCATGGGCATGAGCGTGGCGGGAACCATCATGGGCACGCCTGCGTACATGTCGCCGGAGCAGGCTCGGGGGCTGGATGTGGATCGGCGCAGCGATATCTGGGCGTACGGCGTGCTGCTGTATGAGATGACCACCGGCAAGCGGCTGTTTGATGGGCCGACGTTGACGGACATCCTGGCGTCAGTGGTGGCGAAGGATGTGAGCTTTGACGATGCGCCGTCGAAAGTCCGGCGGCTGCTGCGCATCTGTGTGGAGAAGGACCCCAGGAAACGGCTGCGGGATATTGGAGAAGCTTGGCGGCATATTGGGGAGGAGCCTATTTCGGTTGCGGCCCCTGTGCCTGACCGCTCCCTCACGGTCGCGGCTCGGTGGGGGGCGGTTGCTGCTGCGGCGGTCTTGGCGGCTGTGGCGTGAGCATTTGGTTGGATGGTGACGCATCCCGCTCCTGCGCCGCAGCTCACGCGTTTTGAAATCAACCCCCCAAAGGGAAGCACGCTGCCCATGGGGACGCCCGCCGTCTCTCCCGATGGACGGACGCTAGTCTACACCGTGACCGGATCGGACAACCAGACCCGCTTGCACGTCCGCTCGCTCGACACGTTGGAGACGCGCGCGCTGCCGGGTACGGAATCCGCCGTCCACCCCTTCTTTTCGCCCGATGGGCGCTCGGTGGCGTTTGTCGCGCGCAATCAACTGCAGCGGATTGATTTGGCGGGAGGGTCGCCGCAAGTCCTGATGAATGGGGTAACGGGTCCGTGGCACGGATCGTGGGGCAGCACGGGAACGCTCCTCGCACTTACGCCGGGTATTTCCCGAGTTCCGGCTTCCGGTGGAACCGTCGAACCGCTCTACGAGAACAGGAACTTTCCCTTCTTCCTGCGTGACGGCACACGCTTCCTGATGCGAGCGCTGGACGGCGAGAAGAGTTCCATCCAGTTGGGGACGCTGGGGTCGAAAGAGACGACGATGGTGCTGGATAACATCTTCAGTGCTCCGTTCATCGCGGCCTCGCCGGTTGGCGACTATCTTCTCTACCTGCGCGATGACACTCTCATGGCGCAGCCCTTCAATGAGGGGACGGCCAAACTCTCCGGCGAGCCGACAGTGCTGCTGGATAACATAGCTCGCGTGGCCAGCCCCGCCTACATGCCCGCCGTGGGCGCGGGCGGAGGGACGCTCGCATTTCAGCGCGGTGGAGCGTTGGAGTACCTTCACCTGACTTGGTTTGACCGGACTGGCAAGCGTTTGAGCGACCTCACGAACCTCAACAATAGGCAGGTGGCGCTTTCGCCCGACGGGAAATTCGCAGCGTTTACACGGACGGATGGGCCGAAGGTGGATATCTGGGTGACGGACCTGGCGCGTAACGTGACAAGCCGACTCACCTTTGGACCTGAGGTCCACGACAACCCCGTATGGACTCCCGACGGGAAGCGTCTAGTCTATCGGAAGCAAGGCAAGGGCATCTTCGAGAAAGACGCGAGCGGCGCGGGCGAAGAGCGGCTGGTCATGACGGGAGATGCGTTGCCTGCTTCGTTTACTCCGGACGGCAAGTTCCTGCTCCTCCGCTCGCTGGGAAACCGTTTGTCGTTGTTGCCCATCACGGGAGAAATGACGGGGGACCAGAAGCAGGTGCCGGTGGGATCGGCAAATGCACCCACTGCGTCCGGGGTAATCTCACCGGACGGGAAATTCATCGCCTTCCATGCAGCGGAATCGGCACGCTTCGAGGTCTACGTTCAACCTATGCCTCCCGCTACCGGACGTTGGCAGGTTTCGCAGAGTGGCGGCGCGATGCCCAGATGGAGGGCGGACGGCAAGGAGTTGTTCTTCCGTGGTCCCGCAGGGGAAACGATGGCGTTGGACGTGAAGCTGGGGGACACTTTCTCCGCCGGCATTCCACATGTGTTGTTCACCGGGCAGGGCACCACTGACGACTACGCCGTGTCGCCCGATGGGCAGCGATTCCTATTCCGTACCGCTGGGACCGCGGGCGATTCGCCCATTGTGGTCCTGCAGAACTGGTGGCTGGCGTTGAAGAAGTGAGGCTGTAACGGAATCGGTGATGCGGTGGACAAGGCGGGCCTCCACGAGCGCGTAGTGGTGTCGGCCTGTGAGCGGGCCGGGCTGTGAGCCCGGCGCAGGCAGGGTGCTTGCCCCACATTTTTGGTATTGTAGGGGGATAGATGTTGCCCAAGCGCCTTTCGGCCTCTTCCTGAATGAGGTCGACCGTACAGATCAGCCGCGGCATTGAGTCCCTGTTCGGGACGCGTGATGAGAACGTTCGCCTGATTGAATCCGCCTTGAACGTGCGGGTACAGTTGCGCACGGACGCGGTGGAGATTGAAGGCGCGGATGCGGCGGTGGTGCGCACCGGGCAGATTCTCAGCGACTACGCCGATTTGGTGGCCGAGGGCCAGGTTTTCACCAACGGCGACCTCAATAGCTTCCTGCGCGTAGTCACGGCCGATCCAGAAGCGTCGCTGCGCGGGTTGATTGAAAGCGGCAAGCAGCGCGCGTTCGGCAAGAAGCTGATTACGCCGAAGACAGTGATGCAGCGGCGCTACGTGGACGCCATTGAGCACTCTGACCTGGTGTTCGGTATCGGACCCGCCGGCACGGGCAAGACGTACCTGGCGGTGGCGATGGCGGTATCGGCGTTGCTGTCGAAGCAAGTCAGCCGCATCATTCTCACCAGGCCGGCGGTGGAGGCGGGCGAACGGCTCGGGTTCCTGCCGGGGACGTTGCAGGAGAAAATCGATCCGTACTTGCGGCCGTTGTACGACGCGCTGCATGAGATGGTGGATGTGGAGAAGGTCGAGAAACTGCTGGAACGCAACACCATCGAAATCGCTCCCCTCGCCTTCATGCGTGGCCGCACATTGAATGACGCCTTCATCATCATGGACGAAGCCCAGAACTGCACGCCCGAACAGATGAAGATGATCCTCACGCGGCAGGGGTTCAACTCGAAGATGGTGGTGACGGGCGATCCCACGCAGGTGGATTTGGGGGGCGGGCATCGCAGCGG
Organism: Bryobacterales bacterium; assembly: GCA_947446025.1. Classification (GTDB taxonomy): domain Bacteria; phylum Acidobacteriota; class Terriglobia; order Bryobacterales; family Bryobacteraceae; genus Palsa-187. Next base: position 33,015 of record CANFEY010000024.1, read on the forward strand.
CCTCGCCGAAGTGGTGGAAGTGTTGCGCGGCGTAGAGGGCGTGCAGTTCGTGCAGTTCGATGACCGCGACGTCGTGCGGCACCCCCTGGTGCAGCGCATTGTGCGCGCCTATGAGCGGTACAACCAACGGATTGGGGCGGACCGGCAGATGGCTCTGAAGTTGTCTGATCCCGCGGCCGCGGAAACGAATGCCAACGTTACCAGCTAAGGCAACGCTGCTGTTTCAACATCCCACGCGCAGTGTGCGGCGGGGCGAACTGCGCCTGTTTTGGGAAGAGATGACGGCGTCGCTAGGTACCGCCACGTGCCTGATTACCACCGACGCGGAGTTGCGCAGATTGAATCGTGAGTTCCGCAAGAAGGATTACGCGACGGATGTTCTGTCGTTCCCGGGATCGCCGGGTGAGATCGCGGTTTCGTTTGACCGGGCCGCGGAGCAGGCGGCGGAGATGGGGCATCCGGTGGATGCTGAGTTGCGCATCCTGATGCTGCACGGGCTGCTGCATTTGAGCGGCATGGATCACGAGACGGATTCGGGCGAGATGGCCAAGGCCGAAGCCGGGTGGAGAAAAAAGTTCAAATTGCCTGTAGGATTGATTGAACGGGCTCACGCATGATACTGCTACCGCTTACAATTGCCGCGTTCGTAATGGTGCTGCTGGTCACCCTGGTCACATGCATCCAGGTACTGTACCTGGAGTCTCTACGCATCCGCAGCCGCGAATTGCCGTCGCTCGAGTTCTTCAAGGAATCGATTGAGCCGAAGATCGGGCTGGAGACGGAGAAGGGCGCGCTGGCCTTCTCGCTGGTCAAACACTCGGGTCTCACCATCCTGGGCTGCCTGCTGCTGGCGATCACCTATGACAAGGCGTCCCTGGGAGAAGCGCTCATTGGCTCGGTCCTGATTGGATCCTTGATCGTACTGGTGTGCGCGCATCTGGTGCCGCAATTGATTTACCGCAAGAGCAACGGACACAGGTTGATGGTATTCGTCCCGGTGCTGAAGCTGGTGGCGGTGCTGGTGGGTCCGTTGACGTGGACGGTGGAGTTCATGCATTCGCTGTTCGGCCTGGATGGCGGGCAGGCGGCGGATGATTCACCGCACGCCGAAGAGCCGATCAATGCGCTGATCAATGCGGGCGAAGAAGAAGGCATCATCAAGGCGGATGACCGGGAGTTGATCCAATCCGTGGTGGCGTTCGGCGACAAGACGGTGCGCGAGGTGCTCACGCCGCGGCCTCGGATTGTGGCGATTTCGGCGGATGCGAGCCTGGAAGAGCTGCGGACGCTGGCGAAAGCCGAGCAGTATTCGCGCATGCCGGCTTACGAAGGCGACATTGATTCGGTGGCCGGATTCGTACACGTGCGCGATATGTTCGAATTGGATGAGAGCGAACGGGCGAAGAAGTCGGTGCGGGATATTCTGCGGCCCATCCGCACGGTGCCCGAATCGAAACCGGTGAACGATTTGCTGCGCGAGATGCAGGAAGAAGGCGCGCATATGGCCGTAGTGGTGGATGAGTACGGGGCGACGGCGGGCATCGTCACCATGGAAGACATGGTGGAAGAAATTGTCGGCGAAATTCACGACGAACATGAGCCGGAGCGGGACGCTAAGAAAGAAGCGGATGGAAGCTACGTATTGTCAGGGAGTTTCGACTTGGATCGGCTAAAGGAACTGCTGGAGTACGAGGTTCCTGAGGGCACTGAGTCCACCACGGTGGGCGGGTTGGTGACCGAGTGGCTGGGCCACGTGCCGCGCGTGGGCGAAGAAGCGCAGCGCGATGGGCTGGTGATCCGCGCCATGGCGGGGAACGATTTGCGTGTAGACCGCGTGCGCGTATCGCGGGTCAGCGAATGAGAACACGCCACGTCTCCGGGTTCGTTTCGATTCTAGGCCGACCGAACGCCGGGAAATCCACGCTGCTGAATGCGCTGCTGGGGACCAAGGTGGCGATTGTCGCTCCCCGGCCGCAGACCACGCGCAACGCGATTCAGGGAGTGCTCACCCGGCCGAACGCCCAGATCGTGTTCGTGGACACGCCGGGGATTCACAAGTCCACCACGATGCTGAACAAGCGCATGATGGACGCGGTGCGCGCGTCGGCATCGGCGGACGTGGTGCTCTTCCTGGTGGATGCAACCGCACGTCCCAGCAGTGAAGACACGGACGCGCTCAGTTTGATCAAGAAGCTGGAGGCACCGGCGATTGCGGTCCTCAATAAGGTGGATCTGGTCTCGCCGAAGCAGAAGGTGCTGGAGTGCATCACGCGCTACCAAGGGCTGCATGAGTTCGCCGCATTTGTGCCGATTTCCGCGCTGAAGGGCGATGGGCTCGACCTGCTGCTCAAGGAGATCATCCAGCGGCTGCCGAAGGGACCTGCGCTGTATCCCAAAGACTACTTGACGGATCAGCCGGAGCGTTTCCTGGCGGCGGAACTGATTCGCGAACAGGCGCTCCGGATGACGCGCGAAGAAGTGCCCCACGCCGTCCACGTAATGGTGGAGAAGTGGGAAGACACGCCGAAGCTGATTCGCATCGCGGCCACGATTTACGTCGAACGCCCGGGGCAGAAAATCATTGTGGTGGGCGCGGGCGGTGCAATGTTGAAGCGCATCGGGTCCGCGGCGCGCGTGCAGATTGAAGCGATGGCGGGCAAGAAAGTGTTCCTCGAAACCTTCGTCAAGGTGCAGCCGAATTGGCGGGAAGATCCTGCGTTTCTGCAGGCCACCGACTGGCGCCAGACCAGTGGTCGATGACGAAGTGGGGTATAAGTAAGGTATGCGACTCGCTATTTTTCTGCTGTCCGCCGCGCTGCTGACAGCACAGGCGCCGGATCGTAAGGACGCCGTGATGCGCGACCAGGTCAGTATGGCGCTCACACTCGACTACGAAGTACGGGGCGGCGGGTTGCAAGTCACCGTGGATAACGGCACGGTTACCATGCGCGGTCTTGTGAAAGACGAGAAGGCTCGGCTGAAGGCGACCAAGCTGGCGAAGAAGGTCAAGGGCGTCAAGTCCGTCGATAATCAGCTGCGCTTGCCCGATGAGAAGGTAAAGTAACTAGCGCTGGTCGCGCTCGATCCACTTAGGAGTAAACGTGGGCGCGAAGGTATCCATGGCCTGCAGCAGCTTTGCTGCATCCGCATCCACCACAAGCGAGTCCAGGTGCTTCTGGCGGAGGAAACCCTCCTGCATGCCGTGCTGCACCATCGCGATCAGCGGGTCGAAGTAGGCAGCCACGTTGAGCAACCCAAGCGGCTTCTGATGCAACCCGAGTTGCGCCCACGTCCAGATTTCAAACAACTCCTCGAAAGTGCCTAGGCCACCGGGGAGCGCCATGAATGCGTCTGAGAGGTCTGCCATCATGGCTTTGCGCTCATGCATGGAGTTGACGATGCGCAGTTCCGTGAGGCCCAGGTGCGCGACCTCGTGGCGGACTAGCGAATCCGGGATCACGCCGATGACCGTGCCTCCAGCGGCCAGACAGGCGTCGGCCAGCGCTCCCATGAGTCCGACGTTGCCAGCTCCATAGACCAGTCGAATGCCGCGTTCGGCGAGCATCCGTCCCACGCCGCGGGCGGCATCGGTATATTCGGGGCGGGTGCCAAAATTGGCTCCGCAAAAGACACACAGGCTGTGGATGGCGGGCATGACTAGTGGCGGAAGTGGCGAACGCCGGTGAACACCATGGCGAGGCCGAGGCGATCGGCGGCGGCGATGACTTCCTCGTCGCGCAGGGAACCGCCCGGTTGAATCGCAGCCGTGATGCCGTGGGCGGCGGCTTGTTCAAGCCCGTCCGGAAACGGGAAGAAGGCATCTGAGGCGACGATGGCTCCATGGATTGGGAGCACAGCTTTCATTGCGCCCACCTTCACGGAATCCACGCGGCTCATTTGGCCCGCGCCGACGCTGATCGTTTGTCCGGCTCGCGCGTACACGATGGCGTTGGATTTGACGTGCTTGGAAATTTTCCAACCGAACTCGAGCGCGGTCCATTCGGCTTCGGTAGGTTGGCGTTTGGTTGGGACCGTTGTTTCGGCACGGCTGAGGCGATGCACGTCGGCGGTCTGCGCGAGGAAGCCACCCGTGATCGACTTGACCACCGTGTCCAGCGGTGCCGCAGTGACGCGCAACAGGCGCAGGTTCTTCTTGGCCGCCAAAATGGTGAGCGCGTGGGGCGCGTAGTCCGGCGCGGCGATGGCTTCGATGAACGTCTTTGAGACCTCGGTGGCTGTCTCCGCATCCACAAGTCGATTGAACGCCAACACGCCGCCGAATGCGGATACTGGATCAGCCTCAAACGAGCGGCGGTAGCTTTCGGCCAGTGATGCGGACTCCGCGCAGCCGCAAGGGTTGGTGTGTTTGATGATGGCGGAGGCGGGCTGATCGAACTCCAGCACCAACTGCCATGCAGCGTCGAGATCCACCAGATTGTTGTAGGAGAGTTCCTTGCCTTGCAGCTGTTCCGCGCCCGCGATGCCGGTATTGCTGGTCGCGTAGAGAGCCGCGGACTGGTGCGGATTCTCGCCGTAGCGCAGGGAAAGCGTGCGCGGAGCGCGAATGTCCAGCGTGGCGGACAGTGTCTCGCCGGTGGGCGGGATCTGCGCCAGCCGGTTCGTGATGGCCCGGTCATAGCCGGCCGTTGTGGCGAAGGCAGCTTTCGCCAGACGCCAGTGGGTATCGGCGGAAAGCGTTGCGTCGTTGGACAGCAGTTCCTCAACGATGGCCGTGTAATCGGAAGCGGCGGTGATGACGGCGACGTCCTGCCAGTTTTTCGCGGCGGCGCGGATCATGGTGGGGCCGCCGATGTCGATGTTCTCAATTAGTTCTTCCAACGTGGCGTCGGCTTTCGCGGCGATCTTCTCAAACTCATACAGGTTCACGCACACTAGATCGATGCGCGGGATGCCGTGTTGGGCGATGGCAGCCATGTGCTCGGGCTTGGAGCGCACGGCGAGAATTCCCCCGGCCACGCGCGGGTGCAGTGTCTTGACGCGGCCGTCCAGCATTTCCGGGAATTCGGTGACCTCCGCCACTTCCAGCAGCGGCATGACCCCAGCGTCCTTGAGCACCCGAAAGGTGCCGCCGGTGGAAAGAATCTCAATGCCGAGCGCCGACAGCGCGTGGGCAAATGCGACGATGCCGGTCTTGTCAGTGACGCTCAAAAGAGCACGTTCGATGCGAGCCATAATTGGTGAGCTTTTATTGTCACATGTTACCCTCAATTCTTATGCGTCTTGTGACATTTTCCCGAGCAGGGGCGAAGCCGGAAGCGGGCGTGATCCGCGGCGAGCAGGTAGTGGGATTGGGTATGGACATGTTGTCCGTCTGCGCGCTGGCGAAGGTTCCAGAAGCTACGGGCACGGCCTACAATCTATCTGAAGTGAAGCTGATGGCTCCCGTGCCGCGGCCGCCGAAGATGATCTGCGTCGGACTCAACTACCGGGACCACGCGGCGGAGTCGCGGTCTGAGATTCCCACGGTGCCGACGATCTTCAATAAGTTCCCGAACGTTGTCATTGGACCGGGCGATCCCATCGTGCTGCCGAAAGCGTCCCGCAAGCCGGACTACGAAGCGGAATTCGCTTTCGTGATCGGCAAGGGCGGGCGCAACATCCCGGCGGACCGCGCCATGGAACACGTGTTCGGCTACACCATCGTCAACGACGTCAGCGCGCGCGACTTTCAGACGGCAACGACGCAATGGCTGATGGGGAAAACCTTCGACACGTTCTGTCCTATGGGGCCGTGGATTGTCACGCCGGACGAAATCGGCGATCCGCATGAGCTCGATATTTCGCTCGAAATCGGCGGCGAAGTCCTGCAAAAATCGAACACACGCGAGTTGGTGTTCCGGATTCCGAAGTTGATCGAGTATGTCTCTACCGCGGTCACGCTGGAATCGGGCGATGTCTTCGCCACCGGCACGCCCGGCGGGGTCGGTTTCGCACGCAAGCCTCCACGCTGGCTGAAACCGGGTGAGGAGACCATCGTCCGCATCAGCCGGATCGGCGAACTGCGCAATCCTGTAATCGCGGAAGTTTAGCTTCCGGGTATCATGGGAAATACGTCTCTCGCGGGAGGCGCGCCACCCGATGTCTAACTGGTTCAGAGATACGATACAGGCCATCCGTCAGGATGCCCGTTTCGGCGCGCGCATTTTGCTGCGCTCGCCGGGGCTGACGTCGCTGGTGGTGCTGGCGCTGACCTTGGGAATCGGGGCGAACTCCGCGATGTTCAGCGTGGTGGACGCGCTGCTGCTGCATCCGCTGAGCTACGAAAACCCCGAAGAACTCACCATCATTTTCGACCGCGATACGCGCGGCCAACTGCGCAGCGCATCGGCGGGCAACTTCATTGACTGGCGCAAGGCGAAGTCGTTCAGCGGACTCGCGGGTTGGGCTCCTTCGGTCTACGTGCTGGGCGGCGAACAGCCTGTGCAAGTGTTGGGCGCGCGGGTTACGGCAAACATTTTCGACGTGCTGGGCGTGCGGCCGTTCATGGGGCGCAAGTTCTTGGTGGGCGAAGACGGGCTGGACGGCAGCGCTACGGTAAGCAGGGTGGCGGTGATCAGCTACGGGCTGTGGCAGGACGCGTTCGGCTCAGACCCGAATATCATCGGGCGTGAAGTCCGGCTGAGTGAGAGCAAGTTCGCCATCATCGGAGTGATGCAGCAGGATTTCCAACTGTTCAACCGGCGGCACCAGATTTGGGTGCCTGCGGTGCTCGACGGAGCGAACCGCGATTACCACTATCTACAGGTGGTGGGGCGCAGGAAGGTGCCGATCGGTGAGGCACGCGGCGAGATGCTGTCCATTTCGCAAGCGCTGGCGGACGCCTATCCCACCGACAACCGGGGACGCGTTGCCCAAGTGGAAAGCTTCGAGGATTGGCTGGTGGACCGGCCGGTCCGTTCGCGCTTGATTCTGCTGCTGTCGGCGGTGGGCCTGGTGCTCTTGCTGGCCTGCAGCAACGTGGCGAGCCTTCTGCTGGCACGGTCCGCCAGCCGCAGCCGGGAGATTGCGCTGCGCGCTTCGCTGGGCGCTTCGCGCGGGCGCATCATGGGGCAGTTGCTGGTGGAGAGCCTGCTGCTGTCACTTACCGGCGGGTTGCTTGGGCTGTTGCTGGCGGGCGCACTGATTCAGGCGGCGCCCACGTTTGTTCCCGCAAGCGCGATTCCCACCACAGCGCCGCTCCAGTTGAGCTTGACGGTCATCGGCTTCACTCTGCTGATTTCGTTGCTGACGGGCGTGCTCTTTGGGTTGGCTCCCGCAGTGGCGGCGTCCAAGCCGGACGTGCAGGAGGCGTTGCAGGACACCGCGCGCGGATCAACAGGCGGGCGGGGGCGGCAGTTCTTCCGGCAGGCCATGGTCACCATCGAAGTCGCAGTGGCGCTGATTCTGCTTTCCAGCGCGCTCTTGATGGTGAGCAGCCTGCAGAAGTTGGCGGCCGTGGACCTGGGGCTGAACATCCACAACGTGCTCACGCAAAGGATTTTCCTGCCGGTAACCACATACCCGGCGGAGCGGGCTTTGCAGTTCCACAGGCAGGCAATGCAGCAAGTGGCGGTGCTGCCCGGCGTCACCCAGGTGGCTATGGGAAGCAATTTGCCGCTCAGCCGCATCGGGATGCAGGTTCCGTTCGATCAAGAGAGCGCTCCGGTTCGCGCGATGGGGGAAATGCCGGGGGCCGGCTACACCACAGTGACGCCGGGTTTCTTCACGCTGTTGCGGGCACCCATGCGGGCGGGGCGGGAATTTGACGAGACCGATTCGGAGACTGCGCCCGGAGTCGTGGTGGTGAATGCCGCGTTCGCGGACCGGTTCTTCCCCAACGCCAACGTTCTTGGTCAACGCCTGCGCATGAACAAGCCGGCGCTGGGGACCAACGGCTTTGGCCCGACCGAGTACGTTCAAGTGGTGGGCGTGGTGGGCAACATGACGCTGGACGAAGTGGGCGCCCCGCCATTGCCGATTATCTACGCGCCAGTGGCGCAGAACGTGTGGTCGACGGCGCATTGGATGACCGTGAAGACTTCGGGCGATCCGGTACGGCTCGCCCAGGCGGTGCGCGGCGCGATCATGGCGCTCGACACGAATCAGCCACTAGACTCGGCTACCTCGCTCGAAGGAAGCTTCGCGGCGCAGTTCGCTGAACCGCAGTTTCAATCGCGATTGATGGGCGGGTTTGCGCTGCTGGCGCTGGGTCTGGCGATTGTGGGCATCTACGGGGTGAATTCGTACGCGGTGACGCAACGCCAGCGCGAAATCGGCGTCCGCATGGCGCTGGGAGCCACCGGGGGCAGCATCCTGCGCGACATCCTGGGCCGCGGCATGAAGCTGACCGCAGTGGGGATCGTAGTGGGCCTGGTGGGTGCCGTGGGGCTGAATTCCGTGTTGCGGAGCGCGTTGCTCGACGTGGGCGATGTTGAGATTGTCCCCATGTTGGGCGCGGCTGCTGTCCTAGCCGTGGTGGCCGCCGCCGCGTGTTACATACCAGCCCGCCGCGCCACGAAAATAGATCCCGCAATCACCTTGCGGAAAGAATAGCTGCTTTTGGTAAGATAGTAGTCACCTACTGGGAGATCGTCTAATGGTAGGACAGCAGACTCTGACTCTGCTTATCGGGGTTCGAGTCCCTGTCTCCCAGCCACTCCTTAATCTTTTCAATAACTTACGGGCTGTCCCATCCACAAGGATGCTGACCGTATCAATGCCAGCGCCAAGACCGTCCCATATCAAAATAAAATCGCCCAGCTGTCAATACCGTCCCTCAACGCCGGTCTGGCGGATGAATGAGTGCTCATTCCCAAGGTCCACCGGGCTTCCAAGAGGCGATGAACGACTTCCCGGCCAGGACGGTGGAAAGCACCGGAAGCGCGAACTGCCGTATCTCGGTGACTAGTCGCGCTAGATCTCCAGAAGCTTCGCGGAAGCGGCTTCGATGCACAAATGCTCGCCATTGGACGACCCTGGCTGGATCATCAGCGTACGCCTCGGTGAGTCCAATCGGCTCAGCTTCGATAGTTGTTCCTCTATGCCGGAAGGTCGCTACGATGGCCTTGGCCAAGAGTTCCTCTTCAAACGGATACATCCGGGATAGGAGGGCGAGGTCGTAGTAATCCTTCATGCGGCTGTTGAGTAAGCCGAGTTTGGTGAGAGCTTCCATCTTCTCCGCAATCACGGTTTCCTTGGGATAGGCGAGAAGCACAGGCGCGGGGAATTCGAGTAGTGTTGGATACTCAACCTCTGTCGGCGCTGGGACAATGACGTCCCCAAAACCGATGTCGATCTGCATCGGAATTCGCGCTTTGGCAAGCGTCGCGTGGAACCTGATTCGAACGCCCTCGTAGTCCGCGTCCTCCTGGATTCTGCTCACTTCAATCGACCCGCGATTGAAGTCGATTCCGTCTGGTTCCACGGGTAGTTCGCACACCGTGCTTACAAGCTCTGCGATGTGCTCCAACTCGTTACCCGTTCTCCCGGCGAGATCTATGTCCATGGTTGGCCGCGAGAGAGGTGCTCGCCATGCGGTCAGCAATAGAGCGCCCTTCAGAACGAACCGATCAGAGAACGGAGACTTCGCCAGACGATACAGGAATCGCTCCATGGCGAAGTACTGGAGGAGTTCCTGGAACGGACGGTCTTGGGCGCGAGATTGGTTGAGCAATCGCTGCCGGACCGAGGCCGCCACGTCGCGACCGCTCACAGCAGGGCCTCCAGATATGGCCGCATGACCTTTTGGACGCGATTGATCTGGGCGAACTTGGCGATGGCCTGAAAGTTCGGCTTCGGCGTGCGCTCTCGGTAAGTTCGAAGAGCCTCAATCGCGACGTCGAGTCCGATCTTGTTCCGGTACTTGAAGCAGTCGGCAACGGTCTTCTCTGGCGAATAGATCTGGACCATCGCATCGTCAATCGTAATGACTTCGATACCGGCGCTAAAGGATGGTTCGGAATACCAGAAGACGCGCAGCGGGATACCATCGATCTTAGGGATCTGAGCATGGCTGGGAAGCGCCAGATCGATGGCATGAGGAACTTGGGTGGTCAGACCATGGTGAGCGAGCGCTGAGATCAGGCAGACGACCGCGCGCGGAATTCGAATCGCAATGGGGACCAGATCTGGGCTAGAGAGTGGCGGCGCGGTTGAGAGCCTGTAAAGACCGCGACCAACCTGTTCGATTTCGCCCGAGTCCCGGAGAGCGTACAGCGTTCGGGGGTGAACGCCGAGCCGAATTACCTTGCTGGTGCGGAGCATGCCTCCGTGTTTAGTGAACACGTGGCGCGCTTTGGTCAGCACCGTATCAGTAGCCGTCATTGGATAGAACCTACGGATAGTATATCTAATATCCGAGGATCCTATCCATGCGTCGTTATCGCCCAACTCGGGATCTTGCTTTGTAGCCTGGGCGACCATCGCAGTACAATGTTGTCAAGGGTGCATCCACGTCGCGTTTTGGGCCGCCATAGTTCTAAACGTGTCCAGGATGCCCAGCCAATCCTCAATTTTCGTCTCCGACCGCCCTTTCGTTCCGTCCTTTGTGGGAGTTGCAGAGTTCGCAGAAGTTTCTTCAACACTCCGTCGCTTGCGACCGCCGTGGGTTCATAGCGGTGATTCCAGAATACGGCGGTTGCTCCAGCGGCGTTTACCAGCTCGGTTAGGGCCCTTTCGGCCGGCCCACGGCAAAGAATCAGTCGCGAGCCGCGTCTCTCAAGGTCGGCGGTGAGCGCCGCAAGCGAGCGGTGGAGCCACCAGCGTGAGGCCGCACCCGGGAACCATGGCTCTTCTTCCTCTGACGGCCAGATGAATACGGGAATGACCGGACCGCCGCGATCTACAGCGGCAGCTAGCGAGGGATTATCGGCGGCCGCAGGTCGTTGCGAAACCAAACTATCGAAGGCGTCATCTTGCGGCCACCTGCGCGCTGATAGACTGATGCAGTCGATACACCAAGGGCCTCAATAGCGCGTAGAGAATCGTTGCGCCGACCGCTCCCAACACTAGCCACACAGCCAGAGCATGCATTGTCACAACCCACAGGCTCCGAATTGTATTTCCGATGTCTGCGCGGATCATGGTGGCGACCGCTTCGAGCGAAATTGTTGAAGCATCCGCGCCGAACGCCCATGCGCCGCACTTGTAGAACGGGATCAAGAGAATAAGCTGGAGCGGATAGACCAGTCCGTTCACCAACTGGATCGCTGGGAGGTTCAGTCTGAGCATTACGGCGGCAAGGGTGCAGAGCAGAGTTGTCGAACCAAGCACGGGGGTGATTCCAAGAACAAGCCCAAGCGCAATGGTCAGGGCAATCTCTTTGGGCGATACGCCTTGCCGCAACAAATCGACGAACGGCTTCAGCCAGCGGCGCGCCATGAAGCTAGAATCTCCAGTCGATGCCGATCAGCGGGAATAGGCCAATCTGCTTGTTCACCTGGATCTCATTGCTTCCGCGATTCCAGATGTAGCCAGCAATATTCTGGCGGTTGATGATGTTCTGAGCGCCAAAGAACACGCGCAGCGGATTTCCATGGTACGAGAACACTCTATCCACCCGAGCGTCAATGCGCCCGTAAGCTGGAAGCCGCACCGCGTTCACCTGATTCAAATCAAAGATGCCGCGCCGCTGGGACTGCGACGCGAGTACATCAAACGGTGTGTAAGGGCGGCCCGACAGGTAGGAAGCTCGCAGCGCAATTTCCCACTTCGCATTGAACCTGTATCCGCCTGTGAGGTTGAAGATGCGTGGGTAGTTGAAAGTAGCCGGTCGTTGAACTCCATCCAACCCCGCGTGGGTTGCCGAAGAAAATGACAGGTTGGTCTGCGCGTACCACTTTGCCGTGAACTTCTTCTCAGCGAATATCTCGAGACCCTGGGCTCGGCCACGCCCGGCGCTTGTCATTGGGAACAAGATGTCCCGGACATTGAATGTGTCGCCTAGATTCGCCAGGGACAGAGTGGGAAACTGAGTCGCCACTGGATAGTCCTTGTAATTCTTCCGGTAGACTTCCAAGGAGAAACGTAGCGTATCAGATGCGATGAATGTCAGCCCGGTTACGTAGTGGTCGGATCGAAAAGGCACGGCGCCACGGTTCTGTGGAAACGACGCTAGGAAGAGGAAGTACGGCTGTTGGTAGTAGGAGCCATAGCTTGCTCGCCAGGAGAGCTTTTGGGAAATCTGAAAACTAACTCCGGCCCGTGGGCTGAATCTTGTGGCACCCAGGTACCCGTAGTGGTCCAACCTTCCACCCCAAGTTAGATTGAGCCGTCGGCCATAGTTCCGGGTGCTCTGCACGTATGCGCCGGATTGCGAAGCCGAAAAATCGCGTCGCAGAGAAAATGGATTGAGTTCACGCTGCGGCGAGTACGGCGAATCCACGCCGAAGGGCGAATCCGTGTTGTAGCGGATCTGGAAAGACTTGTAGCTTCCGCCCGCTTGAAGCTTGCCTATCAAGGGAGCATACAGAGTAAGATCGTACTTCACGGTGCCCTCGCCTTCGCGTGAATCTTCCGAAAACACGACGGGGCTGTTGGCGATGATGGAGTCAATGGTCGCCCCCGGCGTCAGAATCCTTCTCCTAACCAGATCCTTGAGCGAAGTGTTCACGCTGGCCTGCGAGTACGTCACACCCAGCAGGCCGACGCCCCGTGCTCCGAACAACCGCTGCCAGTTGAAGCCGGTCGCATTCCGCCAACCGCTGTAACGGATATCGAAGTTCGCGACTTCTTCGTCGTTCTTGTTGCCTTCTTTTGCACCCAAGCGAATGCTGTCGACCGCAGCCAGGCTTGCAACCCAGATGCGATCTCGGGAAGTGAGATCGTAGAGTGCCTTGCCATTGAACGTGTAGGTCTTGGGGACGCCTCCGAAACCAAGGTCTTTTGTGAACAGGTCCAGGAAACTGCGGCGTGCTGAAATAACCCACGAACCGCGGTTCTTGCGGATAGGGCCCTCCAGAATGGTTCCGACGCCTGCGAAACCCAGCGTCAGACGACCCTGGAGGCGTTCGCGATTCCCTTCCCGCTGGGTGACCTGCAACACACTTGACGTGCGATTGATGAACGGCGCTGGATAGCCTCCGGTTAAGAAGCTGACGTCCTGGATCAATGCGGCATCTAGAATACCAACGGTTCCGCCCGCCGAGGCGAAGTTGGCGAAAGTGTTGATGTTCGGCACCTCGATGTTGTCCACGATGAACAGATTCTCGAGTGGGCTTCCGCCACGGACGATAATGTCGTTGCGGAAATCGTCCGCCCCGATTGCGACGCCGGGGAGCAATTGAACGTAGCGCGAAACGTCCTGCAGCGCTCCGGCGCTCTGATAGATTTCTCGCGACTGAACCAGGAACCCGGAGGTCTTGATTTCCTCGGGCTCGATGAAGACGGCTTCCGTCACGGTGATGGATTGTACTCCCGCATTGAAGTTCGGCAGTTTGATCTCGATGTTGGCTTCAAGCCCTGCCCGAACTTCGAGGTCACCGGTCTGCATGGCGGCCGCGCCCGCAAGAGATACGTTGAGCCTGTAGACGCCAGGTCGCAGATCTCGCAGACGGATTATTCCGTTCTCGTCCGAAGTCGCGCAACGGTCACTTTCCACGACGCAAGCCTGAATTCCAGCAGTGGGAAGACCCGCGCTATCTCGCACGAGGCCGGTAATCGTCCCGGTACCAGAGGTGTCCTGGGCAACCAGCGAAAGAGAACAGATGAAGAGAGCAATGATCTTCATGAAGCTTATTGCTCCGGCAAGAGCTTGCGAATCTGGTGCGACAACTTGTTGTAAGGGGCCTCCTCGAAGGGCCCGGCGTGACGCCACACCACGTTGCCCTGCTGATCGAGCAATACAAGATACGCGAATTTCTCGTCCTTGACTCCGAGGCGCTGCTTCCAAGGTCCCGTGCCGCCATAAACAGTGATCACATTCTCGTGGTCCGATTTCGGAGTCCCGCGACGCATTCCGCCGTCGATGAACCATTTCGCCATGCGGGCCATCCCGCCGATCATGGGGATTTCGTAGAACGTTACCTGGGGAGTCTTGTCGAAGTCCCCGCGAAAACGTTTGGTCCAGGCTTCCACGGCGAATCGAGAATCGTAGCTAAAACCGAAAAGCAGCAGGGCGACGCGCCCGGAAGCCGCGCCGGGCAGGGGCGCATCCCGGCCAGTGAGAAACTCGCCCTTCAATTCAGGCAGGCGTTCCCCTACTGTCATCACTCCATTTGCGGCAAAAGTCATCATAGAAGTTGCTAGCGCGAGCGAGAGTAGTTTCATGCGTGTGCCACCTTTTGGTGTTCTTGTTTTTCGGCAGTATCCGTCCAAGGCTCGCTGAAGAGCGGTTTGGGATTTGCGTTCTTAGTCAGCATCAATTGGACGTCGCTGATGCGCCGCTCCCGGAACGCGCCCTCGCAATAGGCCAGATAGTAGTCCCACATGCGGCAGAAGCGGTCGTCGAAACCCAGCTCGCGGACTTCCCGCATGGAGTCATGGAACCGGGCTCGCCATGCGGCTAACGTGTATGCGTAGTGCAATCCAATATCCTCGACGTCATATAGAGCGAGATGCGTCGATCGGACGAGCGACTTAATAATTTCTCCAATGGAAGCTAACTGGGCGCCCGGAAAGATGCGCCGCTGGATCCAATCGCTCTGCTTGCGGTAGGTGTCAAAACGATGTTCATTCATAGTGATCGCCTGCATTACCATGGACCCATCCGCCGTCAGCAGCCGGTCGCAGGCTGAGAAGAACGCGTCGTAGTATTCGAGGCCAACGGCTTCGAACATCTCGATGCTAACCAGCTTGTTGAACGATCCGCGCAGATTGCGGTAGTCCTCCATCAGCAGAGTGATCCGCTGGCCAGCGTCTCCGGCGTTGGCGAATAACTGTTTTGCTTCGTCGTGCTGCTCGCGGCTGATCGTGGTCGTCGTGACGTTGCAGCCGTAGTTACGGGAGGCGTGCAGGGCGAACGCTCCCCAGCCGGTTCCGATCTCGAGGACGCGGTCTCCCGGACAGAGACGCAGCTTGCGGCAGATGCGGTCGAGCTTCTCCACCTGCGCGTCTTCCAGCGAATCGCTGGCATTTCTGTAAACCGCACTCGAATAGACCATATTCCGGTCAAGGAACAAGCGGAAGAAATCATTGCTCAGGTCGTAGTGTGCCTGGATATTGCGCCTACTGCCCCTGAAGGTATTGCGGTTCAACCGGTATCGCATACGGTGGTAAAGGCGGTTGGCCATGGAAAGAAGCGGGTTCCCGCCTTCGAGTTCGGAGAGATTTCGTGCAGCCAGACGTACCACGGCGACAAGGTCCGGAGAGGACCAGTCGCCATCCACGTACGAATCACCGGCCGCATCGTCACCGCCCCAGAGGACTCGCGAAAAGAAGCGCTCGTTGTGAATCGCAATCGAGGCCCGTAAGCCCGTATCCGCCTCCCCAAAGAGATAGGACCGTTCCGGGCAGATCACTTCCAGCGCACCATGGCGCAGATTTTCCAGCATACGGAAGACGCTCTTCCGCGCAAAACTCATTTTCATGATCATTTGGCTACCTTCTGAATGGGCGGCCGTAATTTAGCCGGGTGCGTGAAGACGGGGACTCGTTTCAAAAACAAACGCAGTGCCTGCCAATGGATGGTGCCGATCACTTTGGCGGTCATCCACGGATGACGAAGCAGCACCCTGCCGAGGCTCCGTGAGTTCCAGGGCTGCCAATCGAGCGCAAGGGTAGCATCAAAAAAGGGCTGCGCCTGTGGGCTTTGCTCGATTGTGTTCATATGAGCCACCAGCCGGTCCCCGGGTTCCGTCAGGACGAACTCGTAGTCCAAGTCCATCCCCATGAACGGAGACACGTGCATCGTCTTGGGGCAGCGGTAGCGTAGTGCGTTTACCGAGGGACTCTGGTTTTGGGGCGATAGCCAGTAATTGCGGCTCTCGCCAAAGGTGCTGTTCACTTCGGCGAGTACCGTATCCAAGTGACCACTGCGGTCATAGCAGAAGAAGTAGGAAATGGGATTGAAGCAGTAACCCAGGTAACGGAGATGCGTCAGCAGGAAGATTGGTCCATCGGCCAAAGGAATGCCGTGGGCACGAGCATCTTGCTGCACGCGCTCGCGCAAGGACCGCCGGGCATCTCCAAAGTGGTCTCGTTCCTCGAAGCTCGCCCAGTTGAAGCGGTTGTAGCTGGTCCACGGCGATTGCCCCATCAATTCGGGAATGCGGTCAATATCCAGCCAGGCCATGAAGAGCGAGTAAGTGAACTCGTGGTGGACCGGTTGAAACCGCCGGTGACGTAGGGTGCCGGTATAGAGCCCGGGTGCGGGAATCATGAGCAACGCACCCCCAAGGTCTCCGCTACACGCATGCCACTATGCACTCCATCTTCGTGGAAGCCGTAGAACCAGTATGCTCCGCAGAAATGTGTTCGGTTCTTTCCACTGATTTCCGGCCAGCGTTCTTGGCTGCGAATGGCCGCCTGCGTGTACAGCGGGTGTTCGTAGACCATCCGCCGCAACACCCGCCCCGGATCGATCGAGCCGTTCGCGTTCAAGGTGACGCAATAGTCCTCGGCCGTGTTGAGGGATTGCAACCGGTTCATGTGATAGGTGACAGTCACTTTGCCGGAATCACCCAGCAGGTAATTCCACGAGGCCCTTGCGGCTGGTCGCTTCGGTAACAGCGTCGCGTCAGTGTGCAAACAAGTCTCATTGCGGGTCGTAGTGAACGAGCCCAGTACATCGCGCTCTGGAGTTGTCGGATGTGCGAGCAGCGGCAAGATCTGATCTCCGTGGCACGCGAACACGACTTCATCGAATTGCTGGGCGGGCCTTTCCCGAAACTTCAGTGTCACACCCGAATCGCAACGCTCGACTGCGGAGATCGTCGTGTCCTGAGTAATCCGTTCCCGGAACGGTGCGGTTAGTCGAGCGAAGTAAGAATGACTGCCGCCGCGAATCACTTTCCACTGGGGATGGGTGTTGATTCCCAACATACCGTGATTCTGCATAAAGCGAACGAGCGTCGTTACGGGAAACTTGGGCACCACGTCAGGAGCCATGGACCACACAGCGCCCGCCATCGGGATCAGGTAGCGTTCCACGAATACCGGTGCGTACCGGCCCGCCTCAAGAAACGCTGCCAGGGTTACGCCATCTGCGTCCGGATCGTTCAGCACCTTGGGTGCCGAGTGATTGAAGCGCAGGATCTCACGCAAGAGAGTGTAGTGGCGCGGTGACAGGTAGTTGCTCTTCTGGGCAAAGAACCCGGCGAGGCCATGGCTGGAATACTCAAACGCTCCTCCGCGCTCGGTCACCGCGAAGGACATGTCGCTCGGCTGCGTCGCAACTCCCAGCTCCTCCATTAGCCGGCAGAAGTTTGGATAGGTCCGGTCGTTATGAACGATAAAACCTGTGTCGACGGGAATCGGCCCGCCTTCAGAATCCACCATCACCGTATGCGTGTGGCCGCCAAGCCGGTTGTCTTTTTCAAAGACGTGGACTTCGTGTTTGCGGCTCAGGTAGTAAGCCGCGGAGAGCCCGGAGATCCCGGAACCGATTATGGCGATCCTCTTCATGTGACCGCCTTGCGGAACGGCCGCAAGTCTTGCGCGATGCCCATCCAGCTCAGGACCTTCAGTGCCAAGTAGGTGATATCCAACTCCCACCAGCGCTCTCCCTGGCGGCAACTTCCAGGTGAGTGGTGATGATTATTGTGCCAGCCCTCGCCCAACGTGATGAGGGCTAGGCACCAGTTGTTGCGGCTTTCATCGGGAGTATCGAAGCGGCGCGTCCCCCACAGATGAGCCAACGAATTAATTGCGAAAGTGCAGTGGTACAGCAGGACGGTGGAAACGACGAAGCCCCACAAGAATGCGGGCCATCCGCCGAGGAGCGCCACGGTGGTGCCGAAGACAACAGTCGGAACCCAGTGATGCCGGTCCAGCCAACGAATTTCCGGGAACTTCAAGAACTCGGCCACCGCGCGCGTATCGTAATCGTCGAAATCGTTGGAGAGAATCCAGCCCACATGTGCCCACCAGAATCCGCGGCGATTGGGCGAATGAACATCGTGCTCCCGGTCTGATTCCCGATGATGCAGGCGATGATGCGCCGCCCACCACAAAACGCCCTTTTGCGCCGAGCTCTGAGCCAAGAAGGCCATGGCGAATTGGGCCACTCGACCAAGCTTGTAGCTCCTGTGCCCGAAGTAGCGATGGTAGCCTGCCGTCACGCCGAACATGCGGATTGCGTAAGTTGCAGCCAGCCAGACCAGTAGGGACGCAGTCGGTGGAGTCCACCAAGCGCCCACTACGCCCGCGTGCAGCAACACAAAGAAAAGAACCGCTCCGAACTGGTACCGGACTCTCGATGGAAAGGCGTTCACAACTCATTCTTAGCGGAGTTCCGCTCCGTTGTCAATGGGCTGTCCATGACAATGTCTTGACGTAGCTGACGGGCTCGGTTATGCTCAAACAGGATGCAAACCAGTTATCCGATTCGCGCCGTAGCGAAAATCACCGGTCTCAGCCTGGACACGCTTCGCGCGTGGGAGCGGCGCTACCAAGCTGTCGTGCCGGAACGCTCTGATCGCGGCCGCCAGTACGGCACGGCGCACATAGAGCGTCTGCTGATACTGAATCAGTTGGTGCAGAAAGGGCACGCCATTGGCGGAATCGCGTCGCTCAAGGATCAGGAATTGAAGAAGCTCCTCGCGCCGCCGCTCAATCGGACTCCTCGCGAACCTGAGCGGTCTGCCGACATCCTGGGTCCCGTTTTGGCCGCGATTGAGAGATTTGATTCTAGAGCTGCTGGTGATGAACTGTGTCGGCTGGCGGCCGCTCTTAGCCCCCGAGACTTGCTCTACCGTGTGGTTCTACCGCTCATGTATGAGGTAGGAACTCGCTGGCACGACGGCCAACTCGCTATCGCCCAGGAACATCTGGTCTCGCAACTGCTTCGCAATCTTCTGGGCAGCATGGTGGCGTTGTTCCGAACGTCCAACCCCACGATGAAGATGGTTCTTGCAACACCCGCTGGCGAATCGCACGAGTTTGGCATTCTCGCTTCCGCAATGCTTGCATCCATGGCGGGCATCGAGGCGATCTCGCTTGGAACGGATCTTCCCGCTCGCGAAATTGGCGCAGCCGCGCAACGCCTTTCCGCGACGGTGGTCTTGCTTGCGGTCACGGTAACCAACAAAACCACGACGAAGGAGCTACGGGCGATTGCCGCCGCCATACCTGAGTCCACTGAGTTGTGGATCGGTGGAGCGGCCAGCGCCGAGCTCAATCTGTCCAAGCTGGGGAGAAAGACCCTTATATTGAAGGACCTTCCGGCGCTTGAAGACCAGTGCCGGAATTGGAGAAACCGATGAAGACGGCGCTTAAGATTCTGTTCGCTGGCATATTCCTGTGGATGACCGTGCTCACCATCCGCACCAGCCTTGCCGTCAGCCTTTGGGATGCCTGGGATTCGTATGCCGCCAACCCATGGGCGGTGGCAACGCTCTATGACGCCTACTTTGGGTTCATCACTTTTTTCATTTGGGTAGCGTACAAAGAAAGCTCTCTCTGGTCCCGCATCGTGTGGCTGGTTCTGATCCTAGGTCTGGGGAACATCGCCATGTCGCTGTATGTCCTGATCCAGCTCTTCCGCTTGAAACCCCACGAACCTGCGGAGGCATTGCTGCGGAGATGAATGAACAACTCACGATGGTGCTGATCGGCGGGGCAAGCGTGGCTGCGCTGATGCTGCTGCTCTGGTTGATCCATTTAGGAACAGGAAACGCCGCCATCGTGGATGCGGGCTGGGCGGGAGGCCTCGCTATGCTGGCAATTCTTTTCGCTGTTTTGGGTGAAGGCTACTGGCTTCGGTCGGTGATGATCGCTGGCATGGCAGGCATCTGGGGATTTCGCCTTTCCATTTACCTGCTTGCGACCCGTATCATCGGGCATCCGGAAGAGGGCCGCTATCAAGAACTCCGACGCCAGTGGAAAACCAATATCTCTTTCAAGTTTCTGCTGTTCTTTGAATTCCAGGCGCTCTTGTGCGTTGTGCTCGCGGCCCCATTTCTCTTGGCGGTGCGCAACGCGACTCCCTGGGTCACACCGCTTGAGTGGATGGCTGTCGCCCTATGGACGCTGGCCATGGCGGGCGAAGCTGCTGCGGATGCGCAACTCAACAAGTTCAAGTCTGACCCGGCCAACAAGGGCCGCACTTGCCAAGTAGGACTGTGGCGCTACTCGCGCCATCCGAATTATTTCTTTGAATGGCTGATCTGGGTAGCCTTTGCGTTATTCGCCCTCGGATCCCCTGGCGGATACTGGGGACTGATCTCCCCTCTGCTCATCTTGTACTTCGTGCTTCGCGTGACCGGAATTCCAGCGACTGAGGCCCAAGCCCTTCGAACGCGGGGCGAAGAGTACCGCAGGTATCAAGAAACCACCAGCGCATTCGTGCCCTGGCCACCGAAGGAGGCGCGTTAGGACAGCGATGCGGGCCATTCCAGCCGAACAGAATATCGAGCAACCCAAGGCAGCTTGGTACGAACCCCTTGTCGAGCGCGATATGGTTCCGGACGCAGTCTTGCGGGCTGGGATACGCCGCCTGATTTCGCAGCGTCTCCGAGACGAGAACAAGGGCGGCCTAGAACTCCAGCAGGCTCACCTGACGAGCTACATCGAGCAGCTTAAGGCGAGTCCCATCGCCATCCATGCGCGCGCGGCGAATGAGCAGCACTACGAAGTTCCCGCCGAATTCTTCGCCTCCGTGCTGGGGATTTACCGAAAATACAGTTGCTGCTACTGGCAAGCGGGCGACACGCTCGACCAAGCCGAGCAACGCATGCTGGACCTCACCTCCGAGCGCGCGAGAATCGAGGACGGACATTCCATCTTGGATCTCGGCTGCGGTTGGGGAGCTTTCTCGCTCTACGCCGCCGCGCGTTTCCCGAGCAGCGCGGTGGTCGGCGTATCGAATTCAAACTCGCAACGCCAATATATAGAACAGCAAGCCCGCAATCGCGGCCTCACGAACCTCCGTATCGTCACGGCGAACATCAATGACTTCGATGCTGGCCACCAGTTTGACCGCATCGTGTCAGTCGAAATGATGGAGCACGTGCGGAACTATCAACTCCTGCTCCAAAGGATTGCGTCGTGGATGCGGCCACATGGATTGTTTTTTGTCCACATCTTCACTCACTACCGTTTCGCCTATCCCTTTGACGTCCGCGATTCGAGTGATTGGATGGCCCAGCATTTCTTTACCGGCGGCCAGATGCCCAGCGACAATCTCCTGCTCTATTTTCAAGACGACGTAAAGATCCGCAATCATTGGGCGGTGAATGGCCAACATTACCAAAAGACCGCTGAAGCGTGGCTCGCCAACATGGATGAACACCGCCATGAACTACTGAGCCTCTTCGCGTCCGTGTATGGCCAGGCTGCTGCGCTGAAATGGTTGGTTCGCTGGCGCATCTTCTTTATGGCCTGCGCGGAACTGTGGGGTTATCGAAACGGCACGGAATGGATCGTTTCGCACTACTTGTTCGAGAGCGCAAGAGCATGAAGTTTCATACCTTGCGGCGAGAACAGTGGATCCCGCGCCCTGTCCACGAAGTCTTCCCATTTTTCGCCGACGCCCACAACTTGGAGGCGATCACTCCGCCGTGGCTGGACTTTCGAATACTCTCCACTATGGGCAAGACAGTTTCGGAGGGGACGGAGATTCGTTACCGCCTGCGACTACACGGCCTCCCGATTCATTGGCGAACGGAGATCCGCCGCTGGGACGAGCCCAACCGTTTCGTCGATGTACAGAGATCGGGGCCGTACAAACTGTGGCACCACACGCATCTCTTTGAGGCACACGGCGATCAGACCAAAATGATCGATGTGGTGCGCTATATCCTGCCGTTCGGGATACTGGGGAGAATCGTTCACGCGATCAAGGTCCAGGATGACGTGCGGAGGATCTTTGATTACCGGTCCCAGCGCATCGCCGAATTGTTTGAGTAGAAGAAAAAGGCTCCCGCTTGCGGGAGCCCATCTACTGAACAGGAGACGCGACTATTTCCCTGAGGGAAGAATCACTGTATCGATCACGTGGATCACACCGTTGTCGGTGCTAATGTCCGTTTTGACCACTTGCGCGTTGTCCACCATGACCTTGCCGCCCATGGCCTGGATCTTGACGGTGCCGCCCTGCACGGTTTTTGCGCCCTTCATCTTGACGACGCTTTCTGCCATGACCTTTCCGGAGACGACGTGATACAGGAGGATGTCTTTCAATTTGGCCGGGTCTTTCAGCAGAGCATCGACTGTCCCGGCAGGCAGCTTGGCGAAAGCTTCGTCGGTCGGAGCGAACACCGTGAAGGGTCCGGCGCTCTTCAATGTATCCACCAAGCCCGCGGCCTTGACGGCTGCGACGAGCGTGGTGAAGTTTCCGGCTGCAACCGCAGTGTCGACGATGTCGGCAGCAGAGGCGTGCATGCTTGCTCCAGCGAGCAGGGCTAGTACGGGTAAGAAATGTTTCATTTTAATTCTCCTTGGTAATGGTTCTGACCGTTACGCAAGTGTGATGAACCCGTTTATCCTGTAGCCTCAATTTCTTTTTCGTTAGCAGGATCGCAAGGCCCGTGAAAACCAATGCGCCGATTGAACGACCGAGCGCATCAACAGTAAGGGAGTGAATATCACTGTGAGCCCGCTAGCGACCGTAAGAATCATGTCTCCGGAACGTGTGGGCATCGGCTCGCACCTAAGGGAT
Organism: Bryobacterales bacterium; assembly: GCA_947446025.1. Taxonomy (GTDB): domain Bacteria; phylum Acidobacteriota; class Terriglobia; order Bryobacterales; family Bryobacteraceae; genus Palsa-187. The sequence goes on from CANFEY010000024.1 coordinate 55,768, forward strand.
GTATTGGAACTCTTGGGCGAAGACCCAGCCCGCGAGGGTTTGGCGAGAACCCCGGAACGTTGGGAAAAGGCCATGGGCTTCCTCACCAGTGGCTCTCAGACCCGCGTGGAGGATTTGGTCAACGGGGCGCTCTTCGCGGTGAAGTTCGATGAGATGGTGCTGGTGAAAGACATTGAATTCTTTAGCATGTGCGAACACCATCTGCTTCCGTTTTTCGGCAAGATGCATATCGCTTACCTCCCGACGGACAGAGTGATCGGACTGAGTAAGATTCCTCGAATCGTGAATATGTTCGCGAGGCGTTTGCAGGTTCAGGAGCGATTGACCCAGGAAGTCGCGGAAGGGGTTGCAGGTGCCGTGGACCCTCGGGGCGTTGCAGTGATGTGCGAGGCAAGCCACTTCTGCATGATGATGCGCGGAGTTGAGAAGCAACATTCTTCCACGGTGACCAGCGCGATGTTGGGCGAATTCCGCGATAATAAGGCCACCCGAGACGAATTTCTCGCCCTTGTCAAACGCAGGTAGAGAGAGAAGGCAATGGAACCACTTATTCTAGTCACAGGCGCCACGGGCTACATCGGCGGACAACTGTTCAAGGCTCTACGTTCCAAAGGCTACGCTATCCGGTGCCTGGTGCGTCGGCCGCAGGACCTGATCGCTGAGGAACCTTCCGGGGTTGAGGTCGTAGTCGGTGACGTCCTAAAGATCGAGTCCGTGCAAGCAGCAATGGCCGGAGTGGACACAGCCTACTATTTAGTTCACTCGATGGCGTCGACCCAGTCCTTCGAGGTGCAGGACCGTGCCGCCGCACAGAACTTCGCCAACGCAGCCCACCAGGCGGGCATTCGACGTATCATTTATCTCGGTGGGCTCGGGCAGGGCGGGGAGAAGCTCTCCGCACACTTGCGCAGCCGCCACGAAGTGGGTGAGATTCTCAGATCGACGGGTGTTCCGGTCGTCGAGTTCCGCGCGTCGGTGGTAATCGGACCGGGCAGTCTCTCGTTTGAAATGATCCGGGCTCTCGTCGAGCGCCTTCCGGTCATGATCGCTCCGCGCTGGGTCTCCGTGGCGGCGCAGCCAATCGCCATCGCCGATCTGACTTCCTACCTGCTAGCAGCCTTGGACTTGTCATTTAAAGGAAGCCGGATCTTCGAAATCGGAGGCTCGGATCAAGTGTCGTACGGAGGCCTCATGGAGGAGTACGCTCGGCAACGCGGGCTCCGGCGTTTCGTGATCTCGGTTCCGTTCCTAACACCACGGTTGTCGAGTCTTTGGCTCGGATTGGTAACGCCGCTGTACGTTCGGGTTGGTCGCAAATTGGTCGACAGCATCTGCCATGCCACGATTGTTGAGGATCCGTCCGCTCTAACGGAATTCAAGATTCGACCCTGCGGGTTTCGCGAGGCCATTGCTGCAGCCCTAAACGCGGAGGGGCAACATCTGATGACGGATTCGCGGACTGTCCACACTAGCGCTTCTCCTACGGAAGCTTTCGCGGCGATCCGGCGAATTGGCGGCACTACGGGATGGTACTACGCGAACTGGTTGTGGCAACTCCGCGGTTGGCTGGACAGCCTATTGGGCGGGGTCGGATTGAGGCGCGGTCGCCGAGATCCCGACTCGCTTCGCGTGGGCGACCCTGTGGACTTCTGGCGCGTGGAGTTGTTCGATCCCGGCCGCCTGCTACGGCTGGTCGCGGAGATGAAGCTCCCAGGCCGGGCCTGGCTAGAGTTCGAAGTCATGGGCGATTCCACCGGTTCTCTCATCCGGCAAACAGCTACTTTCGACCCGAAAGGCGTGCTCGGACGCGCCTACTGGTATTCCGTCTTTCCCCTGCACGAATTTGTTTTCGGCGGAATGCTCCGGGGCATTGCCGAAAGAGGCCGGATGGACCGCTGAACGTGCCCACATTCATCAAGAGTGTCCTCATTGCGGCGCCCCTTGAAACGGTGTTTGGATTTCATGAGCGTGAAGACGCGTTGCGCCTGCTAAGTCCACCGTTCCCACCAGTGCGGGTGCTCCGCAAGATGGGTGGGATTGAAGCCGGCTCGCAGGTGGAACTCCGGATTGGGCCGTTCCAATGGCTCGCTCTGCACACGGCTTACGAAAGGAATCGCTTGTTTGAAGACCGGCAGGTCGGCGGTCCATTCGCTGAGTGGGTTCACCGTCACGAATTTCAGCAAGTAGGTTCCACCACGCAATTGACCGACCGCGTGATGTTTCAACTGCCGGGGGGCGTGTGGATCAATTATCTATTTGGGTGGGCCGTGCGCCTGGGCCTGTATGAAATGTTCCGGCATCGGCACCGGGTGACCAAGCGATATTGTGAGATGTGAGAAGGGATCCAATGAAAACTCTGCTTAGTACTCTTCTGCTCGCGGCTACTCTTCCCGCCGCCGACAGTGTTCCACGGCCCGGCCAGACAGCTCCTGATTTTACGCTTCCATCCCAAGACGGAAGCAAGGTCAGCTTGCATGACTTCAAGGGCAAGTGGGTGGTGTTGTACTTCTACCCGAAGGACGGGACCACCGGATGCACGATTGAAGCCCACAATTTTCAACGTGATCTCCCGAAGTACGATCAAAAGCGCGCCGTTGTCGTCGGGGTCAGCGTGGACTCTACTGGTAGCCACAAGGAGTTCTGCGCCAAGCAGGGTCTCACGTTCAAGCTGCTGGCCGATTCCAAACGGGATGTGTCCCGTCAATATGGCTCGTTGACGAACCTGCTGGTCTACAAGATGTCCTCGCGGAACACGTTCCTGATCAATCCGGAAGGCAAGATCGCCAGAGTATGGACCGGCGTCTCTCCGGCGAGCCATAGCGCGGAGGTGTTGGCCGCGCTATCGCAGCTTGCGCGCTAAAAGTAAGTTTGCGCCGCCCGGACTTCCATGGACATCGGCAGCATACCCAGATATGCTTGAAAACAACCGGCACAAAATAATGCGCCTACCCCGATGCCCGGGACATCCAAATCTCAGGAGAGCGAATGAGCGCAATTTCGCTTGAAAAACAGGTTGCCGATTGGGACGTCACGGGCGTTGCGGGCGTCCTGGAACGCACTTCGACAGAATCTGGCGAACGGCTCGTGGACTTAGTCCAGGCCTCTCCGCTTTTGCTGGTTTTTCTCCGGCATGCTGGTTGCACGTTTGGCCGCGAGGCGGTAGCCGACATCGCCAGCTTGCGGGAGGAAATTGAAAGCAATGGCACCCGAATCGTCCTGGTGCACATGGGAGATCGAGCTGGCATCGAGCAGTTGGTGAAACGGCATGGCTTCTCGGATGTGGATCGGATTTGCGACGCGAATCAGGAACTGTACCGCGCTTTTGGACTCAAGAAAGGTTCCTGGCAGCAACTTTTCGGCCCGAAAGTTTGGGTCAGGGGCTTGATGGCCGCGATTGGGCGAGGACATGGCGTCGGCCGTCCTTCCGCTGACGCCACCCAAATGCCAGGCGTGTTTTTCTTGGAGCAAGGGTTGGTCGCCAGCGCCTACCGCCACCGCAGTGCCGCCGACAGGCCATGCTACACGTCGCTATGCACAACGGATGACTCGCGCAATTTATGAACCTGCCTAGGCCATTGACGGAAATCGATGAGGCTGATCTGGTTCGGCTCGCACAGGCCCGCGATCAGGAAGCTTTTCAAGAATTGATGCTGCGGACGACGAGCGCGTCCATGCGCCTTGCCCTGTCGGTTGTAAAGAACCGTGAGGACGCCGAGGATCAAGTTCAGACGTCTTTTATGAACGCGTGGAAACGGATCAGTTCGTTTCATATGGAGGCGAAATTCTCTACATGGATGCGCACGATTGTCATGAACCAAAGCCTTATGCACCTGCGATCCAAGCGGCGTGCATCCCTCCAGCCTCTCGATGATGGGAGGGAGGATGGGATTGTCCTTGATCCCATCGACGTGCAACCCAGCCAAGAAACCACCCTCGGCCAACAGCAGCTCACGGTTCAGTTGCGCGAGGAGTTGCGCAGGCTGCCTCCCATTTTCTGGGAAGTCCTGGACCTACGAGATCTACAGGAGCTGTCTACCGAAGAAGTGGCCGCGCGCTTGGGTATCAGTGAACCCGCCGCCAAAAGCCGCCTTTCGCGAGCCCGCCAGATGCTGCGCCAACGCATGGAGCGTCACGCTGGGCTCCGGTCTGCAAATGCTGTGTGACGGTCGAGCTAACGTGAAGCCCTGAATCCGCCCCGAAAAAGACCGACGATGTCGAACCCTAGCCAGATGTTTCCATTAGAGCCTTTTTGAAAGCGCACAGGAATTCCGACCAGCCTCTCTTGTTGGGACAGGTTTCTCATAAAATTCAGAGCGAGAGAACCACGATCAACCATCTGTGATCGTGAGAAACATGCCCTTTGTGTAGGATGAAATGGCAAAGGGGCCACGTCTGGGGGAACGGACTCCATACACGCGGCCCGCAACTTAGACTCGGATCAGTGGCGGCAGCCGCGCTCGATGGTCAACCCCTCCAACCTGCTCGATACGGCCGCAAGTCATCGTGAAGAAATTCCGCGTGCCCAGACTCTCGCGGAACTTTCTGAAGCGGCAACGCGATCAGGTTTCCGAAGCCACCTTTGGGCAGCTTGTCCTGATTGGGGAAGAAGCGGTCATAAGAGTCCAGGCCCAACTGATGGCGCCGTTCCATTGTCCGTGTCAGAATTTGCGATCCCAGCCAACGGGCAACACCAGCAGGCACTGGCCGCTCGAAGAATGCAGGAACTCAACAGGGAACATCGCTGGCGCGCACCAAGAGGTTCTCTGATCGACCTTGCGCCTGCTGGGCCAAGGCTTCGTGCCGCCAAGCAGATTGTCTGGCCCGAAAGCCAGTTTGTTATGAGCCTCGCCGGCGTTGATCACATCTTCACGCAAGCGACGCGAATCGTCTTTGCCCCAGATGTGCAGTTCAGGGTGGCCCCACCGAGAGTGCTTGCGTTGCTGAAGATCATCGCGTATCTCGACGAGCCCTATCGCAGGCAGAAGGATCTCGAAGACCTGCAACTACTCCTGTGGCGCTATGAGGCGGCGAGTGACCGCATCTTCGGCGACGAAATATTCGCTGCCGACATCGAGTTCGCCAACGCCTACCTCTTCGAAACCTGATGCAGTACAGTTCCACAGACATCTTCAATCGCAACGCCGACGGCTGACAAGATCGATCTTACGTGGAACGGCACCTCAGTTGGCCATTGGGAAGACAACGTGTTCGTGGTCGACAGCAATGGGTTTGACGACCGCACGTGGCTGGGATACCATCGAGCTCACGTTGACGCTCAGCGATCCGGAGACCTACACGCGTCCCTGGGTCAGCGACACAAAGATGTTCAAGATTGACGCGAGAAGGCGAAACGGTGGGATGAGCAGATCTACTGCGTGCCCACTGAAGAGTACAAGTTCAATCAGCGCGTGCGCGACGAGGCCGGGGGGAAGGGCGCCGGGAAATGACGAAGCAACTATTCGCGTCGTGCGCGCTCGCAAGCGTCGCCTTGATGGCGCAGGATCAGGCGGCGATCCAAGGACACATCGATCGCGCAAAGGCGGCAGCGGGTTGGAAGTTCGATATCGATGGGCAAGTACCGGAGCCAGGGACACGTGGTGGTTCGTTTTGGCGAAAATCACGACCTGCCGGGATCCATCGCAAGATCGCCGCGGCCGTGCCCTCGTTTGCGCTGGTACCGCAGCTGGTCATCGGCACGATATAAGCGCCGCTGACAAACTAGACCAGTAGACGCCGCGAGAGCGGCGTTACGGCGGAGAGAAAGTAGACCGCCGGGAAACTGGTTCCAGCAGACATTCTGTGTTTGTGGAACACCGGAGAGGTGTACACAGTGGAGTTATACGCGCG
>CANFEY010000025.1 GCA_947446025.1 Bryobacterales bacterium
ACTTGGCTCGCCCGGACAGGTTCGTCCGCAGGCCCCCTACTCCGCTGCCCCTTCCAAAGGAGGTCTGGATCAACAAACCACAAAGCTCAGACGAAAATACTCTCTAAACTCCATCCCGGAGTGTCTCAAAGTCGTTGACACGCACCGGCTGACTACGCGCTTCGGTTCACAGTGGCTTCCCCAGGCGTGCCCAGCGGCAACGGTACTCTCGGATTGCCTGGCAACCTAACCCAGTCCGGCACGCTGGATAACGCGGTACCGGAGCCGTCCTCGGTGGGACTCGGCCTGTTGGGCTTGGCAGCCCTGGGCTTGCGGCGCAGAGCTTTCAGGACATAGGCATACGGTGCCCGGCAGTCTGCGGAGAGCTACAGCGTTGACCCTACCCCGCCGATCTCCCTGGTACTATGTCCAGCACCCACCGGCCCGCGTTCTTGGATTTCTCTAAGTCCCTGCTCCGGTTCAAGATAGCTGCCACGTTTCTGGCGTTCGCCGTGGTGCTGGGCTTCATCGCCTACCGCTTCCAGACCCGAACCTACGTGATCACCACGCCCGCCGGCATGATCGCCCAGCGCTTTGACCGGGTCTGGTTCGATTCCCGCAACGCCCTGGTGGGCGCGCGCACGGACGCAGGACTCCTCACCATCCGCCGCGAGGCCAGCCCCGGCACCGCGGCCCGCCAATTCCAGATTCCAGCAGCCAACTCTGCCTGGGCAGCCGCCCCGGACCTGGACGCAGTCGCCTGGATCGCACCGCCGCGGCTGTGGATCCGCACTGCGGACTCCGAATCCCCCCGGAGCTTCCCCCTGCCCTCCGGGAATCCGCGCACGCTTACCTTTCTCTCCGATGAGAGCATCGCGGCTGTCTTCGCGGATGGCGTGGTCCACCGCTGGGACCCGAACACCGGCGAAGCGTTTCCCGCGCATGCCCTCGGGGCTGGTGCCTTGGAACAGGCCGTCAGCAACGGCGACTACCTGGCTACCGGAACCGCCGCCACGGCGAGCCTGTACCGCTACCGCAATGGCCACTGGACCAGTGGAGAAACCCTGCCCGCCCCGGCGAGTCCCTACACCCTTGTAATTCCGGCTCCTGGAGCCATGGCCGCCATCTCGGGCGGCCTCTTGCGCTACCAGGGCGAAACGCGCAACACCCCCGGTGCGGTGCAGTCGGTCGCCTCTCACCAAGGCACGCTAATCGCCACTGGAGCGTTTGATCAGGTTTGGGTGGCCACCAGTCCACGGCAAAAGGAGGAAGACTACCAGATCGCCGACGCAGCGCCTGGGTCGGTTCTGGCATCGTCTTCCGGACGACTGGCCGTCAGCGGAACCTCCGGCACTGCCTTATTCAAACTGGGGTCCGAAGCACGGCTCACGTCGCAGGGCCGCATGGCCACCATGCTCGCACTGCTGAACATGATGGTGGCGCTCCTGGTCGCCTTGGCGCCCACGCTGCTGCGCCAACTGCTCAAACTCTTCGCGAAGATACTGGGAGGCCGGGCTGGCGGCGTAGGTGGAGAATTAGCTCCCGCTACCCTTTCGCCGCCTCCCACCCTCCTCATCGAACGGACCGCCGCTTCGCGCAGCGTGCTGTGGGCCGGCGCGGGACTCAGCATGCAGTCGGGCTTCCCCAGCCGCTCCGCGTTGGTCATCAACATTGTGAATCGCGGCATCGTGGAAGGGTGGCTCAATCCCGCCGCCTCAGACCGCCTACAACGCCTGATGGCCACCTCCGGCACCGAGGCCGTGGTGAACCAGCTGTGCGCGGAAAATCGTGAGCACATGAACTGCGGGCAGATCCAAGCCATGATCCCGAAGTACTCTCAGCTCTCCCGCTGCCATGAGCTGCTGGCCGCCATCCCCTTCGCCGCCGCCATCACCACCAATTACGACGACCTGCTGGATCGCATGCGGGCCCGCTGGACAGGCATGATCGTCACGCCGCAATCGGAGGAAATCCCACGTCTGCGCGGCATTCCGTTTCTGCTGAAGCTCTACGGTCATCTCTCCACGCCGGAATCCGTGCGTCTCTCGCGCAGCAAGCTGGCGGAAGCCTTCCCCGCCTCCGCGCGCGAGCTGGTCAATCGCGTAGGCAGCATGAACACTCTGCTATTCTCCGGTGCGTCGCTCGAAGGACTGCTGGCGGACTTGGACGCGCTCGGCCTGGCCGAGGTCCGCGGCGGCACGCACTTCGCCCTGGTCGGCACCGCCAACCCGCAGTGGAAGAAGATCGCGGCCGAGTTGAAGGGCCGCTATGCCATCGAAGTCCTGGCTTGCAGCGAGGAGACCATCGCCGTAGAACTACCGAAGTTCCTCACCGAACTGCAGGCCGCCGTGGAAAAGGTCCAGCAAGCAAAGGCAGAAGAGCCGGTACTGACGGAAACAGCGGCTTAGGACAGCGCATCCTTCAGGCGTTTGTAGGTTACCGCCAGTTCCTCTGGCAGCATCCGGGTTTCCGCCACCGTCGAAAGAAAACTCGCATCGCCCGACCATCGCGGCAACATATGCAGGTGAATATGCCCCGCCACCCCGGCCCCGGCCGCTTGACCCAGGTTCATGCCAACGTTGATGCCGTCTGGATTGTACAGCGCCCGCAGCGCCGCCTCACAGCGCACCGCCAGTTGCATCATCTCCGTCAAGGTGTCCGGATGCGCGTCCACCAGCTTATCGACGTGCTCATACGGCGCGATCAGCAGGTGCCCGTTAGTGTACGGGAACAGATTCAGCATGACGAAGTTGCGGGCCGCGCGCAGCACGATGTAGTACTTCTCGTCTTCGTTCGCCGCAGGCTGGGTACAGAAAATGCAGCGGTCCGGCGAGGTTTCTCCCGAATGCGAAGAAACGTAGCGATAGCGCCACGGAGTCCACAGCCGATCCATTATTCAGGCTTCACTTTACTCAGTCTTCGCGGGACTACCGTTGACCAAGTCCTTCAATTCCTTGCTGGGCTTGAAATACGGGATGCGCTTGGCGGGAACGTCCACCCGGTCCCCGGTCTTCGGATTGCGACCCACGCGAGGCTGGCGGCTGCGCGTGCGGAAGCTGCCGAACCCGCGGATCTCAATCTTGTCGCCCGTGCGCAACGCCCGGACCACGCTACCGAGAATGGCCTCGACGATCACTTCGGAATCCTTGCGGGTCATCTCCACGACGCGCGAGACTTCTTCGATCAATTCTGCCTTGGTCATACGTTTGTAGCGGCCGGTTACCGGCTATCCCCTTTTTGTCTTCGATTCATGGCTTCTTCCATGGTCATGGTAGCGGCGGCGGCCTGACGCTGGTAATCTTCCAGACGCCCGCGCTCTTCGTCCTCAGCCACGGCACGAAGGCTCAAGCCGATCTTCTTGTCGCCTTCGTTCATCTTAACGATCTTAAAATCATACTCTTCCCCGAGCGGCAGCGGGGAATCCCCATCACCGGCATTGGCCCCGGCGTCCGGCATCGCCGGAATTTCCGACTTGTGGCACAACGCTTCCACGCCCGGCGCCAACTCTACAAACACCCCGAACGCCGCCGTCCGGATCACCCGTCCGCGCACCAAATCGCCCGCCTCATGCGCCCGGAAGAAACTCTCCCACGCGTCCGGCTGCAACTGCTTGATGCCCAGCGACAGCCGCCGGTTCGGAGCGTCGATGCTCAGGATCACCGACTGCATCGTCTGACCTTTTTTCAGAAGCTCCGACGGATGCTTGATGTGCTTGGTCCACGAAATGTCGGACACATGCACCAGTCCATCCACACCTTCTTCGATTTCCAGAAACGCGCCGAAGTCCGTCAGCTTCCGCACCCGGCCCTCAACCACGCTGCCTATCGAGTAGCGGTCACCCACTGTGGTCCAAGGGTCGGCTTCCAGCTGCTTAATCCCAAGAGAGACACGGCGCTCTTTTTGTTTCACCTCAATGACCACGGCTTCCACCTGATCACCCGGCTTCATCACCTTGTTGGGATGCTTCATGCGCCGGCTCCACGTCATTTCGGAAACGTGGATCAGCCCTTCGACGCCCGGTTCAATCTCCACGAACGCGCCGTAGTCGGTCACGCTCATCACCCGGCCCACGATGCGGCTGCCCTGCGGCAACCGGTCCGTCATGCTCTCCCACGGGTCCGGCGTCATCTGGCGGATGCCCAGCGAAATGCGCTCCTTGGCGCGGTCGAACTTGAGTACCCTCGCGGTGACTTCCTGGCCCACCTGCAAAACCTGCGAGGGGTGCGTCACGCGCCCGTGCGACATGTCGCTGACGTGCAGCAGCCCATCAATGCCGCCCAGATCGACAAACGCGCCGTAGTCGGTGAGCGTTTTGACCACTCCGGTGACCGTGCCGCCTTCGGCTACGTTTTCCAGCGCGGCGGATTTTCGCGACTTGCGCTCTTCCTCCACCACCAACTTGCGCGAGACCACCACGTTGCCGCGCCGGCGGTTAACCGTGACCACGCGCACCTGCATGTCCTGTCCCACGAACTGGTCCAGGTTGTGTACAGGCTGCGAATCCACTTGTGATCCTGGCATGAACGCATCCACGCCCACATCGACTCTCAGCCCGCCCTTGGTGACTTCCAGAACCCGCCCGGTGAGCAGCCTGTGATCGCGCTCAGCTTCTTCGAGCGTGTCCCACACGCGCAGCCGCGCGGCGTTCCGGTAGGAGAGCAGTACGTAGCCTTCAGGCGGTGGACCTGAGCGGTCCGCCATCACGTCAATCGTATCGCCGCGCTTGACCGTAGTTGTGCCATCGGGACTGCGGAACTGCTCCAGCGGCACACTGCCTTCCAGCTTGTAGCCGAAGTCGACAATGACGTCCTTGGCGGTGACGGCCACCACCAGCCCTTTGAGCAGCTCTCCCTCGGCCGGTGGAGCCAAGTGACTATGCTCATCGAGCATATGCGCGAAGTCTTCGTCGCCTTGAGCGGCGGCTTCGCGATCCAGATCCTCGAGATTTTCGTCTTGCGCCATGGCCCTGTTATCCGGGAAAAACCCGACAACTGATTGAAAGAGAAGTACTTCAGGCACTATAGCGGAGGCCAATCCGGCTTGTCAACCAAACGCGTGCGACGGAGCGCACGCCTTTCTAATGTTAAGATGAGGCCGTGATTCAACGCATCCTTGCAACTCTCATTCTGGGCGCATCGCTCTTGTTCCCCCAAGGCTTGTTCTCCCAAGGCGTGGACTTCAACACGCAGCAAATTGAGACGGTCAAGATCGCCGACAACCTGCACGTCCTCATGGGCGGCCCGGCGCAAGGCAACGTCCTGGTCTCCACCGGACCCGACGGCATCTTCCTGGTGGATAGCATGTACGCGCCCATGCACCAGAAGATCGTGGACGCGATCCGCAAGCTGAGCTCCGCCCCCATCCGCTACGTGGTCAACACGCACATGCATGGCGACCACACCGCCGGTAATGAGGCCATGGCCAAGCTGGGGGCGGTGGTCCTCTCACAAGACAACATGCGCAAACGCATGGCGGAGGCGAAAGGGGCCATCCCCGGCAACCTGCCCGCCGCCACCTACGGCACCAGCATGACGCTGCATTTCAACGGCGATGAGATCCTGATCTTCCACCCCGACCCCGCGCACACCGACGGCGATTCCATCATCTACTTCAAGAAAGCCAACGTGATGCACGTGGGCGACGTGCCAGCCTCGCTGCGCTACCCCAACATCGGTGTCGACGACGGCGGCTCAGTGGACGGCATGATCGCCGCCGGCAACCAGGTGATGAAGGTGGCCAACGCCACCACCAAGATCATCCCCGGCCACCTAGGCCCTGTGATCGGCTTCAACGAAATCAAGCAGCAGCTCGAAATGTTCGCAGCGATTCGGGCCCGTGTGGTCACGGCGATCCGTGAGGGCAAGACGCTGGAACAAGTGGTCGCGGCCAAGATCACGAAAGACTTCGACCCCGACAGATTGGGTGGCGCGATCACCCCCGACCGTTTCGTCACTTTGGTCTACACGGACTTGTGGCGCAGGCTGAGGTAGCGTTCAACGAATGGTGATGCGCACGGGATTGGCGGCCTTGCCATCCGCGCTGAGCGCGACTTCAACCTCACCCCGCCCCGCCAGCGATCTCGATAAGCGCAGGTTTACTTGGTCCAGTCCCACAAGCCCCGGTGCCGCACCGGCATAGAGCACATCACTACTAACCCCGCCAACGGTGACGTTGACCGCGGCCAGCGCGCTCCGAGACCTAATCCCGGTGCCGTAGAGAATCAGGAAGACTTGATCGCTTGCCGGCCCCAGATCAATCGGCGAGGTCACGGGTTCGACCTGCTGCGTGCCATCGGCCCTGACTCGCAACACCTGAGCCGCTCCCGCGAAGAATCCCGGCGCCACTCCTGCGATCTCAACTAAACCAGCCGCGACGAGACTCTCGCCCCTGTTCACGGTGACGGTGGCCAAACCGCCCACCGCCGTGCCACCCGGAATTTGGTAATTGATCTGTGCGGGCGAGACAAAGAACAACGGAGCCACCCGTTCCGTGCCCGTACGATCACGAACCTTTACACTCACTCCCGCCATCTGAGTCAGCGGAGGATCTGAGGCCCCTATCTGAGTGTTCGCCGCCAGACTCGCCCCGAACCCGGAGGCGATCGATTCCGGCGCTAGCGCCCCGCCCGCCACAAAGCTCGCCGCCGAGACGCTGGTCACACTTGCCGCGCCGCTGTCGAATAGCTCGGCGCTATTGGCTCCTCCCCCTGCCACCAGCACCTTACCGTTCGTGAGCAGTGTAACCGTGTGACCGGAGCGGAATGTCTTCAGGCTCGCGGTGGCGCTCCAGCTTCCGGTTGCGGGGTCGTAGAGGTCCGCGCTGTCCAAGGAGTTGCACCCCGGACTAAGCCCACCAACAACGAGCACTTTGCCATTAGGCAGCACGGTTGCGTAGTTATTATGGGAGTAATCGTTACGGGTTGAGATCGATTTATCGGTGGGACTCCATCGTCCCGTCGCGGGGTCGTAGAGTTCCGCGCTATCCACGCCGTTGCAGAAGTCATCCCCGTCAATTCCCCCGCCAGAAACCAACACATTCCCGCTGGGCAGCAGAACCACTTGGTGATCCCATAAATGAGCAACGCGGGTACTGCCGGTTGCCGTCCATTTCCCGGTGGTGGGGTCGTAGAGTTCCGCGCTCTCCGGAAGACCCTGACGAAAGGCGCCACCCACAACCAAGACCTTGCCGCCGGGCAATAAGGTGGCCGTGTGACCGGAACGTACCGTTGTCATCAGCCCGACTGGACGCCATGCGCCGGTGGCCGGATCGTACAACTCCGCGCTACTGTGTGAAGAAAACCGATTGGGTTTACCGCCCGCCACCAGGACCCAGCCATCTGCCAGCAGAGTAGCCGTGGCGCTCATGCGGGGAACGCTGATACTGCCGGCACCGCTCCATGTTCCCGTTTCCGGATCATAGATCTCCGCGGTGGTCACGCCGATGTCGTAACCATTGTCGCCGCCGACCACCAAGACTTTGCCGTTGGTCAGCCGCACCGCGAGGTGCCCTCCACGCGGAGTACTGAGGCTGCCCGTAGCGCTCCATCTACCCGTCGCAGGATCATAGAGTTCCGCGCCTTCGATCCCGCGCCAAGAGGGCGGGCTGTTTCCCAAAAATTCTCTGCCGCCCGCGACTAGCACTTTGCCGTTTGCGAGCAAGGTTGCCGTGTGCGCCCGCCGCGGCGTACCGAGCGATCCAGTGACGCTCCAGTTCGGTTGTTGTGCCTGGACCGAATCGGCACGCCCCAATAGAAAGATCAACACTGAAGTGCCAACCAGCGTGAAACGAGTATGCGGATTCATTCCGTGCTCCTTTGGGCTGCGACCATGCTACCGCTTATCTTGCTACAGAATGCAAATGGTGGCATAGTACAAATGCGTCATCGTCCGAGAAAGGAACGTAGGCTTTTGCAGGTGCTTCAGACACAGAAACCCAGCGGGGCGCTGCGGGCAGTGGTCAGAACCTATGCACAACGCGACGTTGAAGCTAGCGACGCAGCCTTCAGGCAAGTGGGTCCGGCCAGACTGGAGCCGACTTTGGAGTTCCAGTTTCACGGGGCTTTTGACGTGCGGCGCCCGGATGGTCTCGTCAACGCTGCACCTAGCCTAGTTGTTGTGGGCGGGTACTCAGAACCTGTCGAGCTCATTTCTCGAGGGCGAATCCAGACTTTCGCCGTCTTCTTTCAGCCAACCGGGTTCTCGCGTTTGTTCGGGATCGGTAACCGCGAGTTGTTCAATCGTTTCCATGACGCCCACGCGGTCTTGGGAAGCCAAATCGAAGCACTGCGGTGCCAATTGGCGGAGACCGAGAGTTTTGACAAACGGGCACGGATTACCGACGCGTTTTTGTGTAAGCAACTGAGCAGGGCTAGGCGAGCGGAGTCCATGTGGCAGATCGCGGATCACATGTTCGAAGAAAAGGGTGTACTAAGAATGCACGACGTCGCCTATTTACAAGGAATGGGCATGCGGCAATTCGAGCGGACATTCCAGCAGCAGATCGGCACCACGCCCAAACAATTCGCTCGTATTGCGCGCTTTACGTCCGCGCTCGACGCCAAAGCCGCTTCCCCGCATCGCCCATGGCTGTACATTGCGCATACGTTCGGCTATTACGATCAGATGCACATGGTCCGGGATTTCCACGAGCTCGCTGGCTGCGCGCCTGGAACGATGCTTGCCAATATCGGCGACAGCCGCCCGCCCTCACAATTATTGGTTAGCGTCTAAGCCGGCATCTACTTCGCGCGCAGATCCCGCCCGCTCATCTCCACCGGCTGATCCACCCCGAACATCCCCAGCACCGTCGGCGCGATATCCTGCAAACTTCCGCCGGAGCGCAACGGACGCTTTTCTTCATCCACAACGATGAACGGCACCGGATTGGTCGTGTGATACGTGTGCGGACCCTTGGTCACCGGGTCAATCATTAGCTCCGCATTGCCGTGATCGGCGGAAATGATCCAGCGGCCGCCGGAGCGTCGCAGCGCGGCATAGATCCGCCCCAGCCCGGCGTCCACAGCCTCCACCGCACGCACCGTCGGTTCCATCTGCCCGGAGTGGCCCACCATGTCGGCGTTGGCGTAATTCATCACGATTACGTCGTGCTGGCGGCCTTCGATGGATTTCACCACCACCTCGGTGACCTCGTCCGAACTCATCTCCGGCATCAGATCGTAGGTGGCCACGTGTGGCGACTGCACCATTTCACGGTCTTCGCCCAGGTAGGCGCTCTCATTGCCGCCATTGAAAAAATACGTCACGTGCGCGTACTTCTCCGTCTCGGCAACACGCAGGTTTTTCCACTTGTGCGCCGCCATGACGTTCGCCAGGATGTTCGTGGGCAACTGCCTCGCCAGCACGAACGGCACGGGAAACTTCTTATCGTATTGCGTCATGGTGGTGAAATGCAGCTTCAGCGCCGAATCCACCAGAGACTGCGTCATCTGCCGGCCCCGGTCCGCGCGATAGTTGAAGAAGAAGCAGGTGTCCTCGGCCCGGATCGAGCCAACCGGCTCACTGCGTTCATCCACAATCGTCACCGGCAGCATGAATTCGTCGGTGATCCCGTGCTCGTAGGAGCGCTTCACGGCTTCTACAGGATCGGTTGCCTTGTGCGCCACGCCCACGGCCATTGCCAGCCGAGCCTTGTTGATGCGCTCCCAGCGCTTGTCGCGGTCCATGGCATAGTAACGCCCGGACAAGCTGGCGATCCGCCCCACGCCGATCTCGCGAATCTTCTTCTGTATTTCCTCAATGAACTCGACGCCGCTGTGCGGAGCCGTGTCCCGCCCATCCATAAAGCAGTGGATGCAAACGTCGCTCACGTGCTCACGCTTGGCCAACTCCAGCAGCGCGTACAGGTGCGTGTTCATCGAATGCACGCCGCCGTCGCTCACCAGCCCCATCAGATGCAGCCGACCGCCCTTGCGGGCCTCATGCATCACCTGATGCAAAATCCCGTCGCTGTAAAAGTCGCCCGACGAGATCATACGGTCAATGCGCGTGACATCCATCAGCAGAATGCGCCCCGCCCCGATGTTCAGATGCCCGACTTCGCTGTTCCCCATCTGCCCTTCCGGCAAGCCGACCGACGGACCAGAGGTCTGGATCAGTGTATGAGGATAGTCGCGCAGCAGACTGTCATAGGTCGGCTTCTGCGCCGCCGCGATCGCGTTGCCTTCGCGTGAGGCTGAATAACCCCATCCATCTAAAATAGTAAGGACCAGCGGACCGCTCTTGCTCATGCGGCTACTGGCGGAATGCGCTGCGGCCAGCGTACCGGGCTCCCGCTCCTAAGTCCTCTTCGATGCGCAACAACTGGTTGTATTTCGCGATGCGGTCCGTGCGGCTGGCCGATCCCGTCTTGATCTGCCCCGCCCCGGTGGCCACCGCCAGGTCGGCGATGAAAGCGTCTTCAGTCTCGCCAGAACGGTGCGACACCATGGCCGTATACCCCGCGCCGGCAGCCATCTTCATGGCTTCCAAAGTCTCCGTCAGCGTGCCGATCTGGTTGACCTTGACGAGAATGGAATTCGCCACCCCGCGCTCAATCCCCATGGCGAGCCGCGTAGAGTTGGTGACGAACAAATCGTCTCCGACCAGTTGGATCTTCTTACCCAGCATGTCGGTGATCATTTTCCAGCCATCCCAATCGTCCTCGGCCATGCCGTCTTCAATAGAAATGATGGGATACTGCCGCACCCAGCTGGCCCAAAACTCCGCCATCTGCGCCGAAGTGCGTTCGCTCTTGTCGGACTTCTTGAAGATGTATTTCTTCTTGTCCTTGTCGTAAAACTCACTGGCCGCCGGATCCAGCGCAATGCCGATCTCCTCGCCTGGCTTGTAGCCCGCCTGCGTGATGGCTTCGAGAACCACTTCCAGCGCCTCTTCGTTCGACCGCAAGTTCGGCGCGAATCCGCCCTCATCGCCCACAGCGGTGGAATAGTTGCGCTTCTTCAGCACACCCTTCAGCGTATGGAACACCTCGGCTCCCCAGCGCAGCGCGTCGGAAAACTTCTCCGCGCCGTAGGGGGCGATCATGAACTCCTGTGGGTCCACCGAATTGTCCGCGTGCGCCCCACCATTCAAAATGTTCATCATGGGCACCGGGAGCAGACACGCGGAAACACCGCCCAGATAGCGGTACAACGGAGTCCCCTGCGCCTCGGCCGCTGCGCGCGCGGTAGCCATGGAGACGGCCAGGATCGCGTTGGCTCCAAGCCGAGCTTTATTAGGTGTGCCGTCGAGTGCCAGCATCTGCCGGTCAATCTGCGATTGCCGCTCGGCATCGAAACCGACCAGCGCGGGGCCGATCTCTGAGTTGATGTTCTGTGCCGCCGTCCGCGTGCCCTTGCCCAGGTAGCGGGCTTTGTCACCGTCCCGCAACTCCACCGCCTCATGTTCGCCGGTGGACGCGCCCGAAGGCACCGCCGCCCGTCCCATGCTGCCATCGGCGAGCCAGACATCGGCCTCCACCGTTGGATTGCCTCTCGAATCCAGAATTTCCCGGCCAACCACCCTTGTGATTTCCATGATCTTCTAGCTTAGAGCTTTCCCCGGCCACGCGGCAATACCGTAACCCGTGATGGTAGGCTAGAACAATGCGCCGATTTCTCGCTTGCACCTCTTTTTCTTTGACGATGTTCCTGGCCGGCTGCGGTTCAGCCCCAGCACCCGCACCCACGGAGACCAAGTCGGCCACGCCGGCGGAGACCGCTGCGCCCGCCACCCCGGCGGCTCCGGCGGAGACGCCCGCTGCTACTGCGGCGGCACCCGCTGCCCCCGCGCCCGCAGCGTTGACCACCGATGAACAGAAGACGATTTACGCGGTCGGCTTGGTGATGAGCCGCAACCTGGGCCAGCTGGGACTCTCCGATGCGGAATTGGACTTGGTCAAGCGCGCTCTGTCTGACGCGGCTAGCGGCAAGCCCGCAGTGGATGTCGACGTGTATGGTCCGAAGATCGACAGCTTGATTCAGACCCGCGCCGGCAGCCTCGCAGGCAAGGAAAAGACCGCGGGCAAGACCTATGCCGACAACGCCGCCAAGCAAAAGGGTGCGGTCCGCAGCCCCAGCGGGCTAGTGTATCGCGAGATCACCGTCGGCAGCGGCGCGTCCCCGAAAGCCACGGATAAGGTCAAGGTTCACTATCGCGGCACGCTGCTGAACGGCACCGAGTTCGATAGCTCCTATAAACGCAACGCACCGGCAGAGTTCCCGTTGAACGGCGTGATTCCCTGCTGGACCGAAGGCGTGCAGAAGATGAAGATTGGCGGTAAGTCGGCCCTGGTCTGCCCGGCCGATATCGCGTATGGTGACGGCGGACGCCCCGGCATCCCCGGCGGCGCCACGCTGCTCTTTGACGTGGAACTGCTGTCGATCAACTAAGCCTGCCCCACTACGGCACGAACTCAGCCTTCTTGATGTAATCCAGCTTTGGGAAGCGTGGGACCAAATACGCGTTGGCCGCTTCCTCCACTTTGCCCGCGTCAATCGGACCTTCCGGCATCATCTCGCCATAGCCGGAATAGAGCCGGTCCACCACATCCATGCCTTCAATCACCCGCGCGAAGGGGGCGAATTTCTGTTCGTCCAGCAGCGGATTGTCGCGCAAGTTAAAGAACATCTCCGTGGCGCGCGTCGTGGGACCGGCCTGCGCGTAGGTCAGCGTACCCCGCGTGTTGCTCAACACCCTCGGGTCATCCAGGATGAAAAACTGCCGCCACATGCGGTTGGTCTCGTAATCCTTATGGACGCCGAACTGCGCGATGAAGCCCGGCACCACGCGGTAAAAGCGGCTCTCCTTGAAGTGGCCCGTCCCAATGAGTTCATGAAAACGGTCGACGCCGCGCGGTGCCCACTTCCGCTGCGCCTCCACCACGATGTCTCCGGCCGACGTAGTGAACTTCACCTGGAACATCTCCGGCACGGTGACGGGTTCCTTGGCGCACCCAGCCAACAAGGTCAACAGAGCCAGCGGTATCCACAAGCGCATTGCAACGATTCTAGCGCTGTATGATGACGGTATGCGATTCCTCATCGTGCTTGTAGTGGCTGGCTCGGCGTTCGCGCAGGAGACGGCGGCGGAGCTGGACGCGCTGGCGGCGCAATACCGTTCCGCAGGCCGCTTGGCCGACGCGGACGTGGTGCTGGACCGCCTGCGCACCATGGACGAAACCGTCAGCCACGTGGAGCAATCCGCTCGTGTGAAAGCAGCGCTGGGGCGATGGGCGGATGCGCAGGTGCTCTATGAGCGCGCGCTGCGGCTGCGGCTCGACGCGGACCCTCAGCCCACAGCGTCGATTCCCACGCGGCACCAGTTGGTGCAGACGCTGGTGGCGCAGAAGAAGTTCGCCGAAGCTACGCAGCAGGCCTACCTGGCTACGCGCCTGCGCATCATCGAGCTGGGGCCGTCGCATCCCGACGTCGCCAACGACACGGCGGTGCTCGCGCGTGTGTATCAGACGGAGCGCAACTGGCGGCCGGCAGCGGAGACGTGGGAAACGGTGGTGCGCATTCAAGGAGAGGCCCACGGTCCCGAGGACTTACGGCTGGCGAATTCACTCGATGACTTGGCGGTGGCCTACAAAGAATTGCAGTCCATCCCGCAGGCCGAAGCCGTGCTGCGCCGCGCGCTGGCCATCCGCGAGCTGAATCAAGGTCCGTCGCATACAGACGTTGCGCACACCACCGATGAGCTCGGCCAGCTGCTGTACGGGGCGCAGCGTTATGCCGAGGCCGAGCCGTTCTTCGAACGTTCGCTGGGGATCTACACGGCGTTCTGGGGTCCTGCAAATCCGCAACTGGCACGCAACCTCGACAATCTGGCGGTCACCCAGGCAATGCTGCAGAAGTTCGCGGAGTCGGCGGAGCACTATGGGGCCGCGCTGAAGATCCGGGATGGAGAGACCGCGCTGAACTTGCATCATCTCGCGCTGATCGAGGCCGCCAGCGGGCATGCGGAAGCAGCGGAGCCGTTGTATCGCCGCCTACTGACGCTGCTCGATACGCCGGGCAACGAGCGGCCCGAGCTTCGCGCCGCGGCGGCCAAGGAATATGACGAGCTGCGGCCGAATCTGCCGGCCAAGCGTTCCAAGGCCCCGGTGGCGGCAAAACAAAAATAGGCCCGCACGGCTTGCAGACGTGTGGTATACTAGTTTTTCATGACTCGCTCCTTTACCTACTCGTTCCGATTTTGGTTCCGGTTTCTCGGCTGACCAAAGAGTGGGTGTGCGCGATTCGCAAGTTTTCACAGCCCACTCGAAAGAGTGGGCTTTTGATTTTAGAGAAGAAAATAACTGAGGTGAGACCCATGATCGTATCCATGCGCCGGCACGCCACCAAGCAAGAAGTGGAACAGGTCCGTGCTCGAATTGAAGAGCTGGGGCTGAAGGTCCACTCGATTGAAGGCGAGGAGCGAGTGGTCATCGGTGCCGTGGGCGTGGGCGACATCACATCGTGCCTCGAATCGCTGGAGGCGATGGAGCAGGTGGAAAAAGCCGTCCGCATCTCGGCTCCCTATAAGTTCGTCAGCAAGGAGTTCCGCGCGGCGCGCACGGAAATCAAGGTCGGCAAAATGGTGATCGGCGGCGGCGACAACTTCCCGGTGATGGCCGGTCCGTGTTCGGTGGAAGGCGAGAAGCAGATCATGGAGTGCGCGGAGATCGTCGCCAAGCATGGCGGCCAGGCGCTGCGCGGCGGAGCGTTCAAGCCCCGCACCTCTCCCTACGATTTCCAGGGCATGGCCGAAGAAGGCCTCAAGCTGCTGGCCAAGGCCCGCGACGCTTTCGGCCTGCCGATCGTCACGGAAATCATGAGCGACACGGAAGTCAGCCTGGTTGCGCAGTACGCCGACGTGCTGCAAGTGGGCGCGCGCAACATGCAGAACTTCTCGCTGCTCAAGACGCTGGGCAAGTGCGGCCGTCCCATCCTGCTGAAGCGCGGCATGAGCGCCACCGTTAAGGAACTGCTGATGTCTGCCGAATACATCGTCGCGCACGGCAACCCCGACGTGATGTTGTGCGAACGCGGCATCCGCACCTTTGAGACGGTCACGCGCAATACCTGCGACATCGGCGCAGTGGCGGCGTTGAGCGAACTCACCCACCTGCCCGTCATCCTCGACCCCAGCCACGCCACCGGTAAACGCAGCCTGGTTACCGCTGTTGCCCGTGCGGGTGTTGCCGTGGGTTCCGACGGTTTGATTGTCGAGATGCACCCGAATCCGGAAAAGGCCTGGAGCGACGGCGCGCAATCGCTGACGCCCAAGCAGTTCGCGGACATGATGACGGAACTGCAGCCCTACATCGCGCTGTGGAAGAAGTCCCGCGCCGCGGAAGCCGCGCACGCCTAGCACGATGATGCGCCGCCGTACGCAATGAGAAAGTGGATTCCAGTGATGGTTCTGGGAGGCGTCCTCATGGGCGGTTCCGCTTACTGGTTCCACTCGCGCGCCTACAATTCCTCGCAGCTGGTGCAGATGCTGCCTCCGGACCGCTCGGCGTATGTGTACCTCGACGTCGCGCTGCTGCGCTCGGCGGGCGTGCTGGATGAGATCGCCGGTTCGCCGTCGCTGGAGGATGCGGACTACAAGAAGTTCATCTCCGAAACAGGCTTTGACTACCGCGAAGACTTGGACGGTCTGGCAATCGCCTTCCGCGATGGCGACCGTTACTTCGCCGCGCAGGGCCGGTTTGAATGGGAGAAACTCGCCGCCTATGCTCCCGCGCACGGCGGGAAGTGTGAGCGGTTTCTCTGCACCGCGCCGGGTAGCGAACCGGGACGCAACGTGTCTTACTACATGCCGCGGAACAACATCCTGGCCATTGCGACGTCCCGCACCGCAACGGCCGGGGATATGGTGGCGCCCGGTTCCTGGCAGAACGGACCGCGCGTTCCCGACGTCGGCCTGTGGGTGCTGGTGCCGCCCTACGTGCTGACGGATCTGGGTCAGGCACCCGCGATTGCCAAGCCGTTCCTCACGCCGCTCGCCCAAGCGGCGTCCACGGTGTTCACGCTGGGCGCTGCACGCGGCAAAGAAGGCTTCGAAGTGCGCATGGAAGTCACAGCCAAGGACCCCGCGGGCGCAGCGAAAATCTCGGCGCAATTCACCGAAGGCACCGCCCTGCTGGTGAAATTAATGGGGCGCGAAAAAGTCCAAGCCGATCCCGCAGACCTAAGCGGCGTGCTGGCCGCAGGCAAGTTTGAGGCCAAAGACGCAACCGTCACCGGCACCTGGCCCATCTCCCGAGCCTTCGTAAAATCACTAGCCTCCGGCGTCAGCCTAGGTGGTCAGGCGAAGTAGACCCCGCTACCAGCCGATCGCTTTCCCAGCGTTCTGCTCATCCAGCCACTTCTGCAGCGGAGCGAAATAGTCGCGGATCGCGGTGGCGTCCATCTCGCGCTTGCCGGTGATCTCGAACAGCGCGTCCTGCCACGGCTTGCTGACGCCCAGCTTCAGCATCGAATCCAGCTTCGCGCCGGCTTCCTTACTTCCGTAGATCGAGCAGCGGTGCAGCGGCGTCGCGCCCGTACCGGGGCAACCCGCCGTCTGCGCCAGTTCCCTGTGGAACTGGAATTGCAGAATATGCGCCAGGAAATAGCGCGTGTACGGCACGTTCGCCGGGACGTGATACTTCGCGCCCGCGTCAAAGAACATCGCGTCCGGACGGTCTTCCGGAGCGCCCACGCCTTGATACTTCTGGCGCAGTTCCCACCAGACCTTGTTGTAGTTTTCCGGCGTCACTTCTCCCGAGAAAACTTTCCAGCGCCACTGGTCGATCATCAGCCCGAACGGCAGGAACGCTACCTTTTCCAGCGCCCGCTGCATCAGCAGGCCGATGTCCTTCGACGCATCCGGCGTCGTGGGGATAAAGCCCAGCTTGACCAGATATTCCGGCGTGATCGAAAGCGCAATGGTGTCGCCGATGGCCTCGTGGAACCCGTCATTCGCGCTGTCGCGGAAGATCAGCGGCAGCTTGTTGTAGCTGCGTTGATAGAAGTTATGGCCCAGTTCGTGATGAATCGTGGTGAAGTCTTCGTCGTTGGCCTGAATGCACATCTTGATACGCAGGTCGTCCACATTGTCCAGATCCCAGGCCGAGGCGTGGCACACCACGTCGCGGTCTTTCGGGCGCACGAACAGGCTGCGCTCCCAGAAGGTGCCCGGCAGCGGAGCAAATCCAAGCGAAGTGAAGAAGCCTTCGCCGTACTTCACCATCTGCTTGGCGTCCGTGTTCTTGGCCTTCAGAATCGAGGTCAGATTGTAGCCCGGGTCCGCGCCGCCGGGGGCCACCATGTCATAGATGTTGGACCAGTCCTGCGCCCAGATGTTGCCCAGCAGGTGCGCCGGGATGGGTCCTTTTTCCGGCACCACGTTCGCGCCGTACTTCGCCACCAGCCGGCTGCGCACATAGGCGTGCAGCGACTTGTACAGTGGTTCCACCTGCGCCCATAGCCGGTCGAGTTCCTTGCTGAAATCATCAGCAGGCATATCGTACTTGGACCGCCACATCGCGCCGGTGTCCTTGTATCCCAACTCCTTCGCGCCTTTGTTCGAGAGCTCGACAAAGCGCTGGAAGTCCTTCTTCATGGGCGGCGAAACGGCGTGCCAGCCCTTCCACACGTCCAGCAGTTCAGCAGGATCGTGGCTGGTCTTCATGATCTCCGTGATCTGATCGATGTCCAGGCACGTGTCGGGCGTCTTGCAATACTTGCCCTTGCCGTAAGTGGCCTCCAGGCCTGCGGCGATCTTGGTGACCTCTTTGCTCTCCGCCGGGTCGGCGGGAGCGGCCAGCGTGAGGCCGCGCTTCAGCAGATCCATCTTGCGGCGCTCCTCGGCGGGCAACTCGACCCCGTCGTATTTGGCGGCTTCCTTGGCCAGTTCCACGCCGTAGTTGATCGCACGCTCATTGGCGACTGCCGAAAGCGCTTCCGTGTCCTGGGTAATGAAGTTCGCCTGCACCCAGGAAGCTTGCGCGAATTCGAGAAACAGATCGTTCATCTTCTTCTCGGCCCCGTCAAGGAAGGTTTTCGCCGATTCGGCCGAGGGCTTTGCTCCGCCCGCGCTGCAGCCTGTCAATCCAACCGCGGCGAGGAAAACGAAAGAACACGAAACAAGGTAGGTGGTCCGCATAGACGCCATGATATCCCAACTGGCGCGCGTAGTGTCCGGCCTAGGCCAGCGCCGCAATGTACGTGTTGATGTCGTGGTTGGCAATAATTGAACTGTTGTTGACCGTGAAATTCACGGCGGTGCCAACGTGCGTGTAGTCCAGCTTTTCCATCAACGCGACCAGCGTGGCTAATGCGCTCAGGCCTTGCTCCACCCCGAGCCTGGGTGTCGCCAGTGGCACAGTGGTCACGCTATCTTCCGTGTTTACGATGCGCCAACGCGCCTTGATCAGCCCATTCGCGTTGAACGCGGCGGCAAATTCCGTATTCCCCGTCCGCGGGCTGGCGATGTTGTACATAGCCGAGGCAATCCCGTTAATTGCCAGGTCCGCCGTGGCCAGCGTGGCTAGAGCGCCGCCCAGGCTGTGGCCGGTAACAAAGACGTTCGCACCCGGAACACGCCGCACGGCCGTCAGCACTGACCCGCTGCACTGCTGGTAGATGCGTGAGAATCCCTCCTCGGCCTGGCCCCAAGCATGTGGGACCTGCTTGCCACCCAATCCAAAGGCGTCTGCGTGCCCGGAACACCACGAACACATTCTGCGTCGTCAGATTCCGCGCCACGAAACCGAAGCGCTCCCCCTGCGCGTGAAGCGAGCCCAATTCCTGGTAGCCGCTCCCAAGATTCCACGTGGAGTTCCGGAATTGTTCGTAGGCCAGCCATACAAGGAACGCAGCGTCCTGGGCAATACGCTGGTCGAACTCCGCTGGAAATGGCATGCTTGCTCCCTTGGACATATAGTGTACCCGAAGGATTCCCGGACCAAGTACGAACCGGGAACATCGCTCGAATGCGGCATCTTGATTTGCGATCCATTGTCATCGCCACGCTGTGTTTGTGCGCGCAGGCGCGGTCTGAGATTCGAGTTTCCGGTCCGTACACGCACAGGAATCTCTCCGTGTTTCTCTTGCACCAAGACCCCGCGGCTGCGCGGATCTATCTCACCTTGCAGCAAGCAATGAAACAGAAAAAGGTGGTGGTGTACGAAACAGAACAGGTGAACGAACTGGCCATCGAGAATATCTCCAGCCAGCCCATGTTCTGCAACGCGGCGACATGTTGCAGGGAGGCAAACAGGATCGCATGCTGAGCAGTGACTTCGTCGTGCCACCCAGGTCAGGCCGCATTCCGGTCAACGCGTTTTGCGTTGACGAACACCGGTGGAGCGGCCGCGGCAGAGAAGATGTGAGCCGGTTTGAAAGCTCCACTGAATTTAGGGGCGGTCGCCTTCGAGCCTTTGTCCATGTGGAATCAGCTTTCTGTGTGGGCCGCGGTCAGCGGGATCACAAAGGCCCTGGCGCAAAAGCTAGCCCCTGCCCCGGCCGCCCACTCCAGTAGCCTCATTCTCGCGCAGATCAGCGGTCCGGTTGAACAAGCAGTCAGCGCTTACACGAAAGCCCTGACGCCTGCGCTCCTCGGAAAACAAGACGTCGTTGGTCTTGCGTTTGCCGTGAACGGAGTGCTGAAGAGTGCGGATATCTATGTATCCGCCGCGCTGTTTGTGTCCATGCGGGATAAACTTCTGAAGGCCGGTGCCGTCGAGGCGATCCGGCTTCCCTTCCTGCAATCGCTGGGACAAAGCCCGGAGACCGTTGCGACGGTCGGCGGCAACTTCAACGTGGCCCGGCGGCAGAGCGCAACCACCTCCTGGCTGGAATCGCGCGACGGGACCAACTTCCTTCACCGGAGCCTATTGAAGCGCTAAGCGCCGGGCCGACGTCCCGTCCTTGGGAGTGATGGCCTTGGATACACATAAGCACTAGTACGTGCGGGGGAGTCAATCTATGGACCGTGGGTAGTACTTATAGTATTATCAGGGCAGGTTGCCTGATCTGCTGACCCAACGTCAGGTATCGGGCTTGCAACCCGGCTCGGAGGAGCAATATTGACCCGTTTCAAGAATCAGTGGTTCTGCTTGGCGTTTCTCGCCACAACCCTGGCTACAACCGCAGCGCACGCCACCACGATCACCAGCGGAACCAGTTCCGCCACGTTCACTGACGCCTCGAATTCGTTCGACGCGACGCCCACCGCGAACTTCACCGTCGGGGGATATCCTGGGGACCAGGTATTCGAATTTGGATGGTGGCTGCGGCAGGCAACGGATAGTGGCCAGTTCACATTTGGCGCGCCGACCAGTTTCGTCGCCGGTGCAGACCAGGTGACCTACACTTGGGCTGCTCTCCCGGGTGGACTCAGCGGCCTTTCCGCAACCCTGACGTACCTGGTGGTGGAGAATGCTGGTATCGCCTCTTTGACATCCCAGTTGACACTCACCAACAACACGGGGACAGCGATTGCGCTGGTTGCCTATAACATGGTGGACATCGACTTGGGTGGCACCGCCAGTGGTGACAGTGCAACCGGCGGGCTCGGAGGAATTGCGGTGACGGATCCTGGCACAACGCTATCCCTCAATTTCTATGGAACGGGAGCTTCCAGCTATCTGGTTCGTGCGTTTAACTCCACTACCGATGTTGCGGGCATCCTGTCCGCCGCGGCTGCCGCGAATTTCGACAACAGCGGCCTGCCCTTCGGGGTGGGCGATTTTACCGGGGGATTCCAGTGGGACGGCATCAACCTCGGGGCGGGCGGCAGCATCAGTCTGACGTCTGGGATCACAAACGCACCGCTTTCTGGATCTGAGACGCCGGAACCTGGCACGCTTTCGTTGGTTGGGCTGGGTTTAGCGGCGGTTGCACTGCTCCGCCGTCGCTAGTCGGCCGTCACCAGTTCACCCATTTCGCGGCGAGCCGCTGCCTTCAGCGTCGGCAACATCTCCGTGAGCACGTCGCTCACGCGTTCGGCGAACGTAAAGTGCATCTCCGCGCGGACCTCTTCGGGCAGGTCGCGCAGGTCCTTTTGATTGCCCTTGGGCAGGATCACGCGCTTGATCCCCATCCGGCGCGCAGCCAGGACTTTTTCCTTCACGCCGCCGATCGGCAATACCAGACCGGTGAGCGTCACCTCGCCGGTCATTGCCGTATCGCTGCGCGCGGGAATGCCGGAATAGAGCGAGGCCAGCGCCGTCGTCATAGTCACGCCGGCCGACGGGCCGTCCTTGGGAATGCCGCCCGCGGGCACGTGAATGTGCAGGCCGCACGTCATGAACTTCTTGGGGTCCAGGCCGAACTCCGCCGCGTGACTCCACAGATAGCTGCGCGCGGTCTTAGCCGATTCCTGCATCACTTCACCGAGCTGGCCGGTGATGGTGACCTCCTTGCCGTCAGGCAGCAGCGCCGCTTCGATATAGAGCACGTCGCCGCCGGATTCGGTCCAGGCCAGGCCAGTCGCCACGCCCGCGGGCAGATCCTTGCGGGCATCGTCGGGCAGGATCGCCTCCGGGCCAAGCAGGTCCGGAACCTCGTTGGCGTCCACGGTGTAGGGCTCGGTGCGCCCCTCGGCGAACTTCACCGCGACTTTACGGATCACGCGTCCCAGCACTTGTTCCAGCTTGCGGACGCCGGCTTCACGCGTGTAGGAGCGGATGACTTTTTCAACCGCCGCGTCCGTCAAGACACACTGGTCGGCTTTGAGGCCGGTATGCTCCAGCTGCTTGGGCAACAGGTAGCGCCGCGCGATCTGCGTCTTCTCTTCTTCGCTGTAACCAGAGAGGCGCAGGATTTCCATGCGGTCCAGCAACGGAGCCGGGATAGAATCGAGCGTGTTCGCCGTGGTGATGAACAGCACCTTCGAGAGGTCAAACGCCAGGTCAAGGTAGTTGTCGCGGAACGTTTTGTTCTGCTCCGGGTCCAGCACTTCGAGCAGTGCGTTGGCCGGATCGCCGCGGAAGTCGCGGCCCAGCTTGTCGATTTCATCCAGCATCAGCGCGGGATTCGAGAAACCCGCACGCCGCATGGCCTGGATCAGGCGTCCCGGCATGGCTCCAATGTAGGTGCGCCGATGGCCGCGCAGCTCCGCTTCGTCGTGCAGGCCGCCCAAGCTGAGGCGTTCAAATTTGCGCCCCAGCGAGCGCGCAATCGACTGCCCCAGCGACGTCTTGCCAACGCCCGGGGCTCCCACCAGGCACAGAATGGGCGCCTTAGCCTCGGGGTTCAGCTTGAGAACCGCAAGGTGTTCAATGATGCGGTCCTTGACCTTTTCAATACCGTAGTGGTCTTCGTCGAGCACCGAGCGCGCGTTCTTCAGGTCCAGATTGTCGTCACTGCGTTTAGTCCACGGCAGCTCGATGACGTATTCGAGCCACGTGCGGATGACGTTGTGCTCGGGCGATGCGGAGTTTATTTTTTCGAGGCGGCCCAACTCACGCTCGGCTTCCTTGCGGACATCGGCGGGTAACTCAGTTTTTGCCAGACGCTCACGCAAGCCTTCGGCTTCGGCCCCGTCGCCGTCTTTTTCACCCAGCTCCTGTTCGATGGCTTTCTTCTGTTGGCGCAGCACGTATTCACGTTGCTCGCGCGAAATTTCGCTGCGGGCGTCCTCGGCAACTTTGGCACGGATCTCCGCTATTTGCACTTCGTGCGTCAGCCAGCCCAGCACCATGCGCAGCGCCTCGAGGCGCGACGGTGTCTCCAGCAGCGCCTGCTCTTTTTCGACGTCCAGGTTCAGCACCGACGCCACCATAAAGGTGAGGTGCAGCGGGTCGGCATGCTGCGAGAACATCTTCGCGATGTCGACGGGCGATTGGCCCTGCACCAGTGTGACGAGTTTGGAGCCGGTCTCCACGATCGAGATCGTAAGCGCTTCGGTCTCATTGGTGGAATCATCCGGCAGCGGCAACGCGCGGTAGCGCGCCTTAAGGTAGCCGTTCTGATCGAGCTTGACCAGCACCACGCGCTCGACGCCCTGCACGAAGATCTCCCGCTGCCCGTCGCCCTTCTTGGCGCTGCGGATGACGGCTCGCGTGCCGACAGTGTAGAGGTCGGAGGCACCCGGCACATCCACCGAGTTGTCACGCTGCGCGACGACGATGATTTCCTTGTCCTCGGTCATCATGGCCGCGTCCACCGCGGCGACGGATGAGGCGCGGCCTACCGACAGCGGCATCATCAGCGCCGGGAAGAGCACGGAGTTCTTCAGCGGAAGTACAGGGAGCGTTCTGAGTTCAAGTTCTGGCATTTTGGTTGTTGGATGTTGAGCGTCTGTCGGCTCCCTAACGGTCGCCGTTCAGTGCTGGGGTGAGCAGTTGCCCGCCGATCCCCAGCACAGGCAGTGTATCCCCAGCACTGAACGGCGACCGTTAGGGAGCCGACAGGCGGTAGATACTAGCGACAGACGCTCAACACCTCCTCTCCTTCTTACGATGCCGCAGGCACGGCCATCGATTCCACTTCCAGCACGATTTCCCCGCCACTCACATCCGCCACCACTTTCTGTCCGTCGCGAATCTCGCCTCCAACTAACCTACGCGCCAGCTTGGTCTCCATTTCCTTCTGAATCGCCCGCTTCAGCGGACGCGCCCCGAAAGCCGGGTCATACCCCACGCGAATGATGTGCTCGCGCGCCGCCTCGGTGAGCGTCAGCTCAATCCGCCGCTCGGCCAAACGAGCCTTCAACACCGCCAGCTGAATGTCGACGATCTTCTTGAGATCCTCTTCGCTCAAGCTATGGAACTCGATAATCTCGTCCACCCGATTCAGGAACTCTGGCCGGAACAAGCGAGGCAGCTCCTCGCGCGGTGCGTTCGAAGTCATGATCACCATGGAGTTCTTGAAGTCCACCGTGCGCCCCTGGCCGTCCGTCAGCCGGCCGTCGTCGAGCACTTGCAACAGCACATGGAATACGTCCGTATGCGCTTTCTCGATCTCGTCGAGCAAGACCACGCAGTAAGGCTTGCGCCGAACAGCTTCGGTCAGCTGCCCACCTTCGTCGTAACCCACGTAGCCCGGAGGCGCGCCGACCAGCCGCGAGACCGAATGCTTTTCGCCGTACTCGGACATGTCGATCCGGATCATGCTCCGCTCGTCATCGAACAGGAACTGGGCCAGCGCCCGGGCCAACTCGGTCTTGCCCACCCCGGTAGGACCCAGGAACAGAAAACTGCCCATCGGCCGCTTCGGGTCCTTTAACCCACCGCGGGCACGCATCACCGCGTCGGCCACCGCCTCCACAGCCTGTTCCTGGCCCACCACCCGCTCGTGCAGTTCGCTCGAAAGGTGCAGCAGCTTCTGCACCTCACCTTCGATCAGCTTCGAAAGCGGGATGCCGGTCCAACGGCTGACGATGGCGGCGATGTCCTCTTCATCCACTTCCTCCTTAAGCAGGGTGGGTGCCTGAGTTCGTTTTGTAATTTCCTGTTCCAGCGCGATCAGCTTGCCGTACTTCAGTTCGGCGGCTTTGTTAAGGTCGTAGGCGCGCTCGGCTTGCTCGATTTCCTGTTTCACGGCCTCGATGCGGGCGCGGATATCGCGCTGCGCCTTCAAAGTTTGCTGGTCGGCCTGCCACTGCGCTTGCAACGAGGCGGACTGGGTTTTGAGGTTTCCCAGCTCTTTCTCTATTTTTTCAAGCCTTTCTTTTGAAGGCTGATCGGACTCTTTCTTTAAAGCTTCTCTTTCAATTTCAAGCTGCATCTGCCGCCGCAGGGATTCGTCTAGCTCCGCCGGCATGGAGTCGATTTCGGTACGCAGCTTGGCGGCAGCTTCATCGATCAAGTCGATCGCCTTGTCCGGCAGGAAGCGGTCCGATATGTAGCGCTGGCTCAGCACCGCAGCCGCAACCAAGCTCGAATCCTTAAGTCGTACACCGTGATGGAGTTCGTAGCGCTCTCGAAGGCCGCGCAGGATGGAAATGGTGTCCTCGACCGACGGCTGGTCCACCAGCACCGTCTGGAAACGCCGCTCCAGCGCCGCGTCCTTCTCGATGTGTTTGCGGTATTCATCCAGCGTCGTGGCCCCGATGCAATGCAGTTCCCCGCGCGCCAGCATCGGCTTCAGCAGGTTACCCGCATCCATCGCGCCTTCGGCCTTCCCTGCCCCGACTACGGTGTGTAACTCATCTATAAACAATATGATACGACCTTCGGCTGCTTGTACTTTTTTAAGAACTGCCTTGAGCCGTTCCTCGAACTCGCCACGGAACTTAGCACCTGCGATCAGGGCCCCCATGTCTAGGGAAACAAACTTCTTATCCTTGAGCCCCTCGGGCACATCCCCGCGCACGATGCGCTGCGCCAAGCCCTCCACAATAGCGGTCTTACCCACGCCCGGTTCGCCGATCAGCACCGGGTTATTCTTGGTGCGCCGCGACAACACTTGGATGACCCGCCGGATCTCCTCGTCCCGGCCGATGACCGGATCAAGCTTGCCCTGCGCCGCAGCCTGCGTCAGATCGCGCCCATATTTTTCGAGCGACTCGTAGGTGGCTTCCGGATTCTGCGTAGTCACGCGCTGGCTGCCCCGGACCTCCTGCAGCGTCCGCATCAGGCGGTCCTTACTGAGGCCGAGTTCCCTAAAGACCTTCTCGTCCACAGCGGCCAGAAGGACATGCTCGACGGAGATATAAGCGTCCTTGAGCCGCTTCGCTTCCGCCTCCGCCCCAGCAAATACCTTCTGTGAGCGCGCGGTGAGGTAAACCTGTTCCATCGCCGCCGGAGCCCCGGCAACCTTGGGGAGCCTCTCCAGCTCGGCATTCAGCCGCTGGTGCAGCGACTTTAGATCAACATTTGTTTTCAGAAAGATAGACTGCGCCAATCCGCCGTCTTGCTCAAGCAGAGCAAGCACAAGATGCTCGACATCCAGCTGCTGGTGCCCGCGCTGGCCCGCCAAAGACTGGGCGGCCCGGACGCCTTCTTGAAGTTTTTCGGTGAAGCGATTGAAGTCCATAGGTTGGCCTCTGAGAAGGATTCTAACACATGAGTCTACTAAAATACAATAAGTTTAGTGTATTGCTATAAGATCTTTTCTGCGAACCTGCGGTACAATCGACCCTGGTATGCCCTACCTCGACGTCGGCTGCGGAATCAATAAGAAACCCGGCTCCATCGGAATCGACCGCAATCCGAGCACCAATGCCGATGTTCTGGTCGAACTCGACCGCTTCCCCTACCCCTTCCGCGACGCTGCCTTCGACGGCCTGCAAGCTATCCACGTCATTGAGCATGTCTCCGACGTGATCCGCGCCATGGAGGAGTTTCACCGCGTCGTCCGCCCCGGCGGCGAGGTGTTCATCGTCACGCCGCACTACACTGATTTCTCCAGTTTTTGCGATCCCACCCACCGCTGGCACCTCAACAGCTTCAGCCTGCGCTACTTCGGAGCCGACAATGCCGGCTACGGCTACTACTCCAAGGCAAAATTTCAAGAGATTTCCGTCCACGTAAAGCTACTAGCTCTGTGGCGATGGCTTGGCTTCCAATTTATGGTGAACGCGTCCCCTCGGTTCCGCCGGTTCTGGGAGCACTATCTCTGCTACGTGGTCCGCGGCAAAGTCATCGAATGGCGTCTAAAAGTGGTTTGACACCGAGGAGGGACAGTATACTCAATCCCCGATCTCTTGCATCCCCGGGCTTCCTGCCCATCAAGGAGATCGGGAATTGAGGATACTGTCCCTCCTCGACCGCCTGCGTGACCGCCGTCGCCGCCAGTTGTGGATTCCTACGGCAGCCACCGGGCGCCGAGGCGAAGACCTGGCCCACCGCTACCTCCGCCGCCAGGGCTACATCGTAGTCGCCCGCAACTACCGCCTAGCCGCCGGTGACGCCGAGGCCGACATCATCGCCTGGGACGGCGAGACGCTGGTCATCGTCGAAGTAAAGACCCGCGAATCGGACGCCTACGGCCCACCGGACCGCGCCATAGACGAAGACAAACGCCGGGCGCTCGCGCGAGTGGCCCGCGAATACTCCCGTAAAACCGCCAAGACCCCGCAAGTCCGCTGCGACGTCGTGGGCATCGTCCTGGGCAAATCCCCGCGCATCGAACTCTTCCGCGACGCGATTTCGCTACCAAGATGATATCCCGTAAGAAAGGTCTCGCCATGCATAGACAAAAGAGTTTCCCGCTGCGCTTCGCCGAAGATGAGCGTGCCCGCGCGCGCCAGTTGGCTCGCGCCATGGGGCTTTCGGAAAACCTCTTGTACTCGGATCTCATTCAAGAGGGACTGCTGATGCGCGAGCAGATAGAGTGCATAACCAGGCTGCGCAGCATGCAGGTTCCTTCCACCAAGAGTATCGAGCTGCTGGACATTGCTCCCGATGTCCCCGCCGCGCCCGAGGATAGTATCCTAGAAGCTTGACCGCCACTCCATCCACGCCCTCACAGCGCCGCAATGCGCTGGTCGCTGTCGCCTTCGCTACCCTCATTCAAGTGGTGGCGCAGCTCCTCATCAAAGAGGGCACGGGCCAGTTGCCCCCGGAGGCGACGCTCACGCAGAATCTGGTGGGCATGTTCACCATCCTGCCCTTGTTCGTCGGCTTTGCCTGCTACGGACTCTTCACCGTCATCATGGTGCTGGCGCTGCGGCATGCCGAACTTTCCATGACCTTTCCCATCCTGGCGCTAAGTTACGTGGGCGTCGCGGCCGGAGCGGTGGTCTTCCGCGGCGAGCAGATGAACGCGATGAAGGTGGCCGGAATCGCTGTCATCGTGGCGGGCGTGGCCATCCTGGGCTTGAGCGATAAGTCTCTGCGGGACCAGCGGCAATGAACGCGACTCCGATTTCCTCCATGCTGTGGATTCTGGGCGGCGGCGTCATCGGCAGTGTGGGCGCCGTGGGCCTGAAGGCCGGCGCGGGACGCCTGCAATTCACCGTCATGGGACTGCTCACCAATTGGCAGCTCATCGGCGGTGTGGCGGCCTATGTAGCCTCGGCGCTGCTGTTCATGAAGGGCATGAAGTACGGCGAGATCAGCGTGCTCTATCCGCTGGTGGCGGTAGCCCAGATCTGGACGCTGCTGCTGGGATGGCTGTTCTTCAAGGAACCCATCACGCGATACAAGGTGATCGCGGTGGTGCTGATCCTGATCGGGGTGACGCTCATCGGCGCCGGCAGCACGCGGTAGAGACACGCGAGTGGACTGCGTCGCAAGCCTTGTTCGGGAAAAGTCTGATGCGCAAAAAAGGGACTGGCTCGAATTTCGCCGCCTTTGCGAAATTACGTGCCTGTACCCTTTTTGCCCCGTCGGATTCATGCCATTTAGAATCAGCGGCGCACTCTACCTCTGTCTGTCCTTGGAACTGAGTCATCTCCTAGCCACGGTGTAGCTGACATTCTGATAAAATTCATCGGGAGATCCAAATGAAACGCACCTTCATCGCCGCCAGTTTCGCTGCAAGCCTCAGCCTGCTTGCATTCCAGATTTTCGGTCAAGCGCCCGCGCCGGCCCAGACCAAGGGCAAGGACAAAGCCGCTCCCTCGGCCGACCCCTACGCCAACAACGCGGCGGCGGGAGCATTGCGATTCCCGCTGGCTGCGCCCGCGGGGAAGAACAGTGACGCCATCAACACGCCGCTGCCTGGAGGCGTAAACGCCGGCAAGATCGACCCCGGCACATGGACCTACGGTCCGCAAGCCAAGCCGCCCGCCAACGCCAAGATTTGGAATCCTGTGAAACTGAAACTCAACGCGGGCGAAAAGGTGACCGGCGGCACCAACTTCAGCTCCACCGATCCCGCCACCTACTGCGCCTTCGCCAACGCCGGCTACGATTTCATTTGGATGGAGATGCAGCACGATCAGCGCGACTGGAACCAGGTCGCAAAGATGTGGGCGACGTGCCCCTTCGCAAAAGCAGTTCCGGGTGTCCGCGTGGCTTACGCCGACGAGCGCGAAATTCAGCGTGCGACCGACGCGGGCGCGCTGGTGATCGTGGTGCCCACCGTAGACACCGTGGAAGAAGCCATCGCGGCCCGCAACTGGACCTATTTCCCGCCGCTCGGCCGCCGCAGCAACGGTGGCGGCCAGGCCTTCGGCGGAGCCATGTGGGGCGGCGTCCCCGGCGGCTATCGCGCGACGTTTAATGACAACGTGGTGCTGATCCTGATGATTGAAACGCTGGAAGGCGTGAAAAACGCCGCGGAGATCGCCAAGGTCCCCGGCGTGACCGCCTTGTTCGCGGCCAGTGGCGACTTGGGAAATTTCTCCGGCTACGCCCAAGGCTCGCCCGACTACGAGCGCCTCATTAACGCGGTGCACGACGCCGCAATCGGCGCAGGCAAACGCCTATGCGGCCCCTTCGCCTGGCGCGACCGCCCGGACTTCACCTGCTTCCAAAACGGCAGCGAGACCGCCGCCATCGCCCGCGGCGTCCAGGCCGAGCTGGGAGATCTGGCCAACAAGCAGGGCAAGGTGGAAGTTGGTCCACTAGCCCCCGCTGCTCCCGGGCGCTAGAAATACGCTTCCAGCCACAACTTGAGGGTCAGGTCATGCCGAGCTTCATGAGCAACCAGATTCGGGCGCAGCTCCCGATAGTAGCGCTCACGAAGCACGGTCGCGTCGAGATGGCCTGCGCGGGCCGGGGCTTGCACATCCCCGCGATCTCGCTCCAAGTTTCTTTCGAGCTTTGACAGCGCGATGTCATGTGCCTCCATGGCGAACAGCTGTAGGCGATCCCAGCTTCCCGGGAACAGCGGGATGAGCCTATCTTCGTAATCCTCGGGCGGCGCAACAGTGCAACTGAACTGGTTCGCGAAGTTGAGTATCAACTTCGGCAAAAAATCAGCGCCACGGCCCCGGCGGAGTTTCATTGGACATAGGGCAGTTGCTCGGCCGTCAGGCTGGTCAACAAGTTCCAATGCGCGGCAGCGCCGGACGATTCGTGCGCACCCACTCACGCTCCCGCTCCGGCATCGAATCGCGGCACAGCGTACCTTCGCCGGCCAGACGGGCTTCTTCAAGCTCCGCTTCCCACTTGGACAGGGCCTGCGCGGCATTCGCCGAAGCGGTTCTGCGCGCCATGTACACCAAATACCCCAGGCGATTTTGAGCATTGTGCAGCTTTGCGCGGTCCCGCAGCCAGTCCCATCGAAGATCGGGATAGGTTCCAAGCACCCAAGGCAGCGCCTCCACAAGCCGTGTATCCAGATCGCGATTCAAGACCGCATGCAGGACGGCCTCAGCAGGGTTACACGCGGCACGGGAACGGACGTGTTCGAACCCCGGATAACCGAGCGAACCCAGTTCCTTCTGTACGGTATCAGGCGTGGCCTTGACCCCTTGTGACACAGGCAGCACCGTCGGCGGCAGCTTGTAAAGCTTTGCCGCTTTATGGGATAGTCCGGCGCTTCCCGCGCGCAAGCCCTTCTCCAGTTGCGATAGATACAGCTGCGATACCTTCAAGGCACGCGCGGCTTCTACCTGGGTTAGCCCAGCTTGGTCCCGCCCGGTTCTCCATTGCTCCGTGGTCATGCGAGAAATATAGCATCCATGCTATATTCTGCAAGCGGCGAAAGCCAAGCCTGAGTTTGATCTTGAATCTACTTCTGCACTGACCCGTCCAGCGCGTTCACCACCACCAGGAACCCGCTTTTCTCCCCGCCCCACAGCACGCCCCACACCGGTGCCGGATACTTGCTTTCCTTACCCAGATAGAAGCTCACTTCCTTGCCCGGATTCTCCTTCGCCCACGCCGCGGCCTTCTCTGATGCCTTGGCGAACGCTTCGTCCGAATCCAGCTTCATCTCCCCGGTGCTGAACGGCTGGCCGTTCGCAGTGGGGCCGCCCCACGGCTGCACCGCGCCGGAGTTCACGCCGCGGCGTTTGCTGCCTTCGGTGATAGCTCGGTAGCTGAACTCGTGGGCCTCCTTCTTGCTGGGCGAGGCGACCATCAGCGTCCACTGCGTCGCTTCCCCGCCCTTGCCCTTCGCGTCCACCCCTTCCAGCTTGCCGCTCTTGAGGTACAGCACTTGCATATCGGCCGCCCACGCATGGCCCAGCTTATACATTTCCCAGAAAGCTGTCTTGCCAGTAACCGGAGTTTCCACGACGGCGGCTTTCTCGGGAGCCTTATCCGCCTTCGCTGTTTCCGTGGTCGCACTGGAACACCCAATCGTCAAAAGAAACACTCCTGCAACCAGGCTCGTCTGCAAAAACCGCTTGTTCATGTTGATCTTCTCCCTGACCAAACATTGTTGTCTCCGTTCCGCCGGAATGCAAGCGGCCCCCGTGTTGCACTGCCAGCTTACGATGATGCGAATTGCACAAGAGAACCGCTCCGGCTGGCTGATTATCAGCGTGACAGGACGCGCGGACGCGCTGGCAGCCCAGGCACTCGAAGAAGCGCTGGACGCGGCCACCATGCTCTCCACCAAGATCGCGGTGGACCTATCCGGGCTCGACTATATTTCCAGCGCCGGCCTGCGAAGCTTACTGCAAGGCGCGCGCGCCGCACAGACCCGCAACTGCGAATTCGTGGTCTGCGGCCCGCGCGACGGCGTCAAAACAGTGTTCGACATCAGCGGCATGCAACACGTTCTGCGGATCGAGGACGCGCTGCCATGTTAACCATTCTGGAGCAGACCGTACTGCTGGCTCTGGACGAACAGACCGGCAAGCTGCAATCGTCCCAAGGATTCAACACCGGGTATGCGCTCGCCGGAGCCGTGTTCTTCGACCTCGCGCTGGCGAAGAAAATCGACACCGGCACCGATACCGTGCAGCTGCTGAACACCACTCCCAGCGGGCACGCGGCCTCCGACTTCTGCCTGGCGGAGATGGCGAAGCGGCCGGACAAGACCACGGTCCGCGCGTGGATCGAAGAATTCATGCAGTACGGCGAGTTCCTGGAAGACACCGCCCTGCAAGGCCTGGTCGCGCGCGGTATCCTGCGCCATGAAACGTCCACCATGCTGTGGATCATCGACGTGGAGCGCTTTCCCATGGTGGACGATAAGCCACGCCAGGACGTCAAGCTCCGCTTGGTGGAAACAATTCTGAGTGACGAAATTCCCGCCGCCGAAGACGTCATGTTGGTCAGCATCGCCGAAGCCAGCGGCCTGCTCAACGCCGTGCTCAGCCAGCAGGAACTCGACGGACGGCAGGAGCGCATCCGGGTCCTGTGTAACCTGGAGTCCATCAGCCGCGCCGTGTTCGCCGCGATTCGGGAACTCGACCTGCACATCCGCTCAGCTGTGATGACGTCGTACTAAGACCGTGGCTTCCTTTTCCAGCGTGACCCTGCGGAACGACGTAGCAGAGTTGGCGCGCG
Source organism: Bryobacterales bacterium (assembly GCA_947446025.1). GTDB lineage: Bacteria > Acidobacteriota > Terriglobia > Bryobacterales > Bryobacteraceae > Palsa-187. Next base: position 32,254 of record CANFEY010000025.1, read on the forward strand.
TCGAGAGGTTCGTCACGGACTATTGCGAACAGCACGCGCTCCCCGCAATGGAGCTAAATCTGGTGGCCGAGGAGTGCTTCGTCAACATCGTCCAGCACGGTTCCCCGCGCCAGATTGACCTCTCCATGGAAATACAAAGCAGCAGCGTGACCATGACGTTCGAGGATGATGGCGTAGCGTTCGACCCGCGCTCGGTCCCGGAATTCGACCCGGCCACACCAACGGAGCTGCGCCGCGTAGGCGGCCTCGGCATCCATCTGGTCCGCACGTTGGTGGATGAGTTGCACTACCAGCGCGCGGACGGCAGAAATCGCCTGACCCTGCTCCGGGCGTTACGGGAACACTGATCTGCTCCGCGCGAGGACGTTGGGTGTTCACCCCGGACGACCAATGCATCGAAGGCAAGAACCTTAAGTGACGCTCGCGCGTCAAAATAGCCACGTGGCGTCACCTTCTTTCTCTCTCCCGGCGCCCGACCGTGCATTCCGCAGGCCCACAGGTTGAGCGAAGAACGATATTTTCCGCTTCGGCACCAAACATGCACCGGGTACAGCGGGAGCCTCCTTCATGAAATCCTTTGCCGTCGTCACGCTTTTCGTCATTTCGCCTATGAGTGTCTACGCGGCGTTGTCCTTCAACAGCCAACTAGAGACGGCTGGCGCTTTCGCCATCCTAGGGGGATCGACCATAACCAACACAGGGCCAACCATCATCAACGGAGACTTGGGCCTGTGGCCAGGCACCGACGTGGTTGGATTTTTCCCCACGCCGTTGGGCCCGGGAATTGTGAACGGGACCATCCACACGACGGATGCGGTTGCGCAACAAGCGCAAGTAGATCTGATCAGCGCCTACACCTCCCTCGCTGGTGAACCATGCGGCACCAATCTTAGCGGCCAGGATCTTGGGGGACTTACTCTCTTGAGCGGGGTCTACTGCTTTGATTCTTCGGCGCAACTTACCGGAACGCTCACGCTAAATGCGCAAAATCAGGCAGACGCGTTCTTTGTTATCCAAATAGTGAGCGCCCTTACCACCGAAAGCTTTTCGAATGTTGTATTCACGAACGGCGGGCAGGGGAGCAGTCTCTATTGGCAAGTGGGGAGTTCTGCGATGATCGGCACGTCCACTAGTTTTGCTGGAAACCTCGTGGCCCTGACGTCGATCACCTTAAACACCAACGCAACCATCTCGTGCGGACGCGCGTTGGCCATTAATGGCGCGGTGACACTGGATACGAACGTAGTTTCAATTGGAGGGTGCGGCAGCAGCGCCGCAATCCCAGAGCCGTCCAGCGCCCTGCTTCTGCTGATCGGACTGCCCGGTCTGTATTGGTTACAGAAGTTGAAATCCCCCCTCCGGGTGTGATCAGAGAAGGATCTACCGCGCCCCCTGCGTCGGCAATTACGCGGGGTCCGGCGCACGTGTTCGAGTGGTCATACGGTGAGCGCCACTGATGGAAGTATTAATATTTCTCATCGCCAACCAGTCTTGCATTTGCCCTGCTTGCCTTGTACACTAAATCCAAGAGACGGACGATGACTTTCCCCAACGCCAACCAGGTTCTTGAGCAAAGCATCGCCGTCGTAGTACTGCGAACCGTTATTATTGTAGGGGTCGTACCCGGCCCCGCCTAACGGACGAGTTCGTAACACACGGATCTTGGCCACTGGCGGGGAACATCCCCGGACAGTGGCTTTTTTGCTTTAAGTGCACAGGGAGCGGCGAGTTTTACCGCTCTCCGTTGTGCGCGGTTCAAGTGCTTAATAGGAGAATGTCATGGCTCGATTGATGACTGGCGCGGAGATCGTTCTAGAGTGTTTGATCCGGGAAAAGGTCGACACCTTCTTTGGCTACCCGGGCGGCGTCACGCTACCTCTCTACGACGCGCTGTACGATTCCAAGATCAGGCACATCTTGGTAAAGCACGAGCAGAACGCGTGCTTCGCAGCCCAAGGCTACGCTCGCGCCACCGGCAAAGTCGGTGTGTGTTGTGCCACCTCGGGTCCCGGCGCGACCAACCTCATCACGGCTTTAGTCGACGCCTTGATGGATTCCATCCCCGTCGTCGCGATCACGGGCCAGGTTTCCACCAAGCTCATCGGCAGCGACGCGTTCCAGGAAGCCGACACCTTCGGCATCACGCGGCCTTGCACCAAGCACAACTACATGGTGAAGAATCTGGCGGAGTTGCCGCGCATCATTCACGAAGCCTTCCACATCGCCTCCTCTGGGCGGCCGGGGCCGGTGCTTGTCGATATTCCGAAGGACGTCTTCCAGGCCCAGGGGCATTACACGCCGGTGACCTCGGTTCACCTGCCGGGCTACAAGTTCAGCATGGACGGCCACGCGGGACAAATCCGGCGCGCGGCGCAGATGGTGTGGGAAGCCGAACGGCCCATGGTCTACGCGGGCGGCGGCATTCTGCACTCGGAGGCCTCAAAGGAACTGCGCGAGTTCGTCGAATTCGCCGACATCCCTTCGGTCTGCACCTTGATGGGTCTCGGCGCGATGCCGTCCGAGCATCCAAACTACATCAGCATGCCCGGCATGCACGGCAGCTACGCCGCCAACATGGCGCTGACGGAATCAGACCTGCTCATCTGCCTGGGCGTGCGCTTCGATGACCGCGTGACAGGCCGCCTGGCCGCGTTTGCGCCGCATGCGCGCATCATTCACGTGGACATCGATCCCGCCGAGATCAGCAAGAACCGCGTCGCCGATATTCCGATCGTAGGCGACGCCAAACGCGTGATCGAAAAGATCACAGAGAACCTGAAAGAGCTGGCTCCCGAGATGCGCGCCAAGAATTCTTCGGCCCGCAAAGCATGGTGGAAGCAAGTGCGCGATTGGAAAGCCGAGCATCCTCTCGTCCCCGAATTCTCCACCGAAGAGATCAAGCCGCAGCACCTCATGGCGGAAATTGACCGCATCTCCGGCGGCAACGCCATCGTCTCCAGTGACGTCGGCCAACATCAGATGTGGTGCGCCCAGCTGATCCGCTTCAATGAACCTCGCTTGTGGATCAACTCTGGCGGCCTCGGTTCGATGGGCTTCGGCCTGCCGGCCGCCATCGGCGCGCAGTTCGCGCAGCCCGATAAACTGGTCTTCGCGGTCTGCGGCGACGGCGGCTTCCAAATGTCGATCCCCGAACTCGGCACCATCGCCAACAACAACCTCCCCGTGAAGATTGTGATCATGAACAACGGCTACCTGGGCATGGTCCGCCAGTGGCAGGAGTTGTTCTACAAGAACCGCCTCAGCTCAGTGTTGCTGGAAGGCTTCCCGGACCCGGAGAAGCTGGCCGGAGCCTACGGCTTCACCGGCAAAACCGTCACCAAGCCCAGCGAGCTGCGCGCGGCGCTACAAGCCGCCGTGGATCACCCGGGTCCCTACCTGCTCAACGTAATGGTGACCCAATTCGAAAACGTGTACCCCATGGTCCCCGCAGGCGGCGCGATCAATGAGATGGTGCTGGCTCCGCCGACACCGGTTGGAGTCTAAAGAGAGACAATGCTGCAACTAATTTCCCTGCTGGTCGAAAACAAACCCGGAGCGCTCATGCGCGTCACCGGAGTGCTGGCGGCCCGCGGCTACAACATCGAGAGCCTGACCGTCGCCCGTACGCTGGACCCCGAACTGTCGCGCATGAGCATCACCGTCGACGTGGAACCCAGCCAGTGCGCGCAGGTGATCAAGCAGATCAACAAACTCATCAACGTGCTGCAAGCAACCGACCTCACGGAAGCCCCGGCGGTGCGGCGGGAGTTGGTTCTAGTCCGCGTGCGGTCCGCCAAAGAAGACCGGACGACAATCCTCAAGGAAGCTGACATCTTCGGTGCCCGCGCGGTGGAAAGCTCGGTAGACGGCTTCGCCCTCGAAGCCACCGGTGATTCTGAGAAGATGGACGCGTTCATCCGCGTCATCGAACGTTACGGCGACATTGAAGTGACGCGGTCCGGTATGGTCGCTGTGTCAATGGAACCCAAGAAATTGAAGTTAGCGCCTCCTGTGCGAAAAGAGTATTTGGAAGCGCAAGAAGTTACCACTGAATAGAGAGAACAACCACACATGATTACGCGTTACTACGAAAAAGACGGCGACCTGGGCCTGCTCAAGGGCAAGACCTGCGCCATTATGGGCTACGGCAGCCAAGGCCACGCCCATGCGATGAACCTGCGGGATTCGGGCATCGACGTTGTGGTCGGATTGCCGGCGGGTTCCAAGAGCCGCGCCAAGGTGGAGGCCGCGGGCCTAAAGGTTGCGACTCCGGCGGAAGCCGCGAAGGTTGCCGACTTCATCATGATGCTAGTTCCGGACCATGTGCAGGCCGACCTGTACAAGAGCGACATTGAACCGCACATGAAGGCCGGCAAGACGCTGATGTTCGCCCACGGCTTCAACATTCACTTCGGTTTCATCACCCCTCCCAAGGACGTGGACGTGACGATGATCGCGCCCAAGTCGCCGGGGCATCGTGTACGCGAAGTGTTCACCGAAGGCCAGGGTGTTCCCGGCCTCGTCGCCATTCATCAGGACGCTTCGGGCAACGCACTCAAGAATGCGCTGGCGTACGGCGCGGGCATCGGCTGCTTGCGCGCCGGCATCCTCGAAACGTCGTTCAAGGAAGAGACCGAGACCGATCTTTTTGGTGAGCAGGCTGTCCTCTGCGGCGGCGTCAGCGAACTGATCCGCGCCGGCTTCCAGACGTTGGTGGACGCGGGCTACGCGCCGGAAATGGCATACTTCGAGTGCCTACACGAAGTGAAGCTGATTGTCGATCTCATCTATGAGGGCGGCTTGAGCTACATGCGTTACTCGGTTTCCGACACGGCGGAATACGGCGACTACAGCCGCGGCCCGCGCATCGTGACCGACGCGACGCGCGCTGAGATGAAGAAGATCCTCAGCGAAATCCAGACCGGCCAGTTCGCCCGCGAGTGGATGGCGGAAAACAAAGAAGGCGGCCGCAAGAAGTTCCTTGCGATGCGCGCCGCGCAGGAAGGCCAACAGATCGAAACGGTCGGTGCCGAGCTGCGGAAGATGATGACGTTCCTGAAGAAAAAGAAGGAGGCAGGCGTCGCGTAAGGCGGCACTGCGTAAACATGCGCGTTTTCACGTTCGATACCACTCTCCGCGACGGCACGCAAGGCGAAGCCGTCAGCTTTTCGGCCGAGGACAAGATCCTGGTCATGCACAAGTTGGATGAGCTCGGTATTGACTACATTGAAGGCGGCTGGCCGGGCTCGAATCCCAAGGACAAGGAGTTCTTCGAGCAAGCCAAGGGCGAAACTCTGAAGCATGCCCGGCTGGCCGCTTTCGGCGCAACACGGTTCGCGCGCAACCGTGTGGAGGACGACGCCAGCGTGAACGCGCTGCTGGCCGCGAATACTCCGGTGGTCACCATCTTCGGCAAGAGCTGGGATCTGCACGTCCACCGCGCATTGGGAATTACCGAAGAAGAGAATCTAGAAATCATCACCGACACGGTCCGCTACCTCAAGGACCATGGCCGCGAAGTGGTTTACGACGCCGAGCATTTCTTCGACGGCTACATGAAGAACCGCGACTTCGCATTGCGTACCCTGGAAGCGGCGCAGAAAGCCGGAGCGGACGTGCTGTGCCTGTGCGATACCAACGGCGGCATGCTCACCAGCAAGCTGTCCGAGGTGTGCGCGGACATCCGGCGGCGCTTTGACGGCATGCTGGGCATCCACACGCATAACGACTGCGAACTGGCGGTGGCGAACGCGCTGGCGGCGGTGGATCGCGGCTTCGCGCACGTACAGGGCTGCACCAACGGCTACGGCGAACGCTGCGGCAACGCGAACTTGATCTCCATCATCGCGAACCTGGAATTGAAGATGGACCACGTGACCATCGGCCGTGAGAAGATGCTGAACCTCACCTCCACGGCACGCTACATTGCGGAACTGGCGAACCTGCCCATGCGCAATGATCAAGCCTACGTAGGCCACAGCAGCTTCGCTCACAAGGGCGGGGTTCACGTCAGCGCTGTGCTGAAAGATTCAGCCACCTACGAACACATCAGCCCGAAGGTGGTCGGCAACCGCCAACGCGTGCTGCTAAGCGACCTTTCGGGCAAGGGCAACGTCCTCTACAAGCTGAAGCAGCACGGCCTCGAAGACCGCTTGGATGACACCGCCCGGCGTGAACTGCTGGACCGCATTAAACAGATGGAGTTCCAGGGCTACGAACTGGAAGCCGCGGAGGGCTCATTTGAATTGGTCGTTCGGCAGGCTTTGAATCCCGGCTTGCAGATGTTTGATGTGGTGAGCTATGAGACCACATCACGCAACACGGGTTCGACGGCCACTGTTACCTTGAAAGCCCAGGAGGGCATCCACTCCGCGTCCGCCGCCGGAAACGGCCCCGTCAACGCGCTCGACCTGGCGCTGCGCCAATGCCTCTCCGGCCTCTATCCGGACATCGCCAACGTGCGCCTCACAGACTACAAAGTCCGCGTGCTGGACAACAAAAAAGGCACCGCCGCCCGCGTCCGCGTCTTAGTCGAATGGTCCGACCACAAGAAGAGCTGGGCCACAGTGGGCGTTTCCGAGAACGTAATCGAAGCCAGCTGGTTCGCGCTCACCGACGCCCTGCGCCTGGAGCTGATGCGCCTCACCGAAAAAGACGAAGGCATCGGCCGCGCCGTGGAAGATTACTGCTGGGGCGTCTAACCCCGTTCGTCTGAGCGGGGCTTTCAACACCCTATTCCTTCACAAAGACGGTATCCCCGTTCTTCAAAACGAAGTTGACGTTCTTGTCCAGATTCTTGCCTTTGATGAAGGCGTCATAGTCGAAGGTGCGGCGGTCTTTGCCGTCTTCGCCAATCACAAGAACTTCCTTTTTCTTAGCGAAAACACTGGAAAATCCACCCGCGTTATTGACCGCCTCAAAAATGCGGACCTCCACGGGCATGGGGTAGGGTCCTGGTCTCACATCGGCTCCGGACACGGTGTATGTATTGCTCTGCACTTCAATAACGCTGACGTCCACGCTTGGGTCGTTGATCACCACTTTTGAGAGCTTCCGCGACATGTACACCCAGCCGTTGTGGAGTCACGCCTCCGGCCATAGCGTCACCCACGTAGGCGACCGTAATCTTTCCATCCGGCCGGACGCGGTGCAGCCTCGAAATATCCGGATGTCCCCACACATCGATTTGGAGCAGATCCTTCGGCCCGATCTGGTATGACGCCGTATCCAACGCCAATGGCCGAGGTTCTTCCGGCTTGACCTGCGCTGTCAAAATCGCAACACTTGCCAGCAAGGAAACGAACAGTATCGCGCGCATGTGGCCGTCCTATCAGTTGGCGTCTTCCGTGCAAAGCACTTGACCCACGGCAGGCACCGTCCTACAATTGAGTAAGTACTCACTTGATGTCCGCCGCACCCGCCATCCCCATCTCCACCGTGCCCCGCCGCACGCGCTTGTCGTCCACGGACCGCCGCCAGCAGTTAATCGCGCACGCCATTGACCTGTTTTCGCAGCGCGGCTTCAGCGGCACCCGGACCAAGGACATCGCCGCGGCCTGTGGCGTCAGCGAAGGCATCCTCTTCCGCCACTTCGCCACCAAGGAAGACTTGTACCGCGCCATCCTCGAATCGCACGTCAACGAAGCCGGCTCGCACGAATGGATGCTGGAGATGAAGCGCTGCTCCGCCGCGCGCGACGACGCGGGGCTGATTCTCAGCTTGGTCACGCACATCATCCACAGCTTCCGGCGTGACGCCGCGTTCCACCGCCTGATGTTGTACGCCTGGCTCGAAGGGCACTCCCTCGCGGGCATGATGGAGCAACAGCTCGGCATGCCCATCTACGCTTTCCTGCGCAAGTACGTCGTATTGCGGCAGCGCGAAGGCGCCTTCCGGGCAGGCGACCCAGGCACCCTGGTGATGGCGCTGTTCTCCCCGGCCCTGCAGTTCGCGCTCAATAAATACATCTTCGCCGCGCCCTGGGTGCAGGCCGAAGACGAACCGGCGGCCGCCGACTTCGCCAGAGTCCTCCTGGCAGGCATCGAAGCGAAGAAGAAGAAAAAGTAGATCTCCATGAACCATTCCCGCATCACAGAAATTATGCTCCCTCTCTTGGCCCTGGCAGGCGCGTTGCTGTTCGCCTCCGCCTGTGGACGCTCCACCTCCGAAGCCCCTGTGAGCGCGAACACTCAGAACAAAGTCGCGACGCAGACGCCTGCCGTGAACGCCGCCCGCGTGACTGTGCAGGAAGTCTCGGCTTCCGTACAGACCACCGGCAGCTTCGCGGCGGAAGAAACCTCGCGCGTCGCCCCCGACAGCCCAGGCGTGATCGCCTCGACCTCAGTCGACGTCGGGAGCCTGGTCAAAGAAGGCCAAGTCATCGCCCGCCTGGACGACCGCGACGCCAAGCTCCGGTTGCAGCAAGCCCTCGCGCAGCAACAGCAGGCCGAGGCATCGGTCCGCCAAGCGCAGTCGCGCATCGGCCTGGGGCAGAGCCAAGCCTTCGATCCCAACACCGTCCCCGAGGTTCTAGCCGCGCGCGCATCGTCTGAATCCGCCGCCGCCCAAGCCCGCCTGGCCGAGGCAGACTCGCAACGCTACGCCAACTTGATCAACAGCGGAGACGTTTCCCGCAGTGCCTATGACCGGGCTCGCACCGCAGCCGAAACCGCGCAGGCCCAAGCCAACGCCGCGCGCCAACAGTACGAAGCCACGCTCAACAACGCGCGCCAGAACTATCAGGGCGTTGCCACGCAGGAAGCCTCGCTGCAGTCCTTCCAGGCGCAAGTCGCGCTAGCCCGCAAGGTGCTCGCCGATATCGAGATCAAGGCTCCCTTCGCAGGCTACGTCAGCGCGCGCCCCATCGCCGCCGGAGAGTACGTTGCCACCAGCGCCACCATCGCCACCATTCTGCGCATCACGCCCATCAAGCTGCAGTTGCAAGTCCCGCAAACTTACGCCCCCGCCATCCGCCTGGGCCTGAACGTGGAAGCCAATGTCTCCGGCTTCAATGACCGCATCTTCCGCGGCCGCGTGACCGCCATCAACCCGGCCGTCGAAACCAACTCCCGAACCTTCATCGTGGAGGCCGCCTTCGCCAACACCGACATCGCCCTCAAGCCCGGCATGTTCGCCACCGCGCGCGTCGTCCTCCCCGGCAGCACCAAGGGAATCTTTGTGCCGCGCACCGCCGTCCTCATCGATGCCACCACCAACTCTTCGCAAGTCTTCATGATCGTGGAAGGCAAGGCCCGCGTGGCCGTGGTGCAGATCGGCGAGACGGTGGGCGACAAGCTCCGCATCCTCTCCGGCATCCCCGAAGACGCGGTGCTCGCGCAAGATCACCTCGAAGATCTCTACGACGGACAAGCCGTCATCACCAACTAAGGAGCCGCGCATCATGCACAAATTAGCCGCCCTCTGCGTCCGCCGCCCGGTCTTCGCGACCATGCTGATCCTCTCACTCGTCGTCGTGGGAGGCTTCTCCTACATGAGCCTCGGCGTCGATCTTTTGCCCAAGGTGGACGTGCCCACCGTCAGCATCACCACCGTCAACCCCGGCGCGACCGCCGAAGAAATCGAGACCGAAATCACCAAGCGCATCGAAGACGCCGTCAACACCATCAGCGGCATTGACGAAGTTCGCTCCACTTCAGTGCAAGGCCTCTCCTCGGTGAACGTCAGTTTTTCGCTCGATAAAGACGGCGACGTCGCCACCCAGGAGATCCGCGACAAGGTCAACCGCGCCGTCGCGGATATGCCGGATACGGCCGAGGCGCCGGTGATCATCAAGCGCGATCCCGACGCGGAGCCCATCCTGCAGCTGGTCATTTCCGCAGATCGTTCCATCCGCGAGATCACTGAAATTGCCGACAAGCAGATCAAGACTCGCCTCGAAAATGTGGCGGGCGTCGGTGAGATCCAAATGGTCGGCGGCATGCGCCGCGAAATCCGCGTGTGGGTCAATCCCGACCGCATGCGCGCCTACGGACTCTCCGTCGCTGACGTGGCCAACGCGTTGCGCCAGCAAAACATGGAAATGCCCGCGGGCAGCGTCACAGAAGGCGCCAATGAGTTGACGGTCCGCACACTCGGCCGCCTGGTCGAACCCGAGCAGTTCAACGAAATCGCAGTCGTATCCCGTGGACCTTACGTCGTCAAACTGCGCGATATCGGCCACGCCGAGGACGCCGTGGAAGAACCCACCGCCGCCGCCCGCTTGAACGGCAGGCCTTCCGTCACCCTGGTCGTCTCCAAGCAGTCCGGCACCAACACCGTCGCCACCGCCAAGGAAGTGAAATTCCGCGTCGCGGAGCTGCAAGCCGAGCTGCCCAAGGACGTGAAGATCGAGATCATCAAGGACCAGTCCATCTTCATCGAACTCGCTGTCGAAGCCATTCAGAGCCACCTCATTGAAGGCAGTTTCCTGGCTTCGGTCATCATCTTCTTTTTCCTCTCCAACATCCGCACCACGCTGATCGCGGCAGTCGCCATCCCCACGTCCATCATCGCCACCTTCGCCATGATGGCCGCCATGGGGTTCACCTTGAACCAAATCACGATGCTTGCACTCACGCTGATGGTGGGCGTGGTCATTGATGACGCCATCATCGTGCTCGAAAACATCTACCGCTTCATCGAAGAAAAGGGCATGTCGCCCATGCAAGCGGCGGTCGAAGGCACCAAGGAAATCGGCCTCGCCGTCATGGCCACCACGCTGAGCCTGCTCGCCGTCTTCCTCCCCATCGGCTTCATGGGAGGCATCGTAGGCCGCTTCATGTCGTCCTTTGGCTTCACTGCCGGATTCGCTGTCGCGGTATCGCTGATCGTCTCCTTCACGCTGACACCGATGCTCAGTTCGCGGTTCCTGAAGGCGCCGGCAGCCAAGCCCGACGGCAGCAAACACACCTCCAAGGAATCTGGATTCTTCCGCATTCTCGACCGCGGCTACACGGCCATGTTGGTCTGGTCCATGCACCATCGCAAGACCATGGTCGCGCTGTGCGTGCTGGTGATGATCAGCATCGTGCCGCTCTTCATGGTGGTGGGAAAGAGCTTTACCCCCGTCGATGACAAGGGCGAGTTCAACGTGGAAATCCGTACTCCGGAAGGCACTTCTCTTGCCGCCACCACCACAGTGGCCGAGCGCGTTGCCCGCGACCTGCGCGATGTTCCGAACGTGCTGGCCACGCTCACCACCGTGGGCAGCGGAACCGAGCGCCAACAGAACGCCGCCACCATCTACGTCAAATTGAATGACGCGGGTGAACGCCCGGACTCCCAAGAAGCCTACATTGTGAAGGCCCGCGACATCCTCAAGAACTACCCGGCCAATCTGCGTACGCGCGTAGGTGCCGGCAACTGGAGCGGCAACGCCGACTTGCAATTTACCCTCAGCGGTCCAGAGCTGGACAAGCTGGGCGAATACTCGCAAGCCCTTCTCACCCGGGTAAAGACGATCCCCAACGTAGTGGACGCCGACACCTCCTTGGTCTATGGCAAGCCGGAACTGCGCGTGGAGATCGACCGCCAGCGCGCGGCCGACCTCGGCGTCCGCGTCTCCGACATCGCGCAGGCGTTGAACACGCTGCTGGCCGGACAAGTGGTTTCGACGTTCCCCTCCGCCGGCGAACTCTACGACGTGCGCCTGCGTGCCGAAGCCCAATTCCGCAACAAGCGCGAGGCGCTCAATCAACTGACCGTCGCGTCCACAAAGTCCGGCCCCGTGAGCCTGGACCAGGTGGTGCGCCTGCGCGAGGGCGAAGCTCCATCCAGCATCAACCGCCTCAACCGCCAGCGGCAAGTGACCATCTCCGCCAACCTGCTACCCGGCGGTTCACAAGGCGATGTGACCAACGAAATCGCGCGCATCGCTGCCGCGGACATCAAGATGGATGTGGGCTACAGCGGCGGCGCAGCGGGACAGACTCGCGAGCTCCAGCGCACTGCCATGTACTTTCTAACCGCTGTCGCCTTGACCGGAATCTTTATGTACATCGTGCTGGCCGCGCAGTTTGAAAGCTTCCTGCACCCGATTACCATTCTGCTCACCCTTCCGCTCTCCATCCCATTCGGCATTTTGAGCCTGTGGATGTTCGGCCAAACTGTGAACGTCTTTAGCGGCCTCGGATTGCTGCTGCTGTTCGGCATCGTCAAGAAGAACGCGATCCTCCAAATCGATCACACCAACGGCCTGCGCGCCAAGGGCATGGAAATGTATGACGCCATCATCCTGGCCAACCGCGACCGCTTACGCCCCATTCTCATGACCACCATGGCGCTGGTGGCCGGCATGCTCCCCGTCGTGCTCTCAAACAAAGCCGGCGTCGCCAGCAACCGTGCCATCGGCGTTCTCGTCGTCGGCGGACAATCCATGTGCCTGCTGTTGACACTGCTGGCCGTGCCGGTCTTCTACTCGCTGTTTGAAGACGCGAAGGAATCCCGCTTCGTGCGCGGCATCCAGCGCATGTTCAGCTTCATGGGCAACCGCCTGCAACCCGCTCCCGCTATCCTGCAACGCAACACCGAAGAGGTCTAATGTTCCGAATTCAACTGTTCTGCCTGGCCGCTTGCATCGCAACGGCTCAGGAATCCTCCTCCGTTCCTCTGCCCCGCGAGTTCCGCTTGCCGCCGCGCATCGGCATCTCCGGCGAACGCCCGCTTTCGCTGCAAGAGGCCATCACCATGGCCCTCGCCAACAATCGCGACATCGACATCTCTCGCATTGACCAGCAGCGCGCGGGCTACAACCTCACCAGCGCGCAAGGAGCCTTCGACCCGCGCATCGGCGGCGTAGCGTCCTTCCAGAAGAACGTCGTGCCCATCTCCTCCGCCCTCGGCGGCTCGGCCACCGGAGCCGTCACCAACAAGAACGGCCTGCTGGACCCTCAATTTACCGGCGCGCTCCCCGGCCTGGGCAGTTCCTATTCGATGGACCTGTCCTCCTCGCGCACCACCACCAACAACTCCTTCGCCACACTGAACCCCCAATACCCCAGCGCGCTCACCTTCAGCTACACCCAACCCCTCATGCGCGGCCTTCGATACGACGACAACCGCCGCCGTATCGAAGTCGCGAAGAAAAATACGTCGCTCACCGACGAACAATTCCGCCAGCGCGTCATGGAAGTCGTAACGCGCACCGAGCAAGCCTATTGGGATCTCGCCTTCGCCCAAGGCAACCTCGCCGTGCAGTTGGAAGCCGTGCAGATCGCGTGGGACCAAGACGGCAGCAACCGCCGTCAGCAAGCGCAAGGCCTGCTGGCCGTCATCGATATCGTTGCCGCGCAGCGCCAGATGGCCACCTTTGAACAAGCCGCCTTCAGTGCGCAAGAAGCGCTCGCCGTCGCTGAGAACACGCTCAAAACCCTCATCCTCGCCGACCGCGACGATCCCCTGTGGTCGCTTTCCATCCTCCCCACGACGCCCGTCGACACTGCGCCGCCCATCGTGCCGCTGGCCGACGCGATCTCTGAAGCGCTCTCCTCGCGCCCCGAACTGGCCCAACTCCGCATCACCCGCGAGATCAATCAGGCCGACAACAAACTGTTCCGCGAACAGACCAAACCGCAAGTGGACGCCATCATCACCCACTCCAACGCGGGCCTCGCCGGAGCACAACTTCCCGCGGCTCCCAACCCCTTCACCTCCGGCCTCACGTCGCTCACGGACCGCGTGGCGCAGCTCTCAACGCTCGCAGGTCTCCAGCCCATTCCCACCACTGGCGGCGGCACCGGAGGCGGCGTTCCAGCACTCCTCGTCGGCGGCTACGGCACCTCGCTCTCGAACCTGTTCGGCGGCAACTTCCCCACCACCCAGATCCAGCTCCGCATTTCCCTGCCCCTGCATAACCGCACCGCCCAGGCGAATCTCGCGAGCAACATTGCCGAGGCGCGCCGCATTCGCGATCAGCAGCAGCAAACCGAGCTCGCCATCGAAGCCGCGGTCCGCAACGGCATGCAGTCCGTCGAATCCGCCAAGGCACGCCTAGCCGCCAGCCGTGTCGCGCGCACCTCCGCCGAAGCACAGTATGAAAGCGAGCAACGCCAATTCCGCGCTGGCACCTCTACACTGTTCTTGGTCCAGCAGCGCCAGAATGACATGATCACCGCGCGCAGCCAGGAGCGCCGGGCCGAATCGGATTTAGGCAAAGCCGTAGCCGCCTTCGAACTCGCCACCGGCCGTACCCTCCGCGTCCACAACATCGACCTGCACTGAACCGCAACCGTAAGGAAGCGGACAGGCCGTATACTGACACCATGCCCGCGCGCCGCGCCCACATCGCTGGATACATCACCGCCGTCGCGGTATGCTTCGCGCTGGGCATGCTGGCCGGCTGGAACCGTCTGGCTGGCCGCGTCGATAACCAGGCCTACGATCTCCTCTCCAAACCCGTCGCCTCCGAAGGTGAAGCCATAGTCGTCGCCATTGACGAGCCCACGCTCCGCGCCTTCGGCGAACGCCCCCAGATCCGCAACATCGTATCCATGACGCTCGAAAAGATCAGCGCGGCGCGCCCCACAGCCGTTGCGCTCGACGTGATCCTGGGCGGCTACTCTGACCAAGCGCAAGACGCGCGCCTGGAAGCAGCCCTCAAAACGACGCCCAATCTCATCCTCGGCTGCCTGGTCGATAGCGACGGCAAATGGGAGGACCCCGCTCCGCGCTTCCGCTCCGCCGCTGCGGCCATCGGACACGTGCACTACGAAGCCGATCAGTCCGACGGCGTCACCCGCCAGCTCGCCCTCGAAACTGTGTACGCGAACGAGCGCCGCTGGGCCATGGCCCTCGAAACATTCCGCGTATCCCGCAACGCCGAAATCTTAGAGTCGCCAGACGACCTCGAAGTCGCACACACACGCATCCCCGCCGCCCGTCAAGACTCCACACGCCCGATGTTCATCCGCTACGCGCAGTCCATCCCCGTCATCTCCGCAGCGAAGCTGGACCAGCACCTGGGCGAGCTGGAGGGCAAGACCGTCTTCCTCGGCATCACCGCGCTTTCCATGGCGAATGACCGGCTGAAGATCCCCACCGGCGCAACCATCCCCGGAGTCACCGTCCACGCCCACGCTTACGAAACTCTCCGCCGAGGTGCCTTCCTTACTGACGCATCCTCCACTGTCATCCTTTCCATCTGCCTCGCGCTAGCCGCCGCCACCGGCCTGCTCTTCGCCTTCTTCTCCGGCTGGACCGCCTACATCTCCGTGCTCCCCTTGCTGGCCCTACCGCTCTACCTGCCGGGTCTTTTCCTGGAGCAGGACACGGTCTTCCCCATCGTCGCCCCCACCGCCGTCGCGTGGCTGTGCTTCGCCGGCTCGGCCACCTACCAGCACTTCATCGTACGCGGCACGCTCCGCCGCACCGAATCCGACAAGGCCCGCTATCAGGAAGCTATCCACTGGGCAGCGCACGAAATGCGCACGCCGCTCACCGCCATTCAAGGCTCCAGCGAACTCATGAGCCGCTACAAGCTCCCCGAAGAGAAACGCGGCGAGTTGAGCGCCATGATCAACTCCGAATCGAAGCGCCTCTCGCGCATTATTCAAACCTTCCTCGACGTAGAGCGCCTCGCCGAGGGCCAAATGGAATTGAAGAAGGAAGTCTTCCCCGCCTCAGCCGTGGTCGATACCTGCATGGCCCGCGTCGCGCCCATCGCTGAACGCAAGAACATCGCACTCACGCTCGACACACCCGTAGATGGCACACTCACCGGCGACCGCGAGCTCATGGAATACGCCCTCTACAACCTGCTCACCAACGCCGTGAAGTACTCGCCGCCCGAAACCCACGTGCGGGTTCTCAGCGCCACCAAGGGGCACGAACTCAGCCTCTCCGTGCAGGACGAAGGCATCGGCATGGACGCCAAGGAACTCAAGAGCATCTTCAAGAAGTTCTACCGCACCAAACGCGCTGAACTGTCGGGCGAAGCCGGTACCGGCATCGGACTATCGATTGTCCAACAAATTGTCACCCACCACGGAGGCCGCATCGGCGTCACAAGCACACCCGGCAAGGGCTCTTGTTTTACCATGGTTCTTACGGTACAGAATGCAGAAGCTCTTAGTCGTTGAAGATGACCACGCGGTCCGCACGACAATGGTCACGTGCCTGGAGCTTGAGGGCTACTCGGTGGACGCCGTCTCCTCCACGCGTGAAGCCATCGCGCGCCTGGCCGATCAAAGCTACCCCATCGTCATCTCCGACATCTACCTGGACGAGCGCACCGGCATCGACGTGCTGCAATCCGCCCGCCGCAACAATCCCTCTTGCGCCGTGATCTTGATGTCCGGCCGCGGCAGCATGGAAACCGTCATGGCCGCCACCGCAGGCGGAGCCTTCGAGTACCTGGCCAAACCCTTTGAGATGTCGCAGATGGTGGAGACCATCAAACGCGCCGAACTCTCCTTCGCCGCACCCGAAGACGACGAAGCCGAACCCATCAACGACCTGCCCGAGACCGAAATGATCGGCAGCAGCTCGCGCATGATCGAAATCTATAAGACGATCTCGCGCGTAGCCCCCACCGACGCGACAGTGCTGATCGAAGGCGAAACCGGTACCGGCAAGGAACTGATCGCGCGCATGATCCACCGCAACAGCCGCCGCAGCACGCAACCGTTTGTGCCCGTCGATTGCGGAGCCATCGCGCCGTCACTCTTAGAAAGCGAACTCTTCGGCACCCTCAAAGGCGCCTACACCGGAGCCGACCGTGACCGCATGGGCGTCTTCGAAGCCGCCAACACCGGCACGGTGTTCCTGGACGAAATCGGCGACATCGAGCACGGCTTCCAGTTGAAGCTCCTTCGCTTCTTGCAGGAGCGCGAAGTGCGCCCCCTAGGCTCCTCGCGCGCCAAAAAGGTCGACGTTCGCGTCATCGCCGCCACCAATCGCGACATGCAGAAGATGGTGGAAGAGGGCAAGTTCCGCGAGGACCTGTGGTATCGCCTCAACGTAGTCCGCGTCCTGGTCCCGCCACTGTGCGAACGCGCCAGCGACATCCCCTTGCTGGTCTCGTTCTTCCTAAAACGCTACAACGAGCGTTACCACCTGGACACCCGCCTAGCCGATTCCGGCTTGAAGGTGCTCCAGGAATTCAGCTGGCCCGGCAACATCCGCCAGCTCCAGCACATGATGGAGCGCCTGACCATCCTCGCTCCGGGAAACCGCATCGACGCCGACGCCGTGCGCCAAGCCATCGACCAAATGGACTCCCGCGACGGCACCACAGACAGCCTGGCCGACACCGAAGCCGAACAAATCCGCCGCGTCATGACGGCCACCAACGGCAACAAAAGCCGCGCCGCCAAAATCCTCGGCATTGAGCGCAAAACCCTCTATCGCAAACTCGAACGCATGGGGCTGTAATGGTCTGCGTCGCAAATCTTGTTCGGGAACAGTCTGATGCGCAAAAGGGGGACTGGCTCGAGTTTCGCCGCCTTTGCGAAAGTTCGTGCCTGTGCCCTTTTTGCCCCGTCGCATTCTTGCCATTTAGAATCAGCGGCGCACTACACTAGCGTGAAGCGAGGATAAACCGATCCTCTTCAGTCTCTAGATAGGCGAGCTTCCCCGGCAAGCAAGATACGACTGTTCCGGTCCGGCAGCCGACGATTTCCTCTAACGCGTCATCCAATTCCATTTCCCGGCCATCGATACAGTTTCCGAATACCAAGCATCGATCCAAAGCTCCGAGACTCCTTAGCTTCGCTGCAATCAATTCCGGAGTTTGCTCAGCCCGAGAGAGAACACGCTTACGCTGGCTGTCAAGGAATGTTGGTCTTGGGTGATGCAACTCGTCATGGAACACGCCGCGCTTCTTAGGACTGCCTAAAGCGACAAGAACTCATTGACATTCCGCTCCTTAGCCGCACTCCGCAGCCCCTCCACCGCCCGAGCAGCCTCCTCCCCCTCCGGCACCAACAACACCGTCCCCTCCCGCCGAGCCAGCACATTGCACGCCACCAGCGCCCGCATCACCCACACCGCCGACCGCACGCCCCCGCACTGCACCGCCCTCCATCCCTCCGGCCCAGGCCGCACCAGCGGAGCCTCCTTCTCCATCACGGCGAACAACTCCCCAATCTCCAGATGCTGCCGAGGCCACATGTGATCGGTCCAGTAATGGCACGTCTTCGCGATCACTGTGACCACGTTCTTGATCTCTTTCTCCAAGCGATACTCCGCACCCGCCGGCAGATCGAGCCACCACTCGCTCGCGCGCACCGCCACGTTCTCCATCGTGATCGCGCGCAGCAACCAACCCGCCATCGCTTCGTCGTAACACTCCACGCGCACCCACCCCGCATCGCCCGCTGTCGCGTTGAGATCGGTCACCATCTTCACGCCGCGGCAGATCTCCGCCACCACTTCCTCGTAGCGCTCTCCGTCGGTGTCTCCCGGCTCCAGCAACTTACCTTTGTGCGGAGGACCGCCCGCCATCGCCAGATCGCAGAAGCTGCCCCAGATCTCATCCCATGCGACCTTGCCGTCCTCGCCGAACTTCAACCCGGCCGAGCCCATGGACACAGGCTCTACATCGCGGCCCTGATACTCCGCCGGAAGAATCAACTTCAGCCGCTGCTCGATTACACTCAGATCCACCCTCTAATTTTAGGCCCCCGCCGAGCCCCGCATTTGTGCACACAATAGAATTCGTGACCCGTATCGCACACTTCGACGCCTTTTCCGGAATCTCCGGCGACATGACCGTCGGCGCTCTCATCGACGCAGGCGCGCCCGCTACAGCACTCATCGACGCGCTGAACGCCTTGCCTACCGAGGCCCGCTACACAGTCGAGAGGACTATGCGAGGCGGCATCACCGCATCGAAATTCCGCGTCCACGTCGACTCCGCTCCCGCCCGCCACCGCCACCTGGGCCACATTCTCGAGATGCTCGACCACGCCGCTCTGCCCCAGCGCGCGAAGACGAACGCTGCAGCTGTCTTCCAAAAACTCGGCGAGGCAGAAGCCGCGATACACGGCGTCAACATCGCCGATGTCCACTTCCACGAAGTCGGCGCAGCGGACTCCATCGCCGACATCGTCGGAGCGTGCCTCGCCCTCGACCTGCTCAACATCGACGAAGTCCACTGCTCCGCCATCAACGTCGGCAGCGGCACCGTGAAGACGGAACACGGCTTGCTCCCCGTCCCTGCCCCCGCCACCGCGCGCCTGCTCGAAGGCAAGCCCATCTACGCCCGCGGACCCGAGATGGAGTTGACTACGCCCACCGGAGCCGCCATCGCGACGACCCTAGCCCGCACCTTCGGACCGCTGCCCGCCATGCGCATCTCCGCCATCGGCTACGGAGCCGGCGACCGCGACTTCAAACAGCACGCCAACGTCCTGCGCGTCCTCATCGGCGAACGCAGCACCGCGCCCGAGTCGACGCTGGTCAGCATCCTCGAAGCCAACATCGACGACAGCACTCCGCAAGTGCTCGGCTACGCACTCGAAAAGCTGATGTCCGCCGGAGCCCTCGACGTCACCCTCTCCCCCCTGCAAATGAAGAAGAACCGCCCCGGCTCCCTGCTCCGCGTCATCGCGAAACCGGAAGACCAGGAGCGTCTGGCACAAATCCTCTTCGCAGAAACGTCGACGCTAGGCCTCCGCATCTACACCGCCGAACGCCGCATCCAAGAGCGCACCGTTGTGACGGTCGACACCCCCCACGGCCCCATCCGGGGCAAGGTCGCTCCCAACGGCACATTCGCCCCCGAATACGACGACTGCCGCGCCATCGCGGAGAAGACCGGCACGCCGCTTCAGCAGGTTATCGCGGCAGCGAATACAGCCCATCTCGCTCCTAAGACTTGATACCTTGCGCAAATGAAGTAACCTGATCCTCATGGTCACATGTAAGGCTGCCGCTCTTTCGGACGCCCCTCACGTAGGAGAGTACATTTGGTTTCCCGACGAGCAGGGTACTTTTCGCATCACTTACAAAGTCGACGAAGTTGTCCACTCATTCAGAGGCGGCCAAGCTGAAGTATTTGCAAGAAAAGAGCGGGCACCGCTGTTTCGTGGGTAGACTTGAATCATTGCCGTAGAGTACGAGGGGGCAACTTCACCTCATGATGAACATCGACCTGGATATCAATAATGTCTCCTTCGCTCTGGGCGAACAGATGGATAAGGGAAAGCTCAATTTGGCCAAATGCGCGGAGGCTGGTTTCTTTTTCAACTGAAGACCTCCAAAGACCAGACGGTTTTTTGGGCCAAAAACTGTAGGGTTTCCTGTTTTGGCGGAGGACTTAGAGGCTTCAGCATATGGGCGAATCTTGACACGAGTCGCGGCCCCGATTGGATGTCCGGCACCTCGGCGTACCTCTTCTTCAAAGAAGGTGTCCTTGAGAGTGTAAAGTTTCAAGTCCTGCTGAATCAGACGATCGCGGCTGGAAGCGTAGCCCAATTTGTGGCGCTTTGCCAAGATGCTTTCGGCGCTCCCAATGGGGGCACCGCATGCTGGTTCGACGACGACGCTCTCATTTTCTGCGCCCAGAATAACAACAACTCGTTGTTCGTTTGGAAGACGAAACGGCACGCGAGTGAGTATGGCCCGGTAGCGTAGAACAGAACTGTGAGTTGGCATCTTACTCAACTTTGTGGCCGTAGACTTCCTGAAAACTGGTTCTGCAATGGAGTTTGACCATGCCCCACCAATACGTCGAGCAAAGGAACGGGCGCTGCTGCGTGGCAGGAACAAGCGTGTCTCTGTATTCCGTCGCCCAGCTCTACCTGGACGGTGCTTCGCCCAAACAGATCTAGGACGATTTCCCGTCCTTGACGGCTGGAACAAATTCACGGGACCCTGGCGTTCTTCCTAGCGCACAAAGCGGCTGTTGATCGGAACATTGAAGCGGGCGAACGTGAAATCACACAAACCGCCCCCCCCACTCGCGACCGCAAAACCCGATCTCTACGCACGGCTTTTACACGCACGGCAAGAGCTGAAACACCGCTAGCGTGGCCATCCGCTTTCAGGTCGACAACGATCTCTGGCAACACAGCTTGCGTGCTCCCGACCGCCTAGTTTCGGAATTCTCGAGGACCGCACCTCATTCAAGCCGGCGTAAAACTGAGCCGCGACCGGTTAGAGAGCGGTCTACCGAGTCACGAAAATGCCCTAGACTCCGGGCCTGTCTTGAAGCGCAGTGCTACAATGTAGCACATGAGGAAGACTTCCGTCCGGGAACTCCACATCCACACCTCCGCGCTGATCCGGGAAGCCGAGGAGGGGGGCACCATCGTGATCGAACGGCGGGGTGAGCCGGTGGCGGAACTGCGCCCGATTGCCCGTGAGGAAGGAATTTCGGCGGAGAAGAAAGCCCAGATTTTCGCCTCCATGCGTAAGTATTGGGGCAAGCTGCCGAAGGGTACGGATGCTACACAACTCATCTCCGAAGATCGGGATCGATACTGAGCCGTGTACTTTGACACCTGCTACATCGTCAAGTTCTACATCGGCGACGACGCGGAGTCGGATGCCGTCCGAGCACGTGTCCTATCCGCCAACGCGGTCCGCAGCTCAAGCTTGGCGTTCACGGAGTTCCATGGAGCGCTCCACCGGCGAATGCGCGAACACTCCATGCCCCCGGACGTGGCGCACACACTGTCGGGCGAATTCCGTGAGCACGTGGAAAGCGGGCTGTGGAAGCTCCTTTCCGTAAACGACGCGCTGCTCCGGCGGACGGCAGCCGCCATCCTCTCCATACCCAGCGGTCTGTTTTTGAGGAGCGCTGATGCCGTACACTTAGTTACAGCGCGTGAAGCTGGAGAGCACGAAATCTGGACGAGTGACCGCCACATCCTCGCTGCCGCGCCTCACTTCGGCCTCACTGGCCGCTCCGTCTGACATGAAATACTTCCTCACCACTCCCATCTACTACGTCAACGCCGCCCCCCACATCGGGCACACGTACACCACCATCGCGGCGGATGCCATCAAGCGGCTCAAGCGCATGCAGGGCTACGACGTCACGCTGGTGACGGGGACCGACGAACACGGCCAGAAAATCGAACGCGCCGCCGCGGCTGCGAACAAGACTCCGCAAGCGTTCACTGACGTGGTCTCCGCCGAATTCCGCAAGCAGTGGGCCGACCTCAATCTCTCCATTGACAGCTTCCAGCGCACTACTGACCCCAGCCACGCCAAAGTCGTGCAAGACTTCTTTGAAGCCTGCGTCAAAAGCGGCTACGTCTACAAGAACCAGTACAGCGGCGAATACTGCGTCTCCTGCGAACTCTACGTCACCGACGCTAAGCCCGGCGACCCGTGCCCCGACTGCGGACGCCCCACCGAAACCGTCACCGAAGAGAACTTCTACTTCAAGCTCTCCGCGTTCCAAGACCGGCTGCTGAAGCTCTACCAAGACCAGCCGGATTTCATCCAACCCGAATCGAAGCGCAACGAAGTGCTCGCGTTCGTCAAACAGGGCCTCAAGGATGTCTCCATCAGCCGCACCACCATCAAGTGGGGCATCCCGGTTCCGAACGAGGCGCCGCACGTCTTTTATGTGTGGTTCGACGCGCTCAACACCTACCGCAGCGCCGTCTCTGCCGAGACTTGGCCCGCCGACCTGCACTTGATCGGCAAAGAAATCCTGCGCTTCCACGCCATCTACTGGCCCGCATTCCTGTGGGCCGCTGGCCTGCCGCTGCCCAAGCGCATCTTCGCCCACGGCTGGCTGCTGTTCGAAAACGACAAGATGTCGAAGTCCAAGGGAAACCTGCTGCGGGCCACGCCGATCACCCGCATCATCGGAGCCGACGCCCTGCGCTATTTCCTGCTGCGCGAAGTCCCCTTCGGCAGTGACGGCAACTTCAGCACGGATGCTCTCATTGCGCGCTACAACTCAGACCTCGCCAACGGCCTAGGCAACTTGGCCAGCCGAACTCTCGCGCTGATTGAACAGAACTGCGGCAGCAAGATTCCGACCGCCTCCAGCGACCCGGAAATCGCCGCCGCCGCCGCCGTCGCCGTCGATAGCGCGCTCGATTCCTATGAGCAGCTCAACTTCTCGAAGGCGCTCGAAACCATCTGGACCTTCATCGGCTCGCTGGATAAGTTCATAGTGGAACGCGCGCCGTGGAAGCTGGCGAAGTCCGGCGAAACCGCGCTGCTGCACAACACGCTCTACACCGCCGCCGAAGCCGTGCGCATCATCACCGCGCTGGTCTCGCCCGTTATCCCAGAGTCAGCCGCCAAGATCTGGGCGCAGCTCGGCTTCACAACTCCCATCGATGCCGTCCGCACCGCGGACCTCGCCTGGGGACAACTCGAAGAAGGACAATCCATCCACAACCCCGGCGGCGTTTTCCCGCGCGCGGATTTGAAACTTATGACTGAACAAATGAAGGAAGGTGAGGCCGCTGAGCTCGCCCGCCAAAAAGAACTCCTCGGGCAAACGCCCGCCCCAGCCGCAGCACCCGTAGCCGCAGCCCCCGCAATGGCCGAAGGCGTTGCGCCCATCGAGCCCGAGATCACCATCGACGACTTTCTCAAGATCGACCTCCGCGTCGGCCTCGTGAAGACCGCAGAGAAGGTCAAGGGAGCCGACAAACTCCTGCACCTCTCCATCGACATCGGCGAACCCGAACCGCGCTCCATCGTGGCCGGCATCGCTCTGGCCTATCAGCCCGAGCAACTCGTCAACCGCAAGGTAGTCATCGTGGCGAACCTGGCACCCCGCAAACTGCGCGGCCTCACATCGCAAGGCATGATCGTTGCAGGGTCACTCGAAGGCGGCAATCCCGCACTAGCCTCGTTCATCGAAGAAGTCCCCATCGGCGCCAGACTCAAGTGATCGATTCGCACTGCCATCTTGACAGCGAACGCTTCGCTGAGGACCAGGCCGAAGTCATCGACCGAGCCTTCGCCGCAGGCGTCGAGCGCATGCTGACCATCGGCACCGGCGACGGCCCGCCCGACATCGAAGGCGCGGTCCGCATCGCTGACCGTTACGAGCGCATCTTCGCAACAGTAGGCGTCCACCCGCACGACGCCTCAAAGTACGACGACAGCGTCGGCCTCCGCCTGGCCGCACTGCTCAAGCATCCCAAGGTGCTAGCCCTAGGCGAGATCGGCCTCGACTACCACTACGACCACTCGCCGCGCGAAGTCCAGCAAGCCGCATTGATCGAGCAAATGCGCATCGCCGCCGACGCACGCCTGCCCATCGTCATCCACACCCGCGAGGCCTGGGACGATACGTTCGCACTCATCGAGCAGCACTGGAAACCAACAGGCCTGGGCGGCATCATGCACTGCTTCTCGGGCGGCCCTGCCGAAGCCCAACGCTCACTCGACCTCGGCTTCCACCTGAGCTTCTCCGGCATCGTGACGTTCCCCAAGTCGCTCGACATCCAAGCCGCCGCCCGCCTCTGCCCCGATCCCCGCCTCCTCATCGAAACCGACGCCCCGTTCCTAGCCCCCGCCCCCCACCGCGGCAAGCGCAATGAACCCGCTTACGTCACGCACACCGCCGCGAAGGTCGCGGAGCTTCGCGGCGTGAGCACGAAAGAGATCACCCGCATCACCACTATGAATTTTCTGGCGCTGACTAGTCCGCCCGCAGCGTCTTGATCGACGGGTGTTCCAGAAGCTGTCCGTCCGTGGTGAGCAACGTGAGATCGAACACCACAGCCGTTGCGCCGATCAGCACGTCGCCGAAGTCCGGCTGTGGTAGTTGGAGCCGGGTGGCCTCCGTCCCCACGGCGAAGTTGTAGGGGACCTCGCGCAAAGGGGCCCGGTTCAGCACTTCGGCCAGCCACTCCTGGAACGTGCCCCGCAAACGGAGCTTGCGCCGCCGAACCAAATGGTGCGCCTCCCAGATGGACAGCGGCAAGAGAGACAATTCGTTCCGGTCATCGGAGAGCTGCCTCCGTACACGCGCGTTGAGCCGGTCTGGTTGCTGCGCCGGGTGTATCCAGACGTTGGTATCAAGAAGAAACCGGCTCAACTCCCCGCCTTCCATTTCTTGAACGCGCCAATGGGCCGTGAGATATCACCCACTACTTCCATGGAGTCCGCCATGCACCCCAGCCAGCTACCCTTGGATTCCACCACCGCCGGCGTCACATCCGCCACGGGCTTGCCGAAACGGGTTACGCGCACTGGAACGCCGGTCCGCCGGACATCCTCCATGATGCCGAGGCACTCGGCTTTGAATTTGGAAATGGCGATTTCCCTCATGTCCCCTATTGACCATGGTCAATCACTATGATCAATCTGGCCAGGCCTAAGGGTCTCTTTGTCGACGATCTCTTCCCGCTGAATAGTCGTCCATCCTTTTTCGCGGACCACAACGGTCCTTCCGTTCCATTCGGACTCGGGCACCTGCTCAATCGCATCGAACACGGCGGCTACAATTCGCTCTCTATTTGGCCGGCGCAACTGGGCGACTAGTATGCCGGCGTGATCGGCCTGGCTGAAGAATTGCAGGTCCGCTCGCGGCGTGATGAAGAGCCGGCGCTCGACCATCGCTGTACCGATGGTACGATACACGAGGTTCTCGGAAGGCGGGAGCTTCCTAACCTCGCGAACGTCGTGGCCTGCCGCTCGCAGCCGCATGGCAACCAGCGGAGGCAGGTCATCGTCCACAAGGATGCGCATCGTTTCAGCATAACGTGACTTCAAGCGGGAATCGGGGGGCTTTGTTACACTCAAGAATCCATGGCATTCGGCAATCTTGGCCAGAAACTTACGGCCCTTGAAATCTACGACCTGGTCCGCAAGGACCTTGACCAAGTCGAGAAGGAAATCGGCTTGGAGTCGGTTTCCTCGGTCGAAGCAGTCACCTACATCAGCCAGTATCTACAGACCGGCGGGGGCAAGCGGCTGCGGCCGATTCTGGTGCTGCTGAGCGGCAAACTCTTCGGACCCACCGAGCCCGCTCTCATCCGCATGGCCGCCGTCGTGGAAATGATCCACACCGCCACGCTGGTGCATGACGACGTGATCGACCTGGCTAAGACACGGCGCGGGCGGCCCTCCATCAACGTGGTCTGGGGCAATCACACCTCCGTGCTGGCGGGCGACTGGCTCTACATGCAGGCCTTCCAGGTGGCGCTGCGCGAACGCAAGTTCGCACTGCTCGACATCCTGATTGAACTCACCCAGCGCATGGTCGAGGGCGAGCTGTTGCAGCTGGACCGCATCGGCAAGATCGGCGTGACCGAAACCGATTACATGGAGCTGATTGACCGCAAGACCGCCAGCCTGTTCGCGGCCTGCGCCAAGCTGGGCGCGGTGTGCGGCAACGCGACGTCGGAGCAGGAATCCCAGCTCGGCGAATACGCCTGGAACCTGGGCATCGCGTTTCAGCTCATTGACGACATCCTCGACTTCACATCGCGGGAGAAGATTCTGGGCAAGCCCGTTGGCAACGACTTGCGCGAAGGCAAAGTCACCTTGCCACTCATCTATGCGCTTGAATCAGCCGAGCCGGAAGAGCGCAAGCTGGTTGAAACCGTGCTGGCCGATGGCAGCTACGATCAGGTCCCCTTCGGCAAGATCCTGCAAATCCTGAAGCGCTACAACTCCATCGAACGCGCCGAAGAACGCGCCCGCGGCTTCACCAGCAAGGCTCGCGAGATCATCGGCGGCTTCCCCGAGTCCGCGTTCCAGCGCGCTCTGGTCAGCGTCACCGGCCTGGTCACCGACCGCGACCACTAGTTCTCCTGGCTCTTGGGGTCGACCGCCGAGTTCCGCACCACGCGCCGGATGCGGTACAGCTCCAGCGGAATGGTGGTGTTCTTCAGCTTCTTCCAGTCGTCATCCACGTGGATCATGCGCCCGGTGACGTGGCTCGACTGCGGCGACGCCAGGAACAGCGCCAGGTCGATCTGCTTTTCCGGCGTCACGCCCCCCGTCAACCGCACCTGCCGAGCGGTCTCCTGCTCCCGCCACCCCGCGCGCTCCCCCGCCGCGAGAATCTGGTCCGTCATGTGTGTATAGGTCTCGCCCGGAGCCAGGCAGTTGACCTGGATGTTGTGGTCGAGCAGTTCCTCGGAGAGGCTCTCGGCGAAGCGGACGATTGCGGTCTTGGTCGCCGCGTGGACCGCGAAGTTCGGCCGCGACGGCATCTTGCTGCCCACCCCGGCTATGATGAGGATCTTCCCTGCCCGCCGCTCGATCATCCCCGGCAGCACCGCGCGGCACGTGTTCATCACGCCCACCAGGTTGGTCTGGACCATCTCCTGCCAGTCCTTTGGATTGGTCTCAACGAATGGTCCTATGGGTCCCAGGACCGCGGCAGCGCAGACCAGCACCTGCACCGGGCCGCCGAAGTGGACCCCGCTCCGCTCCGCCGCCGCCGTGACTTGTTCGTAGTCGCACACATCGGTCCGCATGCGCAGCGCATTGCCGCCGGCGTGTTCGATTTCGAGATGGCAGAGGTCGAGCTCGGCCTTGCTGCGGGCCACTAGGGTGACTCTGGCTCCCTGCGCCCGGTGCGTGTCAACGACTTTGAGACACTCCGGGATGGAGTTTAGAGAGTATTTTCGTCTGAGCTTTGTGGTTTGTTGATCCAGACCTCCTTTGGAAGGGGCAGCGGAGTAGGGGGCCTGCGGACGAACCTGTCCGGGCGAGCC
>CANFEY010000026.1 GCA_947446025.1 Bryobacterales bacterium
GCCCTAAACGCTCGGCCTAACGGCCTCGCAGGGCTCCGCTCCGGCAGCGGTCCGCAGGGGGGAAGGAACTGGTTCAAGGAAGAAAAGAAAAGGGACACTTCTATCGAGGGAATTTGGGGGACATTTCTAAAGTGGGTTGACACAGGGCCCTGCAAGTAGCGTTGACTTAGTCATAAGACTAAGCTAACATGGCCCCATGGAAGTCAACATCCACGAGGCCAAAACCCACCTTTCCCGCCTCATCGAACGCGCCCTGGCCGGCGAGGAAGTCATCGTCGCCAAAGCCGGCAAGCCAGTCGTCCGGATCACGCCCATCGCTGTGAAGAAGCCGATCCTGGGCAGCGCCCGCGGAACATTCACCCTGCCGCCCGATTGGGACGCCCCTATGACGGACGAAGAACTCGCCGAGTGGGAAGATGGACCAGTCTTCCCCAAATGAGATTGCTGCTCGATACCCACGCATTTATCTATGCGATCAATCCATTTGAGGAACTGCCAACAAAAGTTCTTGCTCTTCTAGAAGATCCGAGCGTGGAGCGCTGGGTCAGCGCCATTTCCATCTGGGAAATCGCCGTCAAGGTCCGCATCGGCAAGCTGCCTCTGCCTTCCGAGCGATCCTATTACACCCGCCACCTCGCTGCCCTGAACGCGAACCTCCTGCCCGTGGATGCAGCCCACTCCTTCGCCCTGTTCTCCCTACCCCTGCACCACAAGGACCCCTTCGACCGCCTCCTCATCGCCCAGGCCCAAACCGAAGGCCTCACCCTCGTCACCAAAGACCCCGCCTTCGCCGCCTACGACGTACCAACTATCTGGTAGGACCCAGTACCATCCATCCGCTTAGGCCATGCGGACCTCTTGACCTAATGTGTTAACCTTATGCCGGTCCAAGCCATGTCGCTTTCCCCTAGCCGCCGCGAGTTCCTGCGCATCCTGGGTGCTGGAGCTGCGTATGCAGGTTCGGGACTCGCGCAAACCTCGGCTGCGGCCTTCCGCACCCCCTTTGTAAAGGACTTACGTCGCAACCGCGCGACCATCGGATGGTTGGCCTCCTCCCCCGGTGAAGGGACCGTCGAGTTCTGGGGCGATTCGCGGGCCATCCGGAAAGTTGCCGCCACCATGCGCCAGGTGGGAACCCGCTACCGGTTTTCCGCCGAACTTGATGGCCTGGCCCCGGCCTCCTCCTATGGCTACCGCGCCTCCATGGACGGTGAACGCATCGGCCTCGCGCGCTTTCAAACCCCAGGCAGCACGTCCTTCGAATTTCTGGCCTTCGGAGACTCCGGCACGGGCTCGGCCATCCAGCGCCGGCTAGCCCAAAGAATGCTGCAGCACGCCGACGCCGGCTTCGTCGTACACACCGGCGATCTGGTGTATCCCGCCGGCACCTACGAACGCTATGAGAGCCTCTATTTCGGCTACTACGAAGCGCTGATGCGCAATGCGCCTTTCTTCCCCTGCCCCGGCAACCACGACTACTACGAGGAGAACTCGATTCCCTACCGCGCGCTGCACTCGGTGCCCGATCAAACAGTGCAGTCGCAGGATCAAGGCCGCTACTACTCCTTCGATTGGGGCAATGCGCATTTCGTATCGTTGGACACGAATGAATCGCTGTTCCGCGCCGTGGCTGGAAGCGGCGACATGCTCCGCTGGCTGGATGCCGACCTGGCCGCGTCGCACAAATTCTGGCGCATCGTGGTGCTGCATCACTCGCCCTACGCGGAAGGTGTACACTCCGGCGAAATCGAAGGCAAGATGATCCGTGAGCATGTTTCCCCTATACTGCAGCGGCATGCCGTCACTCTGGTGCTGAACGGGCATGAGCATAGCTACCAGCGCAGCATCCCCATCGGCGGGACCACTTATATCACCACCGGAGGCGGCGGCGCGCCGCTGCACGCGGTCACCCCGTCGCCGCTGGTCGAAAAAGCCGTTGCCGAACACCACTATGTCTCGGTAACAGTCACCGACGGGAAACTGAAGTTGCGCGCATTGCGGGCGGATGGCTCGGAACTCGATAGCTGGGATCTGGCCCCGCAGCCTAGGCTTGTCTCGGTGGTGAACGCAGCTTCCTTCGGCGAAGAACTGGCCGCGGGCGGACTCGCTTCCATCTTCGGGCACCACTTGGCGCTGGATCGCGCCACGGTTACCTGGAACGGACAACCGCTCGCGGTGCTGATGGCCGCCCCCACGCAGATTAATGTGCAACTTCCGCACGCCACCGGGGAGGGCACCTTGAAGGTGCAGGCACCCAACGGAACCGCCAGCCGGAAAGTTAGTATCGCCGCCATTGCACCGGCGCTATTTGAGGACGCGCTGCTGCGCGCCGATGGGACCGCCGTTACAAAGGATGCCCCGGCAAAGCCGGGCGAAACATTGTCCGTCTACGCCACGGGACTAGGCAAAGGAACACCAGTGGGCGTGGAATGGAACGGCGAAGAAGTTACCGCCCAAACCACGGCCGTCGTCGAGCTGCAAGGAGTGTACATGGTGACCTTCGAGGCTCCCATGGCCGAATTTTCCGAAGCGCAGCTTCACGTGGTGGCAGGCGGCAAGCGAAGCAACCCGGTCCGCGTACCGGGTGCCACCGCCGCGGCCAACAACTAGCGCACGGGAACCCGGAAGGCTGGGGATTTTTGGCCAGCCACTTCCACCACAACCGCACCATCGCCGCTGGCGATGGTGCCGGGCAACTTCACATTCACCTGGTAAACACCCGCGTGCCCCGGTGCCAAGCCCGCAAACAGGATCTCAAGCGAAACG
Organism: Bryobacterales bacterium; assembly: GCA_947446025.1. Lineage (GTDB taxonomy): Bacteria > Acidobacteriota > Terriglobia > Bryobacterales > Bryobacteraceae > Palsa-187. The sequence goes on from CANFEY010000026.1 coordinate 2,767, forward strand.
CCGTTGAGCGTCACGCTGACCGTCTCGGTGGCCGTCGGCGGTGTATCGAGCGGTGCCGCCTCGCCATCCGGAACCCGCGGAGAAACCGGGCCTAAGCCGGTTGCAAACACGCTAAGCAGTTCACCCGCGAGCGCAGGCTTGGCGGCGTTCACAGGCGAGAAGTCGGACCCGTGCGCGACTCCAAAAATCCCCGGCGCCGCGTGGACCAGCTGCACGTCCAACGGGCTGGCCGAAGCACCGTCCACGCTGACCTGCACAGAAACTGCCCCTTCCGCCAGGTTCCACGGCACCTGGAAATTGATCTGCTGCGGCGAGACGAATAGCAGCGGGGCCGCCACTCCATTCACCGTAACCTCCACGTTGTCCAAGGAAAGCGGCAACGGCCAGGTACCGGCGGATTCACCCGCCCGCGCCATGGACGAGCCATACACCACAGCCAGCGATCCCGGAACCAGTCCTGCCCGATACGTAGCAGCGTTCACCACGCCCCCGGGAGACATTTTCGGTTGCATCGGGCCCAGCAGAGCTTCAAGTTGCGGCTCCGCCACCCCCGGCCGCTCCGCCGCAAACTGGCGGATCACCGCAACCTCGCGCTCAAAGTCGGACGCATCACAAGCCACCATGATGTTTTGCCGGAAACACTGTTTGTGCGGATCACGCCGCGCATCCGGGCCGATCAGCGCATACAACCGGTCCATCTCAGAGCGCAACCAACCATCCGGCCCGCCCGCCACCGCAGAGGCCTGCAGCATAGTCTCCACAAAAACCTGGCGCAACGCCGGAACCGCCATCGCCCGCCGCGCCAGTTCGTTGCGGTCCAGATTTTGTACCACCGGCCGCCCGGACCAGTACATCGTAAAGTCGGTATCCCAGGGCATGAAGCGGAACTGCTTGCTGGCCGCCGGACGATATAAGTAGAAGTTATTCATACCCCATACGTCACTCAGGATGCCGTCGGCATCCGCCACGTAGTTCTCCACCGCCACCAGCTTCAAGAACCCTTACAAGTCCACGTATACGGGCCCCACCGTGGCGAAGTCCGCCTCCGTAGAGTTGTTCACCGCCCGTAGCATCTCAAACAGTTTGCCCAGTTCCGGAGCGTCTTCATGCGTCTTCGGCTCATACATCAGCCCGTAGCGGGCCGGATCACTTCCCAGATACTCGAAGTTGTAGTCCAGCGCCGGATTGAAGTCATAGAGGTAGCCGGTGGAGTCCTTGAACACCCGCACCAGCAAATCCTCATCCGGGTTCTCGACAATCGTGTACAGCCCCCAGAACTCCCCATTGATGTAGAGCCGGGCGGGTGCCTCGCGCGGTGCCGGAAGCCCCAACCGCCGCATCAGCGCCATGGTCAGATACTCGCGCATCATGGACCCGTCCTGATTGTTGGCCTTCAGCAGGATCGTATTGTGCCCCAAGAACTTCTGCTTCACATACTTGTTGAACTTGACGGTCAGATTCGGCTTGTGCGGACTGCGGCTCCCCGACCCGCGCGACTTGATCCCGATGTCCGCCAACGAGGTGCCTTTCAACGCAAAATCCGCGTGGTAGTAGTCGTCCGACAAGTACCCATCCCGCAGCGTCTGCCACGCCGCCGGGTCCATGGTCAGCCGCACCTCTTGAACAATGGTGTCGTCAAAAATGGCTATGTCTTGCTGCGCCAATAGGTTAGAAGAAAGAACGACGAACAAAGGCAAAAGCCGCAAATGGGATTTCATAAATGGAAAGAGGGCACTCCAGTGGCCCAAACTACTTATCGGCGGAGATTCGGGAAGGCTCTATGGTACTTGCTAGGAACCCGCGAACTGACCCGCTGGGGGCGAGAAACGCTGAAATCTTACGGGAGCGGGCAACTGCGCCAGGGCGAATTGCGGACAATCACGCGGGAGAGAATAGCGTACGTGAGGATTCGCCTTACTCGAGTATCCCGGCATCGCGGCGGTCGACTTCTCACTCATTCGCAATGCGGACCCCGGGGCGGTTTACTCTAGATCGCCTCATGTCGATCATCAACCGGCTCGGCTCGCGAGTGGAGGTGAAAACAAATAGGAGTTGGCGACGCTCGGCAGGTGTGTATACACAGAAGTATACTAATATGTATGCCGACTGCGAACGTCCGAATCGATATTGAAACGCACGACGTCCTCAAGCGACTCGCCGAGCAAGACAGCGAGCCTATGCAGAGCATTCTGGCTAAAGCCGTCGAGCGCTACCGCCGTGCCCGCTTCCTGGAAGGTGCCAACGAGGATTTTGCCCGACTCAAGACGCGCCCCAAGGAGTGGCAGTCCTATCTCGCGGAGCGTGAAGCCTGGGATGGAACGTTGCAGGACGGCTTGAAGAAGTGATCCAGCCCGCCTTTGGGGAAGTCTGGAATGTTGACCTCGATCCTGTTCAAGGCCGCGAACAGGCCGGCCGGCGGCCGGCCTTGATCGTCTCCGTGGACCGGTTCAACGAGAGTCCGGCAGGCTTGGTCGTGGTGCTCCCCATCACAAGGACGGACCGGCAAGTCCGCTGGCACGTTCGGGTCCAACCGCCCGAGGGGGGACTCACCGCCGTGAGTTTTGTCATGTGCGAGGCGGTCCGTTCGATTTCCACGGTTAGGTTGTTGAAGAAGCGCGGCCGTGTTGCTGCGGCGACGCAAGGTGCGATTGAGGATCGGATGAGGATACTCTTGGGGCTGTGAGCGAGCCTTCAGTTGTCGCTTGGCCGTGCCACGCTATCGATCACTAGAAATTCGCGGGTCCCCTTAGCCGACTCCAATTTTAGCCCGAGCTGTTCTTGCGCCGCCGTGAACAGCGACGGCCCACTGGGTCCGTCTGCGGGAGGAGTTCCAATGGCACCAGGAGTAGTCTCGTCGGGAAGAAACTCCAGATGGAAATCGAACAGGCCTTGGGTCCCGGTTCGGTCGATCACGGGGCGGTCCAGCGTATTGCTCAGTGTTCCTGCAAGCTGTTGAAGGCTCGTGCCAAACATATCCATCGTTATGTTTCTTCCGTTGGTTCCGAACGTTCCACTGCCACAGAAGTTTGGTCCTGACGGCGGGGCGGGCTGAGTGGGGTCGCTCGCCCGGCAGGTGCGATTCGGTTGGATTCTGAGTCCAGATTTTGCCAGGCTCAAAGAATACACCGGCACTTGGCGGGTTTCCCGATGTAGCTTTAGACGGAACCTGTCTTCGAGAAGTGTTCGGAGCAACGGGCCGCGCATCCGGTCCGGGCTTGCACCAGGTGCCGTGGCGTTGATCGTGTAAGGGTCTGACTCCAGCCACGCCGGTCCACCTGACAGCGGAGGGAAGTCCTTCAGGCGACCACTCCGCTCATCTGCGTAGATCACATACGCCGCTTGAATGAGTCCAGCGACTGTTTGGCAGGTCATCGTCAGCCTTCCCGTAACGACGATTCCACCGCCTCCCCTGCCTCCGGGCTCCGCCCTGTTCTGACAGGGCCGTATCGAGGCGGCCTCAAAGCTCGTGGGCGAAGAGGTCGACTGTGCGATGGCACTACTTACGAAAGCAGTGATAAGAAGCTCAGCGCGCATAATATATCCGTTGCGGTTATATTAGCCCCCTTTCCACTGGCCTGTCAACGCAAACAACTCGGGCCTCCAGCGCTCAACGCGCGGAGGCCCGAAGGTAAACAAGAAATGGGAATCTAACTGACGCTATCCGCCAGCACCCGCACCACATTGTCGCGGACTTCCAGATAGCCGCCGGTGACCGTGAAACTTTCGGTCTTGCCGGCGGAGGTGACTTTCAGTTCGCCCGCGCCCAGCTCGCTCAGCAGCGCCGCGTGGCCGGGGAGGATGCCCATGTAGCCATCCTTGCCGGGGATCTCGGCGTAGTCGGCTTGCTTGCTGGCGACCAGCTTTTCGGGGGTGGTGATTTCGATTTGAAAAGACATGGGCTATTGCCCCTTCTTCTTCATTTCTTCCCACGTCTCGAGCACGTCGTCGATGGAGCCCTTCATGTAGAACGCCTGCTCCGGAATTTCGTCATGCTTGCCTTCGACGACTTCCTTGAAGCTGCGGACGGTGTCGGCGACCTTGACGTATTTGCCCTTGAGGCCGGTAAACGCTTCGGCAACGTTGAAGGGTTGCGAGAGGAACTTCTGGATCTTACGAGCGCGGGCGACGGTCGCCTTGTCTTCGTCGGACAATTCGTCCACGCCGAGGATCGCGATGATGTCTTGCAGATCCTTGTAGCGCTGCAGGATCAGCTTGACGGCCTGCGCGACGTTGTAGTGCTCTTCGCCGATGATGCGCGGGTCGAGGATGCGGCTGGTCGAAGCGAGCGGATCGACGGCGGGGTAGATACCCATTTCCGAGATCGAGCGGGAAAGGTTCGTGGTGGCGTCCAAGTGGGCGAACGCCGTGGCCGGCGCGGGATCGGTATAGTCGTCGGCGGGCACGTAGATGGCTTGCACCGAGGTGATCGAGCCGTCCTTGGTCGAGGTGATGCGTTCCTGCAGGTCGCCCATTTCGGATGCGAGGTTCGGCTGGTAGCCTACGGCGGACGGCATGCGGCCCAGCAGCGCGGATACTTCGGAACCCGCCTGGGTAAAGCGGAACACGTTGTCGACAAACAGCAGCACGTCCTGATGCTCCACGTCGCGGAAGTATTCGGCGACGGTGAGAGCGGACAGGGCGACGCGCAGACGGGCCCCTGGGGGCTCGGTCATCTGCCCGTAGATTAGGGCGCACTTGGACTTGGTGTAGTCCCTCGGATCAATAACGCCGGCTTCCTGGAATTCGGTCCAAAGATCGTTTCCTTCGCGGGTACGTTCGCCGACGCCGGCGAACACCGAGACGCCGCCGTGTTTGGTGGCGAGGTTGGAGATGAGTTCCTGAATGACGACAGTCTTGCCGACGCCCGCGCCGCCGAACAGGCCGATCTTGCCGCCGCGGAGGTAGGGTTCGAGAAGATCGATGACCTTGATGCCCGTTTCGAACATCTGAAGTTCGGTGGACTGCTCGTCGAAGGCCGGAGCTTGGCGGTGAATCGGCATGCGCAGCTTGGCGTTGACGGGACCCATCTTGTCGACGGGTTCGCCGATCACGTTGAGCACGCGGCCCAACGTTTCCTTGCCGACGGGGACGCTGACGGGTTCGCCCAGATCGTACGCTTTCATGCCGCGCACCAGACCGTCGGTGGGCTGCAGCGCGATGGTACGCACGCGGCCTTCGCCGATGTGCTGCGCCACTTCGCAAATGATGTTGATGGGGTCGGGGACGTTGAAGCCCTCGCTGGTGATGCGCACCGCCGTACGGATGACGGGGATCTGGCCTTCGGGGAACTCGACGTCGACCGCCGGTCCGGCTACCTGAATGACTTTTCCTACAATCATAGAATCCTTACTCCCGCGCAGCTGCGCGGCTTTATCCTAACGCGGCTGCGCCGCTTACAATTTCGATAATCTCGCGCGTGATGCTGGCTTGCCGCACGCGATTCATTTCCAAGGTCAACCGGTCGATCACATCGCTGGCGTTGGAGGTTGCCGCGGTCATCGCCGTCATGCGAGCCGCGTGTTCGGCGGCAACAGACTCCAGAAATGCCCGGTAGACCAGCAGCTTGACGTAACGCGGCAGGAGGCTTCCCAGCAGTTCTTCGGGTTTTTGTTCGTAGAGGTAATCCACCGAGCCGGACGCTTTCGGCAGCTCGATGGGCAGAATGCGTTGCTTGACCAAGTTCGGGGTCATCGCAGTCTTGAATTCGTTGCTGAACATGTAGACCGCGTCGATTTCGCCGCGTTCAAAGCGTCCGCTGATGGTATTGGCAATGGCTTCGGCGTCTTCAAGTTTGACGTTGCGGAATTTGTCGGTGTGGGTGCCCGCGATGGTGGTGTAGCGTTTCTTGAAGTAGTTGACGCCCTTTTTGCCGATCAGCTCGAAGGTGAGTTCCGCTTCCTTGTGGGCGATGGCGAACTGGTGCGCCATCTTGATCAGGTTGGCGTTGAAGCCGCCAGCGAGGCCGCTATCGGCGGTGATGACGACGATCAAGATGCGCTTTTCAGGACGCACGGCCAGCAGCGCGTTGCCCGCACCGTCGGGATTCTGCGAAGCGGCTTCGGCCACGTTTGCCAGAATCTGCTTCAGCATCGTGGCGTAGGGACGCGCCGCCACGGCCTTTTCCTGTGCCTTGCGCAACTTCGCGGCCGAGACCAGTTTCATGGCCTTGGTGATCTGTTGCGTATTCTTGACGCTGCGTACGCGGCGCCGTATGTCGATTAAGCTCGGCATGGGATTTCCGCGTTACTTCTTCTGGGCCGCCAGGAACTTTTCCTTGTATTCCTTGAGCGCCGCGTTCATCTGGCCCTTCAGTGCGTCGTCCAGATTCTTCTTTTCGCGGATGCCGTTCAAGATGCCCGGATGCGCGTTTTCGACGAACTTGTACAGACCTTCTTCGAAGGGTCGGCAATCGGCCACCGGCAGATCGTCCAGCGTTCCGATGGATGCAGCGTAAATGATGAGAATTTGCTTCTCAACGGGGAGCGGGCTGAACTGGCCCTGCTTGAGGATTTCCACCATGCGTGCGCCGCGGGTCAACTGCTGCGCGGAGGCTTTGTCGAGATCCGAGCCCAACGCGGCGAATGCGGCGAGGGCGCGGTACTGAGCGAGGTCGAGACGGAGCGAACCGGCTACCTGCCGCATCGCTTTGATCTGGGCGCTGCCGCCGACGCGGCTGACCGAGATGCCGACGTTGATGGCGGGGCGGATGTTGCTGTTAAACAAATCGGATTCGAGGTAAATCTGACCGTCAGTGATGGAGATGACGTTGGTCGGAATGTACGCCGAAACGTCGCCTGCCTGGGTTTCGATGAAGGGAAGAGCCGTTAATGACCCGCCACCGAGCTCGTCCGACAGCTTGGCCGCACGCTCCAGCAAGCGACTGTGCAAGTAGAATACGTCACCGGGGTAGGCTTCGCGGCCCGGGGGACGGCGCAGCAGCAAGGAGATTTCGCGATACGCGGCGGCGTGCTTCGAAAGATCGTCGTAGACCACCAGCGCGTGGCGCTTCGAGTCACGGAAGTATTCGCCGATGGCGGTGCCGGAGTACGGGGCCAGATACTGCATCGGGGCCGGGTCAGACGCGGTGGCGGCGACAACGATGGTGTAGGCCATCGCGCCGTTTTCTTCCAGCGTCTTTACTACCTGGGCAACTGTGGAACGCTTCTGGCCGATGGCGACGTAAATGCAGGTGACGTCGCCGCCCTTTTGATTGATGATGGTGTCGATGGCGACGGTGGTTTTACCCGTTTGGCGGTCACCGATGATGAGCTCGCGCTGGCCGCGGCCGATCGGGATCATCGCGTCGACGGCCTTGAGGCCGGTCTGCAGCGGTTCCTTCACGCCCTTACGGTCAATAACGCCGGGAGCCATGCGCTCCACCGGGTTGTATTGGGAGGTTTCGATGGGGCCTTTGCCGTCGATCGGTTTGCCGAGCGCGTCGACAACGCGGCCAATCATAGCTTCGCCTACAGGGACCGACATAATGCGGCCCGTGCGCTTCACTTCGTCGCCTTCTTTGATGCTGCTGGCGTCGCCCAGAATCACGGCGCCGACCTGGTCTTCTTCGAGGTTCAGTGCGATGCCCGCGAGGCCGCCCTTGAACTCAATCAGCTCGCCGGCCATGACGTTTTCGAGGCCGTAGACGCGCGCGATACCGTCGCCGACGCTGATCACGCTGCCGGTTTCGGCTACGTTGACCGCACGGTCGTAATTGTCGATCTCTTCGCGCAGCAGGCGCGAAATTTCATCTGCCCGGATTTGAGCCATAAGTTCCTTTGTATTCCTGGAAGCGGCGGCTTACGCCAACTTCGTCCGTAAACGTTCCAACTGCCCACGCACGCTGCCGTCGTAAACGGTCGAACCAACGCGCGCGACAACTCCGCCGATGAGGGCGGGGTCGATTGAAAATTTCGATCTTGCTTTCTTGCCGGACAGGCGGGAGAGTTGCGTCTCCAGGGCTGCCTGCTGAGAACTGGTCAATTCCTTAGCGCTGCGGATGTCGGCGGCGACGAAGCCCATACGCTCGTCCAGCAACTGCTCGAAGGCATCCACAATGCTCGGGAGATCTTTGGTGCGGCGATGGTCGATCACCACGTTCACGAAGTTTGAAACCTTCTCGGGTAGCCCCAGCGGATCGAGCACGCGCTTCATCACATTGCGCTTGTGCGCGGGAGAAACGGCGGGCGACTGGAGGGCATTGCGCAATTCGGTGGAGCCTTGGATGACTTCCTCCACTTGGCGCAGCGCCTGGAGCACCACGGTGCCGTCGATATTGGCACTGACGACCACATCCGCAAGAGCGCGTCCATAGCGTGTAGCAACGACGGAGAGCATTAATTCTTAGACCCCTGGCGACCGAGATCGGCCACAAATCCATCTACTAACGCCGCATCCGTGGCGTTATCGAGCTTCGCCCGCAGGCGATCTTCCGCCAACTTCAGGGCCAGCTCCGAGGAATACTGCCGCAATTGGCGGCGCGCGGCCTTGCCAGCGGATTCGATTTCCATCGCGACTTGGTCACTGATGCGCTGGATCTGGGCGGCAGTGTCGAGGCGGATGCGCTCGCCTTCGTGCGCCATTTCCTGGGCGGATTCCTTGCGGAAGCGTTCGATGTCGGCACCGAGCGACTTGACCTGCGCGTCCACCTTAGCGGCGCGTGCTTCGGCGTCGCGCTTCACGGCTTGTGCTTCGGTAATGTCTTTTTGGATGGCGGCGGTGCGCTCCGCGAAGTTCTTGGGGAGCAGCTTGACCAGCATGTATCCCAGGCCGACTGCGAGAATCGCGAAATTTGCCCACTTGAGCGAGTCTGGAACCTCGAGTTCGCCCTTGGCTTCCTCTTTATGCTCGCCTTCTTGAGCGTAGAGGCCAGTGCCCGCAGCCAGCAGCGCGATCAGGAGCAGGCGCTTCATGCTTTCCTCCCGGCCAGCAGTGAGGTTGTGATTTGGTCGGCCAACGACTGGGCGCTCTGCGCCAATTCGGCCTTGGCGGCAGCCGCATCGGCTACGATTTCTTTCCGTGCGGTGGCGAGCTTGGCATCGGCGTCGGCTTTAGCGCTGACCATTTGCCCGGCCTGGTCGGTCAGCCACGTCTTGCGGGTTTCTTCCTGCTCCTTATATACGACGGATTTGGCGTCGCGGAACTGGGCTTCGTATTCGGCGGTCTTGCGTTCGGCGTTGGCGAGGGATCGCTCAGCGGCTTTACGCGCGCCGTGGGTCAGGGAGTCGCGCTCCTTGAGCATTTTTTCGACGGGTCCGAACAGCACCAACTTAAGGAAGTTGTGCAGTAAGACAAGAATAATTACGGTTGGGATAGCTTTAAGCAGAATCCCAGTGAGGGCTTGGAGCGTTTGTTCCATTCAAGTTTACAGGGAGCCGACGGTTTCTTTTGAGTGACCTAGCACGGTCTCCCAAAGCGTCTAAGCTAACACATGGAAGGGGTTGCGGTCAATTTGGGGGGAGAAAGGGGGAGAAAGGGGTGAAAAGGAGGGCACCGGATGGGAGGCAACGACGTGGCGGATTCCCGGAGAATCCGGCTGGGCGCTGGTGTATACTGCCGAAGTGAGGACTTCCATGCTTCATCGATTGCTTGCCGCCACCGTGTTTGCGGGTTTGACGTTTGCGCAGAATCCTGTGCCGGTGCCGAAGGTGACTGGACCGGTGGCGGTCACCGCTACGTCGCATGTTTTCGGCGGGGCGAAGGACATGCTGTCGCCGGTGGATTTGGCGAAAGCGGGATATGTGGAGGAAGAGTACCTCATTTCCGGCTCGGCCAACGTGTACGACTGGAACGCGGACGGGTCCTTGACGGTGAAGGGGGCGAACAATCCTTATACTACGCGCATCGTCGTTTGGAAGCCGGCGCAGGCGGCTCGATTTAGCGGGACGGTGGTGGTGGAGATTCCGAACATCGCGCGGCGCTTTGACTGGCCGATGATGTGGGGCTTCTCGCACGATTACTGGATGGAGCATGGCGACGCGTGGGTGCAGATCGGAATGCCGGCGTCGGTGGCGTCGATGAAGAAGTTGGATGCGGCCCGCTATGGCTCGTTGAGCTTTGAGAATACGACGAAGGTTTGTCCGGGCGAGACCGAAGACGGGCTGCGGTACGACATGTTCAGCCAAGTGGCGGCGGCGATCAAGAGCAAGGGGGCGGGGATGCCGTTCGCGGGGCTCGACGTGCAGCGCGCGTTTTTGACGACGCAGGATACGGGGATGGTGACCTACATCAACGCGATTCATAGCCAGGCTCGGGTGGAGGGGGGCAAGCGGCCTTACGACGGGTACCTTATTAAGGTGCTGAATGCGCCCGGGGTGATCAATTCGTGCGCGCGTCCGCTGGCGGCGAATGATCCGCGCAGGATGCTCAAAGCCGTGGACGTGCCCACCATCACGGTCGTCGCGCAGGGGGAGGTGGAGGGCATGGCGTGGTCGCGGCTGCCGGATAGCGACGTGGCAGTGGGCAAGCACCGGCGGTATGAGATCGCGATGGCGGCGCATATCGACAAGTGGGCGTACACGGGCCTGGCTTCGTTCGCGGACCAGAACAAGCTGGGCGCGGCTCAGGGAACTCCGGATTGGCCGTTCACCGCGCGCTGTGAGCCGGAAATCAAGTTGCAAGACGAGCCGCTGTTGAGTTACGGCTTCAACATGGCGTTCGCTCACCTGGACAAGTGGGTGCGCGATGGCGTGGCTCCGCCGAAGGTGGACCGCATGCAGTTGGACGCGGCGGGCAAGCTGGTGGTGAATGAATACGGGATCGGCAACGGCGGCATCCGCAGTCCGTATTCGGACGTACCGGTGGCGAAGTATCTGACAGCTTCGGGTGGCCCGGGGAATTGCCGAGAGTTCGGGAGCACCACTGCCCTGCCCTGGGCGCAACTCGAAAAGCTGTACGGCACGCATGCAAACTACGTGCAAAAGGTGAACGCTTCGATTGACCGGATGGTGAAGGAACGTTGGATCAATGAGTCTGACGCGAAGCGAATGAGAGCGGACTTGAGTAAGTAGGACCCGCTATAATTGTCGATTCCATGGCAATCAACTGGTTCCCGTTGTGGCTTAGCTTGCGTGTCGCGTTGCTCTCAACCGCGGTGGCGCTGGCGTGCGGGCTGTGGCTGGCCTACCTGCTGGCGAACCGGTCGTTTCGAGGCAAAGAAGTGTTGGACGCGGCGATTACGTTGCCGTTAGTGCTGCCGCCTACGGTGCTCGGATACTACCTGCTGGTGCTGATTGGGCGCAGCAGTTGGATTGGGCGGGCGTGGGAGGAAGTCTTCGGGTCACCGCTGGTGTTCACCTGGAAGGCGGCGGTAATTGCGGCTCTGCTACACTCCTTGCCACTGCTGGTGAAATCGGCGAGAGCAGCATTGGAGAGTGTGGACCATTCCTACGAACGCGCGGCGCGGAACTTGGGAGCATCGGAGTGGCGGCTGTTTTGGCGCGTGACGTTGCCCTTGGCGCAGCGGTCGATATTGGCAGCCACGGCGCTGGCGTTCGCGCGGTCACTGGGCGACTTCGGGGTCACGTTGATGGTGGCGGGCGCGATTCCGGGGAGCACGCAGACGATTTCGGTGGCGATCTTCAACGCGGTGGAAGGCGGGAACATGACGCTGGCGGGCACCTTGGCGGTTGTCATCTCCGCCGTTGCACTGGCGATTCTCACGTTGGCCAAGAGACTGGAGCCGCGCTAGGATGATCCGCGCTCGTCTGCGAAAGACATTTCCAGCACGCCCGGACTCTGCTGCGTTTGCCCTCGATGTGGAATTCGAGGCGGCGGCGGGGGTGACGGTGCTGTTCGGGCCTAGCGGCTCGGGGAAAACGCTCACGCTCGACTTAATCGCCGGGTTCGTGCGTGCCGACGAGGGGCGGATCCTGCTGGAGGATCAGATCCTCTATGACGGCACTAGCGGAGTGAATTTGGTTCCGCAGGACCGCAACTGCGGTTACGTGTTTCAGAACTACGCCTTATTCCCGCATATGACGCTGCGTGAGAATCTAGCGTTCGGGGCGGAGCGGCGACCCCGGCTGGAGCGGCATCGGCTGGTGAATGAGATGTTGGAGAAGTTCCGCCTGACAGATGCTGCTGGGCGGCGGCCACATCAGGTTTCGGGCGGGCAACGGCAGCGGTGTTCCATCGCGCGGGCGTTGATCGGCGGGCCGAAGTTGTTGCTGCTCGACGAACCGGCGCAGGGGCTCGACGCGTTGCTACGGGCGGAGTTGTATGAGACGCTGCGGCAGGTGAGGAAAGAGTTTTCGACGCCGGTGCTGCTGGTCACGCATGACCTAGATGAGTGTTTCGAACTCGGCGATGAAATGCTGATTCTGCGCGACGGGCAGATAGTGCAGCGCGGCACGCCGAGCAGCGTGCTGGATCAGCCGGTGAATTTGGAAGTCGCGCAGCAGTTGGGGCGTTTCAACTTGTTGGCGGCGGAGATTAAGTCGCTGGACCCGGGGCGGAATCTCAGCAGGATTCTGGTGGGACAGTTTGAGTTGGAGGGGCCGTATTTTCCGGGGCACTTCAAAGGGGATCGGGTGACGTTGTGTGTGCGGCCGGAGCAATTGACCGCGGCGTCGCGGGAGACTCGGCCGGGGCTCAACCAGATTCATGCGGCGCTGGAGCGCGTGGTGGAGACGCCGCAGTGGATGCGGCTGGAGTTCGCCGGGCAGATTCACGTGAACATGGCGCGGGCTGCGTATGAAGAGGTCCGGGAGACGAAGGATTGGATGATTGAGTTTCCAACGCGCGAACTGCGGGTGGTTTCGCAGTCAGTCACGACGCATCATCGCGAGTCCGTCGCCGGCACCGAGTAGGAACACGCCCGAGAGACGCGCGGTCCAGGTGGCGTATCGCGGTTACCGCACCAAGCTGGCGGCTCGCCCGGTCGCCACGGCATATCCAAGCTGAACGCCGAACTCGAGAACGGTGTTGGTGATTCCGAAAATAAGGATCTGCCGGGCAATGGGCAGTTGCGGATCTATGAACTGCGGCAGCATTGCACCAATTCCCAGCAGCGCTTTGGATTCGCTATCTGCATGAGGAAGCCGTCCACAAACAGGCGTCCACTGGAGCGCTCCGGCAGGTTGTCCGCATCTAAAGCAAGCGCGCTGCCCCGAGATAGGAGCGCCCCATGCCAGTGGCGGAAATCGCGAAGTACACCGCGTTGGCGGACCATATGCCCCAGGATGGTGGAGACGGACCGGCGCGAACCGTAGCGGATCGCGTTGGAGAGGACCAGCAACACCGCTGGGCCAGGCACCAAATCGAGCACCAAGAACAGGGTGACAAAACTCCACCAGAGATTCCAGTTCACGTCAACCTCCGCAGGCGGCGAGCAGTTTGGCCTTTAGATCGTGTTCCACTACCGTGTCCAGCTTCGCGCCCTGATGGGTAAGGTAGAAGACGTCCGTCGCCTTGTGCGCCACGGTCGCGATCATCACGACTTCAATGTCGCAGCCGGAATCGGAGATGGCTTCGCCCAGATCGTGCAGCAGGCCGGGGCGGTCTTCGGCGACGATTTCCACCAGCGTTGCGCCGTTGGTGACGTCGCCGCGGAAGAGGACACGGGGCGGGATCTTGGTGCGTGAGGGCGGCTTGACGCGGCCCTTGAGCAACTCATGGGCGCTCTGCTTACCTTCGACCACGTTGCGGACGACACCGCGGAGGCGGTCGACTTCCGACGGGTTGAGTTCCAGCGTGCGATGCGGGTCAGTGAATGTGAAGGTGTCCACGACCACGCCGGAGGAGTTGGAAAATGCCTCCGCCTTGACGATGTCGAGACCAAAGCTGGAGATTGCTCCCGCCACGGCGGTGAACAACTTGGGACGGTCGCGGGTGAGCAGCGTCAAGCGGTAGACGGCGCGGAGCTGGTCGATCTCCAAGGCCACTGGGCGGGAATCCAACTGGCCCGCGAGCGCGAAGTGGCCGTCGATTTCTTCTTGCGAATGAGTGCGGACGTAGCGGGTGGGAAGGCCTTCGAGGAAAGCGGCACGCTCCGGCGTCACTCCCGCGGCGTGGTGGATCTTTTCGGTGGCCAGTTCGCGGGTGAATTCGGAGTGGGTGACGGAATAAGTCTGCCACAGCTGTTCCAAGCGCCACGGGCTGAGGGCTTGAGGATGGACCGCGCTGATGTCAGCGTAGGTCAGGATCGCCAGCATCTTCAAGCGCTCTACGGTTCCCACTTTATCCGCCAGCGTGCGAGCCGTGACGGGGTCGGAAAGATCGCGGGTGCTCATCACCTTTGACAAGGCCAAGTGATCCAACACCAGGAACTGGACAGTTTCGATATCTTCCTGCGGCGCGCCCAGGCGGCCCATCACGGCCTCAGCGATTTCGAAGCCGACCTGCGAATGATCGCGGCCGGTGCCTTTGCCAATGTCGTGCAGCAGCAGGGCGAAGCGCACCAGCGCGGGCTCGTCGATGCCGCTCCACAGGGATTCAAAGCGCTGGTCTTGGATGTTTTCTAGATTCTCCACCGCCACCAGCGTGTGTTCGTCCACGGTGTAGCGATGATAGAAGTCGCGCGGGGCCAGACATTCGATGTTGCGCCACTCGGGCAGCGCGGCGGTGAGCGTGTCGGATTCCTGCATGGCTCGCAAGCCTGGCGAGGGTTTGGGCAGGCTCAGCAGGCGTTTCCAGTCTTCCCACGTGGCTTCGGGGACGAAGCCTTGCAGGCGGTTGACAGTATCGGCAGCCAGTTGGATGCCGTGGCGGGCGCAAAACTCGAACAGTTCCAGTCCGGCGGGGGGCTTGTGGCCGCGCAGCAGAACGCGGTCGCGCGAAACGGTGAAGTCGGTTGTCGATAGCCGGGAGCGCCACTCATGAAAACGGCGCAGGAGTTCGCCGGAGCGTTCGGCCGAAGCCTCCATGCTGTGCCGTACGGCACGATCTACTACGCGGGCGTAGCGGAAGTAATCGCGCATCAGCGCGGCGGGATGCTCACTGAGCGCATCCTGCGCTTCAAAGGTCAGCGTGTTCTGATCGCGGCCAGCGGCCTCATGCAAACGCCAGCGGATGCCGCTGAAGAAGAGCAGCGCGGAATTGAGATCGGGCGGGGTGCCGTGCGGGTCCAGCATTTGCAGCCAGCGCGCGGTTTGCAGGTCACGCAGACCGCCGGGGGCTTCCTTGATGTTGGGCTCCAGTTGATAGATGGTGTTCTGGAACTTGACGCGGCGCTCGGTGGCGAGGGCGACTAACTTTTTGGCGACGGCGGCACCTCGGCGGGAGCGGAATTGGGAAAACTTCTGCGTGAGCTGCTGATAGAGGGCTTCATCGCCGGCCAGGAAGCGGTGATCCAGCAGGCTGATGGTGAACTCGGCGTTATCCGCGTGTTCGGCGATGCAATCCGCCAGGGGATGGACGGAATGGCTGGGGCGCATGGGAGCATCCCACAGGTTTTGGAAAAACGCTGACAAGACTTCGCGCGGGGGTATGCTCTTGTCGGTGTCGACAAGCAGGAGCAGGTCTACGTCGGAATGCGGGAATAGCTCCCGCCGTCCATAACCGCCTACGGCCACTAGCGCGAGGCCCGGTCCACACCTCGGCGCGACATGCTCAGCGAACGCGGCTAAGACGGAACGGTCAATGTCCGCCGTCCGTGCAGCAACTGCCTGCTGCACGGCGGCGGAGTCCAGTGGCGGCTGAACCGCCAGTTCACTCACAATGCGGCGTCTCCCCGATCGTCGTTACGGATACGGATGGCATCCGCGACTTCGAAGACGAAGATTTTTCCGT
Source organism: Bryobacterales bacterium (assembly GCA_947446025.1). Taxonomy (GTDB): domain Bacteria; phylum Acidobacteriota; class Terriglobia; order Bryobacterales; family Bryobacteraceae; genus Palsa-187. The sequence continues at coordinate 18,493 of CANFEY010000026.1, forward strand.
CGCCGATCTTGCCGGTGCGGGCCGCGGCGGTGAGAGTCTTGATAACCTCCTCCAGCCGGGCGTCCGCCACGACCATTTCGAGCTTGACCTTGGGGAGCAGGTCAACTTTATACTCCATGCCGCGGTAGGTCTCGGTGTGACCCTTTTGGCGGCCATGGCCGCGCACTTCGGTGATCGTCATGCCATCGATGCCGATACCCTTGAGCGCTTCCTTGGCGTCGTCGAGCTTGTGGGGCTGAATGATTGCTTCGATTCGCTTCATAGTTGTCTTGTCTCCCAGGGGAAGGCGAGTCCGTTCGGACTAACCTTCCATATGGTAGCCTTCCTCACCGTGCATGCTGAGATCTAGACCTTCCGTCTCTTCGGCATCCGTGGTGCGGAGGCCAGCGATCTTATCCACAACAAACAGAATCACTAGCGTACCAACAATTCCCAGGCCCCAGGCGACGGCGCTGGCGATAATCTGGTTCATCACCTGGCCGCCGTTGCCGTCGACCAAGCCCATGGGCATGCCGGCGCGGAGGTCATTGACTTCCTTGGTGGCGAAGACACCGGTGAGGATGGCGCCGAGGGTTCCGCCGATGCCGTGTACACCGAAGGCGTCGAGAGCGTCGTCGTAGCCGAACATCGCTTTCACTTTGGCAACCATCAGGAAGCAGACCACGCCGGCGATTGCGCCGATCATCAGTGCCGACATCGGGGTTACGAAGCCGGAGGCCGGGGTGATGGCAACCAAGCCCGCCACCGCGCCAGAGATCGCGCCCAACATGCTGGGCTTGCCGATCACCATCCATTCGGCGAACAACCAGGCCATGGCCGCGGCGGCCGCGCCGAAGTGCGTGGCGACGAAGGCGCTGGAGGCGAGGCCGGAGGCGTTCAGAGCGCTACCGGCGTTGAAGCCGAACCAGCCCACCCAAAGGAGCGCCGCGCCGACGGTGCTGAGCACCACGCTATGCGGCCGCATGGCTTCCGAACCGTAGCCCTTGCGTTTTCCCAGGTACATCGCGCAGACCAGGGCCGAAACACCGGAGGTAATGTGAACCACCGTGCCGCCCGCGAAGTCGAACGCCTGGATGCCCGTGCCGAGCGCACCGAAGTAGCCGCCCTTGCCCCACACCATGTGCGCCATCGGCAAGTACACAATGATCAGCCACAGCGTCATGAACAGCATCATGCCCGTGAACTTGATACGCTCGGCGAAAGCGCCGGAGATCAGGGCCGGGGTGATGACCGCGAACATCAGCTGATAGACCATGAAGGTCAGGTGCGGGATGGTGCCGGCGTAATCGCCGTTGGGTGCCGTGCCGACGCCGTTCATGAAGGCGAAGCTGAGATCGCCGATCCACTTGCTGTCGGCGGTGCCGCCGAAGGCCAGACTATAACCGAACAGCGCCCAGATCACGGTGACCAGGCCCATCATCAGGAAGCTGTGCATCATGGTGCCGAGCACGTTCTTCTTGCGGACCAAGCCGCCGTAGAAGAGGGCCAAGCCGGGGGCGGTCATCATCAGCACTAACGCCGAACTGACCAGCATCCAGCCGTTATCGCCCGCAGTCTGCGCGTTCGCGGCGGCCTTTTCGGCCTTTTCCAGGCGTTCCAGGATCTCAGGAGGAACGGTCTGCGCGGCGGCAAGGCCGGCGGAGAGAAGAGACAGGAATAAACAACGGATTCCGGTCCGGGAAGAATTCTTAGGTGACAACCAAGTCATGCGTGGCTCCTTGTCATTGGAGTATAGGGACAAGTTGCCAATTACGCGAGACGAAACTTTTGATGGGCTGGATTGAAACTTTCTATTCCCGCGAAACCCTTGTAGGAATTGAAGTTCTGGGTGAGTTATACTGTTACGGTAGTCACCGCGTCCGGGCAATGTGAGGCCAGTCCTCACGGTGGTGAGCGACGGTCTGACCCGGAAACCCATACCCGTAAACTCAAAGATGGAGAATTACTGAAATGTTCAATCTGTTCCGCAGCAAAGGCAAAGGCGTGAAGTTGATGTTGGGAGGCCTGTTGTTCATGGTGGCCCTGTCCATGCTGCTGTACTTGATCCCCAGCTATGCTGATCCGAACCAGATTACTGGAGATCCGGTGTTGTTGCAGGTGGGCGCGAAGAAGCTGCGCTTGTCGGAAGCGCAGGCAGAGTTCAATCAGTATTCGGCGGGGCGCGTACCACCAGAACTTATGAACGTGTACTTTCCGCAGTACATTGACGAGTTGAAACTACAGTACGCGGCGATTGAGCAGGCAAAGCGGTTGGGGATTACCGCCACCGACGATGAGGTGCTGGAGGCGTTGACGCAGACTCCCGGCCTTGCGCCGTTTTTCAAGGATGGAAAGCTGGTGCGGCGGGCGGAGTTCGAGGCGACGATCCAGTCCAAGGGCGGCACCGCGGATCAGTTGTTTTCACAGATCCGGGATCAGATCCTGATGGTGAAGCTGCAGGACGTGGTGGCGGAGAGCACGATTGTCACGCCGAAGGAATTGGAAGAGGAATACAAGCGGAAGTATGAGCGCGCCACGGTGGACTACGTTTCGTTCACGGAAGCGGACCTGCGCAGCGCGGTCACCATTACGGACGCGGACATCCAGAAGCAATACGACGCCAGCAAGGCAGCGTTCCAGAAGCCGGAGAAGTTTGGATTCCGCGCGTTGGTGCTATCGCAGGACCAGGTCTCTTCTAACCTGCAGATTTCCGAGCAGGAATTGCGGACACAGTACGCGGCGGCGCTGGATAACTTCCGGTCCCCCGAGCAGGTGCATGCCCGCCATATCCTATTAGGGACCGACGGCAAGACCGATGCCGAGAAGAAGACCATCCGGGCCAAGGCCGATGATTTACTGAAGCAGGCCAAGGGCGGGGCGGACTTCGCTGAGTTGGCGAAGAAGAACTCAGAAGATTCAGGCAATGCGTCCTTGGGCGGGGATCTGGGAACCTTCGGGCGCGGGGCGATGGAGAAGCCGTTTGAAGACGCGGCCTTCGCGCTCAAAGTGAACGAGGTAAGCGGGGTGGTTACCACCAGGTTCGGATTTCACATCATCCAGGCCGTGGAGAAGATCCCTTCCAAGGTGACGCCGTTTGAAAACGTGCGCGCTGACCTGGAGCGCGAATTGCGCACCAGTAAATTGGCCGATGCGTTGCAAGGCGCGAGGACCCAGATGCGGGCGGACGTGCTGAAGAATCCGGCGGGCGCGACGGAGATCGCGAAGAAGTTCGGAGCGGAGCTGGTCACGGTGACGGAAACGGGCCGGGGCGAACCGATCCCGACGCTGGGCGTGAGTCCGGAGATCGACGGGGCGCTGCCGGCGTTGCAGGCTGGCGGAGTTTCCGAGGTCCTGACCGTGCCTGGTGACCGGGCCGTGGTGGTGATTCTGGATAAGCGCGTTCCAGGGCGGCAATCGACTCTGGCAGAGGCTACTCCGGCGATCCGCGAGCAGTTGCTGGCGGGCGGAACGGCAAAAATGATCACAGAGCGGGCGCAACAGGCGGTGGACCGGCTGAAGAAGGGCGAGGATATCCAGGCGGTGGCGAAGGCGTTGGGCGGCAAGGTGGACGGTGCCAGCAACTTCGGCATCACCGATTCCCTGCCAGGCATCGGCGCGGCGGTGTTCCTGCGCGAGGCGTTTACCAAGGGCGCGGGAGCGGTGATCGGACCCACGCTATCGCAAGGCCGGACTGTGGTAGCGAAAGTGATTGCGAAGACCGATGCCGACCTGTCGGGCTTGCCTGGCGAACGGGAAGTTCTGCTGACCGGACTGAAGACGGCTCGGGCGCAGCAGACCAACCGGCTGTGGATGGATAGCCTGGTGCGCAACCTCACCGATAGCGGCGACATCGTGGTGAATCAGGCGGCAATGCAGCAGGCCGTGGGCGGGATGACACCCCGTCCGTAAATGGTGTCTGACACCATTTAACGGGTGAAGCGGGTGGCGTGTTTGGCGCGCTGGCGGTCCAGGGCGAAGCCGATCAGGCGGTCCAGCAGCGCTGCGAAGGGGACGCCGGCGGCTTCCCACATTTTCGGATACATGCTGATGGACGTGAAGCCGGGGATGGTGTTGATCTCATTCACGTAGAGGCGGCCTGTGGCGGATTCCATCAGGAAGTCCACGCGCGACATGCCTTCGCAGCCAGCGGCACGATAGGCCTCCACGGCGAGTCTTCGAATCTCTTCGGTCTGCGCGGGTTCCAATTGCGCGGGCAGCACAGTCTTGGCGGTATCGAGCAGATACTTGTCTTCGTAGTCATAGAACGCGCGGCTGGGGAGCACTTCGCAGGGGATCGCGGCGATAGGATCTTCGTTGCCCATCACGGAGCATTCGAACTCGCGACCAGTGATGCCGCGTTCCATGAGAAGCTTGCGGTCAAATTGCGCGGCGTGTTGCAGCGCGGCGTCGAGTTCTTCCGGGCGGGCAACTTTCGAGATGCCGACGGAAGATCCCAGGTTCGCAGGCTTTACAAACACCGGATAGGGGAAGAGGCCGGCCAGCACAGACACATCGTAGCGGCCGCGCCACAGCGTGGCCCACTCGACTACGGGGATGCCGCGTTCGCTCAGCAGGCGTTTGAGGACGTCTTTGTCCATCGCCACAGCCGAGGCCATGACGCCAGGGCCGACGTAGGCAAGATCCGCGAGCTCGAGCAGGCCCTGCACGGTGCCGTCTTCGCCGAAGGTGCCGTGCAGGATGGGGAAGACGACATCGATGCCGGGGTTGGCACCGGGCTCGGGCAGAATAGGACCAGGCTCCCAGCGGCCTTCGGGCGAGATGAAGATGCGGCTGACTTCATACTTCGCGGGATCGAGTCCCTTTAAGATTGCTTCGCTGGAGCGGAGCGAGATTTCATGCTCCCCGCTGCGCCCGCCGCACAAAACGGCTACTCGTACTTTTGCCACCTACAGAATCCTCTTTCCTAATGCGGACATCAGCCACTCGACCGCAAGCAAGGCGGTACGGTTGGCGATGTCCATGACTGGGTTCACTTCCACTACTTCGATAGAGGTCATGCGTCCGCTGTCGCCGATGAGTTCCATGGCCAGATGCGCCTCGCGATACGTCAGGCCGCCGGGGACGGGGGTGCCGACGCCGGGGGCCTCGGCTGGGTCCACCGAGTCCATATCGAAGGAGAGGTGGAAGCCGGCGGTTCCAGCGGATGCGGCGTGGATGGCCTGCTGAATCACTGTGCGCATGCCGCGCTCATCGATATCGCGCATGGTGAAGGCATGCACGCCGGTGCCGCGAACATTGAGGCGTTCCAACTCATCCACGCTGCGCAGACCGACGATGGCCACCTTTTCGGGGCGGACCATGGGCGTGTGTCCAGCGAGCCCGGTAAGTTTGCGTGGGCCGGAACCGATGCAACAGGCCAGGGGCATGCCGTGTACGTTGCCGCTGGGGCTGGATTCGGGGGTGTTCATGTCGGCGTGCGCGTCGATCCAGATCACGCCCAGGTGTTGGGAGGAAAAGAAACGCGCCATGCCCGCGATGGTCCCAGCAGCGATGGAGTGATCGCCTCCCAACACCAGCGGCATTCGACCGCGCGCGGCCGCGAGCTCCACCATTTCGGCGAGCCGCGCGCAGGTGTGCGCGATCTGCGGCAGGTAGTGCGCGTTGGCAGGGCCGCTAGGCAAGCTCTCGGGCTGATCGACGGCGACGTTGCCCAGGTCTTCTACTTCGTAACCGAGCGCCGTGAGCCGTTCGTTGAGCCGGGCAATGCGCAGAGCCGAGGGGCCCATATCGACGCCACGCCGTCCTGCGCCTAAATCCATGGGCGCGCCGATGACAGCGATGTGGGACTGGCGCATCTAGCTCTTGATCTCCACGCTGATCAGGTGGATGTCGCAATCACCGACGTTTTCGACGCTGTGCGGCGGCAGGTTTTCGAGGAACGCGGCACCGGGGCGTGTTTCCACAGCGCGGCTATCGAAGAGCAGGTTCCCTTCGCCATCGCGGCGGATGAAGTGGCTGAACTGAAGGGTGTAGTAAACACCGGGCCAGCGGTGCGTGTGGACAGGCACGGTTTCGCCAACGGGGATCACAGTGTCCAGCAAGCGCATGCGGTCGTTTTCAAGGATGAGCGTGTGGTGCTTTGGCGCGGCGATGAGCGCGTCCAGCTCGGGGGGCCACGGCCAGAGATTAGACATTAGGGCCTCGTCCGGTACAACATGCGCGGGAAAGCGGTGGTTTCGCGGACGTGCTCCAGGCCGCACATCCAGGCGACGAAGCGTTCCACGCCCATGCCGAAGCCGGCGTGCGGGACGCTGCCGTATTTGCGCAGGTCGAGATACCATTCAAACGCTTCGCGCGGGAGCTGGTGTTCCTCCAGGCGCTTGAGCAGCAGGTCCAGATCGTGGATGCGTTGGCCGCCGCCGATGATTTCGCCGTAGCCTTCGGGGGCGATGAAGTCGACGCCGAGCGCGCAATCGGCACGCTCTGGCGCGGGGGCGAAGTAGAACGCCTTGACGGCGGCGGGGTAGCGGTCCACCATGACGGGGCGGTCAAGATCGTCGGTGAGCAGCGTTTCATCGGTGTTGCCGAAGTCCGTGCCCCACTGAATTTCACTGCCCTTGGCTTTCAGTTTCACCACCGCCTCGTCGTAGCTCATGCGATGGAAGGGCGCGCAGGCGGCTTCCAGTTTGGTGACGTCGCGTTCCAGGACTTTCAATTCTTCCTTGCGGTTTTCGAGCACGCGGGTGATGACGAAGCGGATCAGCTCTTCGCCGACGCGCTTGACGTCTTCGAGGTCGGCGAAGGCCATTTCGGGCTCCACCATCCAGAACTCGGTGAGATGGCGGCGAGTCTTGGATTTTTCGGCGCGGAAGACGGGGCCGAAGCAGTAGGTCTTGCCGAACGCGGCGGCCGTGGCTTCGCCGTAGAGCTGGCCGGATTGCGTGAGGTAGACTTTCTCGTCTTCGAAATAGTCGAGTTCGAAAAGCGTGGACGTGCCTTCGCACGCGGCGGGCGTGAATATGGGCGCGTCCACCAGTACGAAGCCGTTGGAGTCGAAATAGTCGCGGATGCCCTTGACCACCTCGTGACGCACGATGAGCGCGGCGTGTTGGCGGCGGCTGCGGAGCCACAGGTGGCGATGGTCCATCAGAAAGTCGATACCGTGATCTTTGGGCGTGATGGGATAGGGCGCGGCCTCGGGGACGCGCTGCACAATGGTGGCGCTTTCCACGTCCAGTTCAAAGCCGCCGGCGGCGCGGGCTTCGGCGCGCACTTTACCCTGGATCATCAGCGACGATTCCTGCGTCAGGTGCTTCAGCGTGTCGAACAGTTCTTCGGGCAGCGCGCTCTTCACCGCGACGCACTGGATGATGCCGGAACCGTCGCGCACCTGCGGGAAGCAAATCTTGCCACTGCTACGCAGGTTGTATAGCCAGCCGGCGATCTGCACAGCCTGGCCTTCGTACCGGCCGATGTCGGCAACTCTCACGCGCGGAATCATAAGGCCTCCAGTTTGTCGAGTGTCGCTTGTGCTTCTTGGATCGGATGTTCCATGGTCTCGACCTCGCGCAGTTCCAGCACAAGCGGGTGCGGCTTGAGCAGTTCCATCGCAGCGGGCCAATCGATGGTGCCGCCGCCGGTGCCCAGCGGGAACAAATGCGCGTCTTCCTTGCCGTCGTTATCGTGAACGTGGGCGGAACGGATGCGCGGCTTCAGCAATCTATACGCCGTCTCCACGCCTTCGTTCATGTGGGCGTGTCCGGTGTCGAAGCAGATGTTCAGGTTCAGGTGTGTCAAGTTCAGGAACGTGAGCAGGCGTTCGGCGCTGGAGAGGCCGTTCGGAGTATTCTCCAGCAGCATCTCCACGCCGCGATGGCGCGCGAAGAGCATCAGTTCTTCCAGCGCGGAAAACGCCGCGTCCACCTTAAATTCGTCGAACTCTTCGCCCGTCACGCCCAGGTGCTGAATGAAGTAGCGGAACGGCACAGTCTCCGCGACTTCCAGGGCGCGCTTGATTTCGTCCACCATGGGCAGGCGTTTGGACTTCACGCGCTCTGTGATCGTGAGTACGGCATCGGGTCCGGAGCGGCCCCAGAATTCGTCCGTGAACGTCGGCCCGTGAACAGCGTGAACCTTGAGCGAAGAATCGCGGAACCAGTAGCCAAGTTCGTTGACCTGCGCTTTGTTACGCCAGTCAAGGTGCTGGCGTGCGCAGTAGAGTTCCACCTGCGGAATACCGGCGTCCCAAATGCGGTCGAGCCAGACGGTTGTAAGGCGGTGCTGGACAAACAAATGGGTCGAAAGAACGCGATTCATGCGGTCAGTATCCCGCCGCTTTCCCGCCGGCGCGGTCATCACTTGCGCCTTGCAGCCAACTTCCGTCGCGGACAATTGCGTTGACCTGCGCGGGGACCACACCGGGCGAATCATTTAGCTTGTGGCCGCGTACGCGCAGCAGGATGGCTGTATCCGGTGAGATGCCGCGTTCCAGCGAAAGCACGTCGGGCTGCCACTGATGGTGGAAACGCGGAGCGTCCACGGCATCCTGCAGGTTCATCTTGAAGTCGACCACGTTGAGGAACACCTGCAAGACAGAAGTGATGATGCGCGCTCCACCTGGTGCGCCGAGGGCCATGAAGAACTGGCCGTCGCGAGTGATGATGGTGGGAGTCATGGAAGACAGCGGGCGCTTGCCAGGCTCGATGGCGTTGACGTCGCCTTGGATGAGGCCGAATGCGTTGGGTGAGCCGGGCTTGGCGGTGAAGTCATCCATCTCGTCATTGAGCAGGAAGCCGAGGCCGGGGACGGTGATCCCGTTGCCGTAGCGGTCGTTCAGGGTGTAGGTTACAGCAACGGCGTTGCCTGCGGCGTCCACGATGTTGAAGTGGGTGGTCTGGCCGCCGCGCTCGGGTTCGGGCAGGCCGGGTTGCAGCGTAGCGCTGGAGGTGGCGCGGCTCGGATCAATGCTGAGCGCACGCTGGCGCACGTAGGCAGGTGCGAGCAGGTCATCGAGGCGGAGCTTGGAGAAATCGGGGTCGCCGAGGAATTTGCTGCGGTCGGCGAAAAAGCGCCGCATGGTTTCGGCGACGAAATGGATGGACTCGGCGGAACCTGCGCCGGCTTTTTCGTAGCTGGAGCCATTCAGCATGCCAAGCATTTGCAATAGTCCCACGCCGCCGGAGCTGGGGGGCGGCGCGGTGAGGATGCCGTAGCCTTTGTAGGTGCCGGTGAGCGGCTTGCGTTCGATGACGGCGTAACTCTTGAGATCGTCGACGGTGATGAGACCGCCATTTGCGGCCATCGCAGCGGACAGCAGGCGCGCGGTTTCGCCTTCGTAGAAGTCCTTGGCTCCGTCGCGGCCGATGCGCGTGAGCACAGCAGCGAGTTCGGGCTGCTTCAGTGTGTCCCCGGGCGCTGCGCCGATGAAGATGCGCTTGGATTCGGCGGACAGCGGCAGCTTTGGACTGCCCTTGATGGACTCGGCGAGTCCGTAGCTGACCTCGAATCCGGTGCGCGCGAGTTCGACCGCGGGGGTGACCAGCTCGGCCCACTTTCGGGAGCCGAATTTGGAATGCGCATATTCGAGGCCGCGGACAGTTCCGGGGACTCCGGAGCTGGTCCAGCCTTCCACGCTTGCCTTGGTGACGTTGCCTTTCGCGTCCTGATACATGGTGCGCGTGGCTTTGCCGGGGGCGCGTTCGCGGAAGTCGAGAAAAGTGGAACGGCCGTCCGCCATGCGGATCAGCATGAAGCCGCCGCCGCCGATGTTGCCAGCTTGCGGATGCGTCACGGCCAGCGCAAAGGCGACGGAGACCGCCGCGTCGATCGCGTTGCCCCCAGACTTGAGGATGCGGACACCGACGTCGGTGGCCAAGGGCTCCTGGGCCACCACCATGGCCTGGCGTGCCCGCACCGGCTCACGCGCCAGTAGCGGCACACACAGCGCTAACGCGATCATCCCCTGCAAGATCCGCATGAATCGATTCTAGCGAATCGCCGCGGGCTAGAACGAGATGCGCCCGATCAACGTGCCGGAACGCGGTTGCCCGTACAACTGGCCCACCACGTTGTTGGCGGTCCCGGTAGGTGCCGTGTTCGGACCCGAAACCGTCAGGTTGATCGAACCGAAACCTCCCGTGTACTGGCCTAGGGCATTCTTCGCGGCAGCGGTAGCCGGAGCGGCCGTGCTGGGATTGCCGAATTGCAGGCGGTTGAACACGTTGACCAGCTCCATGCGAAGCGAGAAGTTGACGCGCTCTGTAATGCGGAACGTGCGCCCGATGTTGAAGTTTTCGGACGGACGGCGCGCGGCGCGGAAGTCGCTGTAGAACGTCCCCGACGCGGGACCGAAAGCTCCGTTGGCTGGGTTCGCCCAGGCCTTAGGATTCAGCACCAAATCGGTGTACGGATTGATGCAGCCGCAATCGAGGTCCTTGAGATAGAGCGGCTCGCCGGCGACGCGATACTGCTGGCTGCCACCGAGCGGGCTGGTCTGCGTCCCGGCGGGCGGCGTGAGCAGCAATCCGCTGGAGTATTGCAGGAACGCACCGAAGTTCCAATCCTTGGTCACCACGCTCAGCACACGATTTTGGAACCAGCGCTGCGTCGTGTAGAGAACGTTGACATTGAACAGGAACGGCTGATCGGTGGACTGGTGCGATTTCTGGGACTCCAGAAACAGATTCGGGCGGATGGTGGTCAGCGACTTGGACCAAGTGAACACGCCGTTCACCTGCAAGCCGCGTGACAAGCGGTGCGTGGCCTTCATTTGCAACGAATCGTACCAGGTGTTGCCCGTGGGCGAGTTCTGAACGGCGATGGTGGAAAACTGCGGGAACGGGCGCAGCGAGTTCAGCAACGTGTTGGTCCCGGCGTACCCCGCAAAGGGCCGGCCGCTTCCCACGCGGGCGACCACCGCAGCCGTCGTAAGCGTGCTCCCCAGCAAGAGGTTGTCGGCGGGATTGGAATACGGCGAAAGCCCGGAGGCGGCGAAGGCGGCGGGCGAAACTTGATTCAAGAAGCCCAACGGACCGGCCCACCAGACTCCGCGATTGCCCACATAGGAAGCTTCGATCACAAAGTCGCGCGTGATCTCGCGCTGCACACCGAAGCTCCACTGATTCTGGCGCGGAGGCCGTGCGGCGTTGCGATCAATCGAACCCAGGAACGTGCTGGTGGTGGCACCAGCCAGCGGAGACTGGCCCGGATCAAAATTGGGCCACTGCGGTTGCGGCAACGTGCCCGGAGCGTTCAACAAATTACTCGCGTTCAGCCCCGTCGGCGAGTTCGCAAGGTTGGCGTTGTTCTGGTTGTTGATGTCGCCAGGAACCCCGTAAGCCAAGCCCCAGCCGCCGCGGATAACGGTCTTGGGATTCAACTCATACGCAAAACCAAGGCGCGGGGCGACGGCGTAGGGATAGGTCCCGAAGAAACTGCAGCCGCAAGTGGCTTCAAACACGGCCGCGCCAAGCCGGTTGCCGACCGACGGATTCGGGATCATGCCCAAATTGGCCGACCGTCCATACTGCTCATGCGCCGCCGTCGCGTAATCCCAACGCAGACCGTAGTCCAGCGTCAACTTGCGCGAAATCTTCCAGGAATCCTGCACGAAAATCCCGAACTGCTTCTTGTGCATGCGGGCGTTGATGGGAGCGTTCTGTTGCGCCGTCGTAGTCGCGCCCAGCAGGAAACTCGCGTAGGCGAAACCAGGAGTGAACGCCGTGCTGTTCACAATCTGCGCAGGCAGGTTGGTGGCCGCGGCACCGAAGGTCAAGCCGACGCCGGTCGGGGGTCCGGTAATGTGGCCTTGATACCAGCCCTCGCCGCCCGTCTTGAAGGTGTGATTGCCCTTGATCCAGGTGATGTTGGCATTCGCCGAAGGGCGCTGGGTGTGCGTCGCGGCGTGCGCCAGCGCATTGCCCAACTGCTGCATACCGCCCAAGCGGACGGGAGCCGTCACGTTCCCGGTGATGATGGTGGGGAAGTTAAAGCTTCCCTGGCAACCTCCGATTTTGATGGACAAGCAATTGAACTTCTGGCCGCTGTTCGTGTACGGGCCGTTGTCAAAGAAGAAGATGTAGGAGTAGCCGAAGCCAATGTGCGCCACCAGTGTCGGTTTCAGCGTGACGTCATAGTTCAGGCGATACACCGGGCCGCCGATCGGTTTGGACCCGCGCGCACCGGTCAGCAGTTCCGGCAGTCCATCCGCGTTGCCGTTGGGAAGCGTGTACTGTGCGTTGGTTTCCGAGTGGTTGTAGAAAAAGGAGAGCTTGTTGTTCGATCCCAAAGCGTGGTCGAGCTTGATGGAGGGGATTTTCCCAACGCGTTCCCCAGGGCTGAACCCGTTGTAGTTGTTGTACAGCGCGTTGTTCGACAGCGCAGGCAGTAACTTCTGAATTTCCACCGCGACAGGATGGAAGCGGGACACTGGTATGATGTTCCCCGGGAATACGTTCGCAATACCCACGCCCGCTGCCGTGGTGCTGCGGCTGAGCGGATCGTAGATCGCGTTGGCGAACACCGACCGGCCCAACGCATCGGTGGAGATCGCCGCCGATGGCACGCCCAGCGTGGTGTCGAAGTTCGCCCCCACCGGTGAGATCGCCCCGAAGTTCCCGGCCTGATACTGCGCGTTCGGAAGGTTCGCCGTAAACGTCAAATCCTGGAATTCGCGGAAGTATTCATAGGAGTAGAAGAAGAACGTCTTGTTCTTGCCGTCATACAGTTTGGGGATGATGACCGGTCCGCCAAAGGTGCCGCCAGTATCCCAGCGGCGCGCTTGCGGACGGAACTTACCGCCCTCCGGTTTGTAGGAAAACGGCAGACCGGCGTTGAACTTTTCGTTGACGAAGTAGTTGTACAGCGTGCCGTGATACTGGTTGGTGCCCGACTTCATCGTGACGTTGAAGATCCCGCCGCCCGCTTGTCCGAACTCGGCTGCGTAGTTACTCGTCTGGATTGCGATCTCTTCCACCGCGTCCGGGCTGGGCTGGCTCTGCGTGTTGGCGAAGGCCACTGTGTGATTCGTGTTGTCCAGACCGTCGATGCGATAGGCCGCGGTGTTGCTGGGCGCCCCGTTCACGATCATGGCGAAGTTCGGCGTAAAGCTGATGCCGGGCACAAGAATGGCCGAATTGAACGGGTTGCGAATCCCGTTGCTCCCAGCATTGTTGCCGCCAATGCCGAGGATGGGAAGGTTGTTCAACTGCGAGAGTGTAACGTTGTGCACCACGTCGCCGCTCTCCGTCTTCAGCAGTGTGGCCTCGGCGGTCACAGTCACCGAATCCGAAACCGCGCCGACTTCCAGCGTCAGATCCAACGGCAAGGTCTGCCCGGCGGAAACCTGGAGTCCTGCGCGAGTCAGTGATTTGAACCCGGCCACCTGCACGGCCACCGAATAAAGACCCGGCGGCAAACGCAGCACTGTATAAACGCCGGTTTGGGTGCTCACGGTGGGATAGGGGACGTTGGTCTCCGCGTTCCTCACTTCGATCGAGGTCCCCGGAACCACGGCTCCGGCCGCATCCGTAATGGTTCCAGTGATGGTGCCGGTGCCAGCCTGTCCGAATAGACCCGTGGTGAAAATCGCGGCTACTGCAAGAATTCTCATATGCCCCCATGTCTACGGACGAGCGTCCGCCCGACCTCGGGAAAGTGTCTCACTCGTGAGGCATGGAGTCAAGGCCGACTCTTGCTACTCTGGAGACTCATGCATCCACAGCAAGAAGCTCCTAAGATGCCCATTCCCGGCGTGCGGAATTTGGTGGCGATTGGTTCCGGAAAGGGCGGGGTTGGAAAAACCACGGTTTCCGTAAACCTGGCGATCAGCCTGGCGCGGCAAGGGCGCAAGGTCGGGCTGCTGGACGCGGACGTCTACGGGCCGAACGTTCCTCTAATGATGGGGACCACCGAAACGCCGCTAGGCAATGCCGAACGCATCCGTCCGATTGAGAAGTACGGCGTGAAGTTGATGTCGATGGGGTTCCTGAATCCCGGTGACAAACCCCTGGTGTGGCGCGGACCGATGTTGCACAACGTGATCCAGCAGTTCTTGCGCAACGTGGAGTGGGGCGAGCTGGACTATCTTTTGATCGACCTGCCGCCGGGGACAGGCGATGTGGCGCTGTCTCTGATCCAGACGGCTCCGCTCTCCGGCGCGATTGTCGTGACCACGCCGTCGGATGTTTCGCTGGAAGACGCCAGGAAGGCAATCAACATGTTCGCCCAGGTGCGGGTGCCGATTCTGGGGATCGTGGAGAACATGAGTTACTTGATTGCGCCTGGATCGGGCGAGCGCATCGACGTGTTCGGCATGGGCGGCGGGAAGCGGACCGCGGAACAGATGAATGTGCCGTTCCTGGGTGAGTTGGCGTTGAATCCTGCGGTGCGGATCGGCGGAGATTCGGGTGCTCCAGTGACCACTCGCGCGGATGGCGACGCGGCGGCGGAGCCGTTCTTCGATCTGGCGCGGCGTTTGGATGTGATCTGCGGCAGCGCGCAAGCCAGCGGGCCGAAAATTACGATTGAGGATTGAGCTTTTCCCAGTCGGCGGCTTCGCCGAATTTCTGCCCCACCAGTGACGCATCGATGTTGCGAAGGAGGCCCGTGAGGACGGCTCCGCAGCCCACCTCGATGAAGCGGGTTGTGCCTGAGGCGGTCAGCGCGCGGATGGAATCGGACCAAAGGACGGGGTTCGGGACCTGCTGATACAGACCCTCGCGAGCCTCCGCGCCGGAGCGGACCTCGCGGGCTTGCCAGTTGTTGATGAGCGGGATGCGGAGGTCGGCGAAGGCGGTGGCGTCGAGGTCCGGTTTGAGGCGGTCTTGCGCAGGCGTCATCAGCGGGCAGTGGAAAGGTGCACTGACGGGGAGCGCGATGGCGCGTTTGGCACCGGCGGCTTTAGCGAGCTCCATGGCTCGGGCGACGGCTGCGGTGTGACCGGCGATGACGACTTGGTCGGGGGAGTTCAGGTTCGCGGCGGTGACGATTTCGCCCTGCGCAGCTTCGGCTAAGATGGCATCGAGTTTTCCCAGCGGGAGTTTGAGCAAAGCGGCCATGGCTCCGACGCCCGCGGGCACGGCCTCCTGCATGTATTGGCCCCGCTTGCGGACCAAGCGGATGGCGTCGGCAAATTGGAGTGCGCCTGCGGCCACGAGGGCGGAATATTCGCCCAGGCTGTGACCGGCGACGAAATCGGGCTGCAACCCTCGTGCGGCGAGCACTGCGTACGCGGCGGTAGAGACGGCGACGAGTGCGGGCTGGGTGTTCTCAGTCAGTTTGAGTTGGTCGTCCGGACCCTTGAAGCATAACTTCGACAGCGAGAATCCAAGCGCGTCGTCGGCCTCTTCAAATACACGGGCGGCTTCAGGATAGGCGTCGGCGAGAGACTTTCCCATGCCGGCGAATTGGGAACCCTGTCCAGGGAACAGGAAGGCGAGTTTACTCATGCGGTTCTCCAAGTTTAACGCGAGTTGATATAGTGGAGTGGTGAAACGCAAATCCGAATCGACTGTTGAGATCGTTGTGCCCGAGGCGTTACTGGAGCAGGCCCGCCGCGCAATCGATTCGGAGCGCATGCGCAAGCCCACGCCGTGCCCGGTGTGCGGACAGGAATGCACGTCCGATACCAGCGAAGGCCTGTGCTGGGTGTGCCGCCGGCTGAAGCTAAGCGCGTGGCGGGACAGCGATTCCCAAATGCCCGCCCAAGAGTAATTCAAATTTCCGGATAGAACTCAAAGAAAGCATCGAGCGACTGCTCCAGTTGCGCGCGCACTTCCTTTTCCCCGCCCTCAATCAAGTGCATAGTAATGTGCGCCGACTTCCCGTTCTTCAAGCGGATCTCCGCATCCCCAACCTCCTCGATATCCTCCGCAGGCAGCAGTCGGAGTCCATACACCAGCGCAAGTTTAGCCATGGCCCATTGTAGCCGCCGTCACATTGACGCAGAATTTCGTGGGCCGCCGTGAGCAAAGTAGAAATCGCCGGCCGCGCCTTTGAAGGAAACAAGTTTGACTTTGCTGTGCCTGGCGGTTCCCAACGTCGTCGTCACCGCAAGCCAGACCGGCGGCACTAGTCAAGGTGTGCTCGACGGACTACGCGATCCAGATAAAAACGTGACGGGCTCAGCGAGTGTAGCGCTGCTATCCGGCTTCACCGACGGACTCCCCATCGTGCGCACGGCACCGCTCAACACGGACGGCTCATTTTCGTTCGCCGGACTGGAGCCGGGAAAATACATAACGTGCGCCTGGACCGATCTCGCGCCGGAGGTCAATGCGCTGATGCAATCGGCGAGCGCACCCAAGCAGAGGCTGGAGCAGGCTTGCGCGGCGGTGACGATCAAGGTCGAGGGGTCCGCGCAAGTGCAGGTGAGGCAAACTTCCATTGCCGACGTTACGCGCTAGCGGGGAGCCTTTTCGAAGATCTGCTTCACATCGAACTCGCCGTTGGGAAGCTTGACCTTGGTGGACACCGTGAGCGTCTTCCCGTCGGGCGAAAGCGACCAGCTGTCGCGCTGCGTCAGGCGCGCCCCTTGGGCCTCGCGCGAACTTTCGATCACCAGCGTGTCGCCGTACCAAGCCGCGCTGCCAGTGTTGGCTCCGTTGACCGTGGGCTTGCCGTCGGTGGTGTATTTCAACTCCGTGGTCACCTCACCTTGCGCGCCCTTTTGATAGGTCTTCATGGAAAGTTGCGTGCCCTGCATCTCGACCGTGCGCAACATGACCTCGGGCGCGGGGAACTGCCCGTACTGGCTCTTGGCGACGTTCAACATCCAGCTGCCGGAGAAATTCGGAGCGGCTGCGAGCGGCAGTGCCAGGGTCAAGATGGCGAGTAGGCGTTTCATACGTCGAGCATACCAGCGGTGGGGCAAGATTACCGTCGGGTGAATCCCTTAGTATGAAAGCTTGGAACCCGCATCGCACTTTTTCTATTCCGACCGGTTGAAGCTCCAGTTTTGGGATTGGGGCAATGAGGGCAAGCCCGTCGTGTTGCTGGTACACGGCTCGCGCGATCATGCGCGCAGTTGGGATCCGGTGGCGCGCGCGCTGCGCGACGATTACCACGTCTACGCCATCGACCTGCGCGGCCACGGCAACAGCGCCTGGGCGCCAGGGGCGCTCTACAGCGTCGCCGAGCATGTGCTGGACCTGGCCGTGTTCGCGGACGTCATCAAGGACTATCCGGTCCGCATCGTCAGCCATTCCCTCGGCGCAATTACATCACTGTACTTCACCGGGACCTTTCCCGAGAAAGTCGCCCGATTGGTGACGGTGGAGGGCGTGGGCGTGGGGCCGCTCGGTTCGCCGCAAGCGCCCGCGCCGCAACGCATGCGCAAGTGGATTGACCGGATCCGCGATCTGGAACATCATTCGCAGCGCACCTATCCAACACTGGCGGACGCTGTGGCCCGCATGCAGGAGGCGAATCCGTTTCTCACCTCGGAGATGGCCCGGCACCTGACCGTGCATGGGACGAATTGGAACGCCGAGGGCGAGCTGATCTGGAAGTTCGACCACTACACCCGCGTGATTCACCCGTTCGGCGTGGGACTGCCCGAAGCTCGCGAAATCCTGGCGCAGATCACCTGCCCCACACTGCTGTTCTGGGGCCGTCAGAGTTTCGCCCGCGACCCGGAGATCGATCCGCAGGCGGAGGCCATTCCAAACAAGAAGATCGTCAAGGTGGACCAGGCGGGGCATTGGCTCCACCACGATCAGCTGGATTTGTTCTTGCGGGAGACTCGGGAGTTTTTGGCCTAGACTCCGACAGTCTCTTCCACCCGTGCAGCGTAGGTACGATCCACGTAGCTGTTCAGCAACTCAATGAACTCTTCCACGATACGGTCGCCGCGGAAGGTGCACTTCAACTTGCCGTCGACGTAGACGGGGGCGACGGGTTCCTCAAATGTTCCGGGCAGCGAGATGCCGATGTTGGCGTGCTTCGATTCGCCGGGGCCGTTGACGACGCAGCCCATGACGGCGACCTTCATTTCTTCAACGCCCGTATAGCGGACCTTCCAGACGGGCATTTGCGTGCGCAGATAGGTCTGGATCTGGTCGGCCATGTCCTGGAAGAACGTGCTGGTCGTGCGGCCGCAGCCGGGGCACGCGGTCACCTGCGGGGTGAAACTGCGTAGTTCCAGCGATTGCAGAATCTGCTGGGAAACGATAACCTCTTCGGCGCGGTCGCCGTTGGGAAGCGGGGTCAGTGACGAACGGACGGTGTCGCCAATGCCGTCCTGCAGCAGAATGCCGATGCCGACGGCTGAGGCCACAATGCCTTTCGATCCCAGGCCGGCTTCGGTCAATCCGAGGTGCAAAGCGTGGTCGGTCTCCGCCGCCAGCATGCGGTACACGCGAATGAGGTCCTGCACGCCGCTCACCTTCGCGCTGAGGATGATCCGGTCCTTGGGCAGTCCGTATTGCACCGCCGCACGCGCGGATTCGACGGCGCTGACCACGATCGCGCGCAGCATCACGGTCTTGGCGTCTTCAGGTTCAGACTTGAGCTTGTTCTCGTCCATCAACCGCGTGAGCAGCGACTGATCGAGCGAGCCCCAGTTCACGCCGATGCGCACCGGGCGGCCGTATTCGATGGCGGCCTCAATCATCACGCGGAAATTGTCGTCATGCTTCTTGCCGATGTTCACGTTGCCGGGATTGATGCGGTACTTCGCCAGCGCCCGCGCCATGTCAGGATACTTCTTGAGCAGCAGGTGGCCGTTGTAATGGAAGTCGCCCACAATGGGCACCCGCACGCCGAAAAGCTTCAGCGTCTCCACAATCTTCGGCACGGCTTCGGCGGATTCCTCGTTGTTGACCGTCACGCGCACCAGTTCGCTGCCCGCCTGGGCCAGCGCCATAACCTGATTGACGGTGGACTGCACGTCAGCAGTATCGGTGTTGGTCATGGACTGGACCACAATCGGGTGACCGCCACCCACCATAACTCCACCCACGTTCACTGCCACTGTGCGGTGGCGAGTATTTGCGCTCATAGACTCCATGATAGTATCTTGCGTATCTCCGATGAAAGATTTGCTGCAGCGCGCGCTCACATCCGAAGCACCGCAAGACTTGAGGGAAGTAAGCAAGGCATGGGCGTCGGGGCTAGGCGTCCGTCAGCTCGATCCCGCCCTGGCGCGGCGCGCGGTGGAGTTGGGTGCGGTCCTGACTCCCCACACCGCCGCGGGGCTGGGCTTCACTGACGAACTCGCGAAGATGCTCGCGGAGAACCCCGCCGTCATCGACGCAAAAGGTTGCGACGCCTGCACGCCCTTGCACTTCGCGCGACATCGCCACCGCAGAGCTGCTGCTGGCAAACGGGGCACGCGTCGACGCGCGCGATGAGGACCACGGTTCGACGCCTGCGCAGTGGCTCATTGGCGAGGCTCCGGAGATCACGCGCTACTTGCTCAGCCGCGGCGCGACGCCGGATATTTTCCTGGCCGCCGCGCTCGGTGAGATGGCGTTGGCGGAGCGTCTGATCGCGACGGATCCGCGGTGCGTTTCGCACCGCATCGGCAAGGCACCTGAGTTCCCTCCCCTGGGCGGCGGCCTCGGCGGGACCATCTATCAATGGACTCTGGCGTTCAACTCCTACGCGCATCAGGTCGCTCTGCTGAAGGGCCACGCCGACTTATTCGACTTGCTGTACACGAAGAGCAACATGGTAACGCGCTTCCTGGTGGACTGTGTGCTCGCACGCCGCGAACAGGCCGAGGCCATCGCAGCGGAGCATCCGGGCATCGTCAAGAGCTTGCCTGCGGAGGACCTCGAACTGCTGCCGCGCTATTGCTGGGAGACCAACACGAACTTCGACGCGGTGAAGCTGATGCTCGACCTAGGCTTCCCCATCACGCAGACCGAGCGCAGCCACGGCTACACAGCGCTGCACAACGCGGCATGGTCCGGCTCGGCGGATTTGGTCGAGCTGCTCATCGCCCGCGGCGCGCCAGTCAACGTCAAGGACCCCGGCTTCAACGCCACTCCACTCGGTTGGGCTGTGCATGACATGCTGATCGAAAAGCGCCACCCCGAAGGCGGATTCCTGCGCGTCATCGAAGCCCTGCTCAACGCTGGTGCCGAGTGGGACAAGGGCGCCTACCCCACAGGCCACGCCGCCCTCGACCAACTGCTGCGGGCGCGCGGCGTATAATCTACCCATGGCCACACAGACCGCGCAATCCTCTGCCTCTCAGGACCCCATATTCCGCAGGCACCCGCGCGGACTCTCCACGCTCTTCTTCACTGAGATGTGGGAGCGTTTCAGTTACTACGGAATCCGTGCTCTGCTCATCCTCTACATGACCGCTAGCACCGACCAACACGGGCTGGGCCTCAGCGTCGCCGTAGCAGGAGCCGTCTACGGTCTCTACACGTCCTGTGCCTACATCTTCGCCCTTCCCTCGGGTTGGATCGCCGACCGTTTCGTGGGACACCAAAACTCGGTCATCGTCGGCGGCCTACTCATCGCGGCAGGCAACTTCGGCCTGATGATGCCATCCGTGGGAACCTTTATCGCGGCCTTACTATTGATGGCGATCGGCACCGCCTTCCTCAAAACCAGTTGCACCACCGTCGTCGGCTTTCTATATCCGCAAGGTGATCAGCGCCGCGATTCTGGCTTCACCATATATTATGTGGGCATCAACGTCGGGGCTGGCCTCGCGCCGTTGATCCTGGGTAAGCTGGGCCAGGAGGTCGATTTCCGCTACGCCTTCGGTCTGGCGGGGATTTTCATGCTAGCGGGACTGACGCAATTTACGCTGACGCGCGGCAACCTCGGCAGTTCCGGCGCGAAGCCTGCCTCCCGCGCTTCGGACGCGGACCGGCGTACATTGATGTTAGGCAGCGGCACGTTGTTGGCCGTGGTTGCCGCGTTGTTTTATGTGCAGGCATCCGTAGAAGCCGTTGCCAATGGCTTTGCGGTGGTCCTGCTGGTCGCCGTGGCCGTCACCTTCGCGGGTCTCATCCTCTCGAAAGACTTTACCCCCGTCGAAAAGAAACGCATCTATGTCATCCTGGTCCTCTTCATCGCCTCCGCGCTCTTCTGGTCCATCTTTGAGCAGGCCGGCTCGACGCTGAATCTGTTCGCGGACCGCAGCACGAACAATTCTTTCCTTGGCTGGAGCTTTCCCTCCACCTATTTCCAATCGCTGAACCCCATCTACATCTACGCCCTTGGACCGCTGCTCGCGTGGCTCTGGATCAAGCTGGGCGACCGCAATCCCTCGCCGGTGAGTAAATTCGCGTTCGCGCTGCTGGGCGCGGGCGGAGGGTTCCTGCTGATGGCGCTCGCGGCACAGGCCGCTGGGACCGAAGGCAAGGTGAGCCCGCTGTGGCTGGCCGCCGTCTACTTGCTGCACACCATCGCTGAGTTGTGCCTCAGCCCCGTGGGCCTCAGCGCGATCACCAAACTCGCCCCCGCGCGCATTGCCGGGATGACCATGGGCGTGTGGTTCCTCTCGGTTTCCGTCGGCAACTTCTTCGCGGGCCGCATGGCATCCTTCTATGAATCGATGCCGCTCGATACGCTTGTGGGCTACGCTGGCGCGGTAGGCGTGGCGTTCGCCGTGGTGTTGTGGCTAATCTCCAAACCCATCACCGGCCTGATGGGAGGCGTAAAATAGCCCCGTGCGTAAGCGTGGGGCCGACTGTGTACCGGTAGTACCAAATTTCCGGTATTCGAGCTAGACTGGACATCGGACCATGCATCGACTCACCGCCATCGGCTGCCTGCTGCTTAGTTGCGGAATTCTCTCCGCGCAAAGCGCACTCGCCGGTCAGGAACAGACTGCGACGCAGACCCAGCAACAGTGGTTCAGCTTGGCCTCCACCTTGGACGCGCGCCTCACCCGCATGCTGCCCTGCGACAACGCCGCGGCTTCCGCAATTGAGGAAACCAACCGCGCCTCCATCGCCCGAATGGTCGCGCTGATTACTTACACCAAGGGCGTTGCTGACCAAGCCGCGCAGGATGTTACGATGGCCCGGCGGATTCAGAAATCGGAAACCGACTACGTAACGGGTCTGGGCGGGGAACGCACCGACACGGAACAGGGACGCGAGGGCGTCGCGAGTCAAATGACGAACCTGGTGGAGAGCGTCCGCAAGCGCGTCACACTCACCGTGGCCAGCGATGAATTGCGTGCTCTGGAAGCGTCCGTGCGCGAGCGCGCTACCCTGGTCACCGCCAACGCCGCCGCGGAGGAGGCCACGCTGTCGCGCTTTGAAAGCTTGGTGCAGGCGCTGGAAAAACGCGAAGCCGCGTTGCGCAAGCAGACGGCGGCATTGGAAGAGGAACGCGTGAGGTGGAACGGCTACTATGCGGCTCGCTTGGCGCGTGCGCAGGTGGAATGCACGGAGACGGGACGATGAGACGCTGCGCCATCTTGTTACTAGCGGCCGCGCCCGCGTGGTCGCAAACAGCGCGCGACAGCTACCGCGTACCTTATCAGGCGTGGCGACAAGCGGCCCCGGCGCTGGAGCAGGACGCCTCCGCTCCAACACCCGCCTTTGCGGATCAACTTCGCGCATCCACGGAGGCCGCGCAGAAATTCTTCAGCGCCCGCGCCGCCTATCTGGCCGCCGCGCAGCCCAGCGCCGTCGAACAAACCGCGTGGGCGTCCAAGCCTCTTGCCACCGCCGAGACAATGCTGGCCACCCCGCCCGCGGTGGAGCAGCTGCTGGCCGTGACCGCCGCGAAAGTGGGTGCCGGAATCGGCTCATTCCGCGCGGATGACAAAGACGAAGCCATCCGCCGCGTACGGCAGGCACTGGAGCGCGAACGCGCGGCTCTGAAGGCCCTGACGGATGCGATCAGCGCGCGCAAGGCCTCCATGCCCGCATTGCTCGACGCCGGCGACGAGGCCGAGATTCAACGCGCTTCCGTTTTCCAAACGCTCAATGCCGCCAACGGCAGACGCAACCAGATCGCCGAGCACGTGAAACGCGAAGGGGCGGATTGGACGGCGTACTATCGCGACTTGCAAGAGGGCGCGGGCAGCCGCAGCTTGACCAGCGCGGCCACCTCGCCCAGCGCTGCTCCAGCGAAAATCCTGCGCCCCGCCACCGCCGGGCAAGTCCCGCTCAGCCGCTATACCGGCGAATGGGTGTTCCCCAGCAAAGGCCTGTACTACGGCCCGCAGCCGGAGTCAGTGGAGATGACGGTTCAGGAAAGCAATGGGCGCATGAGCGGCACGCTCACCGCGAAGTTCCTGGCTCCCGCGGGCACCGTCAAGTTCGAGTTTTAGGGCCCGGTGCAACAGGCCAGGACGCAGTCGCTTCCACTGCAGACCGCGGATGGGGCCATAGGCAACGTGGAGTTGATCCCAGGCTCCGCTATCAATCTTCTGGAAGTAAATTTTCAAGCTGCTGGCTCAGCGGGCAACTTTATCCTGGTCAAGAAGTAACTGAACACTTCCGGCGTCAAATTGCGCTTCCGCGCGCACCTCGCCTCTCGGGCGTTGATACCACAACGCGAGCACGGCTACCTCGGCGTCAGCGCGAAAATCCGCTGGTCCGCCGTTGATGCGCCATTCGAGGCCCCGTAGCTTTGCTGTGGTTGTCCACTGCAGTCTGTAACGCGCGCCCGGGCGCAAGCCGCCGACGTACTGGCGCACCAACTCCACCCCTTCCGGCTGCGTGCCCGATAGCTGGATGCGCGCCGGGGCGTGATGTTTCACGCCCTCAACCACGGTCCACCGCCAATCGAAGCCGTGACCTGTTTGCGGAGCCTCGAAATCCGGCGCGGTCACTCCCTGAGGAGCTGCGCGGCCCGCCTGCCGCCACACCGCGACAGAATCGGCGTAACGCTTTGCTTCCAGCAACGCATCCGTGGCCACCAGCAGCAGTTCCTGGCGATGCACTTTCTTCGCCGCCGCGGCCAGCGCTTCCGGACGGCTCATTAAGAACACCAGATAATCCGCCGCCACGTCTTCGCGATCCGGCACCACCCGCAGAATTTCATCCGCGTCGCTGCTCATGCGCCAGCAGAGATCAAACATTGGCCGGCGGTCGCCGTAGGAGACCTCGAGGGCGGAACGCATCCACGTCCAGAACTCAGCACGGCCCTGACGGAAGTAGAAATTCGCCAGCGTCCAACGCGTCTCGAACTGGTGATCCACCGAATATGCTTCGCGCAGCCAGCGTTCGGCCTCGACTGCATCGCCGCGCTGCTCCGCAGCCAACCCCAGCCGTATGCGCGGAGCCGACAGCGCCGGACTCAGTTCCACAATCCGCCGCAGCAACGGCCAAGCATCCTGCCCGTCGTATTCAGCCTGCAGCGCGCCGAACGCCAGGTAGGCAGTATTGTCCGGCAGCAACTCCATCGCGCGCGCTACGCCTTCGGGCGTGCCCCTCCGGAACTCCGCGTCCGCACGCGCCAGCCATACCGACCACGCCGCAGCCGCCGTCAACGCCGCCCATGCAAGAATGCGCCCCATGTAATACATCCCGATTACGCGAAAATTTGTTGCCCGCGTCTGTCCATCAACCCTATACTAGCTGTCAGTGAAGCTTCCCGCCGCACTTGTTTTTCTTTCCTCCGCCGCCTTCGCCGCGACGCCGGTGATCGGCGTGGTCACCGCCAACGGACCGTTCCAAATCGAAGGCTCGCGCGTGTGGGGAAACTCCACCGTCTTTGACGGCGCACGCATTGAGACCAAGGACGCATCGTCCGAACTCGCGCTCAGCAACGGAGTCAAAGTGCAGCTGGGCGCCGGCAGCTCCGCGCGCATCTGGAAAGGCCGGCTGGAACTGCAACGTGGCGTTGGACAGGTGACCGCGAGCGCTCCATTCCAAGTGGCGGCTGCGGGCATGACGGTGGACGGCGCTCGTTACCGCGTAGGCGTCGAAGGCGCCCGTCTGGAAGTAGCCGCGCTCACCGGCAACGCCCGCGTGATGGGTTCGCGCGGCACGCTGCTGGCTGCCATCGCGAGCGGACAGAACCGTAGCTTTGCCATGCAGCAGAACCTGACCCGCTCGGGTTGCCTGGTCTACCGCGCTCCCGGCTTCCTGCTCCAAGTGGACGATTCGCAGGAAGTGCTGCAACTCACCGGCGGCCCGCTGGCGCAAAACGTCGGCAACCGCGTGCAAGTAACCGGGACCCCGTCAGCCACGCCCGCGTCAATCAGTCCCGCCGTGACTCTGTTCAACGTTGCATCTCTCACCCTTAGCGCTACCGGTGGCTGCCTCACGACGGCGGCCGCGCTGAACGCTGAGACTTCCGTGCCCTCAAATGCGCCAGCACCAACGACCGCGCCGAAACCGGTACCAACCGCATCCGCGGCGAAGCCCGCACCTCCCGTCTCCGAAGTACCCACCGTCGCGCGCACCGGCATGTCCACCGGAGCCAAAGTCGGCATCATCGGTGCAGTGGCCGGCGGAGGCGCGGGAGCGGCCCTGGCCCTGGGCGGCAAGAAATCCTCCACCTCTCCGTAACCGAACGCTCCTATAATGGAGTGTGCCTCTTTCCACCCAACCATTTGTCGACGCCAACAAGGCGCGCCTGCTCGATGAGTTGTTAGAGTTCCTGCGCATCCCCAGCGTCTCCACCAACCCCGAACACAAGCCCGACGTGCGCCGCGCCGCCGAGTTCGTGGCCGCCGCGCTGCGCAACGCGAAACTCGAAAACGTAGAGGTGATCGAAACCAGCGGCCATCCTTTGGTCTACGCCGACTGGCTCCACGCTCCCGGCAAGCCGACGGTGCTCTGCTACGGCCACTACGACGTCCAGCCGCCCGATCCACTGGACGAATGGGTGACGCCGCCCTTCGAGCCCACCATCCGCAACGGCAACATCTACGCCCGCGGCGCGACCGACGACAAGGGCCAGGTCTATATGCACATCAAGGCCGTGGAGTCTCTGTTCGCCACCCACGGCACGCTCCCGCTGAACGTCAAGTTCCTCATCGAAGGCGAAGAAGAATGCGGCGGCGAAGCCATTTCCGACTACCTACCCAAGAACATCTCCAAGCTCAAGGCCGACGTGGCATTGGTGTCTGACACCGAACTCTACGCCGAAGGCATGCCGACCCTCTGCGTCGGCCTGCGCGGCCTCATCTACACCGAGATCGAAGCCCGCGGCCCCATGCGCGATCTGCACTCCGGCGTCTACGGCGGCGCGGCCCCCAACGCCATCTTCGGTCTCGTCGAACTCCTCGGCAAACTAAAAGACGCCGACGGACACATCAAAATCCCCGGCATCTATGACGACGTAACCCCGCCCACACCGGAAGAAAAACACAGCTGGGCTTTGCTACCTTTTGACGAAGAAGAGTACCGCAAGACCGAAGTCGGCTCCACCGTGCTCACCGGCGAGCCCGGCTTCAGCGTAATGGAACGGACCTGGGCTCGGCCCACGCTGGAAGTCCACGGCATCGTCGGCGGTTACATGTCCCCTGGCGCGAAGACCGTGATCCCCGCGAAGGCCACGGCGAAAGTCAGCATCCGCCTGGTCCCCGCGCAGCAGCCCGAAAAAATCGTCGCCGCTTACAAGCAATTCGTCGCCGACAATACGCCCCGCGGCATCACCACCGAGGTCCGCGTGCTCAGCGCCAGCGCCGCCAACAGCGTGAATCCCGATCACCCCGCCATCCATTGCGCCGCCGAGGCCTTCGCCGAAGTGCTGGGCCGCGAAACCGTCTTCACCCGCGGCGGCGGCTCCATTCCCATCGTGGGCGATTTCAAAACCCACCTGGGCATCCCCACCATCCTCATGGGATTCAGCAACCCCGACGACGGCCTTCATTCGCCCAACGAAAAGTATCCGGTCGCCAACTACTACGCGGGAATCGTAACCATTGCCCACTTCTTTGAAAAGTACGGCCGCTAACGACCCGCCCAAGCCGCAGCGCGAAGCCGTCATGCGTTCGGCCAGCGTGGTCTCGCTCGCCGTCCTTGCCAGCCGCGTCACCGGTCTGGCGCGCGAAATGGCGTTCACCCGCCTCTTCGGAGCCAGCGCCGAACTCGAAGCCTTCCTGCTCGGCTTCCGCATCCCGAATCTGACCCGCGATCTCTTCGCCGAAGGCGCTCTCTCCAGCGCCTTCGTGCCCACCTTTTCCGAATACCTCGCGACCCGCAGCAAAGAAGAAGCCGCGCGACTCGCGAATCTGGTCGCATCCGCCATCATCCTGGTCGTCGGCACGTTCTGCGCCCTCGGCATGATTCTCGCGCCGCAGCTGGTCGAACTGCTGGGTTCCGGCTTCCACAACGTTCCTGGAAAATTCGAGCTCGCGGTGCTGATGACCCGCATCATGTTCCCGTTCCTGCTGCTGGTCGCCCTCGCCGCCCAGGCCATGGGAGTCCTCAACGCCTGCAACCGCTTCGGCGTGCCCGCCATGTCCTCGACCTTCTTCAACATCGGCTCCCTCGGCTTCGGTGCCGCCATCGGCTTCGGCATTGGACCCTACATCGGCATCTCGAAAATCGTAGGCATGGCCATCGGCGTGGTCATCGGCGGCCTGCTACAACTCACCTACCAGCTACCCAGCCTGCACCAACTCGGCTTCAGCTTCCGCTTCCTCACCGATTGGTCCGACTCCGGCCTCGTCCGCATCCTCAAAGTGATGGGCCCCGCCATCCTGGGCAACGCCGCCGTGCAAATCAACGTGATGGTGAACACCAACTTCGCCTCCGGAATCATGGACCCCGTGCGCGGCTACGACGGCCCGATCACCTGGCTCAGCTGCGCGTTCCGCTTCATGCAGCTCCCCCTCGGCTTGTTCGGTGTCGCCATCGGCTCCGCGACCCTCCCCTCCATCTCCCGCAGCGCCGCCGCAGGCGACATGGGCGAATTCCGCCAGACCGTCTCGCATTCCCTCGGCACCGTGTTCCTGCTGACCATCCCCTCCTCCATCGGCCTGTGGGTGCTGGGCGAATCCATCATCGGGGCCATCTACCAAGGCGGCGCATTCCAGGTCTACGACACTGAGCGCACGGCCCTGGCCCTCTCCTTCTACGCAATCGGCCTCAGCGGATACGCGGCCCTGAAGGTCCTCGTCCCGGCCTTCTATTCGCTGGGCGATTCCCGCACCCCCATGATCATCGGCCTCGCCTCCATCCTGATCAACTATATGGTCGCCAGCTCCATGATCCGCCTGGGCGGCCTGGGCCACGCCGGACTAGCGCTGTCCACCTCCGCCGTGGCTCTGTTCGCGTTCCTGGTCCAGTTTTTGATCCTCCGCAACCGCATCGGCGGCATCCACGGACGCGCCCTGCTGACCCAAGTCGGCCGCATCTTGACCGCCTCCCTGGCAATGGCCGCCACGGTCTGGCTCTCCAGCTACTGGGTTCGTTCCCAAATGGCTGTAACGCATCTGGCCAGGATTGCCGATCTACTGGTATCCCTCCCCCTCGGCGGAGCGGTGTATTATTGGAGTGCGAAGGCACTTGGGCTGACTGAGATAGACTTGGTCATGCGGTCGTTTACGGGCCCGCTCCGGCGCCGGCTACAGAGGTCCTAATGAAGTAAGCATTGCTTTTCGCGGCCGTCACGGGCTGCTACGCACAGAACGTATCCACATTGTCGGCGGAAATCCAACGGGCGCCTTCGGCCACACTGTATGCCGAGCGGGCGGCGGCTTTTCTTGCCGCAGGCGACGCCCGTGGAGCCCTGGCGGACACCGACCGCGCCCTCGATAAAGATGCCTTAAACGTGAAGGCGCTGGTGCTGCGCGCTCAAGCCAACTCCAAGCTGAACCGGTTTTCGGCGGCGGTCACGGACCTAAGCGGGGCCATCGCCCTCTCCCCCACCGACGCCGCGCTGTACGTCGCACGGTCTGAGGCGTACACGGCCATCGGTGATCAACCGCGCGCGCTAGCCGACCGGAATGAGGCGCTGCGCCTGGATCCGAACATAGCGGCAACGCTGGACCGCAAACCCGCGGCTCCTGCGCCCGCCCCGGAACAAGTGGCCGTAGTGGCCCCGCCCCCGGCCCGTGAGCCCACACTGATCACGCCGCCACCTGCCGCCCCGAAAGTACAGCCGGCAAAGGCCCCCGCAGCGACCGCGCCCGCCGTAGCTGCCCCCGCCCCATCCGCTACCGTGGATGCCTCCGCCGACGCCCATTACCAGCGAGCCAAGACGCTGATTAACGACCGCAAGTACGTCGAGGCCATCGCCGCCATGGACGAGGCCATCAAAGCGCAGCCCAAGAATGCGATCTACTTCAACACCCGCGGCTACGCCCGTTACCTGGCCAAGGACGTTAAGGGCGCGGTGAAGGACTACGACGAGGCGATCAAGCTCAACCCCGACTATCTCAACGCAACCCACAACCGTTCCCTTGCCCGCCGGGCTGCCGGGGATATCCCCGGCGCCGACGCCGACAAGTTGCGCGAAGCCGAACTCAGCAAGAAGCCCTAATCCACAAAAGGGGACTGTGTACCCTTTTGTCCCGTCCGAACTCCGACCACTCAAAATCAGCGCATCGCCCTAACGCAGCCGGGAAGTCTTCGCCACCATCCGCCGCATCGACGCATCCGTGTTCAACGCCGCAATCCCCGAAAGCGGCACCCAAGCTACGTCTTTTGATTCCGCGCTCACCACCACCGGCTCCCCCGGATCGGCATCCAACAAAAACCGCACATCGTAGTGGAAGTGCGCAAGCTCTCCCTTGCGTTCAGGAATCAAGTGAACATCCAGATCGAAAATCGCGGCAGCCAGCGGTCGCACCGATTGCAACCCTGACTCCTCCCGCGCCTCACGCAAGGCTGCCTCCAGCAGGCTCTGGTCGCCCCCCTCCAAGTGCCCGCCCATTTGCAGCCACCGGTTCAGCCGCTTGTGCCAGGTAAGCAGCGCCTGCCCCCGCTGCCGCTCTCCGGCAGGCAGCGCGTTGACGATCCAACAGGACGCCGTAATATGCCCCACCTCCAGGCTGCGGTCAAAGCACGCCTCGTGTTCCGAGACAAAGCGGTGCATCCGCTCCCGCATCTCCGTCTCAGCGGCATCGAAGGGGGAGTAGGCGGCCAGGTGCTGTAAGAAGCTAGTGCGGTCCATGAATCTCTACGCTACCGCGAGTTCGACGCCCGGCGCTAATTCGATACAGTCTGCGTAAAGAATGTGCAGCACTCGGCGCGGCAGGTCACGGATCGACTTGCTGGACGCGTGAATAAGAAGTGGTCGCATCGCGATGACACCTCCCCGGTTCACCAGACAGTCAACAGGTTGCACCGCCGCTGCGCGTGCGAGAACCTCCGGATCTCGAAGAACGCCTTCCCCGTGGGACCAGGGAATCACCCGCAATGGTCCGTTGTCTGCCCCGGAGTCGTCCAGGTGCAGCCGAAGAGCGATCACCCGCAGAAGTGCCCAAGCCGGCGCGTGGGCGAAACAAACTCCCGATTTTTTGGACCAAGGCCCCCAACCTTCGGCTTCAAAAGCGTTGGCTATGGGCAGAGCGGTGTCCTGGTGCCACGCGATCAGCCAATTGGCTTGTCCGGTTTTCTCGAACAGGGTCGCGCTGAATGGAACCGGCGCGGATCCAACGAACTCCGCTGCGATCAGCTTGAGTCTTGGATCGCGAGCCATGGCGCTAACCGCTGCATTCGACATCAAGTGCCGTGTACCCGCTCTGGCCGGATGGGTACGCGAGGCAGAAATCGACAGCTTGACTACCTCACACTCCTCCGGCTCAATCACACCAGGGTAGATCGCGTAGCCCTTGTCCAAAGCTACACCGTGAGCAAATTCTTCAGACCGGCACCATCCAGGCGCTGGCCAATATAGAACGTGCCGAACAATGCGTACACCGCGCTCACTTCGTCGAAACGCATTTCGTAGATCAACTTTTTGAACACCAGCGGATCGTCGGCAAAGAGGTCCACGCCCCACTCCCAATCGTCGAAACCAATCGACCCGGTGATGATCTGCTTCACCAGCCCCGCGTAGCGCCGGCCGATCATGCCGTGTTCATGCATCTGACGCTGCCGCTCCGCCATCGGCAATTGGTACCAGTTCTTGGTCTCACCGCGCCGCCGGTCCATCGGGTAGAAGCACACGAACTTAGCCGGCGGAATCTCCGGGAAAATGCGTGGAGCCATCGCCTCGCGCTGACGGACCAACGTTTCCTCAATCTCTCCATTCCACTCCGGCGTGTGCGGCTCGATGCCCTTCTCCGCCAGCGTCGTGTAGGTCTTCATGGTGGACTCATACAAGCCCATCTCAACCACGGACAAGTACGACGTGGTCACCTCGAAGTAATCCCACAACCGCAGGTGCGCCAGCTTGGTCTGCGTTTCAAGCAGCGCCTCAAAGCCGGACCGGAAGTGGATCAGCATCAGGTCGCCCTTGTGCCCCAGCAGCGAAAATGCCGCGCTGCCTTCCATAGCCGCCAAAGCAGAAGCTTCTTCCAGCATTGAAGCTCGCTCCGCCAAAGGCAGCGAGCGCCACGCGGACCACTTCACGCGCAGCATCTGGTGTAGCACGCTGGACCCTTCAATGGTCAGCGGCACCGGGGGCATATTGTCGAAGGAATGCATCGTCCCCTATTCTCGCGCAACTCAGGACCGGAGCGCCGTGCTAGAATCAAGATCCATGCACCAAGACGTTTCTCTGGTCAATCAACTTCAGACCCTAGACCTCAGAATCGCCGCCCTCGAGAAGGAAATTGCCGAGCTTCCCCGGCACATCGCCGCCATCGAGAAGGCCCTCGACTCACACCTGCGCAAACTTTCCGCCGACAAAGCCGCCCTGGCAGCGAATCAGAAAGACCGGAAGAATCTCGAAGGCGAGATCCAACTTCACCAGGGCAAGATTTCCAAGCTGCGCGACCAAATGGCGCAGGCCAAGACCAACGAACAGTTCAAGGCCTTCCAGAATGAAATCGACTACGCGGAGAAAGAGATCCGCAAATGCGAAGACCGGACGGTCGAACTGATGACTGCCTCGGAACCCCTGGAGGCCAACGTCAAATTGGCCGAAGTCGCGCTCAAGAAGGAACAGAAGCAGGTCGAGGCTGAGAAGACCGAAGCCCGCGAGCGCACCGCCGCCGACCAGGCCGAACTCGACAAGCTGCGCGCCGAGCACAAGATCACTTTTACCGCCCTGCCGAAGCCCATCGCAGCCACCTACGAACGCATCCGCAAAAAGTGGAAAGGCACCGTCGCCGCCGAAGCCTCCGAGGGCCGCTGCCAGGCCTGCCAGATGGTGCTGCGCCCGCAAGTTTTCCAGGACCTGCGCAAAGGCACAAACTTGATGCAGTGCGAAAGCTGCCAGCGCTTCCTGTACTACAATCCCCCGGTCACCAGCACCCTTGTTGACATGAGCTAACCATGAGACTCGCCCTTCTTGTCATCGCCGCTGCGCTCGCCTTCGGACAAGCTCCGAAAGCCGCCGCCAAAGCAGCCGAGCCTATGGACATCAACAGCGCCACAGCAGCGCAGTTGAGCACCCTCCCCGGCATCGCCGATGCCTACTCCAAGAAGATCATCGACGGTCGCCCCTACAAAGGGAAAGACGACTTGGCAGCGGCGGGAAAAGCCAACGTTGAGTAAGCACAAGGTGGTTCCGATGCAGAGACTTGCACTGTTAGTTCTGCTGGTGTGGCCCGTATTCGGCCAAACAGCACCATTCGTGTTTCGCGGTGGCGTTGTAAGCGCCGCAAGCTTCACATCCAACCTGCTACCTGGCGGCGGCTTGGCTAGGGGCTCCATCTTCACCATATTCGGCCGTTCATTAGGACCCGCAACGCCTGTGCAGGTCTCCAAGTTTCCCCTCGACACCCGCCTTTCCGGCGTGTCCATCAACATACGCGATGGCTCCAAGGTTACTCCCGCCATCCCCTTGTTTGTCTACGAAGGGCAAATCAACGCCATTTTGCCGTCCAGTTCCGCCACCGGCACTCTGGCCCTCCAGGTTGTCTACAACGGGCAAAACAGTAATTGGGTTCCCATTCGCGTTGTCGATCACGCCCCTGGCGTCTTCACGGCAACGGGTGCAGGCCGGGGTTGGGGCATATTTCAAAACTTTATCTCCGCCGCCGAACAACCCCTAAACTCCGGAACAAACGCCGTACGCCCCGGTGCCGTCGGCACGCTTTGGCTAACGGGCACCGGGGCCATCAAGGGCTCCGATAGCGACACTCCTCCGGTAGGAGACCTCCCCTATAACGTGGAGGTTTTTATAGGCGGGAAGACCGTAACCCGGCGGCTATACGCCGGGCGAGCCCCCGGCATTTCCGGCCTCGACCAATTCGTTTTCTATGTGCCTGACGATGCACCCACCGGCTGTTTTGTTCCTGTCTATGTTCGCGTCAATGGCGAAGTGAGCAATTCTACAACAATGGCCATCATGCCCGAGGGCGGCCGATGCGCCGATCAACACAATCCCATCGGTGCGGCGCTCATTCAGGGTGGAAAGATTGTCCATTCCATTCTCTACCGTGGCACAACCAGTGCAAAAGAATTCCTTGGTATTGATGTTGACGTTACCGCCGACAAAGCAGCAGTAAGAGCCATGCAGGAACCCGGTGGCCAGTTCGCATTCGATCCTTTCCTCGCCGCTCCTCCTCCCGGCACCTGTACCAGCTACACGATGCGAGGCAACATCATGACATCAGGTTTGCAAATGTCTTCCGGCGGTAAGGCGCTGGATCTAGGAAGGCTGTCAGCCATCGCCGGGAGCAATTCCATAGAGTTAACAACACTCGCTCCGGGTATCTTCAGTACAATTCTTGGCGGTGGCTATCCAGCCCTGCTTTCGCTCTTCTTCAGCACGGGCTCCTTCTCCCTGGCATCTTCGAGTGGGGCCGATGGACGTGCATTCACCGTTCCGGTGGCTAGCGGCGTTACGCTTGACGGATTCAATGCCGATCAACTCCGTACGATTGACCGGAAAGCCGGCCTGACCATCAATTGGCGAGGCCAGTCTGGCGTTGCCGCTTTCATAGTTGGCTCTGCCTATGATAAGCCAACCAACAGTTCAGGCCTTTTCTTGTGTGTCTCTTCTACTGGATCTTCCAGCCTAACCGTTCCAGATTACGTATTGGCAAAATTACCCGCAACTAGAGGCGTATCCGATCAAGGCGAAGCCCGGTTGTTTCTCAGTGCGATGCCCGCTTTGCGAGAGACGGTGACCGCCGATCAAATCCGCGTGTTTTCAGCCCGCCAAGACCTCACCGTTCGTTCTATTCAGACCATTCGCTAAAAGGGAAATCTATCTGAAACTGACCCTTGAAAAGCTTCCCGTTAGCGTTCGCATTGCGGCCGTAGTGGCCGCGGCTCCAATCTTCTTTGCTGGTATGGCCGGAATGACTGGTTTGGCCTTAATGAATAGTTGTGGTGCGGTGAGCAGTTCTTCCTTTTTCCCAGAACCCTCTTTTTACGTCGCCCATCAAGGTGAAGCCAATCCTGTCTGGTACAAGCCCCTGGGGACCGCCCCGGTTTCCCCCGTCATCCTTCCTGCCGCCCTCAACAACGTCGTGGCCGGTGATATTGCCGTGTTGCGTTACCCCACCAGTGGCGACTGGCTCTACATGGTCGCGAGCAATCTCAACGCATTAGCCATAGTTGACATCAGTACTTCCACTGCTAAGGCCATTGCGACTGTTCCAGTGGGTCAAAACCCATCCGGCCTGGCCATTGATAACAGCGCAGCTTTTGCTTACGTCAGCATTACCGGCGCCAGCGCCGTCGCGGTAGTTGATCTTAGTTCCTACCAGTTGGTAGCCACAATCTCTCTACCTAGCAATAGCCAGCCAAAGGGAATTGCGGTTACTCCCGATGGCAACAAAGTATATGTAGCCAACAGCGGCCTGAATACGATCAGTGTGATCGACACTACTACCCGCTCGGTCATCGGCTCAATCTCTGTCGGACAATTGCCAACCGGCATGGCCATTGGCCCGAATGGAGACGACCTGTATGTTGCCAATACCACCAGCGGAACAATCAGTGTCATCGACACCACGACCGATACCGTTTCCTCCACCGTCACAGGTCTTGTCAACACGCAAGCCATCGGCGTCGAAGGTTCCGGTGCGAACTTCTTCGTCTCGCAGTCTGTTACCTCTGGCTCTGGCTCTGGCCCCGGAGCGGTCACCAGCTACGATGCATCCAGCATCGCCGCATCAACTGGGCCCTATCTAACCTCATCCAGGGCCTCTTACATTCTGGGACTGAACGCAGATTCTTTCTTGTCCGCCAATTTTGATGCCAATACGGTAACCGAACGCTGGGTTACCCCCGGCGACACTCCTGTTTTGAAGAATTTGACTGTTGGGAGCAAGCCTGTATCCTTGGCCATCCCGAAACAAGTCAACCGGGAACCCGTCCGACTATTTCAAAATGTTGTGAACGCCAATCAGCCCTTCCTCGAAGTGAAAGCCGATGGAATTGCATTCATCGGGTCCAAAACGTTTACGGACTGGACGGCCAATTCCACGCATCAATTGGAGGTCAATACTCCACAGGCGGATCCTAACAACGGAGTCGAACGTTGGGGTTTCTCGAATTGGACCGGTAGCGCAAACAGTTCTGCGAACCCCCTCAACGTCACCGCCATGGAGCAAGGGGGCACTTATACGGCTAACTTTATACGGCAATGTAAGTTGACGATTAACACCGTTGGCAATGGCTCCGTGATCGCCAACCCCGCCTCGTCAGATGGATATTACAATTGCGGAAAAGCTATTACACTGACGGCAACACCCGCCACTGGAAATCAATTTTCAAGCTGGTCCGGAGATTTAACAGCAACCACGTCGCCACAGTTGCTCTCCGTGAATCCTTCGAAAACCGTCACCGCAACTTTTGGCGCACCCTCGTCTGTAGCACACACGATTACCAGTAACCCAGTTGGCTTCAAGGTACAAGTGGATGGCGGCGTGCAACAAACCGCCCCGGCCACGGCCAGTTGGACCGCCGGGAGTGCCCATTCCCTATCTGCCCCTTCTCCGCAAACAAACACGGCTGGTAATATTCAATACAGCCTAACCGGCTGGACCGGCGCAGCAGCAGTCACTTCGTCCGGCGCGGTGGCAACTGCTCCAGCCACGGCGGCAACCTACACCGCCAACTTCAGTGTTTCCGGCTATACGTTGACCGTTGGCGCCTCTCCTGCCGGGTGCGCCACGTACAAGTTGACCCCTCCACTGCCTGCCAGCGGCTTCTATACCCCCGCTACCAGTGTCACCATTGAGGCCACTGCCACTACAGGAAATACCATCACACTACTCAGCGGAACCATCCCGTCCGTTGGCCAAGCCAACGCTGCGTTCACCATGAACCAGCCGCAAACGGTTACCATCAGCTGTGTTCAGAATGTCCAGAACACAATCACTACATCACCTGCCGGTTTACAGGTTAGTGTGGATAGCACTATTCAGACCGCCCCTGCTACTGTAAGCTGGGCTCCAGCCACCATCCATACACTGACAGTGCCCAGCCCGCAGACCAACACCGCAGGCGACACCCGCTACACCTTTTCCGGTTGGTCCCCGGCCGTGGGGGCATCAATAAACGCACCCTCAACCCCAACCACCTACACGGCCAGCTTCACCACCGCCTACCGGGTCAGCCTGACAGTTACTGGCAGTTGCTCGTTCCGATCGAGTGCTGGGAGTTTACCTGTCTTTTTAAACTCAGGCGCTGCCTTCAATATAGACTTGGGGCCGAATACGGGCAATATTCTCCAGAGCGTTACCGTAAACGGTGTGGCCCAACCAAAAAGTCCGACCGGTACGGCATCATTCAGTACAAATGCCATTACCGCTCCAATCACGATCGCGGCCACTTGTGTCGCCGGAAAGTAGAAATGGGGTCTTCTGCAATTTTGGTGCAAATCTTGGCCTTTGTTCGCAAGGAGAGATCTCTGGGGTCAGACGGCTGGGAAAGCCTCGTGGCCTTCCCGCAGGCCGTGAAGAACTGCCGGTCTCCCGCTTCGTCTTCCATATCCTCTCGGCCCAAGCCCGGCTTACTTGAAAAGTTGCCGCCAACTTCTCCAGGCCCGTATTCCCGGCCGCATACGCGGTAACAAACCTTGAGCGCAAATCGTCAGAGTCGGCTCGTGCCATATCCATGCGACGTCATAATTTCCAGAGCCACTCAATGATGTCGGGTTCTGCTCTAGAACGTTCTCGAATTCAGCTCCTTTGACGCTATGCTTTGTCGTATACGGAGTATGGCCATCGATGAGCTGAGTGACCGCAATCACCTCCTTATAACCCACTTCCGGGAGCACCAGTCCCCAACTTAAGGACTTGTGCTCCCTGTTGTCTGCTGTCTAGCGATCCGGCAGAATATCGCTCCAGTTCCTCTTCTGCTCCTGAGACTGCCGCGCATCCCGTATGGCCCGAAACCTCGATCTATCTGAAACAGCGGGAGATAATCCCTGGCGTCGTCGATAATGAGACTACCCGATGTCAAAGTGCCTGGACCCGTTCCGTTTCCTGCTGATCTGCCTGGCGGTCTGGATGAACCAGCAATGGCCGACCTCACCCGCCCAATCAAGCCGCGCAATCATGACCGCAGCCACGCTGGTATCAGTCATGAACGGCTGGCGCACCGGAGGTATGCGCCGTGTCCACGATTTTGGCGTCTCCTGTGTGATCCGTGGAGTTTCCGGGACACTCGCCGGCTCGCAAATCCCGAAGTTTCGGACGGAGATGTAACCCTTGGTTGGCCTTGGGATGCGGCGGATCGGGTTTTCGGGCCATACAGGATCCGAGCTTTCTCCTTAGAAGACCTCATCAAGAAACTCGCAGTATAAGCGCCGCTGACAAACTAGACCAGTAGACGCCGCGAGAGCGGCGTTACGGCGGAGAGAAAGTAGACCGCCGGGAAACTGGTTCCAGCAGACATTCTGTGTTTGTGGAAC
>CANFEY010000027.1 GCA_947446025.1 Bryobacterales bacterium
AGTTTACAGGGGGGGCAGGGGGGAGCATCCCCCCTGGGAAAAGTTTGAGCACGACATCGGAACCGACAGTGGTTGTGCAGAAGGCCTACGACTGGACGCTGTGGATACTTCCGAAAGTAGAGAAGTTCCCGAAGAGCTACCGGTTTTCGATCGGGCAGAGCTTGGTTACGGCGTCGATTGAACTTTTGATGAACCTGGTGGATGCCACCTATCAGGTGCGTAACACTGGATCCTTGAGCGCGGCGGTCCGCGAAGTGAATCGTATCCGGTACCTGGTGCGGTTGGCGAAGGACTTGGGCATACTGAATCTGGCGGGCCACGAATTCGGTGCGAAGGCGATGGACGAAGTAGGGAGGATGACAGGAGGCTGGCTGAAAAGCACGCGGCAAAAAAATGAAGCGGGCCAATAATCTGTGGGAGAAGATTGTCAGTTGGGAGAACCTGATGGAAGCGGTTCGGGCAGCGGCTCGCGGAAAGCGCACGCGGCCGGACGTCGCGAGGTTCCTGCATGAGACGGAAGCCAACGTATGTCAGCTGCAACGCGAATTGCAGGACGGGAGCTATCGGTCGGGCGGCTACCGAACGTTCTGGATTCACGATCCCAAGCCGCGTCAGATCTCGGCGGCCCCGTTTCGTGACCGGGTGGTGCATCACGCGCTGACGAGTGTGCTGGAGTCTGTCTTTGAGCCGCGGTTTACCGATCA
Organism: Bryobacterales bacterium; assembly: GCA_947446025.1. Classification (GTDB taxonomy): domain Bacteria; phylum Acidobacteriota; class Terriglobia; order Bryobacterales; family Bryobacteraceae; genus Palsa-187. Next base: position 705 of record CANFEY010000027.1, read on the forward strand.
TTCCTTTGCGTCGCGTAAGGGGTTCGGACAACACAAAGCGCTCCAGTTAGCCCGCAATGCGTGCCAGCGCTATCGCTATGTACTCAAATGCGATATCCGGAAGTACTTTCCTTCGATCGATCATTCCATTTTGAAGGGGTTGATCGAGCGGGCGGTGAAGTGCAGGCGGACGCTGGAGTTGGTTGGCCGGATTATTGACGGGTCCAATGAACAGGAAGAGGTGGTGGACTACTTTCCGGGGGACACGCTGTTTACGCGGTTTGAAAGAACCCGCGGCCTGCCGATTGGGAATCAGACTTCTCAGTTCTTTGCGAACGTGTATCTGAATCCGCTGGACCACTTCGTGATGCGGGAGCTGCGGCCCGCCTTGTATCTCCAGTATGTCGACGATTTCGTTCTCTTCTGTGATGACAAGCAGGAGTTGCAGTTGATGGCACAGCGGATACGGGAGTTCTTGCAGAGTCTACGGTTGAGTCCCCATGAGCGCAAGTTTCAGATTTACCGTTGCCGCGCTGGGGTGACGCTGTTGGGGTGGCGGATCTTGCCGACACAGATGAGGTTGGCGCGTGCGAATGCGATCCGGATGAGAAGGCGGGTCCGAACGATGGTTGCGCTCTACCATGCGGGGGCGATTGGATTCGACGAAGTGCGGGCGCGCACGAATGCGTGGTTGGGACACGCATCGTTCGGGGATACGTGGCAATTGCGGCAGAATGTATTGGGACCGCTTATCCTGAATGCAGCGGAACATGGCCGAAATGCGCGGGGGCGGGTGGAACAACAATCCACGGAACGTCCGCGTCTCGAACCGCAACAGGAACGAGCCAACGAACCGGAATGACAACATCGGGTTTCGTTGTGCGGGGTATGGGGAGCGCGGACTCAGAAGTTGAGGGCGCGGGCGGGAATTGGATTCTTCACGGAGATTCCGGGTGTGCCGACTCCACTTCCGGGCCATGGGTCCCGACACCGTATTCGACGGAGTCAAATAGCAACACGACCCGGGTTCGCCAGTAGCCTCCGTGCGACCGTCAGCCCGGGACCTTCAACTGCGATAGAATATGCGTGTCTATGCGCTACACCCTACTTGTTCTCACCACCGCGCTCGTGACCTTTGGACAGAGCGCCTACAAGGCTCCCCGTACGGTTTGGGGCACGCCGGATCTGCAAGGCTTCTACTTCAACCGGACCACCACGCCGCTGGAGCGTCCGCAGAATTTGGGCGCCAAGGAATTCTACACAGCGGAAGAGTTGAAGGCGCTGCAAGCCGCTGCGAACCGGCCTGCGGCGGAGACTGTGCCGGGGACGGCGGCGGATGCGCACTACGACATGAGCCAGTTCGGCCTGGACGGCGCAAGCACGGGCATGACGGTGCATCCGCGCACGTCGTTGATCATCGGGCCGACGGGACGCATCCCGGCGATGACCCCGGAGGCAACCAAGCGTACGGCGGAGGCACGCGCGGCGGCGGCTGGGCACGAGTTCGACGGGCCGGAAAGCCGCAGCTTGACCGAGCGCTGCATTTTGTGGAGCTTTGAGGGTCCGCCGTTGATGCCGGGTGGGTACAATCCTAATTTGCAGATTTTTCAGGGTGAGAAGGAAGTGGTGATCCGGCACGAGATGATGGGCGGGGCTCGGATTGTGCGGACGGATGGGAGTCCGCATCTGAATGCGGCGATCCGGCAATTCTACGGGGACTCGATTGGACATTGGGAAGGCGAGACGTTGGTGGTGGATACGACGAACTTTACCGATCAGCCTCCGCTGGGGCGAGGGGCGACGCGGAATCTGCATGTGACCGAGCGGTTCACGCGCGTGGCGCAGGGGTCGATCAAGTACGAGTTCATGGTGTCGGACCCGTCTACTTGGGAGCAGTCGTGGTCGGGTGAATATTCGCTGGAGTCGATGAAGGGTCCTATCTACGAGTACGCCTGTCAGGAAGGCAACTACGGGATGCCGAACATCCTGAGCGGGCAGCGGGCGGCGGAGCGGGCTGCTGCGAAGTAGCTGGCGCTGACCGTTTTCAGGGCCCGCGTTGCGTTTACGCAGCGAGTTTCTCGAAGAACCGCTTGATCATCATCTTCGCCGTGGCGTCGATCAGACGTTGGCCGACGGCTGCGATGGTGCCCCCCACCTGTACGTCGCCTTCGTAGGCCACTTCCGTACCGTCCCCTGACTGAGAAAAAGTCAGCAGCCCTTCGCCTTTCATGAAGCCGAGCTTTCCCGTGCCCTCCACGATCAGGCGAAAGCCCGCTGGAGTCCGATCTGTGATGCGCACTTTGCCTTCGAACGCGCCGGAGAGGCTGGCCATTGCGAGCTTCATCTTCATGCGGTATTCGTCTTCGCCGATGGTTTCAAGCGACTCGCACCCCGGCATGCAGGCGGCTAGGACCACGGGGTCCTGCATGCGGCGGTAGGCTTCTTCGGGCGCGAGCGCGAGCGTGTTGGTTCCTGAAATCTTCACGAGGTCCTGCGGATGGCGGCGTCGATGGCGCGTGCAGCGTAGACGGCGGCGAGATGCGCGCGGAATTCGGCGGAGGCGTAGAGGTCGGAGTTGGCGTCGATGGCTTGCGCCACCACATCGGCTGCGGCTTGCACGGCGGTTCCTGACGTCAGCGCCTGTTCCGTGGCGGCGGCGCGGAAGGCGCGGTTCGAAAGGCCGGTGACTCCTACGCGGGCCAGCGTGATCTTGCCGCCGGATTTCTGAATGCGCGCGGCGACGCCCACGATGGCGAATCCGCTGGCCGGTTGCAGCAGCTTCTGGTAGCTGGTGCCGGTGCTGGCGGCTTCGACGGGGACGATCACTTCCGTGACGATCTCACCAGGCTCCAGCGCGGTGGTAAAGGTATCAACGAAAAAGTCGTCCGCGGAGACGGTGCGTTCGGACGCCGCGCCTTTGATGACGATCTTGGCTTCCAGAGCTTGGAGCGCCGCCGGGTAATCCGCGGAAGGATCGGCGTGTGCGACGCTACCTCCGATGGTGCCCAGGTTGCGCACTTGCACGTCACCGATGAACGAAGCTGTCTCCGCCAGCAGGGGGCACTTCGCGCGAATCACAGCGGAGCTTTCCACTTCGTGATGGGTCGTCGTGGCTCCGATATGGATGGAACCGGCCTGCTCGCGGATGTAGCTGAGTTCGGCGATGCGGGCCAGATCCACCACGCGGTCCGGCGCGGCCAGACGCAGCTTCATCATAGGGATGAGGCTCATGCCGCCGGAAAGCGGTTTGCCGCCATCGGCGATGAGTGCGAGCGCTTCAGCCAGCGACTTGGGTGCGGAGTATTCGAACTGTTGGGGAATCATGCGTTGCTCCCTGTCGTCTTAGAAAGAATGAGCCGCCAGATTTTCTCCGGGGTCATCGGCATGTCGATGTGGCGCACGCCCAGCGGCGAGAGCGCGTCGACGACGGCACTCACCGCAGCCGGAGATGCGCCGATGGTGCCGGCTTCACCCACGCCTTTCACGCCCAGCGGATTCACTGGCGTCGGCGTGATGGTGTGACCGCTCTCGATCCACGGCATCATATGCGCGCGGGGCATGGTGTAGTCCATGAATTCGCCGCTGACCAGTTGGGCGTTGTCGTCATAGACGGCTTGCTCCCACAGCGCCTGCCCCAGGCCTTGTGCGACGCCGCCATGGACTTGGCCGTCGACTACTAGCGGGTTGATCAGGTTGCCGCAATCATCAATGGCTACATAGCGTTTAATGTCGATGGCACCGGTACCGGGGTCGACTTCCGCCACCATGATGTGCGCGCCGAAGGGAAAGGTGAAGTTGGTGGGTTCCCAGAAATAGGTTGCCACCAAGCCGGGCTCGGTGTTGGCCGGCAGTTTCATCGCGCGGTAGGCTGCGCCCGCAATTTCCTTGATGCTGACGGATTTGCCGGTCTTCGCGCACGTACACTGGCCGTTTGCGTAGCTCACGTCGTCGGACTCCAGCAGCATGGCTCCAAACTTCTTGATCTTGATGATCAATTCCTGAATTGCGTAGTAGAGCGCCGGTCCGCCCACCGCTGTTGCCCGGCTACCAAACGTCCCGATGCCGTACTGCACAATCGCTGTGTCCCCGTGCTGCACCAGTACATCCTCAAAGGGTACGCCCAGGTGATCCGCGGTGATTTGCGAGAAGGTGGTTTCTTCGCCTTGGCCGTGCGGGGAGACTCCGGTCATCACGGTCACTTTGCCGGACGGCTCGATCTTCACGGTCGCGCTTTCCCATCCGCCCGCTGGTGTTGCGGGTGATGGCCCGAAGGCGCAGATTTCACCGTACGTGGACATGCCGATCCCCATAAGCTTGCCGTGTTTGCGTGCATCCGCTTGCTGTTTGCGGAGTTCGGTGTAGTTTACCGTCTCCATCGCTTTGCGCAGCGGGGCGGCGTAGTCGCCGGTGTCGTAGATGAGGCCGGTGGCGGTGGGGAAGGGGAACTCTTCGTTGCGCACGAAGTTCTTGAGGCGAAGTTCCGCCGGGTCCATCTTCAGCTCGGCAGCCAGGATGTCGACCATGCGTTCGATGCCGTGCGTGGCCTCGGGGCGGCCCGCGCCGCGGTAGGCGTCGGTGGGGACGCAGTTGGTGAATACCCCGACCACATCGGCGCACATCGATTTCGCGCGGTACAGGCCCGGGATCATCAGCACGCTGAGCGTAGGGATGGCGGGGCCCAGCAGTTGGTGATACGAGCCGAGGTCCTGAATAATCTTGACTTTAATGCCGAGGATGGTGCCGTCTTTCTTCGCCGCGACTTCGTAGTAATCCACATGGCCGCGGCCGTGGATGGTGGTGAGAAAATTCTCGCGGCGGGACTCGATCCACTTGATGGGCTTGCCCAGCTTCATCGCCACGTGGCTGGTGAGCGCCTCTTCCGCGTAGAGATTCAGTTTGCAGCCGAAGCCGCCGCCGACTTCCGGCGCAACCACGCGCACGCGGTTTTCATCCAGACCCAGCATCTGCGCGAGCAGCGAGCGGACCAGGTGCGGGACTTGCGTCGACGTGTGCAGCGTTAGCGATTTTTCCGCCGCGTGCCATTGCGCCACGCAGCCTCGGGTTTCGAGCGGCGAGGGAATGAGGCGCTGGCTGGTGATGCGCTGCTTCACCACCACGTCGGCCTCCGCGAAGGCTTTCTCAATGTCACCGCCTTCCTGGTGGAAGGTGAATGCAGTGTTGTCCGGCCACTGCGGATGCACGGCTGGCGCGCCGGGGGCCAGGGCCTTTTCGGGATCGGCAACGGCTTGCAGGACTTCGTAGTCCACCTCGACTGCTTCGGCCGCGTCTTTCGCGATGTAGCGGTCGGTTGCGACGACCACGGCGACCGGATGGCCCACGTAGTAGACGCGGTCTTGCGCCAGCAGTCTGTGTTCTGGCACGCGCAGGCCGGGCAGGGAAGCGCCGCAGGGGACGCAGGCCAGGTCGGCGACGTCCCTGCCGGTGAGCACCATGGCTACGCCCTTCATCGCGGCGGCGGCAGCGATGTCAACCGACTTGATGCGCGCGGCTCCGTGGGGGCTGCGCACCACAACGGCGAAGTGCATTCCGGGCAGTTGCAGATCGTCCACGTAGGTGGCGGTGCCGGTGATCAGGCGCGGATCTTCTTTGCGACGGATGCGCTTGCCGATGAAGGGTTCCAGTTTGGTGATGCTGGGAGTGGCCATGTGTTCCTCCTACGCTCGAACGCGAGCGGCGGCTTGCACCGCCTTGACGATGTGCTGATAGCCGGTGCAGCGGCACAGGTTGCCTTCCAGGCCATGCCGGATCTCGGCTTCGGTGGGATCGGGGTTGCGATCCAGGATCTGTTTGGACACCATCACCATGCCGGGAGTGCAGAAGCCGCACTGCGCGCCGTGTTCGTTCCAGAAGGCTTCCTGCACGCGGTGCAATCTATCGCCGGTGGCGAGACCTTCGATGGTGGTGACCTGCGCGCCGTTGCACTGCACGGCGAAGATGGAGCAAGACTTCACAGCCTTGCCGTTGAGTTCCACCGTGCAGGCTCCGCAGAGGGATGTCTCGCAGCCGATGTGGGAGCCGGTTAGGCTGAGGTGTTCGCGCAGATAGTGGATGAGGAGCAGGCGCGGCTCGACGCTGTGGGTGTGTTGCGTTCCGTTTACAGTGATGGTCACGGTCATGGCGATCACTGAAGATAGCAAACTTTCAGGCGGCTTGCCAGACCACTTCGCCGCGCACGATGGTGGCTACCGGGCCGCCGCGGAACGTCTTTCCATCGAAGGGTGAGTTGCGGCTGCGGGAGGCGCTCTTGTTCACGTCGTAAGTCCATTCGCGATCCATGGAGAAAATGGTGACATCGGCGGGCGACCGCAGTGCCAGGGTTCCCCGATTGAGCTTGAGAATGCGCGCCGGACCGGTGGTAAACATCTCCACCATGCGGACCACATGGATGTTGCCGGGATGGACCAGTTGTTCGAGAGACACGCCGATGGCCGTCTCGAGTCCCAGGATGCCGAAGGGGCACTTCTCGAACTCCTGCATCTTTTCACTGCCGGGGTGGGGCGCGTGATCGGTGGCGATGGCGTCGATGGCTCCACTGACCACACCGGCGATCATGGCGTCCACGTCCCCGCAGGAGCGCAAGGGCGGCTTCATCTTGTAATTGCTGTCGAAGGGCAGCGTATCGCGGTCGGCCAGCGCGATGTGGTGGGGCGTGACTTCAGAGGTCACGCGCAGGCCCCGCGCCTTGGCGAACTGCACCATCTCCACGGAATGTTTGGAAGAAATGTGCGCCACGTGATAGTGCGCGCCGGTGACCTCGGCCAGCAGAATGTCGCGGGCCACCATCACGTCTTCAGAGCATCCGGGAATGCCGCGCAGCCCGCGGCGGACGCTCTCGAAGCCTTCATGCATGTCGCCGCCGGCGCTGAGGTGCAGGTCCTCGCAGTGGTTGATGACGGGAATGCCGTGGCTGTTGGCCAGTTCCATGGCGCGGCGCATCATGCGCGCGTTCATCACGGGCTGGCCGTCATCGGAAATGGCGACAGCCCCGGCATTGCGCATGGAGGAAATTGCGGCCAACTCCTCACCTTTGCTGCCCTTGGTGATGGCTCCGATGGGCCACACGTTGACGATGGCGTGGCGTTTTGCTTTTTCAACAATGTAGCTGGTGACGGTGGCGTTGTCGTTCACTGGGGAGGTGTTCGGCATAGGGCAGACGGAGGTGAATCCTCCGGCGGCTGCGGCGCGCGATCCGGACTCAATCGTTTCGGCGTGCTCGAACCCCGGCTCGCGCAGGTGGACGTGCATGTCAATGAACCCCGGCGCGACGATCAGGCCGGTGGCGTCGAAGATCTCAGCTCCGGCGGCGGAAAGATTCGGGCCAACCGCGGCGATGAGGCCGTCTTCCAGCAGCACGTCGGCGACGGCGTCGAACTTTGAGGCGGGGTCAATCACCCGGCCATTCTTAATGAGCAGCTTGGGCATTTCCTCTTCCAGTCAACACGCGTTCCAGCACGGCCATGCGGACAACAATTCCGTTTTCCACTTGGTTCAGAATGGCGGAGCGTTGCGAATCCGCCACCTCAGATGAAATTTCGCGGCCGCGATTGATGGGGCCGGGGTGCATCACGATCACGTCCGGGCGGGCAAGATGCAAGTGTTCCAGCCGCAAGCCGTAGGAGCCGAAGTATTCGCCCGCCGGAAATGCCGCTTCGTGTTGCCGCTCCAACTGCACCCGCAGCATCATGATCACGCCCGCGTCGGCGATGGCTTCGTTGATGTCGGTGGTGAGCGTCACACCGGGGGCCAGCTGCTTCAGTTCCCTGGGCAGCAGCGAGGCCGGACCGCACAGCACAATGTCCGCGCCGAATTTTGAGAGCAGATGCACGTTGCTGCGTGCTACGCGACTGTGCGCGATGTCGCCGATGATGGCGATGCGCAGGCCTTCCAGCCGCACGCCGTGATCGAGGATGGTGCGGGCATCGAGCAGTGCCTGCGTGGGGTGCTCATGCGTGCCGTCTCCGGCGTTGATGATCGGAATGCCCAGGTGGCGCTGTAGAAAATGCGGTGCGCCCGAGGCCGAGTGGCGCATGATGATCGCATCCGGACGCATGGCTCCCAGTGTATTGAGCGTATCCACCAGGGATTCGCCCTTGGAAACGCTGGAGCCTTGAGCTGTAATGGAAATCGTGTCCGCGCCCAGGCGTTTGGCGGCAATCTCAAAGCTGGTGCGGGTTCGAGTGGACGCCTCGAAAAAGAGGTTCACCACCATGCGGCCCTTCAATAGGTCCAGCTTGCGCCAGCTCGTCTCTGCGACGGGGCGGAATTCGCGGGCCCGGTCCAGGATGGCCTGAATTTCGGCTCGGGTAAGCGGTTCGATTCCTAGTAAACCTGCTGGCGTATCGGGGCTGTACAAACGTTCGTCTCCACGGGCGGGGGAAACGTCAGCGTAGCATAGTTGGAGGCGGGAACGCCGAAGGCGGCCGCGGATTGTAGGATAAGTGGAAGTGGCCAGAATTAGCTTGAATTCCACAAGTAAAAAAGCGTAAAATCAGCTGCATAAAATCTCCTTAGGAGGCTCTATGCGCGTATTTCTTCCTCTCATCGCGGCGTCCGTGTTGGCTGCGGCGCAACCGGTATTCGTCGGGAACTGGCTGGGTAGCATGGATACGGGCGCGGCTAAACTGCGAGTTGTGTTCCATGTGACGGCTGGCGCGGGGGGCGGGCTGGAAGCCACCTTCGATAGCTTGGACCAGAACCTAGCCGGGGCACCGGTGCGGGACATTCGCGTGACAGGAGACACCGTTCGATTCGGCATGCCCGGCTTGGGTGCAGTGTACCAGGGCACCGTTACCGCGGACGGCCTACGGCTTGTCGGCCGGTTTACGCAAAGCGGGTCCGTGCCCGTGGAATTACGCAAGGTGGATCGCGTGGAGCTGCTGCCGCGGCCTCAGCAGCCACGCGCTCCGTTTCCGTACACGTCGTTGGAAATCGCCTATCCAAGCCGCGGCGCTCAGTTGGCGGGCACGCTCACGGTCCCCTCCGGTGCCGGACCATTTCCCGCGAGCATGCTGATTTCCGGCATCGGTCCGCAGGATCGTGACGCGACGCTAGCGGCGCACAAGCCGTTTTGGGGAGTCGCCGACTATCTGACCCGCCGCGGTATCGCCGTGCTGCGTGTGGATGACCGGGGCATTGGAAAATCCGAGGGCGTTGCCGCGGGCCAGACGCTGGAAGAGATCGCGGGCGACGTTCTCTCCGGCCTGGAGTTTCTGAAGCGGCAACCGGCGATTGATCCGGCGCGGCTCGGCTTGATCGGACACAGTGAAGGAGGCATGGTGGCCCCACTCGCCGCGGTGCGCTCCAGCGACGTGAAATTCCTGGTCACGCTAGCCGGACTTGGAGTTCCCGGCGAAGAGATGCTGGCAACGCAGGCCGAGACTCTTGCCAGGGCCGCGGGAGCAAATGACGACACTATTACCCAGAATCGAGCGATCCAGAGGGTGGTGTTCGATGTGTTGCGCGCGGAAAGTGACAATCGAACTGCTTCGAGCAGACTGACGCTGGCGTTCCAGAGTATGAAGTCAAACCTTCCGGCCGCGCAGAGAGTGTTGTTTGAGTCCCCTGGCCTCGAAGCCGCGATGCAGCGGCGCTACGCGGCGGTGAGCGCTCCGGATATTCGCTCCGTGGTGATGGCGAATCCGGCCGAGGTGTTCCGCCAGATCAAGGTCCCCGTACTTGCCTTGAACGGGTCCAAGGACGCCCAAGTTCCGGCATCGATGAACTTGCCTGCCATGGCTGCCGCGCTGGCGGCAGGCGGCAACAAGAACTTCACCGTAGCCGTTCTGCCGGGCCTGAATCATCAGTTCCAAACGTGAGGCACATGCCAACCGGCGGAGTACGGTGAACTGGAAGAGACGTTCGCTCCGGCGGTGCTCACAATGCTCGGGGACTGGATCGTGCGGCAGACCTTGCCGCGATAATTCGTGCGCAGGCGTGAGCGGAAGTAATGCCGCGTACTTCATACTTGTACCTATGGCTCGATTTCTGTTCCGGCTGACCGCGGCGTGCATCGTCTGCATGCCGGCGTTCGCCGTGGATTTGGAGATCCGCTTCGGGGTGTTGGAACGTCTGGCCAGCGAACAGTTGTTTACTGCGGAAGGCCGCCGTTACGTACAGGGCAGCAAGGATCAGAAGTGCCGCTACGCGTTTCTGGAGCAACCGAGATTGTCCGCTTCCGGCGACCGCTTGCAGCTGAAGGTGAACTTCACCGGCAAGACAGCGCTGGGAATGTTCGGCAAATGCGTGGGACTGGGCGACGCGTTTGAATTGACCGTAACGGCGAAACCGGTGGCCAGCAACGGGACCATCGCGTTCGAGCAGTTCGTGGTGAGCACGCCGCGCGATTCGCTTTACATCCGCCGCGTGCGGTCGGCACTGGTGGAGACGCTCAACAAGAACTTCCGTCTCGACATCATGGAGCAGGCGCGCAATATGATCGAGGCTCCGCAGCAGGTGGGGAAATTTCAGCAGGAGATCAAAGATCTGAGGCTGAGCGGCGTACGCGTTTCCGCCGATTCGCTGGTGTTGGCGGTGAATTTTAGAGTCATTGTGAAGTAAGTGCGATCATAGGAATTCATGCAGCCAGTAAACATAGGGATCATCGGCCTGGGCAACGTAGGGTCCGGCGCGTTGGATATTTTGGCGGGGAACGCAGCGGCGATTGAGCAAAAACTCGGGTTTCCGCTGAAGGTTGTTGCGATTTGCAGCCGTGGTGTGGACGGCAAGACCTTTCCCTCTGCCTTTGACGGCGTGCTTCGGACTGCGGATTGGCGCGAGGTGGTGAATCATCCCTCGGTGCAGATAGTGGTGGAATTGATCGGCGGGACCACCACGGCGCGGGAGATTTTGGAAGCGGCGATCTTGCAGGGCAAGCCCGTAGTGACGGCGAACAAGGAGTTGATGGCGCTATCCGGCGCCGACCTATGGCGTAAGTCCGAGCCACGCGTGCATTTCGCGATGGAGGCAAGCGTCGCGGGAGGGATACCGATTCACGCCGTATTGCGCGAAGGCATCGCGGCGGACCGCATCACCACGCTTTACGGCATCCTCAACGGCACGTGCAACTACATCCTGACCGAGATTGAAGAGCACGGCACCAGCTTCGACGACGTGCTGCTGGCGGCGCAGCAGGCTGGCTATGCGGAGGCAGATCCTTCAGCGGATGTGGACGGGTTCGACGCGCGCAGCAAGCTGGCGATCCTATCGACGCTGGCGTTCGGCGAGTTGGTCAGCCCGGGCGACATTTTCACCGAAGGCATCCGGCGCGTCACGCCGGTGGATTTTGAATACGCGCATCAGCTGAACCATACCATCCGGCTGATCTGCGCGGCTCGCCGGACGCCCGCGGGATTGATTCTGTCCGTGCGGCCGTCGCTGATTCCGCAGTCGACGATTCTGGCAGGCGTACGCGGGGCGTACAACGCCGTGTGGGTACGCGGCGAATTCGGAGCGGACACGTTCTATTACGGGCGCGGCGCGGGCCCGCATCCGACCGGCGTGGCGGTGGTGAGCGATCTGATGCGCGTGGCTCGGGAGATGCGGCAGGCGAGTGGGGATCGCGTGTCGCCGTTCGCGCATGCGCATTTAGAGGACTACGTTCCCGTGCCGGTTACGGTGCATGAATCGGCCTACTATTTGCGGTTCCGCGTGGAAGACAAGCCCGGCATCATCGCGCAACTAGCCACGGCGCTGGCGGCGGAGAACATTTCGATCGACGCGGTGCTGCAACTGCCGAATGCGAACTGGCGCAACCTGCCCTTCGTGATCACGGTGGAGCCCGCAACGGAGGCCGCCGTGCGCGCCGCCATCGCCCGCATGGCGCAGATGAACTTCCTGATCGAGCCGCCGCTGGCGATGCCAATTGAGAAGGCGTTGTAGCGAGTCTGACGGCGACCATTAGGGAGCCGTCAGACGCACTAAGTCCGATACGACCCGTTAATCCGTATGTACCCCTCAGTAAAGTCGCAAGTCCAGATCCGAGCCTTCGCCCGCCCCTTGCCCTTGATCACCAGCCGGATAGAACACTCAGGTTGATCCAGCAGCTGAGTGAGTTTCTTCTCCGAGAACTTCGCCGCCAGCCCGCCCTGACACACCAAGAGCCCTTGCATATAGATATCCACGTCGGACGGCTTGAACGGAATGCCCGCATAGCCAGCCGCGCAAATGATGCGGCCCCAATTGGGATCCGAGCCCGCCACCGCGGTCTTCACCAGCGGAGAGTTGGCGATCGAGCGCGCAATCTTGCGTCCCGCCTCGAGCGTCGCCGCGCCCTCCACATCGATGGTGATCAGCTTGCGCGCACCTTCCCCATCGGCGGCGATCTGCTTGGCCAGCGACTCCAGAACCTTGGTCAGCGCCATCTCAAACGCCGCAGCCGAAACGCGGACTCCCGAAGCCCTGCTGGCGATCACCGATACCGTGTCGTTGGTAGACGTGTCGCCGTCCACCGTCAGGCAGTTGAAGGTCGAAGCAATTGCGTTCTTCAGCGCCGTCTGCAACTCAGCCGGTGAGACCACGGCATCCGTAGTGACGAACCCGAGCGTGGTGGCCATGTTGGGCTGAATCATGCCCGAGCCCTTCGCCATGCCGGCCAGACTCACTTGTCCGTTGATCTGCGCGAAGGCGGTCTTGACGCGCGTATCGGTGGTCATGATGGCGTGGGCCACGGCGTCGAACTGGTCGGCCGCGAGCGAAGCTACCAGCTTGGGCAGAGCTTTGACCACTTTGCGCGCGTCCATCTCCACGCCGATCACGCCGGTGGATGCGGGCAGGATCTCAGCGGGCTTCGCGCCCAGCGCCTTGGCGGCAGCTTCGACGCAGGTGGCCGCCACCTTGTCCCCAGTGCGCGTTGCGCAGTTCGCGTTACCGGCGTTGATGAGCCAGGCTCGGGCCCTGCCCCGCGTGGTGCGGAGATTCTTGCGCGCCAATGTGACCGGCGCAGCCACCACTTGATTTTGCGTGAACACGGCCGCGGCCGGGGCCGCGGTATCACATACGATCAGCGCGACGTCATCCTTGGCAACCTTGCGGATGCCGGCGTAGGTGGCCGCGTAGCGAAAGCCTAAAGGCAGGTTCATTGCAATCCCTCACTCGATTCCAAACTGAGGCCATTCAAAAACGCGGATGTCTCCATGCGTTTGCGGCCTTCCAATTGCACTTCCAATAACTCTAGCGAGCCGTGTCCACAGCCTGCAAATAGTTTTTTGCCTTCCAGCCGGAGCGCGCCGGGAGTGATCGCGAGATCAGAAGGCGAGGCCTTCCAAATATGAAACCGCTGCCCGCGCAGGAAGCCGTAACATCCCGGCCAGGGATTAAATCCGCGCATGCGGTTGATGATTTCCTGCGCGCCAAGAGACCAGTCAATGCGACCGTCTTCTTTCTTGATCACCGGAGCCCAGGTGGCTTGCGCATGGTCCTGCGGCTGGGGCGCGATGACGTCGAACCGCGCCAGAGTCTCCATGAGCAACTGCGCGCCTGCCGTTGCCAGACGGGCTCCTAACTCGACGGAGGTTTCCGTTGGCTCGATGGCGGTCTCCCACTTCAGCAGCATGTCTCCGGTGTCGAGCCCGGCGTTGATGCGCATGGTGGTCACGCCGGTGCGCGTCTCGCCGCGTGCAATCGCCCATTGAATGGGAGCCGCGCCCCGATATTTCGGGAGCAGGGAAGCGTGTACGTTGACGATGGGGGCAATGTCGAGGATCGCTTGCGGGATGAGTTGCCCGTAGCCCACCACCACCATCGCCTCGGGCTGCATCGCTCGCAGCTGCTCCACTACTTCAGGCTCGCGCACGCGTTCGGGTTGGAACACCGGCAGGCCAAGCCACAAAGCAGCTTCCTTCACCGGGGGCATAGCATCCTTTTGACCTCGGCCCTTGGGGCGGTCGGGTTGCGTGAAGACCGCCGAGACGCGGTGTCCCGAGGCAACCAGTTGCTCCAGCGAGGGGACCGCGAAAGCAGGCGTTCCCATGAAGATCAGGTCCACGGCGTTACGACCACTCGTCAGCTTTTTGTAGTTTGCGGATCTTGCGGCGGATCAGATCGCGCTTCAGCGGACTGATGTGGTTGATGTAGAGCTTGCCGTTGAGGTGGTCGGTTTCGTGCAGGAACGCACGGGCCAGCAAGTCCTCGCCGGTCATCTCAAACGTCGTGCCCGCGCCATCCTGCGCACGCACCGTGACCTTCTGCGCGCGCGTCACCGTCTCGCGGAACGTGGGGATGCTCAGGCAGCCTTCTTCGCCGGTCTGGGAACCTTCTGCAGCGATGATCTCGGGGTTGATGAGAACGATCTTCTGCGAAGGGTCCTCGCCCGTGGTCGTGTCGATGACCGCAATGCGTTTGCCGATGCCGATTTGCGGAGCCGCCAGACCGACGCCGCGCGCCGCGTACATTGACTCGAACATATCGTCGAGCAGCTTGGTCAGCTCCGGCGTATTGAACTCGGTTATGGTGGCCGCTTTTTCTTCCAGCACGGGCTGGCCGTATTTCACGATTGGGTAGATCATCTAAAAGCTCTTCACTTGTTCCAGGTAAGCGTCGTAGTTGCGCTTGGTCTCGCGCAGCGAATCGCCGCCGAATTTCTCAAGGACCGCCGCGGCCAGCACCAGCGCGACCATGGCTTCGCCCACCACGCCGGCAGCTGGCACCACACAGACGTCGCTGCGTTCGTAGGCGGCCAGCGCGGGCTCGCGGGTTTCGAGTTCCACACTTTCGAGCGGCTTGCGCAAGGTGGAGATCGGCTTCAGCAGACCGCGCACCAGGATGTCCTGGCCGTTGGTGATGCCGCCTTCCAGGCCCCCCGCGCGATTGGCTCCGCGGGTAAAGACGCGCTGCTCAAGATTGTAGTGGATGGTGTCCTGCACCTTCGATCCGTACGCCGTCGCGCCTTCGGAGGCGAAACCGATTTCGACGCCCTTCACGGCTTGCATGGAGACGATGGCCTGCGCGAGTTTGCCGTCCAGGCGCGTGTCCCAGGCGATATGCGAGCCCAGTCCCACCGGCACACCGTGCGCTACGACCTCGAAAACGCCGCCGACGGTATCGCCGGTGCGGTAGATTTCGTCCACCACGGCCTTCATGCGTTGCTCGGCTTCAGCGTCAACGCAGTTCAACAGGACCTCATCGCGTTGGTTCAGGGCTACGATCTCGTCCCACGACGCGTTACGCCCCAGTTGTTCGTGGCCCACCTGGATGACGTGGCTAAAGACTTCGATGCCCAGTTCGCGCAGCAGAGCCTTGGCCAGTGCTCCCAGCGCGACGCGGCCCGTGGTTTCGCGGGCGCTGGCGCGTTCCAGAATGTAGCGGGCGTCGTCGAAGTCGTATTTGATCGCGCCGGCAAGGTCGGCATGACCAGGGCGGGGGCGCGTCACTTTCTTGCGCTTGCCGCCGGAGCCGTCGAAGTCCTCCACGGGGAGCGCTTCGGTCCAGTTCTTCCAGTCTTTGTTTTCGAGGATGATCGCGATGGGCGCGCCGATGGTCTTGGAGTGGCGCACGCCGCTGACGATGTGGGCTTTGTCGGTCTCGATTTTCATGCGCCCGCCGCGGCCGAAGCCCTGCTGGCGGCGCCATAGGTCGCGGTCGATGGCTTCCAAAGACACGGGTACGCCCGCGGGTAAACCAGTAAGTGTTGCGATGAGGCACTCGCCGTGCGACTCGCCTGCCGTTTCAAAACGTAGCATTTCAGGGAACTTTTATAGTAACGCGATCCGCAGCGTCTTGCTAGAAGCAAGCGATTTTGTTGGCATTGTGAGGCGCGGGCAAGGGCGGCATCCTGAGCGGGGGCCTTGTTCCGCGGGCAGGAAGAAAAAATGGTCAAGCTGAAGCTGACCAGTGGGGAAAAGCAGGATTTGGTCGCGTTCCTAAAGGCGCTCGACGGCGCCCCCATCCGCTTGGACGTGCCTACCGCGTTTCGGCGGTAGGCTCTCCATTACGCCAAGGCCAGCGTGGAACTGATTTTTGAAAAGATCGTGCTGATGCCCGGCATGACCGTTGTCGGGAACACTGCGCCCGCTGCCACGGCCACAAATCCCGCCATGAGCGCGTATTCGACCAAGTCTTGTCCGCGCCGGTCCTTCTTGAGGAGTTCTGCCCTGAGGAGCCAATATTGCAAGTTCATATTCGCCTTTCGGCTGGTCTCTGCATCCAGCCTTGCACCATCAATCATGCGCTAGAACCCGGCGGCCTTCAAGCTCAATTTGGACCTAGACGCGAGGAGAGATCCCCTACATCTTTAGTCCTAGAGTCTCCGCCTGACTCCGGCTCCCAGGGTGCCCAAAACCCCCTCAGGGGTTCACCTGAGCAGGGTAGCGGATCACCATGTAATTCCTCAGCGCGATCGAGTCCGTCGTGGTGGACGCCATCAGCCCCCGGAAGCTCACCGTGAGCGCTTGACTGGTGTCCTCAGTAGCGATGCCGGTAGTCGTCGCCACCGCCAGGGCAGTACCCCACGTCTGTGAGTCCCACAATTGCGAGGTGCCGAAAATACTGAAATCCGTCTCGCCGGTGAGCCTCGTTTCACTTGCCGCGGCGGACCGGGTCACCAGGGTAGTCGACCCAATCCGCACGTCGCTGGAGAACCCCGTCTCGGTACCGGTGTGTGCCAATTGGAAGCGGATCTCAAGCCGGTCGCCGGATCCCAGGACTCCCGCGGGAATCGCACAGGTGGCAAGTTGGGTGAGGCTGGCTGCTGAAGTGGTCGCACCCACGCTGCTGCAGACCACTTGCGAACCTGTCAGCGTACCCAGCGGATTTCCCGGATCCCCGTAGCGGTAGCTGGCCCGCAATTGATCCCCGGTCTGCGGTGTGGAGGCAACGAAAAACGTGACCGTGTTGGAAGCGAGCGTGTAATCCACTCCGGCGGCCATATGCAGCCCATTGCGGAATAACATCAGGCTGCCGACCGGGTCCGGAACATGCGCCAGAAGGAAGGTGGTGTTGCTGCTATTGATGGTACCCGCCGGCGTCTCTCCGTCCGAAAAGATACCACTCACTCCGCCGCCCCCGCTGCCGCAAGGACCCGAACTTCCGTCCACGTGGACGCAATCGCTTAAGCTGCCGGAAGCACCGTCAATCTGCCCGGAGTTGTTGATGACCGCAGTCCGCCCCAGCGTGTAGCCCACCCCCTGCATCGGCCGGACTTCCAATTCGTTCGCCAATCCAATCACGTCGCCGATCTGGACCGGAGAGATGACCGGCGGCGGTCCAATGATGCTGCCACTGGCTATACGGACGTCCCGCACGCGCAGCACGTTCGTGCTCGGCGGCACCGCCCAGGTTTCGGTGAACTGGCTGATCCCCGCCGCGTTGTAGGTGATGTTGTACTGCGCCCCCGCCGAGGCGTTGGTGGTCGGCACCAAGCGCGTCCGCAGAGAACCGTTGACAATCTGCAACGTCAAGTTCGCCGTGGCGATGTTCGACGTGTCGCCGCCCGAAAAACTCTGGTACGTAATCGTCATCGTACCCGTAAAGCGCGTGCCGTCCGCCCGATACAGCACATCCTGAATCGAAGTCAGCGCCGGCTGCCCCGCCGCCGTTCCCGTCACCACCGCCGCGATCACCGCAAGTGTCTTCCAGCCAGTCATTTTGCCTCCCGCCTCGGCCTCAAACATAACGGTCCGTGCGGCTGGAGGTTTTCGGAAGTCCCTCGCGGAGGTGCGAAATCCCTCCCGGAATCAAGGGTTTGCGGGTCTGAAGTCCACCCGCGAACGTCGGGGACCCCGATTTCGTTAAATGGTGTCAGACACCATTTAAATTACTGACAGCGGGTGGCCCGCCGGTACCTGTTGTGGCAATTCGCACACGCCACGTTCAGTACGTCCGACGCCTCGAACATCGCGTCGATACTCTTGGATTGCGCCGCCTTGTACGAAACCCGTCCCGCCGCCCGCAGGCTTTCCACCAACCCCGGCCAATCGCTCGCGCTCACGGGAACTGGCTTCCCGTTGCTGCACACCCGGGCCGGATTCATCAGCAGATCCGCACCCTCAATCAGCGTGAGCGCGCTATTCTCCACCGCGTCCCACCCGCCAAAAATCCCGGTCAACGGGTCAGGTGATGACGACGGTTCCGGGTGCCGCTTGATCTGCGCCGGGTCCACCCGCTGCGTCTCAAACACCACATTGGCGTGCGGGAAAAACAGCCCTCGCATCAACTGATTGAGATCCGCCGCCGGCGCCGGGCGCTGCGGAGCCTGCGCCATTAGCCCCGTCACCAGCAACACCCCGAAGAGAATACGCGTAGCTTTCTTGCCCATGAAGGCAGTATGACCGATTTCGACGCCCGGGAAAACCGAGCTTACTCTGCCGGAGCCTGCTCCGCCATCCGCACCATGGAGCGGATGCTGGGCGCTGCCGTAACCCTGTATTCGCGCGTATAGAGTTCGTGATTACGCTCAATGTCCGGGAGCCGGTACACGTAGTTCGCCATCAGCCCGAACGAACGCTGCATCCCGGCCGGCGACACGTCGCCCAGCCAGTCAATGCGCTCCAACTCCGCCCCGTTGCGCAAGTGAAAACGCGCCACAGGGTCCGCCGGTTCCTTTCCGCTGCGGGCGCGTAGCAGATAGCGTGCGCACAGCGGGACCAATTCGTTTTCGAGCCTTCCCGCTAATTCCCGATTCGTGAACCATTCCGGCTGCGCCAGCAATGGCTCCAGTTCCTTGTATCGCGCCTGCTTCTTCAACCACGCCGCGAACCCCGGCACCGGAGACAGCGTTGCGAAGCGCCGCAAATTCGGCAGCCGCGACCGCAGATCTTCCACCACTTGCTTGATCAGGAAACTCCCGAACGGCACGCCCCGCAACCCATCCAGGCAGTTGGTAATCGAATAGAAAATCGCCGAGTTCGCCAGCGAAGGATCGTAAATCGGAGCCTTTGGATCCAACAACACCTGCACCCGATCCGCCAAGTCCCGTGTCAGCGCAATTTCGATAAAGATGATCGGCTCATCCGGCAGCGCTGGATGGAAAAACGCGTAACACCGCCGGTCCGCGGCCAAGCGCCGCCGCAAATCAGAGAACCCTTGGATCTCATGCACCGCTTCATGCGCGATCACTTTTTCGAGGATGGAGGCCGGCGAATCCCAGTCGATCTGCCGCAACGTGAGAAACCCTGGATTGAACCACGACGTAAACAGGTGCCCCAGATCCCCAGCCACCGGTTCCCAATTCCCATGCTTGGCCAGGTCCGCGAACAACTCCCCGCGCAACGCTACCAACATCGCCGTCGCACCCGGAGCAGTATTCAGCCGCCGGAACAACTCTTGCCTTGGCGATTCCACCACTTCCTGCAGCCTTGCCAGGCTGGCTGCGGAAGGTTCCAGCCGATACGCCTCTCCCGCCTTGCCCACGGCTTCCGGGTCGGGCGAAAAATCACCCGCCAACTCGTCGAAAAAAGCCGCCCGATTCTCCGCGTTCATCGCGGTGTAAAAATCCAGAATCTCTCCCGCGATCTTCACGCCCGAAACTTCGCCGCGTTCGCTGAGCAAGCTGTGGCACAAGCGGATCGCCTTGATGGCTTTCCACGTCGATCCCTCCGGCGAGCCGGCACCGAACACGACTTGCAAGGCGGACTTCACTCTGTGAGCCAGCATACTATACTCGTTCCCGCTCAAGGTATCGGCTGTTCCTGCTCTATTCTGAAGGGGTAGTATGAATCAGAGGTGAAACCATGCGATCCTCCCTTTTCCTCCTGCTGGCCTTAGCCGCGCTCGGCCACGCGCAATCGAAGCCAACGCCCCGCACCGCCGACGGCAACCCGGATCTCTCCGGCTTCTGGCAAGGCCCGCTCATGCGTAACTTCTTTCAGAGCGTCGGCGGCCCGCCTTTCACCCCCGAAGGCCGCAAGGCGTTCGAGTTCAACCTCACCCAATCCATCAACCCTGAAGGCCTCTGCATCTTCGCCGGCATCCCCCGAGCCAGCATCAGTGGTGTGCCGTTTGAGATCATTCAGAACCCGCAGCGCGTCGGCTTCCTCTATGAACTGATGACCACCTGGCGCTCGATCCCCATCAACGGTGGCGTTCATCCCAAGCAAATGGACCCCTTCTACTTCGGCAACGGCGCAGCCAAGTGGGACAGAGACACCTTGGTCATCGACATCGTCGGCTTCAAGGACACCAAGAGCTGGATCGACGACGACGCCCACCCCCACAGCGACGCCATGCACGTCATCGAACGCTGGCACCGCACCGACTTCGACCACCTGGAGCACGAAACGCGCATCGAAGATCCCAAGTTCTACGCCAAGCCCTGGACCTTCAAGCGCACCTTCACCCACATGCCCGCCGGCCAGCAACCCATGGAATACGCCTGCGATGAAAACAATAAGAACCGCGACGAAGGCAAACTCCGTCCCGGTCCCAACGGCACCCCGGAGTACTAGCGCGGAACCGTGAATGCGGCAGGCGGTTGCGTTAAACTAGACCAAACTCTCATGCCTCTGACCATCGGCACACAACTCGGCCCGCACAAAATTTTGGGACCCCTCGGGGCCGGGGGGATGGGCGAGGTGTATCGTGCCCTCGATACCCAGCTGGATCGCGAAGTTGCTGTGAAAATTCTGCCCTTCGGCATGGCGTCCGATCCTGAGCGCCTCGCCCGCTTCGACCGAGAGGCGAAGATCCTAGCCGCGCTGAACCACCCCAACATCGCCGTCATCTACGGCATGGAAAAGTTCGAAGGCGGGCGCGCGTTGGTGATGGAGTTGGTCCCGGGCGATACGCTGGGGGCTCGCATCAAGCAAGGCCCCATGCCGCCGGACGAAGCGTTGCAGGTCGCCAAGCAGATGGCGGAGGCTTTGGAGGCAGCGCATGAGAAGGGTGTGACGCATCGGGATCTGAAACCTGGCAACGTCATGATCACGCCGACGGGGCTTGTGAAGGTGCTCGACTTCGGACTCGCGGCGATGGCTGCGCCCCCGCAACCGTCCATCGATCCCGACAACTCGCCGACGTTAACCATGGGGATGACGCAGGCGGGCGCGATTATGGGGACCGCGGCGTACATGGCTCCCGAACAGGCGGCGGGGGCTACGGTGGATCGGCGGGCGGATATCTGGTCCTACGGCGTGGTGCTGTATGAGATGCTCACCGGCAAGCGGCTCTTCGGGGGCGGGGAATCCATCTCGCATACGTTGGCGGACGTGTTGCGCGCTCCGATTGACTTGGAGTCCATTCCGCATCCTGGTGCTCGGAGGTTGCTGAAGCGCTGCCTGGACCGGAGTTTGAAGACTCGGTTGCAGTCGATAGCCGAAGCTCGCATCGCAATCGATGAGATCCAAGCCGGTGACCCTGACTCCCCCCCAGCACCGAACCGCGACCGTCAGGGAGCGGACAGACGCTCGAAGCTGGCTTGGGCCGTGGCCGGGTTCGCGGGCTTGATCGCACTCGCGGCAGGTATTGCGTGGTGGCGCACTTCCCAGCCCGTAGAGCAACCCCTCATCCGCATCAGCGGCGACCTAGGTCCCGACGCCATCGCCGGAGCCAACCAAACCGTCGCCATCTCGCCCGACGGCAAACGCATCGTGTATCCCGTGCGCTCCGGCGGCAAGCAGTTACTGGCCACGCGGCTGCTGGACCAAGCCACGCCGACGCTGCTTTCCGGTACCGAGAACGCGACCGTTCCGTTCTTCTCGCCTTACGGCCAGTGGATCGGCTTCGGTGCCGATGGCAAGCTCAAGAAAATCTCGGTGTTGGGCGGCGCGGCGCTGGCGTTGTGCGATGCGCCGTCTCTGCGCGGAGCGAGTTGGGGTGAAGACGGCAATATCATTGTGGTGCTGAACAGCACCACCGTCGGCCTATCCCGAGTCCCCGATTCGGGAGGCCAGCCGCAGACTCTAACCAAACCGCAGGACAGGGGAGAGCAGCGGAATTTCTGGCCGCACTTGCTGCCCGATGGCAACGCAGTGTTGTTTGCGGCGAATAATAGTGGGAACTGGGATACCGCGAACGTTGATGTATTGGCGCTGAAGGACGGCGCGCTCAAGACCGGAGAGGTCAAAGTTCTGGTGCGCGGCGGTTACTCGCCCCACTACGTTCCCGCAGTGTCTGGAGGAGTTGGGCACCTGGTCTACGTTCACGAAGGCGTGCTGCTGGCCGTGCCCTTCGATCCGGTCAAACTGGAGCTGCGCGGCACACCCGCGCCTTTGCTCGAAGGCGTAGCCGGAAATGCAGGTACCGGAGGCGGGCAGTTTGATATCTCGCGGAACGGGTCCCTGGTCTACCTGGCCGGGAAGTCGACCACTTCGGGCGTCACCCTGTCATGGATGGATAGCTCCGGCAAGATGGAACCGCTGCTGGCCAAGATGGAGCGCTACTACCACCCGCGATTTTCGCCCGACGGAAACTTGCTGGCAATCTCGATGATCACCATCAGCAAGGGGAGGTACGACGTCTACGTCTACGACTGGCGTCATGACACCATGCCGCGCCTGACCTTCAGCGGGGCAAACAACCAGGAGGCGGAGTGGTCCCCCGACGGGAAGCACTTGGTCTATGACTCCGATGACGGCTTGTGGTGGGTTCGCGCGGATGGAGGTGGAGAACCGCAGCGGCTGCTGGAGGGCAAGCCAGAAGTAAACCGGACCATGAACGGTTTTTCCCCTGACGGCAAACGCTTGAGCTACTCGATTGTGGGGCCCGAAGGGAAGATGGACACCTATACCTTGCCCCTGGATCTGAGCGATCCCGAACACCCGAAAGCGGGAAAGCCAGAGCCATTCCTGCGCACCCCTGCCCACGAAGTATGGGCAAGGTTTTCGCCCGACGGGCGTTGGATGGCGTACGTGTCGGACGAGTCGGGAACGCGGGAGGTGTACATCCGTCCTTTCCCCGGTCCGGGCGGGAAGTGGCAGATTTCGAACGGAGGCGGGAACGTCCCGGTGTGGTCGGCTGACGGGCGGCAACTGTTTTACGGCAACCCGGAGTTCAAGATCATGGTTACCGACTACACGGCCAAGGGCGATTCGTTCAGCTACTCCAAGCCGCGGGTGTGGTCCGAAACGGCGCTGAATGGCGGGAATGGCACGGACCCGTACTTCGATATCGCCCCGGACGGTAAGCGCTTCGTGGTGATCCCGCAGGCCGATGCGGCCCGGGAGAAGCAGGGCAACCTGCACGCGACATTTCTGCTGAACTTCGCCGAGGAAGTGCGGAGGCGGGTGGCGGTGGGCCGCTGACCAGTTATCATGAAAGCATGAGCGTGGCAGTTCGATACGAAAATGGCGTATTTACGCCGCTAGAGGATATCCCTAGCGCAGCACCGGGGCAGCGCTATCGAGTTTTTTCAGAAGAAGAGTTACTTTCTCTGAGGGACGGCCTCCTCTGGCTCCAGGCGGCCAAGCCCAGCTTCGAGTTCTGGGAAAACGAAGAGGATGCCGTCTACGACCACTTATAGGCAAGGCGACATCGTTCTGGTGTCTTTCCCGTTTACGGATCTCGCGTCAGCCAAACGGCGGCCAGCCGTGGTCATTTCCCCGGACGCCTTCCACGCGATACAGGCAGACCTCATTCTTGCCGCGGTCACGTCGTAATTGAGTTTGCTGCACGACGGCGTGCTCATTGGTGGTCATCAGGCAGTTGTGTCGGCTGACGCCGGAGAGACGAACATTCGTGATGAGTCAGCTGCGAGCGTTTTTCAAGGAGTAGGGCGCGCGCAGAAGCCGGTCGTGCGATACTCTTATAAAGATCTATGGCAAATCCGATTTCTGAAGTCCTGAACGGTGCGGCAGCTATCGCCAAGGGCATGGGCATTACCTTCCAGGAGATGCTGAAGCCGACGCTGACCGAGGATTATCCCGAGGCTCCCGCGAAATTCCAGGAGCGCTTCCGTGGCGTGCACGAATTGCAACGCGATGAGAACGGTCTGGAGAAGTGCGTCGCCTGTTTCCTGTGCGCGGCGGCTTGCCCGGCGGAGTGCATCTATATTGAAGCGGCGGAGAACACCGACCAGCTCCGCATCAGCGGCGGCGAACGGTTCGCGCAGGTCTACAACATCGACTACAACCGCTGCATCTTCTGCGGCTTCTGCGTCGAGGCGTGCCCTACCGACGCCATCACCCACGGCCATAAATTTGAAATCGCCAGCTACAACACCTCCACGCTGATCTATCGCAAAGAGCAGATGCTGGTGCAGATCCCGACGGGGGCGCAGTTTCCGCTGAAAGCCAACACGGAAGCCGCTGGGGACGGCCACTAAACCTCGATGCTGCTTCCGGCAACCGCGACCGCTGTCCTAGTGGCGTTGGTCCTCTCTCTGATTGGGTGGGGATCGTAGGTTTGTTTCTACAAAGCCACGCGCCGCGTCCGTTTCGAGTACTTGGCTTACGACTTTACCTGGGGCGTGGTCCTGGCCGCCTT
This sequence comes from Bryobacterales bacterium, assembly GCA_947446025.1. Taxonomy (GTDB): domain Bacteria; phylum Acidobacteriota; class Terriglobia; order Bryobacterales; family Bryobacteraceae; genus Palsa-187. The sequence continues at coordinate 25,053 of CANFEY010000027.1, forward strand.
GGCGGCTGGCTTTACGCTGGGCATTTGGGACAACCGGGAACTGACCTTTCAGGACAACTACCTGCTCGCGGGCCTACGCAAGATGGCGTGGGCCGGCGGCAGCGGGATCCTTTTCAATCTCGCGAACATGCTGCTGCTGGGAGCCACCTCGGTCTCAAAGATTTCCGTCGCCTTCCCCGTGGCGTTCGGCGTCGCCTGGGCCACCGGCAGTGTTTGGGAATTTACCGTCCGTCCAGGCGTGAACCCAATGTTGGCGTTCGGCGGAGCCTTCGTTGTGATTGTGGCGGCCATCCTCTCCTTTGTTGCTTATAAGTGGTACCTGGAGGACGAAGGACACAAGGCAAACAAGGCGCTGAGTGCAGACCCCCGTGCCAAAGCAACCCAGGCACCGGTCGATACCTCCACCAAGGGCTTCGTTCTGGCGATTCTAGCCGGACTGGTGTTTGGCGGGTTTTTCTTCGCGATTCAGGAAGCCACCACTGGCGACAATGGCGTGGCGTCTTACGGCGCGGCGCTCATCTTGGCTGGCGGCGTGTTCGGGTCCACCATGGTGTTCGTGCCGTTCTTCTTGAACTTCCCGGTGCGCGGCAAGCCCCTGGCTGTCCGCCAGTACCTGCAATTGGAGCGGCGTCAGCACGTAGTCGGAATCATCGCGGGAGCCGTCTGGACGCTCGGGCTGCTCGCCGGACTGGTGACCGTGGGTGTTCCCGCGGCGATTTATCCGGACCCGGCGGTGGCCTACTTGCTAAAGCATTCCGGCTTCCTGCTGAGCGCGGCCTTCGGTCTACTGCTCTACCGCGAACTGCCGGAAGCGCCGGTCAAGGTCCATGCGCTGATGGCGGCGATGTTTGTACTCATGCTGGCCGGGATGGGCATGATCGCGGTGGCTCCCGTGTACGGAAAATAGTCCGGCTCTGCACGTTCCGGCAGCCGGGTTCGTCAGGTTTACAGATGGTCTTGCGCGCAATTCTGTTACTGGCCGTGGGTGTTCCGCTGATGGCGGGCGAGTTCGCGGTGTTCGCCAGCGGTGCCCGCCTGCAAGCCGACCGGCATGAGCGCGACGGCAACGTCATCCGCCTGTATCACGGTTCGGGCGTCTCTGAAGTCCCCGCTTCGGCGATTGTCGACTTTGAGACCATCCCTGAACCTCCCGCGGCCGTTCCCGCGCCAGTTGCGGTCATGGTTCCTGAACCCGCCCCGCCTCCGTCAAATGATCCACGGGAATTGATCCGTCAAGCTGCGTTGCGTGCTGGCTTGCCGCCGGAGTTCGTCGCCAGCGTGGCGAAGGTGGAATCGGCGCTGCGCCCCGAGGCGGTGTCCCCCAAAGGCGCAATCGGCGTGATGCAACTCATGCCCGCCACCGCAAAATCTCTAGGTGCCGATCCCCACGACGTAGCCCAAAACATCGACGCCGGTGCACGCCTGCTCCGCGACCTGCTGCTCAAATACGACGGCGACGTGGTGAAGGCCCTTTCCGCCTACAACGCCGGTCCGGGAGCCGTGGCCCGCTACCAGGGCATGCCGCCCTACGACGAAACCCGCCGCTACGTTAACAAGGTCATCGGCGCGTATCAGGCAGCTTTACCTTAATCAGCCAGCCCTCACTCAGCCCACCCTGGCCCTCGGCATCGCCATTCACTTCGACCACTGAGCCTGTCACCGGCGACACTATCTCGCTGACCGACTTCACGGATTCCACCGTGCCCATCACTTTGTCTTCCTCGACTGTGGCACCGACTTTCGGCAGGTCCACGTAGACAATATCCCCCAGCTGCTGGCGTGCCTCGTCAGTGAAGCCCACGGTGGCGACGCTGCCCTCGGTCTTGACCCACATGTACTCGGTCATGCCCACCATCATACTCGCGTACAATGGCAAGAGCTATGTCTCTCGAAATCGGAATGCAGCTCGGGCCATACACCCTTACGGGAAAATTGGGTAAGGGAGGTATGGGGAGAGGTCTACCGAGCCCATGACCCCCGCCTGCAACGCGACGTCGCCATCAAAGTGTCGCCGGAGCGCTTCAGCGAACGCTTCGACCGCGAAGCCCGAGCCATCGCCGCGCTCAATCACCCCAACATCTGCCAGATCTACGACATCGGCCCCAACTACATCGTGATGGAGTTGGTGGAAGGCGAAGCACCTAAGGGTCCCATGGACCTCGACGACGCCCTAGCCATCGCAAACCAAATCGCCGACGCGCTGCAGGAAGCGCACAGCAAGAAGATCACGCATCGCGACCTGAAGCCCGCCAACATCAAGATCACGCCCGAGGGCAGGGTGAAGGTGCTCGACTTCGGCTTGGCAAAGGTAGGTCATGCGCTTCCGCCTGACACTCTCGGCGAGGACTCTCCAACCCTCACCATGGCGATGACCCAGGCCGGCACCATCCTCGGCACCGCCGCCTACATGTCCCCCGAGCAAGCCCGCGGCAAGCCCGTCGACGCGCGCTCCGACATCTTCGCTTTCGGTGTTGTCTTCTACGAACTCCTCACCGGCGAGCGCCTCTTCAAAGGTGAAGACCTCGCCGACACCCTGGCGAGCGTGGTCAAGGTACATCCCAGCCTCGACGCCGCGCCGATCGAAGTCCGCCGCTTGCTCGACGCGTGCCTACAGAAGGACCCGGCGAAGCGCTTGCAGTCCATCGGCGACATGCGGTTGCTGATCGAAGCTCCGCGAGTGGAGCCGGTTGCTGTTCCCGCGCCTCCGCCGAAGCCGAGCCTGCTGTGGCCGATGGTCGCCGGGGTTGCTCTGCTGGGCGCGGCGGTGTTGGCGTTTGTGCACTTCCGCGAGACTCCGCCCGAGCAAGCCGTGATGTATGTGTCGTTGCCGATGCCGGAACTTGGAACTGCAGGATTCCTCAGTCTCTCGCCCGACGGACGCCGCGTCGTGGCGGGAATTCCGCTTGCTCCACTGGCGGTCCGCAACCTGGATGCCGCCGAGTGGACGACGATCGAATCGTCTCGCGGTGCGCGTACGCCGTTCTGGTCTCCCGATGGGCGCTCCATCGCCTTCTTCGCCGACGGCAAGCTGAAGACCGTGTCCGCTTCAGGTGGTCCCGCTAAGGAACTATGCGGCGAGACCGGACTGGGTCAGGGCGGTACATGGCGAAGCGATGGAACCATCGTCTTTGCCAGCGAGACCGGCCCCATGAGGCGAGCCTCCGCCTCCGGTGGCGCGTGTACTCCCGTGATGAAGGCCGATCCCCAGCGGACCGCCAGCCTTCCTGAATTTCTGCCCGACGGCGTGCATTATCTCTACGCGGGCCAAATCTTGGGCAATCCTGCGAGTCGGGGAGTCTACGTTGCGTCTTTAGAAGACTCCAGCGCGGCCCCGTTGAGCGGCAAGAAGATTCTGGACGACTATTCCAGCGTCCTGTTCACTCCGTCGGCGCGCAGCGGCGAACCCGGCCACCTCTTGTTCCTTCGCGGTTCAAGCATCATGGCCCAGCCGTTCGATGCCGGAACTCTGACGACCGTGGGAGATCCGTTTCTGATCGCGGCACAAGGTTCGACTTCCATGACCGCCCCTCAGTTGGCCGCGGGGGCCGGGGGCGGGAACCTTGCCTGCGTCACCAACCTGAGGCCATCCGGCTACCAACCCATCTGGATGGACCGCATGGGAAAGCGGCTGAGCAACGTTGGCCCGGTCGGCGACCATCGGGGTGTAGCTCTCTCCAGGGATGGTTTGTTCGCCACTCTAGCCCGAAACGACGAAGGCCTGCACCTCTACGACCTGGCGCGCAATTCGGACGTGCGCTTCACGGCGGACGCCAATCCAAGCCCAGGGGTCTGGTCCCCGGACGGTAGCTACGTCCTGTTTTCTTCCACCATTGACGGGGTTCGCGGGATCTACCGCAAGCCGGCCAATAGTAGCGGAAAAGAAGAGTTGCTGTTGCCTTCACCCACCAACCCACGGATACCTGCGGATCTCTCTGAGACAGGGACACTCTTCTTCACGGAAGAGGATCCGAAGACGCAGGCCGATATCTGGTATTGGTCCAAGCCGGGAGATGCATCGAGCAAGCCGGAGAAGTTCATCGCCACCGCTGCGATCGAGAGTCAGCCGCAACTCTCTCCGGATGGACGCTGGCTGGCCTACGTATCCACTGAAACCGGTAAGTACGAAGTGTATGTCCGCCAATTTCCCTCGGGGCAAGGCTTCGCCAAGGTGTCGATCAATGGTGGACGGGAGCCGCGCTGGAAAAAAGACGGATCAGAACTTTACTTTTCTACAGGTACCGCGACCAACCTCACGCTATTTGCGGCACCCATGAAAGCCGACGGCCGCGGCGGCATCAGCGCCGGAGTACCCGTCGAGCTGTTCCAGTCCCAGTCTCTCGTCTATGCCGCGCAACGCAACACTTGGCTCTACGCGCCGAGCCCGGACGGCCAGCGCTTCCTGGTGAACGTGGAGGCCGAGACCGCCGCGCCGGAGATCCACGTGATCACGAATTGGCTGAAGGCGGCTCGCGGGGCGGGGAAGGAGTGAGGCACCGTGAGGGTCACGTCGCAAAAGTCGTGAGAGAAATCGCGCTATGCTGGCACTCAGGGACATGAACGAAACACAACTTGCCATTGCGCTCTCTTCAGTCCCTACCATGATCACAGTCCTGATCGGGATTCTGATCAATAACTCGCGTCTCTCCGACCTACGCGCCAGTATCGACCAACGCTTCAACGCTGTCGACCGCCGGTTCGACAATCTTCAGGCCGAGATGAACCGTCGCTTCGACGACTCCCGCGACATCTGGCGCTCTGAACTGCACCGCGTGGAAGAAGTTCTCGACGCGCGGCTCAAGCACATGGAAGAGCATTAACATTCCGTGTCGGCCTTGTGCTATCCTGATTGAGTACTAAAAAGATTAAGACTAGACGAGGAGTATCGAGTCTCGAATGGCACTGGCGGGCGAAGCAAAACTAAAAGTCATTTCCGAATTCCGGGTCCACAAAACGGACACGGGTTCGCCTGAGGTGCAAATAGCGGTATTGAGCCGGCGGCTTGTGGAGCTGATGCTTCATTTTAAGTCGCACGCGAAGGATCATCATTCGCGCCGCGGACTCCTGCTGATGGTGGCGCGTCGCCGCCGTCTGCTGGATTATCTGCGCAGCCGCAGCCCGGAACGTTACAAGACCCTGATCACAAGTCTCGGCATCCGGCGCTAACTTCGAGTTGCGATTCTCGCGCACCGTCCGATGTGGCCGGTGTATTTACACCCTCCGAAGTCTTTCTTAATCATCGCGATTAAAGGAAGATTCCACACATGTTGCATTCCGTTGAAGTAGACCTGGGCGGCGGGCAGATCATTACGCTCGAATCCGGGAAGATGGCCAAGCAGGCCAATGGCGCGGTCGTCATCCGCTCCGGTGAATCGGTTGTGCTGGTGTCCGCGTGCGGCACCGACAAGCCCAAGCCGGGAGCCAACTTCTTCCCCCTGACCGTCGACTATCGCGAGTACACCTACGCGGCAGGCCGGTTCCCCGGAGGCTTCATCAAACGCGAAGGCCGGATGCAGGAAAAAGAAACCCTGACCAGCCGCATGATCGACCGTCCCATCCGTCCCTTGTTCCCCGAAGGCTACTCCAACGAAACGCAGGTCATCGCGTTCGTGCTCTCCGCCGATCCCAAGCGTGATCCGCAATCGCTCGCCATCCTGGGCGCGGGTGCGGCCTTGGCCATCTCTGATCTCCCGTTCGGCCACGTGCTGGGCGGCGTCAAAGTCGGTATGGTGGATGGTAAGCTCATCGCCAATCCGACCTACGAAGAAGCCAAAATCTCCAAGCTGAACATCGTCGTCGCGGGCACCGAAGACGGCATCGTGATGGTGGAAGCCGGCGCGCTGCAAGTGAGCGAAGCCGAAGTCCTGGCCGCCATCGAGTTCGGCCACGATTGCTGCAAGAAGATCGCCGCGGGCATCGGCAAGCTGATGGCCCTGTGCGGCAAGAAGAAGCGCGGGTTCACCGCCCCGGTGCTCGACGCCGCGCTGGCCGCGTCCATCGAAAAGGCAGTCCGCGTGGAACTGACCGATGCGCTCGATACCAAGAAGTACAGCAAGCTCGATAGCTACGCGCGCATCGACGAATGCAAGCACAAGGCAATCGACGCGCTGCCCGAAGAGCAGCAGGCCGAAGGCAAGAAATGCTTCGACGCGCTGAAGGAACGCATCTTCCGCGACGAAATACTGAAGGCGAAGCGCCGTCCGGATGGCCGTAAGTTCGACGAAGTCCGCGACATCGATTCCGAACTCGGCATCCTGCCCCGCACCCACGGTTCGGCCCTGTTCCAACGCGGGGAAACCCAGGCGTTGGTCACCGCGACGCTCGGCACCAAGGACGATGAGCAGCGCATCGAACTGCTCGATCCCACCGAAACCAGCAAGCGCTGGATGCTGCACTACAACTTCCCGCCCTTCAGCGTCGGCGAAGTCGGCTTCATGCGTGGCGCGGGACGCCGCGAAATCGGGCACGGTGCTCTGGCGGAACGCGCCCTGGCCGCCGTCATTCCCGACGACAAGACGTTCCCCTACACCATGCGTTGCGTCAGCGACATTTTGGAATCGAACGGTTCCAGCTCCATGGCCTCGGTCTGCGGCGCGACCCTCTCTTTGATGGACGCCGGTGTGCCGATCTCGGCCCCCGTAGCCGGTATCGCAATGGGTCTGGTGCTCGAAGGCAAGGACTACGCTGTCCTCACCGATATCGCGGGCGCGGAAGACCACTACGGCGACATGGACTTCAAAGTTGCAGGCACCAAGGCCGGCATCACCGCGCTCCAGATGGATATCAAGGCGACCAACGTCACCCACTCCATCCTGACCGAAGCTCTGGAGCAGGCCCGCAAGGCCCGCCTCCACATCCTGGACCGCATGAACACCGCGATCTCGGAACCCCGCACCACGATGTCTCCGTACGCTCCGCGCATCTTCACCTTGCAGATCCCCACCGACAAGATCCGTGAGCTGATCGGACCCGGCGGCAAGGTCATCCGCGGCATCGTCGAAGCCACCGGTTGCAAGATCGACGTGGACGACACGGGCGCTGTGAAAATCTTCTCCACCGACGGCGTTTCGGCCAACCGTTGTATCCAAATGGTCACCGACATCTGCGCCGTAGCCGAAGTGGGCAAGACGTACTTGGGCAAGGTTGTGCGGATCGTCGATTTCGGCGCGTTCGTGGAGATTTTCCCCGGAACCGACGGCCTGCTGCATATCTCTGAAATCGCCGAGAACCGCATCAAGCAGGTTCGCGACGAGCTCAACGAGGGTGATCAGATCCTGGTCAAGGTCCTGGGCCTCGAAGGCAACAAGATCAAGCTGTCCCGCAAGGCCATCCTCAAGGAACAGCGCGACAAGCTCAAGGGCGACGAGCCCGCCAAGGCGTAACTCATATGTTGGCACGAGGCATTGCGGTATTTGTCCTGACCGCGGGCCTCGTGTCGGCACAGACGAAGGCCAAGGCGAAAGTAGCGCCAAAAGCTAAAACAGCAGCACCCGCAGTAGTGGTCCCCACCCGGACCCTGCCGCCACCGAAAGATGAATCCGGCCGCGACAAGACGCTCGCGGCCTTTTTCGTTAAGTTCAAGGACGTGCTCAAGCGCAAGGATCGCGACGCACTCATCTCGATGCTCGCCCCCGATATCGACGTCGGCTTGCGCGACATGTCAGGACAAGGTGCCTTCTTCACCGCATGGGGCCTTGGAGATCGCGACGCCTCCGTCTACGCCGTGATCTCGCAGATCCTGTCGCTCAACGGCGCTTGGGTGGACGACCAATTTTGCGGACCCTACGTGAGCGTGTAATTCCCCAAGGAACTCAACCGCTCCAAGCATCAAGTGGTGCTCAATCCAGACGTCAAAATGCGAGCCGCGAAGGCGACAACGGCGCCGCTGGTGGCGACGCTTGCCTACGACGTGGTGGAAGTGCTGGAGCGCGGCCCGGAGTGGACCAAGGTCCGCACCATCGCCGGTGCCGAGGGCTACGTCCAGATCGCGTATCTATACAGTCCCGCAGGCTACCGGGTCTGCTTCAAGAAGAACGCGGAGGGCACGTGGCAAATGCAGTCTCTCGCCGTGCCGCGCTAGCCGCGCTGTGCGCACTTCCGCTGCTGGCGCAAACCCGGCGCTTGCCGCCGGTGGACGAATCGGCCCGCGATCCCTCGCTGGTGGCGTACCTTGCCAAGTTCAGAGACGCGGTGGAGAAGATGGATCGCGGCGCACTCCTGCCGTTGGTCGATCCGGCCATCAAACTAGGCTTCGGCGGCGAGGATGGGATCGCAAACTTTCAACCGGACTGGCCCTTGCTCCAGCGTCTGCTCAACCTGGGCGGGGCTTGGAAGGCTGGGTCCTATAGCGTCCCATACGTCTTCGTCAAGTTTCCCGATGAGTTGGACCCGTTCGACTACGCCGCTGTCACGGGTACCGGCGTGTGGCTTCGCGAGCGCCCCTCTGCGGACGCACGCGGACTGCGCCAGCTCACCTACGACATCGTGAAGGTGGACGAGCAAGGCGAGGAGTGGTGGAAGGTGGAGACGCTGAGCGGGCAGCGCGGCTACATCTCCGCGCGATTCATCGCCAGCCCCATCGGCTACCGGGCTATCTTTCAAAAAAATCCGCGCGGCGAATGGAAATTATCCGCGCTTCTGGCCGGTGACTAGCCACTCTAACCCAGCAGCGCGATCCACTCTTCCGTGCGCTGCCGCAACCTGCCATCGGTGGGAAACAAATCAGCGACAATCGCCAACGAGTCCGCTCCAGCCGCCCGCACGCTCAGCGCCGTATCGCGCGTGATGCCGCCGATGGCCACCAACGGCCGGTCCGTCAACGGACGGATGCGGCGCAGCTCTTCGACGCCCACGCTTGCGTCCGGATTTTCCTTCGTCGCTGTGCCGAAAATCGGGCCCAGTGCCACGTAGTCCACTGGCTCCTCCGCCGAGCCGCGCAATTGCGCCTCGTTGTGCGTCGAGAAGCCTAGCAACGTTTGCGGTCCGGTGATGGAGCGTGCTGCCGCGGGAGGCAAGTCATCCTGGCCCACATGCAGCGCCACGCCGAACAGCCGCGCCAGGTCGGCCCGGTCATTCACCACCAGTTGAGCCCCCGCTTGCCGCGTCAACCCCGCGATCTCCTCCAGCCAACCGAACGCCTGCCGCGAGAGAAACGCTTTGTGCCGGAATTGCAGAATGTGCGCGCCGCCGTCGAGAATATCCTGCGCCGCATGCACGGGATCAAGGCCGCGCGCCAGCACCACGCCGGTGTCAAGAATCGGATAAAACGCGGGAAGCATCATGAGGCTGTGGCGAGGACTTCGGCGGGCGTCGGCTTGCCCCGGCTGGCGTAACGGATCACTCCGTCCGGCCCGATCAGGTACACCGTCCGGCGCGGAGCGAAACTGAACGCGCTGTTGTAGGCGCGCGCGATCTTCTGGCCTTCGTCCACCAGCAAAGGAAAAGGCAGGTTGTATTTCTTGCGGAACTTCTCGTGACGTCCCGGCTGTGCCGGGTTCACGCCGAAGACCACTGCGTTTTTCGAGGCGACCGACGCCCAGCTATCGCGGAACTCGCACAGCTGCCTGGTGCACACCGAGGTGTCGTCGGCGGGATAGAAGACCAGCACCACGTTCCGGCCGCGAAGCGTGGCGAGCGACACACGGTTGCCGTCTTGATCGGAGGCCGCGAAATCCGGCGCGGCTGCTCCCACGGCCAACGGCGCTCCGAGCAGCCAATCAAACACGAGGCTTGCCTCGCGGCGGTCCACTTCTGCCACTTGGGCGCGGCGGACCGGAAGGACGCTTCGGGCCACCCGAACGCGGCGGTCCCGATGGACGCTTCGGACCACCCGAACGCGGCGGACCAGAAGGACGGCTGGGTCTGTCAGAACGCGGCGGTCCAGAAGGCCGACTGGGCCTGTCAGAACGAGGCGGCCCCGAGGGACGGCTAGGCCCGTCAGAACGCGGCGGGCCGGAAGAACGGCTAGGCCTGTCAGAACGAGGCGGTCCAGAAGAACGGCTAGGCCTGTCAGAACGTGGCGGCCCCGAAGGACGGCTAGGCCCGTCAGAACGCGGCGGACCAGAAGGACGGCTGGGCCTGTCAGAACGCGGCGGTCCGGAAGAACGGCTAGGCCTGTCAGAACGAGGCGGTCCAGAAGAACGGCTAGGACCACCTGAACGCGGCGGACCAGAAGGACGGCTAGGTCGATCAGAACGTGGCGGCCCCGAAGGACGGCTAGGCCCGTCAGAACGCGGCGGACCAGAAGGACGGCTGGGCCTGTCAGAACGCGGCGGACCAGGAGGACGGCTGGGCCTGTCAGAACGCGGCGGACCAGGAGGACGGCTAGGTCTGTCAGAGCGCGGCGGACCAGAGGAACGGCTCGGACCACCTGAACGCGGAGGTCCAGAAGGACGATCCGTCCTGCCAAAACGAGGCGGACCCGCAGGCCGGCTCACCGCTGCCGTCTCCTCCGGCTCCGCGTCCGGCTTCGGAGCGAAGCGTCGCGGCCGCCGCACCGAAAGCGCAGGCTTGGCCGAACGGGGCGCGCGCGGCTCGCTAGCCGCAGCCGGAGCCGCCGGCTTTGCGTCCGGTTGATCCAGCTTCAAAATGTGCCGGAACTTCTCCACCTCGCGCAGGGTCAGCGAACGGAACCGCCCCGGCGCGAGATCCAACTCCAGAAATCCAATCTTCACGCGCCGCAGCTTTTCCACCAGCTTGCCGAAATGCTTGAACATCATGCGGATCTGATTCTGCCGGCCCTCTGAGAGCCGCACTTCATACCACGGGTTCTCGCCCGGCTTGATCAGCTTGATGTGCGCAGGCGCGGTGCGCCGTCCGTGCAGCGGAATGCCGCCCGCGAACGAAGCCACCTGCTCTTCCGTCAGGCCGCCGTTCACCTTCACCACATACGTCTTCACCATGTGGCTTGCGGGAGCGGTGATGCGATGCGCAAACTCGCCGTCGTTGGTGAGCAGCAGCAGGCCTTCGCTCGAATAGTCCAGCCGGCCCACCGGGAACACGCGTTCCTTCACGCCGCGCAACAGATGCATGACCGTCTGCCGGCCCTCAGGATCGGAAACAGTCGTCACCACCTCACGCGGCTTGTGCAGCGCGATGTAGACCAGCTTGTGCGGCGCATGCAGCAACGAGCCGTCCACCTTGATGTGGTCCTTCTCCAGATCCGCCTTGGAGCCGAGCTCGGAGACGACCTCGCCGTTCACCGTGACGCGCCCCTCCACAATCATGTCTTCAGCCTTGCGGCGGCTGGTCACGCCCGCTTGCGAGAGAATCTTCTGCAGCCGTTCCTCAGCCATTTTCCGCCGCCTTGCTTTCGGTTTCTGTCTCGGTCTGCTCTGGTTCGACCACCGGAGCCTCTTCCACCGGCGGCGCACCCGCCTCGATGGCCTCCGCGGTTTCTTCCACCAATTCCAAACGCCCCAGTTCCTCGAATTCCTTCAGCGTAGGCAGCTCGGTCAGGTCCTTCAATCCAAACTGGACTAGGAACTCCTTCGTCGTCTTGTACAGAATCGGTTGCCCGATGACCTTCTTGCGGCCGCCTTCATGGATCAGCTTGCGATCCAGCAGCGTCTTCAACACGCCCGCGCCTTGCACGCCCCGGATGTCCATGATTTCAGGTGCCGTCACCGGCTGCTTGTAGGCGATCACCGCCAACGTTTCCAGCGCGGCCAGGGATAACTTCAGCGGCGGCGTCAGCTTCTTGACGAACGCGCGCACGGCCTCGTGATGTTCCGCCTTGGTGGCCATTTTGTAGCCGCCCGCCACTTCGCGGATGCTCAGCCCATGCTCCGGCTTTTCGTATTCAGCCACCAGCGTGTCCAGCAGCCGCTTCACCTTGTCGATGGGTTGCGCCAGCGCCGAAGAGATCTGCTGTAGCGTCAACGGCTCATCGGTGATGTACACGATGGCTTCCAGCATGGCCTGCAGGTGCGCGGTTTCTTCGGGCAGGTCAAGCTGCTCGGGTTCCGCTGTTTGTTCGGGTGACTGCTCCGGTTGAGGTACTTCGAGTTCTTCCATTACTTGTATCCTTCTTCGATGGCCGAAAGCACTTCGCTCTCGGCAAAGGCGGTCTCAAACCCCTTCAACTTCTTCAGTCCGATTTCGCCGAAGAGTTCGGTTTGGGTGAGACCCAGAGCTTGTATCTTCACCAGCTCCAGCATGGCCAGGAACATGCAAATCATGGCGCGGCGGCTGCGCTGGCCTTCAAATAAGTCGCGCGCGGAAACCGGCCCCCGCTCGCGGGAAAAAACGTTGCGCAGATACTTGATCATATCCGGAACGGAAACCTCGTCGCCGGTGATTTCGTACGTGGGCCGCTGTTTGGCCCGTTCGATGACCGTCTGCAGCGTCTTGACCAAGTCGAACAGCGTAACCGCCAGCCCCGGATCGTCGCCGTCGTTGCGAAATTGAGCGATCTGCGGGTTGGACCAGACCGCTTCTTCGATAACTCGCTTTTGCTGCAGCATCTCCGCCGCGGTCTTGAAGCGCTCATGCTCCAGCAGCCGGTCCACCAGCTCCTTGCGCGGATCGTCGTCTTCCTCCGGTGACAGCTTGGCGAGCTCGGGATCCTTGGGCAGCAGCAGCTTCGACTTGATGTGAATCAGCGTCGCCGCCATGTAGACGAATTCGGCGGACAGCTCCATGCTGGTCTCCGCCGCCTTCTGCATGTATTCGAGGTACTGCGCCGTGATGCGCGCAATCGGGATGTCGTAGATGTTGATCTCCTGCTTGCGGATCAAATCCAGCAGCAGGTCCAGCGGGCCATGGTATTGTTCGAGGTGAAAATTCAGAGGGGACGACACAGTCCTCTAGGATAGCAAGCTCACCCCGGAATCAGTACTTCCGTAGAACTGCGAGCACTTTGCCCTGGACCGTCACGGCGGCACCGGGGACGTAGATGGGCTGCATGGTGGAGTTCGCAGGCTGCAGGCGGACCCGCTCGCCCGGTTCGCGGTAGAAGCGCTTCAGCGTCGATTCGGTGCCGTTCACCAGCGCCACCACGATGTCTCCATCCCGGCAGGTCTCGGCGCGCTCGATCAGCACAAAGTCGCCGTCACAGATGTGATCCTCCACCATCGATTCGCCGCGCACTTGTAATGCGTATGTATTCGGATCGCCGGTGAAGTCGGCGAAGTTGACCGTGTCGTGGCCGGTGGCCGATTCCACAGGCAGTCCGGCCGCGATGCGCCCCAGTAGCGGAATCTCCATCGACGGCGTCGCGCTGTGGTGCTGCCGCTGCTCCGCGTAGTACTTCGGCGAGATCTCCAGCGACCGGCTCTGGTTGAAGCCCCGCTTGAGATATTGCTTCGATTCCAATGCCAGGATGTGCTTGTGCACCGTCGCCAGCGAAGCCAGCTCCATGCCCTCGGCGATCTCCTCATAGCTGGGGCTGAACCCCTTCTTATCCAAAAAGTCGGCGAGGAAGTTCAGGAAGTCCTTCTGACGTTTGGTGAGTGCCATGCGGACTAGTATAGGCGAAGAAAGAGAGAATTACAAGCTCAACGTACCAGCTTTAGCGCCCGCCGGAACAACGCATCAAACTCGTTGGACTCCGTCGCGGACCGCGCCTTCCCTAGCGCCGCCTCCGCCGCGGCGCGGGTGGCACCGAAGTTGGAGAGGGCGGAGATCACGTCCTCCTCGGTTTCGCTGAACGCGCTCTTCACAGGCGACGCGGTCTTGCTCACGCCCGGCAACAGATCCAGCTTGTCACGCAGCTCCAGCACCAGCCGCTCTGCAGTTTTCTTGCCGACCCCTGGAATGCGGGTGAGCACATCCAGCGCATTCGACTTGATAGCCGCCGCCAGATCGGGCGCGGTTAGCCCTCCCAGTGTCGTGATCGCGAGCTTGGGGCCGACTCCGCTGACCGTGATCAGCTTCTCAAACAGCGCCTTGTCTGCGGGCGAAACAAAACCGAAGAGCACCAGCGCGTCTTCCCGCACGTGCGTGTGGATGTGCAACCGCACTTCGGCTCCGGCGTCGGGCAGGGAAGAGAAGGCCGACACCGGGATCATGACTTCATATCCCACGCCCCCCACCTCCACCACCACCAGGTTTGGATGTTTCTCTAGAAGACTTCCCCGCAAGTGAGCGATCATTAGAGACTAGGATACAGAATGCGGCGCAGATTTTTTGTGGACGAGGTGCGGAACGGTCAGGCCCGCCTCGCAGGAGACGATGCCAAACACCTGACCAAAGTGCTGCGCGTGGAAGTCGGCCAGCGCTACGAAATCTCCGACAACCGCAACGTTTTCCTGGCCGAGGTCGCCACTGCGCACAAGGGCGAAGTAGAGTTCCGGACGCTGGAAAAGCTGCCCGTCGAGCCCCCGAATGTGCGGATCACCCTGTGCGCCGCGCTCATCAAGTTCGACCATTTCGAGTGGATGATCGAGAAGGCCACGGAACTGGGAGTAGCGGAAATTGTCCCTGTTATTGCGACCCGAACCGAGCGTGGCCTCGACCGCGCAGCTGAGAAACGCATCGAACGTTGGCGGCGGATCGTGCTGGAGGCCAGCCAACAATCGCGGCGTGCAGTCTTGCCCGAAGTCGCCGACGCTATCCACTTCTCAAAGGTCCTCAACCAGCCAGGGCACCGCTTCGTGCTCGATGAAGAACCCGGCGGACCGAGCCTGCTCGCAGCCTTGCCCGCGGCCCGTACCGCGGAAGATTCGGTGGCACTGCTGGTAGGCCCCGAGGGCGGCTGGACCGACGCCGAACGTTCTGCCTTCGTCGCCGCCCAGTGGACCCGCGTCACCATGGGCCCCCTCATTCTGCGCGCGGAGACCGCCGCCATGGCAGCTTTGTCTGTCGTAAACTGTGCCTTTCTTGAGCAAAGGGCTGGTACACTAAAAAATTGATCCACCGCCTCGTATTCGAAAATCTCAAACACCGTCCGGTGCGAACTCTGCTCAGCGTGGTGCTGATCAGCGCGCAGGTGACGATGATCCTTACACTCGTCGGCCTCACGCGCGGAGTTTTGGGCAACATGCAGAAACGCGCCAAGGGCACCGGGGCCGACGTCGTCATCCGCCCCCCGGAATCCAACATCGCCAGCATGTCCAGCACCTTTAGTGAGAAACACGTGGGGCTGGTCCGCCAGGTGCCGCATGTGAGCGTCGCCACCGGAGTGCTCGTCCATCCCGTGAGTAATTTCGACACCATCACCGGCATTGATTGGGACGAGTTTTCCAAAATGAGCGGCGGGCTCGAAGTGCTGGAAGGCAAGCGTTTTGAGAAACCCGATGACTTGGTCGTCGGCCGAGTCTTCGCCAAGCAGCGCAAGCTCTCCGCGGGCATGCCCTTCGTGTTCGGGCACAAGTGGAACGTGGCCGGCATTGTGGAAGAGGGTAAGCTCTCCGCGACCTTTGCCGATCTCCGCGCTTTGCAGGATATTTTCGTGGAGCCGAACAAGATCACCATGGTCTACGCCAAGGTGGACGAGGCCAAAAACATCAACCCCGTGATTGCGTCCCTGAAAGAGCAGTTGCCTGGCTACCAGATCTACAGCATGGAAGAATTCCTGTCGCTCTTCACCGCGGACGCGTATCCATTGATCTTGCCCTTCACCCGCGTGGTCGTCGCCGTGGCCGCCATCATCGGACTCCTGGTCGTCTTCCTCTCAATGTATATGGCTGTGCTGGAGCGGACGCGCGAGATCGGCATTCTTAAGGCCATGGGCGCTTCACCGCGTTACGTCCTCGGCATTCTGTTTCGCGAGACGATTGTGCTGGCGTTGGCCGGCACCGTGCTCGGTATCGGGCTGGCGTATGGGACGCGGGCACTGATGGCCGTGGTGGCGCCGAACATGCCGCAGGATATCGTCCCCGACTGGTATCCGTGGGTCACCCTAATCGCAGTCGGCGGCTCGATGGTGGGTGCGATTTATCCCGGGTTGAAGGCCGCGCGCCAGGATGCGATTGAGGCTCTGGCCTATGACTGAGATCGAAGTCCGCGGACTCACCAAGACGTTCCGTGTGGGCGAAGTGGAAGTGCACGCCCTGCGTGGCGTGGATCTGAAGATCGAGCGCGGCGAATTCGTTGCCATCGTTGGGCCCAGCGGCTCCGGCAAATCGACGCTCTTCAATATTCTGGGCGGATTGGCTCCGCCCAGCGCCGGCACCGTGTCCATCAACGGGCAGGACCTCGCCAAGCTCAACGACGCAGGCCGCACGGAGCTGCGCAAGAAAGCCGTCGGCTTCATTTTCCAGAAGTACAATCTGCTGCCGACGCTCACCGCGCGCGACAATATCGAAATCGCGCGCCACATCGCGGGCAACAGCGGAACGCCCTGGGATGCGCAGTATCAGGAGCTGCTCAAGCTGCTAGGGATCGAGAGCCGGTTGGACCACAAACCCCGTGCGCTCTCCGGTGGTGAACAGCAGCGCGTTGCCATCGCCCGCGCGCTGGTGAACCATCCTTCGCTGCTGTTGGCGGATGAACCCACCGGCAACCTGGACACCGAAAATTCAAAAGCCGTCCTCAGCATCATCAAGCATCTCAACAAACGCCTGGGACAAACGATCCTGATGATCACTCACGACCCCGAGGCCGCTGCCTTCGCCGACCGCACTGTCACCATGCGCGATGGCCGGATACTGTAATAGACTGCTCTCTTGAAGCGCGTTTCCCTAATCCTAATCGCCAGCCTGCTGGGCTTCGCTGGGCTTGACCTGCTCGCGTTCCACACGGGTCTGTATCCCTACTGGGTCGCGACAGATTCTTCCATCGGCTACGTCGAAACCGTGCTGCAACACGAGCGCATCCGGCAGAAGACGAGCCCGAAGCAGATTCTGGGCATTGGCGATTCGCGCATGGCGCTGGTGGCCAAGACGGCGAACGCGCTGACGCCGGAGACGGGCTATCAGTTCGGCACCATCGCCGTTGCAGGCACCACTCCGCGCTGCTGGTATTACATGCTGCGCGCCATCGATCCCGCGGCGGACCAGTACAAGGCCATCGTCATCGGCATTGAAAGTTACAACGACGACGAAATCCTGGAAGACTACGCCGAGCGCGAATCGGACCTCAACTACGTCATCCACCAACTGAGTCTGAGCGACCTCGCCGAGTTCAGCCAGTCCTACCGCAGCCCGCAGCGGCAATGGCGCGCCGCCAGCGGCATCGCCTTCAAAGGCCTGGTCTACAAGCGCGACTTGCAGGATCTTCTGCAACACCCCATTGACCGCGTCAGATCAGTACGTCTCAGCTGGCGCGACTCGCACATCTGGTTCTACGATTTCCGCGCCGATGACAAAACGCTAACGGGCCTCAGCGTCGATTGGCCGAATCGCAAGCTCACCGTTCCCCCCGGCACACCGCCCGACATCGAAACCGTGCTGCGCACGCGTCTGGTGGAGCCGCTCCCGCCGCAGACTGGCCGGCACTCCGCCTACCTCAAGTATTGGCTGGGCCGCATTCGCGACCACTACCGAAACTCGAAGACCCAAATCGTATTCGCCCGCCTGCCCCGCGCCGCCTGGATTCGCCCCGACTTGCCCGTGAACCCCCAGTCCTCGGTCCACGAACTCGACAAGGAACCTGGCGTGACGCTTCTCCCTGAAGACCTCTTCAACGAACTCGAAACGCCGGAGCGCTTCCACGATCAAGTCCACATGAACCAGGGCGGCCTCGACCGCTTCACCCAAATTCTGGCGCGGGAAGTGAAGAGCCGTGCTTTTTAACACCGCGCAGTTCTTCGCATTTTTCGCCGTGGTGCTGCTGCTGTTCTACGCGCTGCCGCGTCCCGCACGCAAGTATCTGCTGCTGATTGCGAGCTACGTGTTCTACGCCAGCTGGAACGTAGCGTTCCTGCCGCTGCTCGCGACCATCACTCTGGTCGATTACGGCTGCGCGCTGTGGATGGATCGCCTGACACGCCACCGGCGCGTGTTCCTGATCATCAGCATCGCCGTGAACCTCGGTTTCCTCGGCTTCTTCAAGTACTTCAACTTCCTTGCCGGCATGATCGACGCGTCCTACACCATGTCGATCATTCTGCCCATCGGCATCAGCTTCCACACGTTCCAAAGCATCTCCTACATCGTCGATGTGTACCGCGGCGAACAGAAGCCCATCCGCAACTTGGCCGATTACGCGCTCTTCATCGCATTCTTCCCGCAACTCGTCGCAGGCCCCATCGTGCGCGCCGGAGAATTCTTCGCCGACTTCTACACCTGGCGCAAACCGGACGCGGAAGAAGTCCTACGCGGCGTCCTGTGGATGCTGTTCGGCCTCGCCAAGAAGATGGTTTTTGCCGACCAATTCGCGCAAATCTCAGACAGCTACTTCGGCGCACTGGCCGCGCATCCTGGCGCGACGGCTGCATGGTCCGGCGTGTTCTCCTTCGCCATGCAGATCTTCTTCGATTTTTCCGGCTACACCGACATGGCCATCGGCATGGCGCTGTTGCTGGGCTTCCACTTCCCAGTGAACTTCATGCGCCCCTACCTTGCGTTCAGCATCACTGACTTCTGGCACCGTTGGCACGTCTCACTTTCGCGCTGGCTGCGCGACTATCTCTACATCCCCCTCGGCGGCAACCGCAGCGGCGGCACGTATCGCAACCTCATGCTCACCATGTTGCTGGGCGGCCTGTGGCACGGAGCCAGCTTCAACTTCATCATCTGGGGCGGCTATCACGGCGCACTGCTCGCCATCGAGCGCGCCATCGGTCGAGGCCGCACGCCGAGCCCTCTTCTCTATCCCCTGCGCGCGCTGTTCACCTTCGTGCTGGTCAGCGTAGGCTGGGTGTTCTTCCGCGCCGCCACGCTCGCAGACAGCCTGCACGTCATCGAACAGATGTTCGCCGGCGCGTGGAATGCGGACGTCCTCGTGCCTCTGTGGTTGCTCGGTTTGGTGGGAATCGCGTTCCTCATCGCGCTCGCGGAAGAGCGTTGGGAATGGATCGAGCGGCTGCCCAGCGGCTCCGCGTGGACCTACGCCGCGCTGTTGATCGCCCTGATGGTCTGCGTCGAACTCATCGGCGTAACAGAGAAAGCGGTCCCCTTCATCTACTTCCAGTTCTGACTCCGTTCTGCTACCTTTGCCGCTGAGGCCGCGGGTTCATGACGCAGCACCGGCTGTTACTATCGATCTTCACGCTAAGTGGACTCCTCGCCAGCGCGCAGACCGCGTTGCCGAAATTCGAAGTCGGCACCGTTAAGGTAAGCAGCCCAGAGTCGAGCGGGCCGTTCTCTGTTGTCCCTGTAGGTCCTGGAGTTCGAGATGGGATCTTTCGAGCACGTCACGTGTCGCTCAAAACGTTAGTGGCGTATTCGCATGACGTGAGTGAAGTTCAGATTTCCGGACCGGAATGGCTCGACAAAAATCACTACGACGTCAACGCGAAAGTTCCTGAAGGAACGCAGCAGGCCGAAATTCGGGAAATGCTGTGAGAACTTTTGGCCGAACGGCTCAAAGTCGTGACCCACTCGGCCACGCAGGAGATGGACGTGCTTGCCCTGGTTGTGGACGGGAAGGGACAAAAGCTGCACCTACCGGAGCCGGGGGAGTCATTCACGCCGGACGGCCCCAATGGGGACTCGCTGGGCCTACTTGTTTCCCAGTCCGACATGCGAGGCTGGGCCGATTTCCTCACGCGTGTTTTGGGCAGTCCAGTCATGAATCAGACGGGACTGCAGGGACGTTACGCGGGGGCTGTAAACTAGACTCCAGATGATCGGCTTGGTGGCGGGCCGAGTGAATTTCCGGCACTCCCGACCGCGCTTAAGGACCAACTAGGGCTCGATCTCGTTCGCCGTAGAATGACGGTCAACATGGTAGTGGTGGACAAGGCGAACCAGGTTCCGGAGGAGAACTAGGAACTTTTCGCGAACGCTCAGTGTCTATCTGAGCATGTTCGAGCAAACTCTCCTCACACACCCCGCATCGGCGCGAAAAACGGGCGCGCTAGCCGCATCTTTCCTGGCACAAACTGCCGTCCTCGGTGTCTTATTAGTAGGGCCCCTGCTCTACACGCAAGCGCTGCCTTTCATACCGCTGATCACAGGCGTCCTCACGGCTCCGCCTCCCTTGCCCCAGCCGCCACCGGTCGCACGTGTTGCACCGAGTGGGCCGGCAACGGGCCAGCGCAGTGACTACCGCCGCTTCGTGTCGATCACCATTCCCAAAGGACCGATCCGCGAAACCGAAGTAGTCGTCGGACCCATCGACACCGCGGCGGACGTTCCCGTCGTACTCGGCATCCCCGGCGCATCGGTGGGCCCGACCACTACGTTACCCGCCTTCACTCTGGCGCCAGTGGTCGAGATCGTGAAGCCCGCGCCTGCGCCGGTTGTCAACACGAAGCCAGTCCTCGTCGGCGGAGACGTCCTCGCCGCGAAGCTGCTCAAACGCGTGATCCCGCCTTACCCGGTCCTCGCGCGCCAGACCCACGTCCAGGGCACCGTACACCTGTTAGGAATCGTGGCGAAAGACGGACGCGTGCAGAACCTGCGAGTACTCGATGGTCACCCCTTGCTGTGGAAAGCCGCGCTCGACGCGGTCAGCCAGTGGATCTATAGTCCGACGATCCTCAACGGCCAGCCCGTGGAAGTGGAGGCCCCGATCGATGTCAACTTCACACTGCGATAGACGATGCGCTAACGCTTGCGCCCCAGCGTGTGCCGCTGCGGCTTCACGATCACCGGCGTCCCCTCAAACCCGAACCGCTCGCGCAGCCGGTTGATCAGGAACCGCTCGGCGGAAAAGTGCAGTTGATTGGTGCTGTCGGTGAACGCGATGAATGTCGGCGGACGAATCGATGCCTGCGTAATGTACTTGAGTTTCGGTTCGTACTCCCACTTCAAAGACTCCATGAAGCGGTTCAGTTCGCCGGTGGTGACGCGCAGGCTCGCCGCTTCGTACGCCTTACGGACGCGTCCGAAAAGATCCTTCACACCTTCTCCGGTCTGCGCGGAGATGAATACGGTGTGGACGTATTCAAGGAACTTGAGGCGCTCTTTCACCTGCTCCATGAATTTGCGCTTGGCCGGCGTCAGGACCGTGTCCCATTTATTCACGCACAGGATCACGGCGCGGCCTTCTTCGTGCGCGTAGCCTGCGATGGTGGCGTCCAGTGCCAACACGCCTTCGGTGGCATCAATGACGATGATCGCCACATGCGACATCCGCAGGTGCCGCCGAGCCATGACTACGCTCAGCTTTTCCGCCATCTGCTTCGTTTTGCCCTTGCGGCGGATGCCGGCGGTGTCCACCAGCACGTAGTCGATGTTGTTGTAGCGGATCGTCTCGTCCACCGCATCGCGGGTGGTCCCGGCCACCGGGGAAACAATCGCGCGTTCCATGCCGGTGAGCGCGTTCAGCAAGGTCGACTTGCCGACGTTGGGACGGCCGATGATCGCCACCTTAATCTTGACGATCGGCGTGGCAGGCTCGGCTTCCTCCGGCTCGGGTGTCTTTTTTGGGAAGTCCCGAGTCACGAAATCCAGCAAGTCAGCCACACCCAAATGGTGCTCCGCAGAAATCGGGAACAAATGCTCAAACGCCAGTGAATGAAATTCGTGCGCCAGTTCGCCGCGCCGTTCGCTGTCGATCTTGTTGACCGCCAACACCACTGGCTTGCCCAGCTTGCGAAGCATCGCCGCCAGCTCGCGATCCGCGCCGGTGATCTCCGTGCGCCCGTCGATCACAAAGACGATCGCAGCCGCTGTCTTTAACGCTACCCGGGCCTGTTTCAAGATCTGGCTCGGGATCATGTCCTCATCGTTGGTGATGATGCCGCCGGTGTCGACCAGCGTGAAGGGACGCCCGTGATGGAACGCTTCGCCGTAAATCCGGTCTCGGGTGATCCCCGGCTCATCGCCCACAATGGAGCGGCGGGCCTTCAGGATCGCGTTGAAAAGCGTCGACTTGCCGACGTTCGGACGGCCGACGATAACTACTGAGGGAAGTGATTGCACGTACTACCATCATCGCTCATATACTTCTGTAACATAAATGACGGACAATAGAAGCTTGCATGTCTTTCAACCCCTCTGTCCGTAACATCGCCATCATCGCCCACGTCGATCATGGCAAGACCACGCTTGTAGACGCCATGTTCCGCCAAAGCGGAATCTTCCGCGCCAATGAGCACGTAGAAGAACGCGCCATGGATTCCAATGATTTGGAACGTGAGCGCGGGATCACCATTCTGGCCAAAGCCACCGGTGTGCGCTTCGGCGAGACGAAGATCAACATTGTCGATACCCCGGGCCATAGCGATTTCGGCGGCGAAGTCGAGCGAGCGCTCAAGCTCGTCGATGGCGTGGTGCTGCTGGTGGATTCCAGCGAAGGCCCGCTGCCGCAGACCCGCTACGTCTTGATGAAGGCCCTCGAAGCCGGCCTGCCGCAGATCGTCGTGATCAACAAGATCGACCGCCCCGACGCGCGCATCCAGGAAGTTCTCAACGAAGTCTACGACCTGTTCATCGATCTGGACGCCCGCGAAGACCAGCTGAGTTTCCCGGTGATCTACACCAACGCCAAAATCGGTGTGGCGAAATTGCAACCGGAAGATGAAGCCACGGACTTACGGGTTTTATTCGAATCGATTGTGGCCAACATACCCGCGCCCAAGGGCGATCCCGAAGGCATCCTGCAATTGCAGGTCGGCAACTTGGATTACAGCGACTACCTGGGCCGCCTCGCCATCGGACGCGTGTTCAACGGCACGCTGCGCCTCAACGACGAAGTCGCCATCGCCAAGCTCAACGGCACCTTCCAGAAGGCGCGCATCACCAAGATGTACTCCTTTGAAGGCCTGAAGCAGGTGGACGAAACCATCGGCCGGCCGGGCGATATCCTCTCCATCGCGGGCCTGGAGGGCATCACCATCGGGGAAACGCTTACCAACGTCGAAACCCCCATGCCGATGCCGCCCATCCAAATCGATGAGCCCACCATCGCCATGACGTTCATGATCAACAACTCGCCGTTCGCGGGCAGGGAAGGGACGTACGTCACTTCGCGCAATCTGCGCGACCGCTTGGACAAAGAACTGCTCACCAACGTTTCCATCAAAGTGGAAGAGTTCGGCGGACCGGATGCATTCAAGGTCATGGGCCGCGGCGAGCTGCAACTGGCGATCTTGATTGAGATGATGCGCCGCGAAGGCTACGAACTCGGCGTCGGCAAGCCGGAAATCCTCACCAAGCAGATCGACGGCAAGACGAATGAGCCGCTCGAAATGTTGACCGTCGATTGCCCGGAAAACTTCGTCGGCGTGGTCATTGAGAAGATGGGCATGCGCAAGGGCAAGATGGAAAAGATGGTGAACCACGGCTCGGGCCGCGTGCGCCTGGAATTCCTGGTGCCCTCACGCGGCCTCATCGGCCTGCGTAACGAAATGCTGACCGATACCAAGGGCACGGCGATCATGAACTCGCTGTTCCACGGCTACATCGAATGGCAGGGCGATATCCCGATGCGCCCCACCGGTTCACTCATCTCTGACCGCGCAGGCAAGTCTACCGGCTACGCCCTCTTCAACCTGCAAGAGCGCGGCGACATGTTCATCAGCTCCGGCGTGGACGTCTATGAAGGCATGATCGTGGGCGAAAACGCGCGCGATTCCGACCTCGACGTCAACATCGTCAAAGAGAAAAAGATGTCCAACATGCGCTCCTCCGGCGCCGATGAGGCGATCCGCCTGGTCCCGCCGCGTTTGCTCAATCTGGAGCAGGCTCTCGAGTTCATCCGCGAGGACGAACTGGTGGAAGTTACCCCCAAATCCATCCGATTACGCAAAAAGGTCCTCAAGCAAAACCAACGCTAGGTCTTTTTGTTTGATCTATAATTACCTTAGATTCAGTAGGATGGGGTGCTTTTTGGGGTTTTCTCCATTTTGCATTCCACCCTCCACCGTGCGATACTTTATGCACTACGCCCATGTCTTTGGTGTCCGAGGCAGTTGCCCGCTACCACAAACTGATTGAGAGCGAGCCGTACATAGATCTCGCCTGGGCCCACGCTCTGCAAGAGCGCATCCAGGCCGAGAATTTTGTTGGCCGCCCCGTCTCGCCCGTACTGCGTCCGCACTTGGTTACCAAGCGCGATTACGCCGCTCTGGTGAAAGCGACGGAGACGATCCTTTCTGCCATGGCGCGGATGGAGAAGCTGGTTCTCACCACGCCGGCGCTGGTGGCCCGCATGCAGTTGCTGCCGGCCGAGCGCATGCTCGCTTCAGTGGACCCGCGCTACTCCATCAGCATCAGCTCCTTGCTCGATACCGCGATGACCGAAAAGTCGCTCTACTTTACCGGCTACAGCTCCGACATCCCGGGCGGGGTGCTGCATGGCGACGCGCTGGGCGATCTCTACTTCGATGCCCCGCCGGTGAAGGAATTCCGCAAGAAGTACAAACTGAAAAAGCTGGGCGGCAGCAAGCCGTTGCTCAGCGCGATTCTCAAGGCTTATAAAGAAACCAAGGGCAAGCAGAAGCGCCCGAACATCGCCATCGTGGAAGGCCGGCTGCCGTTCCAGACCGGAGCCAGCGATCATGCCCGCCTGGCCGCCTACTTTACCCACGAAGGCTGCAACACCCGGATACTTTCGCCCGAACAGCTGGAATACCGCAACGACGTGCTGCGCAGCGGCGACTTCACCATCGACATCGTTCTGCGCCGCGTCAAGCTGCAGGACTTCCTGGTCAAGTACGATCTGAACCATCCGTTGATCCGCGCCTACAAAGACGGGGCGATCTGCATGGTCAACAATTTCCGGGCCGACATGCGCGCCAAGCGGACCATGTTTGACCTGCTCACGGACACCAAGCTAACCGCCAAGTTCCCGGCGGCGGAGCGCGCGGCACTGAAAGAACACCTGCCGTGGACGCGTTTCGTGCAGCCCGGCAAAACTACCCACAAGACGCACACTGTGGACCTGATCGAGTTCGTCACCAAGCATAAGAACAAGCTGGTGCTGCGCCCGAATGACGAGACCTCGGAAATCCATCCCATCTACGGCGCGCAGGTGGATGACGCGGCTTGGGAAAAAGCCCTGCGCCAAGCCATGCGGACTCCGTTTGTGGTGCAGGAAGTGGTCGGTCACGCCCATGCCGTCTTCCCGTTGATGCAATACGGCAGCCTGATGATGAAGGACATGGTCACCCACGTCTACCCGCATGCGTTCGGCGACGAAGTACACGGCGCGTCCTGCTGGTTGGGCGTCGCGGGATCGAACGGATTTTCCACGCTCACCGGGCTTGCGCCCACTTTCCTGCTCGAAGGCAAGTAGGCGATCACTCCCTTACGGTTGCGGCTCTATCACAGCCACCTTGGCCCGCAAATTCGCCACACCCGCCGTGTAGCGCTCGTCGGTCACGGTCACCGCCACCGCGTCATCCAGCCAGTCGTGGGCGGTGCCGTCAGGGTCGTGCGCAGCCATGGTCAACGTGTAGGCGTGGGGGCACAAGTCGCACAGGAATGAAAACTCCACGGTGATGGTGTCGCCGGCTTTGCGCGGACCCAGATCCACACGCTCCAGCTCCGTATTGGTGCCGTACACCTCGAAGCCGATTTGCGTGCGGATCATCAGGCCCAGCACCGGTTCCTTCACCGCCTCATGGAAGCGCACCGTGGCACGGACCACCACCATTTCGCCGCTCTTCCACACGATCGTCGGCTGGCCGTTGGCGCCCACCGTCTCTATCGCAAGGATCTCCGCCATGCCATCCCCGCGCCGGAAAGACGGGGCCAACCGCGGCGGAATGGTCTCTCCCCACGCGCGCACCGTATCCGCGACATGCCGCCGGTAGGCCGCCAGCGTCGCCTTCGGATCGCCCTTGGCCGCTAGCTGTCCGGCGTTCAGCCACCACACCTCGTCGCACAGTTGCTCCAGCAGCGGGTTCTCGTGCGAGGAAAGCAGGATGGTAGACCCCGAGCGCCGTAGCCTGTCCAGCCCCGTGAGCGTGCGTGCGCGGACCACCGCATCCTGGGTTGCCAACGCCTGATCCAATGCGATCACAGCCGCGGGAGCCAGATTCAGCGCATCGCCGAGCCCAACGAACCTGCGTTCCGCTGCGGCGCGAATTTCACCGCCGGTGGGCGCGAGCACTCCCGCTGCCGCCTGCAGCAGCTCGGTCACGCCCGACCCTTTCTCTCCCACCACGCCGATGATGGCTCCCGAAGGAGCTGAGGCCGTCAGGCCGTCTAGAGGGGGCAACAGCACGCCGCGAAATTCGATGGACATGAATCCTTCAGGATACGCTACTTGCCGGTGTCCTGACAGGCGTTCATCTCCACCGCGGCGGCTCCCGCAGACACGCCGGGCCCGAACACAACGCAGCGCGCGCCCATTTTGTGTCCGCTGATCGTGTTGTTGCGGATGACGTTCCCCTTGGCCTCTTCCAGCCGGGCCACGCCGCGCCCCACATAGATTCCGGCTTCCAGGATGCGCGGCTCATCGGCCTTGTAGACACAGCTTGGCGAACTCTCGTTGCAGCCCGCCAGGTTGAGGTTCACAAAGCGATTGTTCGTGATGTGGTTGTTCGACCCCATCAGGAACAAGCCTCCGTATTTGGCCCCGTCGATCAGATTGCCGCTCAACTCAATGTTGCTGGAATGCGTGTTCGGATTACTGTTGTTCATCACGATGCCGAAGTGTCCGTGGGGATAATCCGCCGCGTCCATTCGGTTGATGCAGGTATTTTCCAGCACCACGCCATCGTGGAAGCCGTCCAGGTCAATGCACTTGCCGTTGATTTCGTCGAAGCGGTTGCGCGTGTACTGGGATCCTTCCACGTCACCGGCCGTGTCGATGACTACAGGCGTGCCGCCGTTTTCCACGTCCACGATCTCCACCGGAAAGCCGATCTCGCGGCCCGTGTTGCCTTCTACACGGACGCGTTTGGCATGCCCCACCTGGATCGCGTCCCGTCCGATCTGCTCGAACGTATTTTCAAAGAAAGCGCCGTCCAGCAACTGCGGTGAGGAGAGCAGGGAATGCGTCCACAACCCGTTCCCGCGGATATTCTTGAAGGACGATTTCTGCACCTCGAAATCCGCTGTGCCTTCTTCCAGCAGGATGCCTCCGGTCAAATTGTTCCGCCCCTTGGCGTTCAGCGAGCCGGAATTTTCCACCCTCACCTCACGGATGCGCACCGCCGTTGACCGGCTCACCAACACCGGAAAATTGACCACATTCTGGAACGTCACCCGCTCAATTCGCAGACCCTCAACCTGGTCGGCCAAAATCCCGTTGTTCGGATACCACACGCGGAAGGCGTTCTCCGGCTGGGCCATTTCGAGCGGCTTGGCCAGCGCTGCGCGATTGCCGTCGATAGTGAAGTCGGCAAACACGATGTTCTTGGACTTCTCTACAATGAACAGCGCGGACCCTTTGAAATCCTTGGAGGCAACCACCCTGGAATTGCCTTCGCCACGAATCTCCATCTCCATCGCGCCGGAGGGTAGACGAATCGGCTCGGAAATGACCAGATCTCCCGACGGCAGCCGGACTATGCCCATGCTTTGCTTGGACAGCAATTCGCGAAACTCCGCTTCGCCCGAAAGCGGCCGCTCACAGCCCGCCAGCATAGCGGCCGCAAGGACCGCGCAGGCTACATTCGGTTGACCCATTGGTCCATCCAGCCCAGAAATTGGGCGTACCATAGCGCTGTATTTTGCGGCTTCTGAATCCAATGCCCCTCGTCCGGGAACAGCAGCAGCCGCGAGGCAACTTTCTGCGACTGCAGAGCCGTGAACAACTGCAAGCCTTGTCCCATGGGGACCCGGTAGTCCTGCTCGCCGTGGATCACCAGCGTCGGCGTGTGGAAATCCTTTACGAACTTGCTGGGCGACCACTGGTCATATAGTGCCGGACTGTCCCAGGGCATGCCCTTGAACTCCGCTTTCACGAACCACAATTCTTCGGTTTCTCCCGCCATACTGCGCAGGTCGAAGACTCCCGCATGGGATACCAGTGCCTTGAAGCGGTTGGTATGCCCCAGCAGCCAGTTCACCATGTAGCCCCCGTAGGACCCACCTGCCGCCACCATGCGGTCACGGTCCACGTAGGGCAGGGCACTGACCTGATCGGTAACCGCCATCAAGTCCGAATACGCCTTGCCGCCCCAATCAGCGCTGATCTCGTCAATAAACTTCTGCCCGTACCCGGTCGATCCGCGCGGATTCGGCATCACCACCACATAGCCCGCCGCCGCGAAAACCTGCGGATTCCAGCGGTAGCTCCAAGCTTCGCCCCAGGAACCCTGCGGCCCCCCGTGAATCAGCACCATCACCGGATAGCGGCGTGTCTCGCTAAACCCAGGCGGCTTCACGATGAACGATTGGATGCGTGTGCGGTCAAGGCCCTCCGTCCACAGCTCTTCAAGCGCGGTGAGCCGTGCGCCTGCAAGTATCGAGTCATTGAGGTGCGTAAGCGCGACGCTGGCCCCGCCCGTCGAGTTGGCGCGGTAAATCTCCGTCGGCGAAGACCCGCTCGCTTCAGAGTAAATGATCGTCTTCCCATCGCCGCTAAACTGCACGTCATCCACCGTCGATGCACCCGTAATCACGTTGCGCACCCCGCCGCCGGTCACCGGCACCACTTGCACCCCTGTGCGTCCCCGGTCTTCCGAAGTAAAGAAAATCCGTGTTGAGTCCGGGGACCACGTAAAGCTCCCCACCCACCTGTCCACGCCCTCGGTAAGGCTCTGGGACCGCCCTGTGGCGCGATCCAGCACCATCAGCCGCCAGCGGTCGCTTTCCAGCCCCGCGCGCACCTGGGACCGGAACGCCAGCCGCAGTCCATCCGGTGAATACGCAGGCGATGCATCCGCCCCAGCCCCGCTGGTGATCTTCACAATCTCGCCGCCAGCCACCGGAACTGTGTAGATGTCCGAGTTGGTGCTGGATGCCGCGTCCGCGTCCACATTCATCGTGAAGGCGACCTCCATCGAGTCTGGCGAGATCGCGTAATCATCCGGTCCGCCCAGCGAAAACGGCGGCACGTCATACTGGCCAGCCGTCAACTGCTTCAATTCCGAGCCATCGGTCTTCACCACCATCAGGTGCTGCCGCCGTGGACTACGCCACTCATTCCAGTGCCGGTAGAGCAGGGAAGTGTAGAGGCGGGCCTTAACCTTGTTTTTCTCTTCCTGCTCAATCTTGCCCGCGTTGCACACGTCGTCGGAACCACACTCAGGGTAGACGCTCGATAGGAACACGACGCGCTGCCCATCCGGGGTCAGCAGGAGGCCGCTGGCCTCGGTCGAAAGCCTGGTCAGTTGCGTGGCCATTGAGCCGTCCGCGAACATGGACCAGATCTGCGACGAGCCGCTACGGTCGGAAACGAAATAGATGCGCTTGGAATCCGGTGACCAGCGCGGTCGCCCGTTCGCCTTGCCATCGCGCGTGAGTTGCCGCGGAGTGCCTCCCGCTGTGGGTACAACGTAGATCTGCGTCGGCTTGGTATTGTTCGCCACATCCACGGTTTGTACTGTGAAGGCTACCAGAAGCCCGTCGGGCGATAGTACTGGTTCGCTGATTCGCGAGAGCTTCAGCATCGTCTCCACGCCGAACGGTTGCCGCGCAGCGGACGGCAATGCCTGCGCCCAAGTCCATTGGGCCGCAGGGACCATGAGTAGTAGGGTGATCAGCTTACTCGGCATCAGTCACTATTCTATCGGCATTGGCCTCCGCTAAGTACAGGATGCATCCCAGGCATTGCCGTTTCCAGTACCACGACGCCCCACCCGTCCCCCCTCGTCCCTCCGCCCCCCAGCACTGAACCGCGACCGTAAGGGAGCGGACAGACGATCAGGAGCCCACACACAAAACTCCTATGCCCCCCCACCCGTTCTGGCACAATAGGAGTGCCCATGCCCATCGAACGCGCTGAGACCCGCGTCCTTGTTGTCGACGACGAAGAGAGCCAACGAACCGCCCTAGCCGGAATGATCCGCGTCTGGGGCTATACCGTCGAGACCGCCTTTGACGGCCAGGACGCATTGGAGAAGCTCGCCAACTTCCCCGCGCACGTCATGATCACGGACCTCAACATGCCTCGCCTCAACGGCGATGAGCTGTTGCGGCAGCTGCACGGCGCGCAAGATGCCCCGCAGTCCATCGTCCTCACCGCGCACGGAAGCCTGGAAGCCGCGGTCAGCATGGTCCACGAACTGGGCGCGTTCTGGTTCATCGATAAGCCCGTCCAGACCCAGGCCCTGCGCCTGCTGCTGGAACGCGCCGCCGGCCAAGGCCACTTGGCCGCCCACGCCGAACGCCTGGAGCGCAAACTCAGCTACCGAGGCGTGCTGGGCGATCTGGTCGGCCAGTCGCAGGCCATGCAGGAAGTCTTTGCGCTAATCCGCCAAGTTGCTCCCAGTAAAGCTGCCGTGCTGATCACGGGTGAAAGCGGCACCGGCAAGGAACTCGCCGCGCGCGCGATTCATCAACTGAGTCCGCGCAAAGCCGGACCCTTCGTCGCCATCAACTGCGCTGCCCTGGCGGATTCGCTAATGGAAAGCGAACTTTTCGGCCACGAAAAGGGCGCCTTCACCGGAGCCGTGGACCGCCGCGCCGGATGTTTCGAACTCGCCCAGAACGGCACCGTGCTGCTCGACGAAATCGGTGACATGCAGCTGGCCACCCAGGCCAAGCTTCTGCGCGTGTTGGAAGACCAGCGCGTGCGGCGCTTGGGCGGCAAGAGCGAAATTCAATTAGACGTGCGCGTCATCGCCTCCACCAACGCTCCCCTCGAAGCCGCCATCAAGGAAGGCAAGTTCCGCGAGGATCTCTACTACCGTCTCAACGTGTTCCCCATTCCCCTGCCGCCGCTGCGGGACCGCAAGGACGATCAGTAGTGTCCGGCTATAAGTCGAACAGATTCAGCTGGTTGAAAAATGGGTCTGATTTTTCTCCGGTATGTTGTAGCTGAAGGGCCTGTAGAATGGGCGTCCGCTCGAAAATGGTGACGCTGACAACCTGTAGGATTTGGTAGAGG
>CANFEY010000028.1 GCA_947446025.1 Bryobacterales bacterium
ATTTCAGGCACAAATTTGCCAGACGCGGACGATCCAAGGAAACCACCGGAAGGACTAGAGGGGGAGAAAGGCTTGCAATGAAAGACTTTACTGAACGAGCAGGTTGGTTGCGGGGGCAGGATTTGAACCTGCGACCTTTGGGTTATGAGCCCAACGAGCTACCAGGCTGCTCCACCCCGCAGAGCTATGGTAGCGTACCGGACGGTGGAGCGTCAATTTTTCGGTGAATTTAGAGCGCGACTTTGGTCAACGGGACACCCATGAGATTGTCCACGTAGGTCATCTCCAGGCGCGCCAGAGAGTAGAAGGGGAACCCGACGAACTCGGCGGCACCGGGGGCGGGTTGTTGAACGATCACGCCCATGGCTACCACTTCGCCGCCGGCGGCTTCCACCAGGCTGCGCATGGCGGCGAGTTTGGTCCCGGTTCGGTAGATATCGTCCACCAGAATCACCTTCTCTCCCGGCTCCAGCTCCAGGAACTCGCGGAAGTGCAGGGGTCCATCGGCGCGGTCGCGCTCCGCCCAGTAGACCTTGCGCGCGCGCAGAGCTTCGGCGACGCCATAGGCTACCGGGAGCCCGCCGGTGGCGGGCGCGACGATGGACACGTTCGGCAGCAGTGCGCGGATGTCGGTGTTCGAACGCAGTTTGCGGCTCAGCGCCACGCTCAGGATGTTTGACACCTGAAAATCCTGCATGGTCAGCGCCACCTGCAGGTATTCACTGGTTCGCATGCCGTTGGGATACTCAAAATAGCCGGAGCGCAAACCACCCGTGCGTCGCAGCAGGGCCAGGACTTCGTCTTGCGTGGGGATCAGTTCCATGTTTCTTAGTTGGCTCCGCGCCCGCTCAGCATGGGGGGGATGGTGAGGAAGATAATCTTCCAATCCAATGCGAGGGACCAATTGTCGATGTATTCCATATCCATCTTCATCCAGGTTTCAAAGTCCACGTCGTCGCGGCCGTTCACCGCCCACAGGCAGGTGAGACCGGGGCGCATGCGCAGGCGGCGGCGCTGCCAGCGCTTGTATTGGCTCACTTCTTCCGGCACCGCGGGACGCGGCCCCACCAGGGACATGTCCCCGCGCAACACGTTCCACAACTGCGGCCACTCGTCGATGGAGAACTTGCGCAACCAGCGGCCCACCGGCGTCAGGCGCGGATCATTCGGAATCTTGATCGCCAGTTCGCGCTGGCTCAGGTGCTCCAGCGACGCGCGCATAGCCTCTGCGTTATCGCACATGGAGCGGAACTTGTAGAACACGAAGCGGCGTCCGTTGAGGCCGCAGCGTTCCTGCTTGAAGATCACCGGTCCCGGCGAAGTCACGCGGATCAGCAGGGCGATCAGCGCCATGACGGGGAACACCAGCACCAGGGCTGCGGAAGCGGCCAAAATGTCCGTGATGCGCTTGACCAGCAGCCGCAGTTCGTCGTGCGGGGTGGCGGAAAAGGTGATGAGCGGCGAGTTGCCCAAGCGCTCCAGGTGAACCCGGCTGTTCACGTGCGGAAAGAAGTCGATGGCGATGCGCGTACGGACGCCTTCTTCGTCGCAGATGAGCAGCACTTCTTCGAGTTCAGCCAGCTTGCGGCTATCGGTGGCGAAAACGATCTCGTCGATGACGTGCTGGCGCAGCATCTCCGGCAGCGACGCGATGGGGTGTACCGGATAGGCGGACTCCAGCTGGATACTCGCCGGCGCGTCCGCAAGCCGGTCATCGGCGAAGAAGCCCCGCAGTTTGACGCCGTGCAGTTCCGCCGCCTCTTCAAACTGCCGACCCAGACGCTGCGCGGAACTCCCCAAACCCACCACCATCACATAGTGCGGAGCCGCGAACTCGCGCCGCGCCATCCCCATGATGCGTGCGGCATTCAGACGGAACAAGGACAGCAGCACCCACGTGAACAGCAGAAACAAACCCACGAACGGACGGCTTAGGTTAAGCCTCCAGAAGTATTCGAACAGGACGACAGCCACCGCGCCGAAGAGACACTGGCGCAGGGCTTCCCGCAGGATGACGCGGGGGTGCATTCCGTCGATGCGGTCATAGACTTCCCACCAGGAGGCAATGGCCAGCCATGAGAACACAGACCATACCAATAGCGCTCCGCGCACGCGGCCCGGCATGAAGAAGTTGTTTTCAAGCTGGATGTGCGTGCGGGCCCAATAGGCCAGTTGAAATCCGAGCGCGATAAGGACTAGGTCCGACGCGCCGTACAGGATCCGTACTCGTCTGTGGTGACCTGGGAACACTCACCCAACAGGATAGCGGATGGGAAGCGTTAGGGGCGGGCTTCCACGGCCCACACCGCGCCATCGCGCAGCCGGACCGTGCCGGACGACTGGACAGACGCCTGAGGAGAGGCGCGGTATTGGTAGATCTCCACGATGTGGCCGTCCTCATACATGGTGATGCGGGCGGATGGATTGCCCAGCGCCAGCACCGAGTCTCGCACCATGCCGTTGTGGATTCCCGCGAGGTCGACGCTGGAGGGGATGGGAGGCGGGTCGGCGGGCATCACCGAGGACATCACCGGCGGCACGCTCACGCTGCGCGGCTTGCTGGGCTTCGCCGCCACGCGCTTTGGGGGAGGTGGCGGAACGTTGTTCATTTCCGCCTTAGGTACGCCGGCGCTGACTTGAAGCAGCGGTGCGGCCGGAGCGGATTTAGACTGCTTGGGTTCGCTCTTCGCCGCCTTGCCGCTTTTTGCTTCCGTGTCGCTTTTAGCTGCCGTCTCCAGAACTTTGCCGGTCTTGCGGAGGCTGGCGTTGATTCCGTCGCTGACCTTTTTGCCAGCAGCACTGCCGATGGTGGTGCCGGCAATCGCGGCTCCGCTTTCCAGCATCGACTGGCCGCTGGCCGCTACACACAGGATGGCAAAGGTGAAAAGCTTCCGCATAAAGAGACTTCTGGCCCATACTACCAGCCGGGGCCCCCCTCTACGACCGGGGATTCACCTTAGTTGAGGGGGTCAGTTCGTATGCGGAAGGTGAATCGACATGAGGACCAACACCCCCTCGATCTTGCTAAACCAGTGCGGCGTCTTCTCCGGGACCATGATGAAGTCGCCCTTGCCGACGGCGCGGGAGTTCCCGCCCTCAATCGACGGGCCGGTCCAGTTGTCGCCGGTCTTGGTTGCGCCCGGCATGGTCCCGCCGGTGACGAGGGTGCCCGAGCCTTCAACGACGTAGAACATTTCCGCCTCGGTGTCATGCTGCGAAGCGGTGCCCACGGAGGCGCGGTATTCGAGGTTGGCCTGGTAAGGCGCGAGCCGCAGGATGTTCTGGTTCACAATCGCCTGGCCGTCCTTGCGGTCATTCTTGGCCTTGGCGATCATGGCCTGCACGTCGGCGGCGGAGGCGAATTCTTTGGGTGGCTGGGGCGCGGCTTTGCCTTTGCCCGCGGGCTGCTGGGCCGTAAGCAGCACGGCGGCGAGCGTAAGGGCGAGAGATAGATTGAAGAGTCGCATGGGGATCATGCTAGCATACTTTCGTCCTAGCAGGAATCGTCCGCTTTCATGCTATCATGCCGTCATGAAAAGCGAAGTCAAGACCATCGGCAGCAGCGGACAGATCTCCTTGGGCAAGCAGTGGGCGGGCCGCACGGTAGTGGTGGATGAACTGGAGCCCGGCGTGTGGTCGATCAAAACCGCGCAAGTGATCCCTGACAATGAACTGGTTGCACACGCCGGAGGCCATACGCGCGCTGGACGCAGCTATCGCATGGTCAGAGAAGAATCCCACTCGCGAGTCTGACTTGGACGTGCTTGAGAAGAAGCTCAAGGCTCATCTGAAGAAACGGAAGCCCGCGTGAAACGGGTCTGCCTGGACATTAACGATCCAGTGTTTCTGACTGCCTGGTTCGCGCTGCCCGCAAGTGAGTCCCAGCGGGTCTTGGACATGCTTCGCAAAATTGGCCAGCTTTCCTGGGAGCAATTGTACGCGGATCGCGGATTGCGCTGGGAGGCAGTGATCTTGCCAATGATCGCCGTCCCTGTAATTCCCCTCAATCGTGCCGTGAAACCGGATGCTGGTTCCTGCCGCTACTTGCTTCCACTTTTCAGCCGAGGATGGCTCAGGGTAGGCGTGGATAGTTGGAAGCAGCCCATCGATCTTAAACTTTAGTTTCTCCGGGCGCTCCGCAGACCCCTTCTCAATGCCCTCGAAGACGGCTTCCCACTCAACGTCACCGCCGAAGCGCCGCAACACCTCCCAGTCTCCAGCAACCGGCCCGCCGTAGGTGAGGTCACTGAAGCCGGGGGAGGGCACCTGTTTTGCGCCGTCCGATGGCTTGCCGGCATCGGTGCCGGTGAACTCAAACAGTGCAGAACTGAATGCCACAGCGCTACGTCGCCATTCGGGAATTGGGGCGGCCTTACCCTTTGCCTGTTTGCCGGACTGTTGCGACAGCGTCGAACTACGCTCCGAACTACGCTCCGAGGTCAAGCAGGATAGGCACAACGTAGAGACCCGCCTGCTCGGCACTATCCATCAAACGGACGATCGCCTCCTCGGTAAGATGCAGGCGCTAGAAGAACGGCTCGTCGAAAAGATGCGCGACATGCAGACGGAACTGCTGCGGGCATTCCACGATTGGGCGCGCAGCATGGAAACACGCACGCGTGTTCTTCCGCTGATCGATGAACGGCTCGGAATCCTTGAAGACCGGGGCAGCAAGCTGGAACGCGGGGAACATCCCCTGCATTAAACGCTACTCGCCGACGCCGGAGATTTTCACTAGCGGCTTGGAGTGATGCTCTTCGCTCACCGGGCTCTTCAGCGTCTGCGGGTTGCGCCAGGAATCGAAATACGAAATCTGGTGGACGCAGCTGACGGTGCAGAGCGGAGCGCACGCCTTCTCCGTGTTGTACTCGCGCGCGATGTCCGCCAGCGTGTACTTCTCGAGTGAGATGCCCGGATAGCCGCGCTGCTGCGAGCAGTAATGCACCAGCCCGTCCTCGCAAATGTACATATAGCGGGCGCCGGCGCGGCACTTCCAATCGTTGGGCTGGCCGGCGGCAATGGCGTCTTGGAAGCCGTTGAAGCGGGCGAAATTGCGCTTCTCCATCGCTTTCATCTCGTGGTAGACACTGCGCTCTTGGTCTCCCAAGGGACGCAATTGGCCGTCGCCATCGTGAATGATGCCGACCGTGGCGGAGAAGCCCAGCTCAATGGCGCGCCGTCCGACTACAAGCGCGTCATTCGGATTGTGGATGCCGCCGCCGACTACACTATTGATGTTCACGTGGAACTCGGCATGCTCGGCCAGCATCTGCAGTTTCTTGTCGAGGACCTTGAGGCTCTTCTTCGACACATCGTCGGGCATCACGTTGTCGATGGAAATCTGTAGGTGATCGAGCCCGGCGCGGTTCAAGCGCTGGATGCGGTCGGGCATCAGGTTGTAGCCGTTGGTGATCATGCCGGCGATACGGCCTCGGCTGCGGACCGTGGAAATCAGCACGTCCAGATCGGGGTGCAGCAGCGGTTCGCCGCCGGAGAAAGTGATCACCTGGGTACCCAGATCGGCCAGGTGGTTGAGGCGCGCCACCATGGTTTCCGTCGGGACAGGCTTCGAGTAGTCGTCGTACTCGTTACAATACGTACACGACAAGTTGCAGCGGCGGATCGGGATGATGTGGGCCATGATCGGGTGGGCTGTGGAAATAGCTCCCCCGGCGATCATTTTTAGCTCGCGCATCCGGCGGGTGAACGCACCGAGACCGCGCCGCAATCGAAAAGCCGTATCTGGCATGGATTCTTTATTAAAACATGTTGCAAGGTGGTCTTGCATTCTGGCGGTGCTGGGGCTGGGGCTCGCCGGACTGCACCGGAGCCTGTGGCTGGACGAAGCGTGGGTGGCTAACTCGCTACGGGCCAGGTCTTTAGGGGAAATGTTCTGGGGAGGAGAATGGCTCCAAACCAGCCCGCCTTTATTCCTATTGACGGCGCGCGCGGCGGTGGCCGTGTTCGGTTTGTCTACGGAGAGTCTGCGGGCGGTGCCGTTGCTGTTTGCGCTGCTGGCGGCTGTGGCGATGCTGGGAGCGGCTCGGAAGGTGGCTCCGGCGTGGGCGGCTCTGGCTGCAGCGGCACTGCTTTTCCCCGGCGTCGCCGTGGAATACTTCGGCTCCTTCAAGCAGTACGGAGCCGAGGCCGCCGCGGTCGCCGTGGTGCTGTGGGCCACCGCCGAATACCAGCGGGTCGGCTTCGCCCGGTACTGCGCGCTGGTGACCGGGCTGCTGGCTCTGTCCTACCCGCTGGCGTTCCTGCTCCCCGGCCTGGTCTTGTGGATCTGCGCGATGGAAGGCCCGCGCCGCGCTGCCGTGCTCGCCGCAAGTTGCGCCGCGATGTTAGCGGGATTGTACTGGTTCTTCATCCGCCCCAACGTGGAACCGAGCCTGTGGCAATACTGGGGGACCGCCAGCTATAGCCCTGGACTGTGGCTGTGGACCGGAGCCGCCGTGGTCCTAGGGGTCCGGGCTGCGATGGCCAAGAAGACATTCGAGCTGGCCTGCTTACTCCCCTGCGCTCTACTGATCGCGGCCGAACTCACCGGCTGGTACCCTGCGAGTCCGCGCATGACGCTTTTCGTGCGGCCCTGCTTCATCCTTGCCGTGGTGATGTTCGTGAACGAGCAGGTCTCCTGGCGATGGCTGCCAGCGCTAGCCGTGCCACTGGCGGTCACGGCTGTATTCAACTATCGCAGTGAACCTTTTGAGGACTATACGGCGGCCGTTTCCTACTTGCGCGCGCATCTCGCCCCTGAAGACCTGCTGCTGGTTCATCCCGATGCCCGCCAGGGGTTGCTGCTCTACTCGGCGATCTCCGGTTGGGATTCGCCTGCGCGGTATGCGGCAACGGGCTGGCCCTGCTGCGCCCGGGGCCGCACGCCAGTGAAGTCTACGGAAGCGGCGGTGCGCGCCGACTTGGCGAAGCTCCTCCCCGCCGAATTCCACGGGCGGGTATGGCTCTTCTATGCCAACCGTCCGCTGCACTGGGACTACATCGGCATCAACGAAGGCGAGCTGTGGCGCCAGATCGTCTGGGACCGCGGATGCCCGCCAGTGGAGTATGTTGCGCTGCCGAATTTGGTGATCAGTCCGATGCAGTGCGGAGGCAAGAAGTGAGCCGACCCTTTCTCACAGCACAGTGGCGCTGGCTGGCAATGGTGAATTTACGTCGCACTCCCCATGCGCCACGGTACCGAAGCGCCCGGCCGCGTCCGGTACGATTGCAAGCTCAGAGGCCGCTGGAACCACCTGGCCGGGACGGTTCCACGCTTGAGTACAAAGTTAAACACCCGCGCTGGAAGGTGTGGAACGCAGACCACGTGAACGTGAATTGCGGCGCACGGCGCTGTATGGGGACGCTCTTGCGGATTGCCTCGCCAGGCCTCCGGCATCGGCCTTCGTAGCGGATGGCTCGGCCATCGCGGTTCATCGCCCAGTCCAGCTGTAGTCGTGGTGTAATTAATCTCATGCGTACCCTTTGTCTTGCGCTTTTACTGTTTGCGACCTCCGGCCACGCGCAGTGGCTGAACCAGCCCACGCCCGGCGCGCCGCGTACCAAAGACGGCAAGGTGAACATGACCGGACCGGTGCAGCGCGTCAGCGGCAAGCCCGACCTCTCCGGCATCTGGCAAGTGCCGGGCGACGCGCGCGCGCCTGGGGGCTTGTTCGGGATCGGCGAATCGGAAAACTCAAAGTACTTCCGCGATGTGCTCTCGGATTTCACTCCGGCTAACTCGCCCCTGACGCCGCTGGGCGCGGAACTCTTCGCCAAGAACTCAGCGTTCAGCGGCTCCGCACAGGGGCTCAACTGCCTGCCCGACGGAGTGCCGCACGCTGACGTGCTGCCGGAGCCGTTCAAGATCATGAATTCCCCCGGCGTGGTTTTGATTCTGTACGAAGTGGAGACCACCTTCCGGCAGATTTTCATGGACGGCCGCAAGCTGCCCGTGGACCCATCGCCCACCTGGAACGGATATTCGGTAGGAAGGTGGGAAGGCGACACGCTGGTGATCGATACCGCGGGCTTCAACGACCGCGGCTGGCTGGACGCGCGCGGGCACGGCCATAGCGAGGAGATGCGCGTGGAAGAACGCTTCCGGCGGCGCGACTTCGGGCACCTGGAGCTGGCGGTCACAATCACCGATCCTAAGGTATTCACCAAGCCGGTCTCATTCCGCGTGGTGGCCGAGCTGTTGCCCGACACCGATGTATTCGAGCACTACTGCGTGGAGAATGAGAGGGACGCCCACCATCAGCCAGGGCGCTGATGACGTAGGGCGCACTACTTACGGAACGACCGCTCGGCCGCATCCTTTGGGTCGGTGCTCACCGGCTGGTCGCGCCAGAGCCAGCGGATCATTTCGGGGAGCATGGCGCCGCCCATGTCGTGACTGTGGACGCCCATGCCCCAGGAGTAGTTTACGTCGTAGCCTTTTTGGGTGAGGGCGTCTTTTAGGCGGACGTTTTGGAGGAACCAGTCGCGGTGGGGGTCGTATTCGGCGCTGGTGCCGGCAGTCCCCGATGTTCCGCGGTTGTCGTTGCGGCCGTCGATCATGAAAATGCGGATGGGCTTCTTCGGCTCGGCGACAACCTTTTCGGGGTAGACGTGGCCGCCTTTTAGGTCAACGAACGTGCCGATGCCGCTGAGGACTTTGTGGAACTGGTCGGGGCGGTTCCAGGCTACGGTGAAGGCGGCGATGGCTCCGCTGCTCCAGCCGGCGAAGCCGTGGCGGTCGGGGTCGCGGGAGATTTTGTAGTCCTTATAGACGGCGGGCAAGAGTTCGTCGGTGATGACCTTGGAATATTTGTCGGTGGGCGGGTCGTATTCTTCCTGGCGGTTGGATTTGTTGTCGGCGGTGAAGACGCCGGGATCAATGAAGGCTCCGATCATGACGGGGATGTCGCCGCGGTAGATGAGGTTGTCTAGGACGTTGTTGGCGCGGTAGTAGCCGTCGGCTTTGAGGTAAGTGGCTCCGTCGTTGAAGACCATGAGGCTGGCTTCGCGGGTGGGGTCGTATTGGGCGGGGACGTAGACCCAGTAGGAGTGTTGGACGCCCGGGTAGACTTTGCTGGGAAGAATGAAGGGTCCGCGGACTTCGCCTTTGGGGACGCCGGGGCGCGGGAGGGAGTCGGGTCCGAGGGAGTAGAAGGCGTCGAAGGGCGAGGGTCCTCGGGGGCCGCCGGGGGCGTTTTGCGCGTGGGCGGTGGTGGCGAGTAGGATTGCGAGTGCGGTGGTGAGCTTCATGGGCCTCCTGGATCGGAGACTAGGATAGCGGATGCGGGGGTGGATGGAAATGGGGTGCGGCAGCGATCTCCGTGGCAAGAATTTCGGAAACTTCTTCAGGATTCGCTTGCGCCTATCGATTCTTCCGGAAACAGGTACCTGAACTTTTTGGCGTATTTCTTATGGCATCCACGCTGTCATGCATCTCACGCCCCAGAGAGAAGATTTCCTCCGCGTAGCGCGTGTGAACAACTTCTCTCCCAGCGTCTCTTCCAACTGTTTCAACTGTCCGCTGATGGTTGGCTGTGCCAGCCGCAGTTTGTCCACCGCCCGCGCAATGCTTCCCTGTTTCGCAACCACCCAAAAGTAGTACAGGTGATGATAGTTGAGCCACTCCATGGCTTCATTATACATCGTTTTATACGATCAAAGAAATCGAGACTTTGTTATTGTCGATTGAAGCGGAAACCCGTATGTTGGGGTTGTAGCAAGGAGATGAGATGCGAATCAAGATTTACGGATCACCCCGAGACCTCAGCATGACGGATACAGAAGTCATCGAGCGCCAGGTTCAGTTTGCGCTGAGCCGCTTTGATGGTCTTGTCCAGAAGGGCGTCGTTACCGTTAAACAGAGCATTGACAGCCACGACTGTCGCATCCAACTCCGGCTGCGCTCCGGAGTGAGTATCACGAGCCGTGAGTGCCGCACCGATCTGGCGACAGCCACCAGTGCCGCCGCCAGGGGGGGTGACCGGAGCGTTGGACCGCCACATCGCATTGCTTCGGCCCATACGGCTGGCTCGCATTTCTACCCCGATGAAGTTTGGAGATTGAAGGAGACGAAATGGATACGCAAAGCATGAAGAGATTTGAACAGGAGTTGCGCGTAATGGCGGCGGAAGTGAGCCGCCACCTACGTGAGAAAGACCGGGTGCACATCCTGGTCGAACGGAGCGCAGAGACATGCGAACAAGAGACTTTGGCAGGACAACGAGAAATGGCCTTCCAGTCCTTGGACCGCAACTCCCTGCTACTGCGGGAGGTTCGAGCCGCCCTGGACCGCATTGACGACGACGAATACGGTCGCTGCCTGAAATGCGAAGGCGAGATAAGCGAAGCACGGCTTCGTGCCCTCTCCTACGCCCGTCACTGTCTGTCTTGCCAGGAACAAATCGATCGGCTGTCAGGATCCTTTCCCTTTCGATTCGCAGCATAAGCCGCGAAAGATCAACCCCACATTTTAACTGTACAAGGAGAAACAAAAACCATGAAAACCATAACCAACCTAGCACTGACTTTGGCCCTCACCGCCTCGGTGGCATTCGCCAACGACCACATGACTCAGATCGCCGCGGAGGCCCGTGAACTCGCCTCGGACTATAAGAAGATGACGATCACCCTCAAGGACAAGAACTTCCCCGAACGGGAACTACAGGAGGAGTTGAAGGCTGCCGAAAACGAACTGGAGAAAATCGAGGGCCACATGATGGAATTCAGCGCGGCCGCTCTGACCCTCACACCAGCCCAAAGCAAGGATTGGAAATTGGCGCAGGACCTAGTCCAATTGCTCGACATCTTCCATGGTCGTAAGTCTGTTCTTCTGGAGGGCGGCGATCCTCACAAGAAGCGCAGCGCAATCCTAGCAGAGGCGCAAGCCCTTCTAACGAGGGCGAACACGCTCGCGGATGTCGCCAAGCGCCTTTCCGCGATCCCCACCTCGTAGCCACCGGCGCGGCCCTGGCTCGCAGCAGGGCCGCGCACCCCACTAACGTCAACGTTTGAATTTGAGAAACAGTAAAAAGGAAAAATAGCATGAAAACTCTTAGCTCCATCGCCCTCACTTTGGCCCTCACCGCTTCGGCGGCGTTCGCCAACGACCATCTCACCCAGATCGCCGGACACGCTCGTGAACTTGCGGCCGACTACGGCAAGATGACGCAGACACTGAAGAACAAGAATTTCGCCCCAGCCGAGCTGCAACAAGAACTGCAGGCTGCAGATTCAGACCTGGGAACGATCAAGACGCTGATGGCCGAATACGCGGCTACCGAGCCTAAGTTGAACGCGGCACAGGCGAAAGACTGGAAGCTCACGCAAGACCTTGTAGTTCTGCTGGATGTCTTCCAAACTGTCAAATCGGAATTACTGGCCGGTGACAGTCCCACGTCGAAACGCAAAGAGATCCAGGCACATTCCCAGGGCTTGGTGACTCGCGCCAAGATGCTAGAGAAAACCGCGATGCGTCTCGCCGGCAGTGGATCGTGACCCAAGCTGCGCGGCCCCGGCCCAAAGCCGGGGCCGCGCTAACACGAGGAGCCACCATGAGACCAGTAACGATTCAATCATGCACTTCTAGCCAACTATTCCCGCTGCTTGCCGAGTACGAGAAGCAAATGGATGAGGTCAGTCGCCGAGCCTATCACTTGTTTGAGCACCGCGGCGGCACCCACGGGCAAGCCCTTGACGACTGGTTGGACGCCGAGCGCCAGATCCTGTGTCTACCGCAAGCGCACACCACGGATGAGGGGCACTCCTACCGCGTGGTTACGGCCTTATCCGGCTTCCCGGTGGACAAGATCCAAGTCTTCATTGGACCCCAGGATATGGTCATCCGCGCCGTGTCCGCGGTTGGTGAAGGCGCTGGGTTTTCGCTCAAAGCGATGACGCAGTACCGATTCTGCCAACCCGTCGACATCACCAGAGTCACCGCCACCTTCGAGGATGGACTGCTGCAAGTCGACATGCCAAAGGTTCTGAAGGCACACGCGGCGTGAACACCAAATGTAGAATATTTGACTCAGACGAATCCAATTTCCGTTGCGCACGGAAACAGACTGTGGCGAGATCGTGGTTGCCCCGCGCGGATATGGCTCGATTCATGTGCCTCCTGGATCGGCGACGAGGATAGCGGACGCGAGGGCGGAGCGGAATGGGCTACTTTGATTCGCGGTCGAGGCCGAGCTTCACGCGGCCATCGGGGAAGACGGCGTACA
Source organism: Bryobacterales bacterium (assembly GCA_947446025.1). Classification (GTDB taxonomy): domain Bacteria; phylum Acidobacteriota; class Terriglobia; order Bryobacterales; family Bryobacteraceae; genus Palsa-187. Next base: position 12,222 of record CANFEY010000028.1, read on the forward strand.
TTTCGAGGCGGCCGCCCAGACGAAGCACGAGATCGACTTTGGAACGGCACAGGGGATCTGGTTGGACGTGAATCGATTGGAAATACCGGCACGCAGCCTTACCGAAACGCGCTTTCAGGTCATTGGCCGATGCGGGAGCGAAGTTTGGTCTGCCTTCGTCACCTATCGGGGAGATGCCGCCCGTTTGATCTCGGTACGCCGCGCACGCCAGGAGGAGATAGCAGCTTATGACGCCGGGTAGACGGACAGCAGCGCAGTTCGACAAGCTTCATGACGGCGGGAAGGACATGACTCCTTATCTCGACCTCAAGAAGGCCACTCGCCCGGGGCGGAACGTGCAACGGGTCAACGTCGATTTTCCGGTGGATCTACTGCGGGCGATTGATCTTGAGGCTCGGCGGATCGGGGTGACTAGGCAGGCTTTTATCAAGCTGCGCTTGTCGGATACGTTGCCGCGGGTGGCGGGGCAGTAAGTACGGGGTGAGTTTGGTGGACCTGAAGGGATTCGAACCCTTGACCTCTTCCATGCCATGGAAGCGCGCTCCCAACTGCGCCACAGGCCCTTTTGTTAGATGGACTTGACGTCCCAGGGCAGTAATTTGAGGTGTCCTCCCTAGAGGGAAGGCACCGAAGTCACAAGAACAGTTTAGCACAGAGCCGCGGTCCGTCGGCAATTTGCAGGGGTTCGCAAGAATCAAAGAACATACAGTCTGAGCATGTAGTAAATGAGTCCGATGGCGATGACGGACATCAGGATGCGTCCGGGGGTGGTGAATTTGGGCAGATCGGATTGAGCCATACCAGGAAGATTCATGAGAGATGGAAACTGTTGCATCGGGAATTGATCTCAGCACTTTCTCCGGCGGTCGCCTACAATGGCGGACATGGGTTTCGATCTGAAGGGTAAGACTGCATTAATCACGGGAGCGGGGCGAGGCATTGGGCGGGAGGTGGCGCTGCAACTCGCGGCGGCGGGGGCTTCGGTGATGCTCACGGACCTCGATCGCGAGGTGGTGATAGAGACGGGCTCGCTTGTGGATGCAGCGGGCGGGGCGGCGAAGGCGCTGGCGGGGGATCTGACGGGGGCGGGGTTTCCGGAGAAGCTCGTGAATGCCGCGGTGGAGGGGTTTGGCGGGATCGACATCATCGTGAACAACGCGGGGTACACGTGGGACAACGTGATCCAGAAGACTACGGATGAACAGTTTCAGGCGATGCTCGACATTCATGTGGTCGCGCCGTTTCGCGTGTTGCGAGCGGCGTCGGAGGTGATTCGCGGGCGGGCGAAGGCGGAGATTGCGGAGGGTCGGCGGGTGATGCGCAAGGTGGTGAATATCACGTCGATCTCGGGCATGGATGGGATGGCGGGGCAGGCGGGGTATGGGTCGGGCAAGGCGGGGATTATCGGGCTGACGAAGGTGATGGCGAAGGAGTGGGGGCGGTACAACGTGAACGTCAATGCAGTGGGATTTGGGTTTATCGATACTCGGCTTACCCAAGTATTGGGGGAGGAAATTGACGTGCAGGGGCGGAAGATTCGCGTGGGCGTGCAGGCGGCGGTGCGGGAAGCGCTGGTGGCGCAGAATCCGCTGGGTCGTGTAGGGTCGGCGGAGGAGGCGGCGGGGCCGGTGGTATTTTTCTGCTCGCCGCTGTCGGACTACGTGACGGGGGAAGTGCTGTTGTGTTCGGGGGGGAGCCGGGTTTAGAAGAAGAAGTCAGAAGTCAGAAGTCAGGAGTCAGAATTCAGAATCTGGTGGCGATAAGGTTGTCATGAAAACTCTTTTAGCAGTTTTTGCTGCAACCCTGACCATTGGAACCGCTTCGGCGGCCGACTCCCTTTATGCCCGCCTCGGCGGCGAGAAAGCTGTACACGCGATGGTGAATGAATGGACCAATCGCGTGGTGGCGGATGCGGACGTACACAAGTGGTACGAGCACATCGCCAAGGACGCGCACGCCGAGCAGGCGTTTGAGAAGAACGTTGCGGACTACCTCTGCAAGGCCACCGGGGGCGCGTGCGCCTACCACGGTCCTGCAACGGTGGTGGCGGAAGAGCACATCACCGCGGCCGCGTTCGCGGACATCGAAAAGCACATGGTGGAGACGCTGGACCACATGAAGGTCCACGACGCTGAGAAGCACGAGATGCTGAAAGTGTTCGAAGGGCTGAAGGGAGCGGCGGTCGGCCACTAGGGTTTGAGGTTTTCCTCAAACAGCTTGAAGATGCGCTTGTATTCGTCCGCCCAACTTTCCGGGCGGACGAATGCATGGTCTTCCACGGGATAAAACGCTACGGACCAGTTTTCTTTGCGCAGTTCGATTAAGCGCTGGCTTAGGCGGACGGTGTCTTGGAAGAAGACGTTGGTATCGACCATGCCGTGCAGCATGAGCAGCGCGCCTTTTAGGCCTTCGGCGTGGAAGATGGGTGACGACTTCTTGAACGCTTCGTCGTCGGCCTGCGGTGTGTTCAATATGTTCGAAGTGTAGCCGTGGTTGTAGTGGGACCAATCGGTGACGGGGCGGAGGGCTGCTCCGGCGGCGAAAACGTCCGGGGTGGTGAACATCGCCATGAGGGTGATGAAGCCTCCGTAGCTGCCGCCGTAGATGCCGATGCGTTTGGAGTCGATGCCTTGTTGCTCAACGAGCCACTTTGCGCCGTCGACGTTATCGTCGAGATCTTTGCCGCCCATGTGCCGGTAGATGGCGGTGCGCCAGTCGCGGCCGTAGCCGGCGGAGGCGCGGTAGTCGAGGTCGAGGACTGTGTAGCCGTGCTCCATGAGGAAGTGGTGGAAGAGGAATTCGCGAGGGTAATTGGGCGACCAGTATTTGTGGACGTTTTGTAGATAGCCTGCACCGTGTACGAAGATGACGGCTGGTCCGCCGGGGCGAGCGTTGGCGGGTTTGAAGAGGCGCGCGGGGACCATTGCGCCGTCGCGGGCGGGGACCTGGACGATGGGCGCGTCGAGCCATCCCTGTTGCTGGGCGTATTGTTTGAAGCCGGCGGACGGCGAGTCAGTGCGGACAGTAAGGGCTGCGCCGGGGCGGGCTTCGGCGGTGTAGAGTTCGGGCGGGCGGTTGACGTAGGAATGCACGTCAGCCAGGAAGGCTTCGTCGCGGGAGAGTACCACTTCATGTTTTCCGGCGACTGAAGTGATGCGGGTGCGCGGGCCCCCGTTGACGCTTTGCGCATAGAAGTGCCGCTCAGCGGGGCCGCCTTCGCTGGTGGTTAGGTAGAACTTTGAACCGTCATTCGAGACGGCGACGGATTCCACTTCCCACTTGCCCGAGGTGATTTGTTTGAACGACCCGCCGGCAGCGGGCTCCGTGTAGAGGTGGGACCAGCCGTCGCGCTCACTCACGAAGTACACCTCGTCGCCGTTCTTGAGCCAACCGAGTGTTTCGTAGCCGGGGCCGTCGATCCAGGCGTCGTCGTGATCGGTGAAGATGGTGCTGGCCTTGGCGGTGGTGGTGTCGAGCGACAGTATCCAGCGGTCTTTGTTGTCTTCCGCACGGGCGAGCATCACGGCGCGGGTGCCTTGTTCGTTGAACACGGGCATGTATTGCCACGCCGGGCGGCCGGCCAGTCCGGGGTCGACCCACTTCCCTTCCCCGGTTTCGGCGTCGAGCAGCAGCACGCGGTAGTTTTCCTGCGCGTCGCCGACGTTGGTGCGGCCGGTGATCATGGCCGTGTAGCTCGATTCGGTGATGTAGTTGGGGACATCGTCCCCTTTGGCTCCTTTGGCTCCGTCTTCGATGAGCGCGAGCACGCATTTTTCATTGGGGCACAGTTGCAGCCTGACTACGGTCTGCTTGTCCTCCAACTTGAAAGGCTTGCGGGGACGCTCACGCTTCTGCTTAGCGTCGGCGTCTTCGCGGAGTTGAGCTCGGTCGCGGACTGCGGTGAGCAGCGCGCTTTCCTGCAATTGCAACGTTCCCTGGCTGGTCTTCGGATCAGCGGGCTTGGGTTCCTCGCGGCCTGCACCGATCTCGGTCAACTGTTCCACCGCGCCCAGCCCCAACGGCATGACGAACAAATTTCCGCCTCGCGTGAAGGCGACACGGCGCTCGTCCCGGGTGAAGTGCGGATCGCGTTCGGCCTCGGCGGTCTTGGTGAGTTGGGTGGCTTTGTCGGTCGAGTAGTCGTACAAGAACAGGTCGCCGTTTTGCGAGTACACGGACCTAGAACGGTCTCGCGTGGTGGCGGCTTCGACAGGTGGGGCTTGTTTCGCCTCCTCGTCACTCAACTTTCGCGGAGCGCCGGTGGTGCGCGGCACCACCCAAGTGTCGAACGGCTTGTCCTGCGTCTGCGAGGTTTGCTTCCACTGAAAGTAGACGCGCTCGCCATCGCCGGACCAGCGCACGGCCTGCGGGGCATAGCCGTAGAATTGCGGTCCCTGCATGATGGCATCAATGGTCAGCGGGGGGCGCGTCTGCGCAGGAATTGCGACTACGATGGCCAAGCCGAGTGCAAGAAGCCGTTGGATACCCATACTTGTAGATTCTATAGGAATGTGTGCAGGCGCTTGATGCCATCGGCGAAGGTGGCGGGCGGCGTGAGGAGACTGATGACGAGGAAGGCCTCCGATTCGAAGTCAAAATAGAATCCGGGCTGAACGACGACGTTGCGCTGTTCGAGCAGGCCCAGCACCCATTCCTCTTCGCTGCGCGTGCGGGGGACTTGGACGACGGCGTACCAGCCACCTTCGACGTTCAGCACTCCGCCGGCGGAGTCCTTAAGCGTGGTCCGCAGTATTGCGAGATTGGCGAGCGTGCGCCGGGCGATCTGTGTGCGAAGCGCGAGGCCGGCGTGGAGCAAGCTGGGGAGGGCGATCTGCACGGGAGTTGAAACGGAAAGATACGTGTCGGCGATGAGTTCCAGCGCTTGCATCGCCTCGGCGTGATTTGGTCCGCTGGCGACGATCCAGCCAAGCTTCAATTGCGGCAGGGCGGCGATCTTGGACAGGCCGCTCATCGAAAATGTAAGCGCCTTGCGTTGGCCGGCAAGCGTGGTGACCCCGTGCGCGCTGAAGCCGTAGTCGCTGAAGACCTCATCGGCGATGATGGCGATGCCGCGTTGTGCCGCGAGGGTGTCCAAGCGGTCCAGTTCTTCGGGTTTGAGGAATGAGCCCGTGGGGTTATTGGGGTTGACGACGACGATGGCTCGGGTGCGGGGCGAGATGGATTGTTCGATCGCGGCGAAGTCGATGTGCCAACTGCCGTCATAGCGCATTGGGTACTGGCGGATGGTGACGGAGGACAATCCGGCTAGGAATTCAAACAAAGGGTAGGAAGGGCGCGGCGAAAGAATTTCGTCACTGGGGTCGGCGAGAAGTTGAAAGAGGTAGGAGTAGGCTTCGCTGGTGGACGCGGTGAGCAGGATGCGGTCAACGGAAATCGCGCCGCAGTAGTATTCGGCGACTGCTTTGCGGGCGGAGAGCAAGCCCTGCGGCAGCGGTTCGTAGTGAAGCGCGCGGAGATCGGCCAAGGGCTCGAGGAGTGCTTCGGGATAGGCGAAGCCTGCACGGGTTGGATTCGATTCGGTGAGATCGAGCACGGGTTCGCCCGCAGCGCGTTTTGCGGCGAGGAGCGTGGACAGGCGGTTGGCGGGCTGATTCCAGCGAAGGCGGCTCGAAAACACGGGGCGCTATTTGGCCTTGGCTTTTTCCGGAGTCTCTTCTGCTGCGGGCGCGGGGACGGGCTCCATAATCGCGCTCTTGCCGTCCGAGGCCATGCGATGGAGCAGCGTGGTGCCCTTGGACTTGGAGCGCACGATAATTTCGTCGGTGGCGGGATTTTCAGAGACGACTTCCAGGTCCTGATTCACCATCACCAACATCTTGTGAGCGGCGAACTTGGGATTCGATTTCAGCAGGTCCGTTGTGACGCCCGCGTTGGCCATGGTGCGGTAGGCAACGTAGCTGATGCCGCCGATGGCGACCACGGCGAGCAGGAATAGGCTGCCCACGCCGATCAAAATCCAGAACAGCGCTCCGCGTTTCTTGCGTTCGGGGACCACAGGGGAAGTTGCCATCCGGGCATGATAGCAGCAGCGTACAATCGATGCATGGGGCGCTTCGTATCCATTCCTTTGTTCATGGCCGCCGTGTTCATGGCCGCTTCGCTGGGTGCGCAGGCGCTCACGACGCCGCGGCAGGCGTTTGGGTTCGACATCGGCGACGACTACTCGGTTGTAAATTATTCGCAGATGGAATCGTACTGGAAGGTTCTCGACACGCAGTCGGATCGCATGCTGCTGACGGATATCGGCGCGACAGCGGAGGGGCGGCGGCAACTGATGGCGATTGTGAGCTCCCCGGCCAACCTGGCCAAGCTCGATCTCTACAAGAGCATCGCGGAGCGGCTGGCGCACGCGGAGAATCTCACTCCGACGGAAGCGCAGGCGCTGGCGCGGACAGGCAAAGCGATTGTCTGGATCGACGGCGGGCTGCATGCGTCTGAGACGGTGGGCTCGCAGCAATTGATCGAGATGGTCTATCAAATGGTCAGCCGCACCGATGAAGAAACGCTGCGTCTACTGGAGGACACCATTCAGCTCTACGTGCCCGCGAACCCGGATGGCCAGGAACTGGTGGCCAACTGGTATATGCGGGAGCCCGACCCAACCAAGCGCAGCACAGCCGGCGTTCCTCGCTTGTATCAGAAGTACATCGGGCACGACAACAACCGCGACTTTTTTCTTTCCGCGATGCCGGAGACGACGAACATGAACCGGCAGTTGTTCCAGGAATGGTTCCCGCAGATTGTGTACAACCACCATCAATCGGGGCCTGCGGGGACGGTGGTGTTTATCCCGCCGTTTCGCGATCCGTTCAACTATAACCTCGATCCGTTGATCCCGCTGGGCATTGAAGCGGTGGGCACAGCGATGCACAGCAGGCTGGTGGAGGAAGGCAAGGGCGGGTCGACGATGCGGAGCGGATCGGACTACTCTACGTGGTGGAATGGAGGGCTGCGCACGGTCTCGTACTTTCACAACATGATCGGACTGCTGACGGAGATCATCGGCAATCCGACGCCGGTGACCATTCCGGTGGTTCCGGACAAGCAGTTGCCGCAGGGTGATCTGCCGCTGCCGATCGCTCCTGGGACGTGGCATTACCGGCAGTCGATTGATTACGAGATCAGTCAAAACCGCGCGGTGCTCGATTATGCCTCGCGCTACCGCGAGACTCTGCTGCTCAACATTTACCGAATGGGGCGCAATTCGATTGAGCGCGGCAATCGGGATTCGTGGACGGTAACGCCGAAGCGCATCGCGGCTCTGCGGGCGAAGGCGGCGCCGAATGGGCGTGTTCCGGCGGAGCTGTACACGGACATTCTGAATGACCCGAAGCTGCGTGATCCGCGCGGCTACATTATTCCCTCCACGCAGCCGGACTTTTCCACGGCGGTGAAGTTTGTGAACTCGCTGCTGAAGACCGGCGTGACGGTGCTGCGCTCCACGTCGGATTTCCGCGCGGCGGGCAAGTCTTATCCGGCGGGATCATTCATTGTGAAGACGGCGCAGGCATTCCGGCCCCACGTGTTGGATATGTTCGAGCCGCAGGATCACCCGGACGATTTCCGCTATCCGGGCGGGCCCCCGCATCCGCCGTACGACATTACGGGGTGGACGCTGGCGATGCAGATGGGCGTGCAGTTTGACCGCGTGCTGGAAGGCTTCGATGGGCCGTTCCAGCGCGTGACGGGACTGGCGACGCCTCGTCCGGCGCTGATCACGGGGTCGGCGAACCCGGGCGCGTATTGCGTCGGACATGAAACGAATGACGCGTTCATCGTGGTGAACCGCTTACTCAAGGCGCAGCGCGACGTGGCATGGATGCAGGCGGGGGGAGCGTTCTGCACGGCCGCATCGGATGAATCGCGCGCGATCCTCACGGCCGCTGCGGCAGAGTTGGGTGTGCCCGCGCAGGCCTTGGAACGAATGCCGAGCGGCGCGGCGCGCAAGTTGAAGCCGGTGCGTATTGGGCTCTACGACCAATACGGCGGACTTGCGCCATCGGGCTGGACGCGCTGGTTGCTGGAGCAGTTCGAGTTTCCATTTGAGGTGGTGTATCCGCAAACGCTGGACGCGGGAGCACTGCGCGACAAGTTCGATGTGTTGTTGTTCACCGATGAGGCCTTCAAGGCGACGGGCAACAATCCGCAGCCGCGAGCGGAAACAATACCACTGGATTATCGAGCACTCTTGGGGCGCATCACCGCGGAGACTACCGTGCCAGCACTGAAGGCGTTCGCCGAGGCAGGCGGTGCGGTGCTGGCGATCGGCACATCGACTGCGCTTGGTCCGCTGCTGGGCGTTCCGGTGACGGACCACTTGCGCACGGCGGGGACGGATGGAGCCATGCGGGCGCTCAAGCGCGAGGAGTTCTACATCCCCGGCTCACTGCTGCGCATGAGCGTGAATACGGCGCATCCGCTGGCGCAAGGATTGGCACCGGAAGCCATCGTATTCTTTGATAGCAGCCCGGTGTTCAACGTCTCGAACGCAAGCGTGGGGCAGGTGGGAGGATTCGGCGGCGCGGAGAGTCTGGCCAGCGGATGGGCGTGGGGGCAGCAATACTTGAGCGGCGGCACAGCGATTGCGGAAGCCAGCGTGGGCGAGGGCAAGGTAATTCTGTACGGGCCTGAGATTACCTTTCGCGCGCAACCACACGGCACATTCAAGCTGCTCTTTAATGGACTTTTCTTTGGCTCCACCGTGAGCACCGTGTTACCGTAGCAACATTGTGGACTCCACTCGCATTGTTCAAATCCAGCACGCCGAATATGGCCGCCGCGTAGCACTGGTGAGCGGCAGAGAGTTGCACCTGTTGTCTGATTACCGCACGGCCTATCATTTGGCGGGTGCGGCAATGGAATCCGGTACGCCGATGCGGGAGCTGATCAGCGCGGACCTTTCCGGCATTGTGCTGGACTACGACGAAGTCCATGCGCTGCGCAGCGGGTGGAGTTTTTTGCCGAGCTTTGATCATCCGCAGGACCTTGCGCGCTGCCTTGTTTCCGGCTGCGCGAACGCGCATACCGGCTCGCGGGAAGGCCGTCCGTTGGCCCCGCCGTGGTTTTACAAGGGCAACGGGGCTCACTTGCGGGCACACGGGGAGGTGCTGACGATTCCGCCGTTCGCCATGAGCGGGGCCGAGGAAGCTGAGCTGGTGGGCGTGTGGATCATCGCCGCGAATGGTTCGCCTGCGCGCGTGGGCATCACTCCGGGCAATGAATTCGCGGACCCTGCGCTAGCAGGGGCCGACGCGCGGTTGCTGTCACACGCGAAGCTACGCGCGTGCAGCATCGGTCCCGAACTGGTGCTGGACCCTGAGTTTGCAGACATCGGCGGCTTGGTGAGAGTAGAGCGCGAGGGCAAGCCGATTTGGTCCCGCGAGATCGCCACGGGAGAGAGCCACACGCAATTCAACTTCGCCGAAGTGGAAGAGCACCTCTTCAAGTACACAGCGCACCGTGTTCCAGGGGACGCACACATCCACTACTTGGGCGGCAGCACATCGAGCTACGCGGAGGGCATCCTGCTTGAGCAAGGCGACCATGTGGTCATCGAATGGGATGGGTTTGGGCGTCCGCTGCGGAATGTGATTGAGCGCCTTACGGCGTGACGATCTTGTCAACCGAGGTCTGCGCGATGGGATGATAGCCCGGGCGGGCTTGGGCATAGATCGCCTTGGCGCGGGCTTGGCCTTCGGGCGTCTTCATCAGCGCGGCGTAAAGCGGGCGGATAAACTTCTGCCGGCCGACGCTCATGAGAAACGATTCCACTCTTGGATAGGCGGGTGCGTAGTCGGCTTGAATGGCGATCTGCAGCCACTGGTCCAGAATTTCGCTATTGCCCGTGCGCGTGAGCGCGAACGCTCGATCCAACGCAGCTGCCTGCGTGGTCTTCAATGGCGGCAGCGCTTGCAGAAACTCAAGCCACTCTTGTGTGGACCACTTCGCGCGCGGGATCGCGCCAGTCGCGGCGAATGCTTCGGCATCGCGCTTCACCGCGTCCAGCTTAGGACTCGTGGCCCTCGGCGCCGAAGCGGGCAGACCGGCTTCAAATATCCACTCTTGCAGCGGGATTTTCGCGGCCTGTTTGTCGAGCAATTCGCGCTGCAGGTATTCGAGCATTTCCGCCGTGGTGATGCTGCGGAACGCGAAGTGGTCGAAGTAGCCGCGCAGGTAGGCGTCGACGGTGGGCCGTCCGTAGGTCCGTTCCAGCAGGCGCACGAAGAGCGAGCCCTTAACGTAAGGAACCTGCGTCACGCCTTCATCAGGATCGGCGGTGGCCGCATGAAGCGCCTGCTGCTCCTTCGGCAGCTCGGCCATTTCTTCATCCAGCTTGCGGCGGTCGAGGACCTGCTCCATCGCGGCCTGCTCTTCGCCGTACACTTCTTCCTGAATGCGGTTTTCGATGTAGGTGGTGAAGCCTTCATTCAACCAGAAGTCGGTCCAGGTGGCGTTGGTGACCAAATTTCCGGACCAGGAATGCGCCAACTCATGCGAGATCAGGCCCACCAGGCTCTTGTCGCCGGCGATCACGGTGGGTGTTGCGAAGGTCAGGCGAGGATTCTCCATGCCTCCGAAGGGAAAGCTCGGCGGGAGGATCAAGAGGTCGTAGCGGCCCCAGCGGTATGGCCCGTAGAGCGCCTCCACGGCAGTCACCATCTTCTCCATATCTGAGAATTCCGCTGAGGCTTTCGCCAGCACGGATGGTTCGGCGTAGACTCCGGTGCGCGGCCCGGCGGATTGGAATTGCAAGTCTCCGACGGCAAGCGCGATCAGATACGCGGGGATGGGCGTGTCCATGGCGAAATCGAAAACGCCTTCGGCTGCGCCCTTGTGCTCGGCACTCATCAGGGCGGTTAGTTGCTTCGGCGCGTGAATGCGTGCGGTGTAGGTCACCCGCACACCCGGCGAATCCTGAATCGGAATCCAACTGCGCGCGTGGATCGACTGGTTCTGGCTGAAGAGAAACGGCTGCTTCTTGCCTGCGGTCTGTTCCGGGGTCAGCCACTGCAACCCGCTGGCTTCCGGCTTCGATGCATAGCGCACGCGCACGAAGGAGGTGCCTGCGGGGACCTCCACGGACAGCGGCGCGCCCAGGATTTTGTCGCGGGCACCGATGGTCCACTTTGCGGTGGCGTAGCTGGTCCCGCTGCCCGAGGTTTCCACGGACTCGATGACAAGATCGCGCGTGTCCACGATGAGCGGGTCTTTGCCGGACGCCACGTCGATCCCGAGAATCGCTGAGCCGCTAAGCGTGCGGGCGTCGAAGGAAGCAGTGAGGTCCAGCGCGACGGACCGTACGCGCACCTTCTCAGGGTTGCCATGCGAATGCACATCGCGGGCGTGTTCCGGCATTTTCGTCTCCGTTCCGCAGGATGCCAACAGAACCGCGAGAATTACGAGCGCTGACTGTCTCATCGCGCTACTCGTAAAACTGCGGAGCCTTTTTCAACTTTTCAAACTGCAGAAGATCGTGCTGGATCCAAAGCACGGCCTTCTGCTTTTTGATGTAGGCGTCCAGATCCTTGCGCGACTTCGTGGTCTGGTCTTTGTTGACGTCGATCGGCGGCACGATGCCGGTGGTGACTTCCTCGGGGTAGTGATACAGGTCGCCGGAGAGCACCACGGGCTGCGAGTTTTTCAGCTTCACGAACAGGGATGTGTGGCCTTCGGTGTGGCCGGGCGTGGCTTTGAGGATGACGGTGCCGTCGCCGAAGACGTCGTACTCGCCGGTCTTGTTGTCGGTCACGGTGAACTTGCTGTTCTTGAGCAGCGAGTAATTTTCCGGGTAGCGCGAGTCGGACTTGCCCGCGAGCATCAGGTCGCGCTCGATTTTAGGAGTCAGCCAGGTTGCGCCGGCGAACAGATTTGCGTTGCCGATGTGGTCCCAGTGGTAGTGCGAGATCGCCAGGAAGTTGATGTCCTTCGGGGCGTAGCCCACGGCGGCCAACTGGCTAGTGATGGACTTGGTGATGGTCCCATAGGTGAGCGACGCCTTCGCCATCCCTGGCTTCAAGTAGCTGTCGGGGACTGCGCCGGTATCCCAGAAGAGCGTACCCTTCGGATGCGCGATCAGGTAGCAGCCCATTGACAGATCGACGGTTTTCAGCTGTTCCTTCTTGAAGCCCAGCCGCGCCGGGTCATCAATGGCAAGCCGTCCGCAGTCGAGGACGTAGAGGCGCACGGACTTGGGCGCATCGGCCCCCGAAAGCGCGAGCGCCGTGGCGGCAAGGAGAAGTATTGTTCGCATGGTTCACATGGATACCACACGGAGGCAAACTTGTCTATCCGGCAGGCTTTGAGGGGGAACCTTGTTCCCGCCGCCGACTGTAATAATAGAGCCAGCCCTTGACCGCCCTCAATCCTCAGCACTCCGCGCAGGCATCCATCTTGGGCAAGTCGTTCCCGGAAGACCTGGCGCTGGCGGCAGCCATCTTGGCCCGGGACCGCAAGGCCACGGCACAGCTGGTGGAGCTCCACTCCGACGCCGTCCATCGCTATGTGTGGAAGCGTCTGGCGCCGAAGACTGAGATGGTGGACGACATTGTGCAAGAAATCTTCCTCGCCGCCTGGCGCGGTCTGGCCAACTACTCCGGAGCGGCACCCTTGCGCGGTTGGCTGCTCAGCATCGCGCGTTTCAAAGTGGAGGACCACTACCGGCGCACGCTCGGACGCCACCTGCAGGCTCTGGAAGCAGACCAAGACGCCGTGATACCCGCCCCTGCGGTTGACTTGGTGGGAGGACTGGACGCTGCTCGCCACGCGAAACGGGCGGCGGAGATCTTGAACGCGCTGCCCTACGAATACGCCATCGTTCTGCGCTGGCGTTACTGGGAGGACCGGTCAGCCAAGGAAATGGCAGAGGCCAGCGGCAGAACCGAGAAAGCCGTGGAACGGCTGTTGGCAAGGGCCCGCATCAGATATAAGGCGCTATGGGAGGAAACGGTATGAGCCGCGACAACGACAACTTGCAACCCATCCTGTTGGCGGCCGAAAACGCAGCCGATCCCGCGCCCCGCGTTTCCTCGCGCCTGCAATCGCGCATTTTCTCGAAGCTCATCGAACTGGAGCAAGCCGGAGGCCCGTTGCGCACGTTATCCCAAAGCCGGAATGCAGGCGCGAAGTTGTGTGTCTTCGAAGCCGCTGTTGCCGCGCTTCCTTCCGAAGATCTGCAAACTCGTAATCCGTGCAGCGTTTGTCACGCGCGCGTCTTAGGCGAACGCGTGGAACGGGCCCCCCTCTACTGGCCTGGATGCGCGTATTCGACCTTCTGCGGCCACTGACTCAGAACCGTTTGACTACGCCGAACAGGTTTTGAAAATTCATCAGCTTGCCGCCAGAGGGAGGGCTGAGGGCCTGCGCGAACGGATTGGCGGAGGCCATTTCGCTGAAGTTGTAGCGCACGCCCCAGCCGCCACGCAGGGAAATGTCGATCCCCACTGCAACGCGAAGACCTGCGGTGCGCTGGTTCAGTAGACTCACCACAGCGGGGCCCGCCGACAGATATGGCCGCAACCGGCTCGCGCGCGGGCGAAAATACAGCATGGCTTCAAGCGCCACCGCATGCTCGACGCGCACAGCTTCGGACTGCGAGAACGCCGTCCCCGTGAGCTGGCGGATCGTCAGCAGATTCCGGTTCCAGCTGTAGCCGGTCTGGGCGCTGATCCAATCGTTGAAGTGGTAGCCGACGGCTAGCTGTGCCGCCGGTCCGACTTTCGGATCGTAGTTCGCAGCCGCGGGCGGGTTGGCACGGATCACGGAGGCCGCGGAAAGAGCGGCGCTCCCGCCAAGCGCCGAAATGAACACCTGTGCCGCTGCGGGCGCACAGGCTGCCAATAGGCCGATGAGGAGAAGAAGGAGGCGAGAAGTCAAACTATGAATCTAGCGCAAAAAAGGGAGCAGCCGAAGCCACTCCCTCTCGATCATGATTTCAGTCGTCGTCGCGCCGAACCGGCCGCGCCCGTATGATCACTCCCGCGCTGGTGCAGGTCCAGTACACACTTCCGTCGTCGCCGACCGCGATGTCCGTGGGTTCCGGATCTCCCAGATGGACCACTGTTAGTTTCTGCTTCTTGAGGTCGTACTTCACCACGCGGTTCATGCCGCCCATCGCGCCGGAGACACCCGGTGTGGGCACTTCGGTGTAGTACAAGTTGCGGCCCTTGCTGTCGATGGTGATTCCGGTCGGCTTCTTCAAGCCCGAAAGCAACAGGCGGACCATGCCGTCTTTTGCACTGCGGACGAGAATCACGCCAGCTGAGCGGCACGTCCAGTAAACGTCACCGTTCGCGGCCACGGCCACATCCATGGGTTCAGGCTCTCCGATGTTGACGGTCTGGATGCTCTTGCCGTCGGCGGACGAGAAGACACCATTCGAGCCGCCGCCCATTCCTGGATTGGGCACTTCGGTGAAGTAGACCACGCCCTTCTTGGTGATGGCGATGCCGCTCGGCTTGTGTAGGCCGGTGAGGAAGGCCGTGGTCACGCCGTTCTCATCTTGTTTCAAAATGACTCCGGCGGACTTGCAGACCCAGTAGATGGTTCCGTCACGTCCGACGACCATGTTGACGGGTTCGGGTTCGCCGAAGTGCAGCGTTTTGATGTCCCCGTCTTCCAGGTCCAGCTTCTTCACGGCGTTGGTGCTGCCTGCGACACCAGGGCGGGGCACTTCGGTGAAGTAAACGATGTCGTCATCCACGGCAATGCCGGTTGGCCGGGCCAGACCGCTTGCTACGACTTTCAGTTTGTATTCCTGCGCCATCAGCGCGGAAGACGAGGCCAACAGGCACACTACGGCCAGGGCGGGTTTGATTCGCATGATAAGTTCAGTTCTCCTTGACGAGTTTGGTTTTGCTTGAGACTGGTTACGAACGATGCGACGCGCCGCTTAGTGTTGGTCGTGTTCGAAGCCAGTTCCCCCCTCGCGGGAAGCGAACTTTAGGGAGTTTCGGAAAATGCGTACGACAGCATGTGACACACGATGTGGTGCGCGTCCTGAATGCGCCCCATGTGCGGCACTGAAACCTGAATGTTGAGTTGCGCCGCCGCGCCGAGTTTGCCCCCGTCGCGGCCCGTCAGCGCCAGCGTGCGGCAACCCATTGCGGCGGCGCACTCGGCTCCCTTGATCAGGTTCATCGAATTGCCTGAGCCGCTCATCGCCATATAAAGGTCGCCTGGCTGGGCGAAGTTGCGCAATGTCTCGGCGATGCCTTCGGTGAAGTCGACGTCGTTCGAATAGGCCGTGGCCGTCGGGATCGCGTCTTGCAGAGCCATGGCGCGAAAGCGCAGGTCGCGTTGGTAGCTGACGTCCTTCACCAGATCGCACACCAAGTGCGAAGCAGTGGCCGCGCTGCCGCCGTTGCCGGCCACGAAAATCATCCGCCCAGCCGCACGGGTTTCGCGGAACCATTCGATGGCCTGCTCTACTTGCTGAAGATTGATCGCGTCAATCGCTTGGAGCACTTGGCTCCGGTATGTTTCTACAAAACTCATGTTGCTGTGTCTATTGTACCCGTCCCCTACAAAAACATTCCTTGCTAGAATGTTCTGAGGAAATCCTCTGGATCGCGGGCAACTTTCCGCATGGTTTCTTCAGCTTGCCCCGCTCCCCCGATATCCACAGAGTTTTCCACGTGGTTCGCTGGTAACGTTACTAACACTCGATGGCGGTTCTCGATCTTACTTTTGAAAAAGGCCTGCCGGCCAGCCTGGATACCGAACGGTTCATCCTGGGCACCATCCTGCTCAACGACACCTATTATCTCCAGGTGGCAGGATCGCTCGAGCCTGACGACTTCGCACTGGAAAAACACCGCCGCATCTTCGGGCGCATGAAGGACCTGTACGAAAAGGGCGAGCGCATTGACCGGGTCACGCTTGCCGACGAACTCATCAAGCAAGGCCAGCTCGAATCGGTGGATGGCCTGGCGTACCTTGTCTCCTTAGACGACGGGCTGCCCGAGATTTCCAACGTCGATAGCTACATTCGCATCGTCAAGGACAAGTCGACGTTGCGAAAGCTGATTTTCAATTCGCAGAAGATCATTGACCGCTGCCTGATCGGCGAAGAAGGCCCGGACCAGATCCTGGCGTCGGCGGAAGAGTCGATGCTGAAACTTGGTGAGAGCCGGGCGAATGACCAGCTCATCACCGCCGACCAAGTGCTGGCGACGTTTCCTGGTGGCATCGGGGCGTTCCTCGATCCCAGCCAGCGCATCCGTGGCCTTAGCACCGGGTTCACGAAGTTCGACGAGATGACCGGCGGCCTGAACGGCGGCGAACTCATCATCCTGGCGGCGCGGCCCGCAATGGGCAAGACCGCGCTGGCTATGAATATTGCGCAGCACGTGTCCACACATCCGCAGATGAAGAAGCCCGTGGCGGTGTTCTCGCTCGAAATGTCGTCATCCAGCTTGCTCACTCGCTTACTGTGCGCGGGGGCCCGCGTGGACCAACACAAGTTCCGCGCTGGGTTCCTCAATCAAGACGAGCGGCGCAAGTTGCAGGTCACGCTGGCGAACATCACCGAAAGCCCGCTGTTCTTGGACGACACCCCCGGCGTCAATCTGATGGACATCCACGCCAAGCTCCGCCGCATGAAGAGCCAGCACGGCCTTTCCCTGGTCGTCATTGACTACTTGCAGTTGATGAGCAGCCGCGGGCGCAGTGAGAACCGCAACCAGGAAGTCAGCGCAATCTCCCGCGGATTGAAGCTGCTGGCGAAGGATTTGGACGTGCCGTTCCTGGTGCTGTCCCAGCTGAGCCGCGCGGCGGAAACGCGTCCCGGCGACCACACTCCCCAGTTGAGCGACTTGAGAGATTCTGGATCCATTGAGCAGGACGCCGACATCGTTATGTTCATCTATCGCGAGGAAGTCTACAAACGTGATCGCGAGGACTTGAAGGGTCTGGCCGAGGTCATCATTGCTAAGCAGCGTAACGGTCCCATTGGGAAAGTGCCGCTGCGGTTCCTGGGCGCGTATACGCGATTCGAGAACCGGATCGATGATTTGCCCGAAGAGCCTGAAGGGTAGCGAGTAGCTTAAGATAGTAGTAGTGAATCAAGAGAGATTTGGGTTTGAGGAGACTCGCGCCCCGTCGTTGTTCGAGCAGGCTGTCGCGGCTCTGGATCAGATCGATCCGCCCGTCGCTGCTGCGCCCGAGCCGCCGGAGCAGAAGGTCCCTGAGTGGGAAGGCGAGCGTCCCCGTAGCACGCTAGCGGAGTGGACCATCACCATCCTACTGCTGCTATTCCTCACCACGACGCTGGTGCAGGCGTATGTGATCCCGACGGGGTCCATGGAAGACACGCTGCTGATCGGCGACCATTTGCTGGTGGACAAACTTGCGTTTGCGCCGGCGGGGCCCATCAGCCGGTATTTCATTCCGTACACCGAAGTGAAGCGCGGGGACATCATCGTATTCCGCTACCCGGAAGATATTTCACAGACGTTCGTCAAGCGGGCCATCGGCATTCCGGGCGACCGCATCCGCATCATCAACAAGGAAGTCTACCTCAACGGCGTCAAAGTGGATGAGCCGTACACCTTCCACAAGGACGACTACATCGATTCCTACCGCGACAATTTCCCGGGCGATCCCAACGTCCACGTGGAGAGCGGCGCGTACGGCATGTTGACGGATCACGTGGTGAATGGCGAAGTGATCGTGCCGCCAAAGAAGTATTTCGCGATGGGCGACAACCGCGACCGTTCGCTAGATAGCCGCTTCTGGGGCTTCGTGCCGCGTGAGAACATCATCGGCAAGCCGCTGATTGTGTATTGGTCCTATGACGCGCCTACCGAAGACCTGAATGATTCGTCTATCAGCACACGGCACATTCTGGATCTGGGCAAGAATTTCTTCAGCAAGACGCGCTGGAACCGCACGTTCCTGCTGATCCACGGATATCCTCTCAAATGAGCAACGCCACCTCAAGCAAAACCAGTGATGCGGTTAAGGGCTTCATCAACGAGTGGTCGTTGAACATTCTGATCCTGCTATTTGGCACCACGACGCTGGTACAGGCGTTTATTGTGCCCACCCCGTCCATGGATACCACGGTAATGGTGGGCGATCACATGCTGGTGGATAAGTTGGCGTACGCGCCTTCGGGCGCGATCAGCCGGATGTTTCTGCCGTACGCGGACCCGAAGCGCGGGGACATCATTGTCTTCCGCTATCCAGTGGATATCCGGCAGAACTACGTGAAGCGCGTGATCGGGGTTCCGGGTGACCGCGTGCGCATTGTGGACAAGATGGTGTCCGTCAATGGCAAGCTGTTGAAGGAGCCGTACAAGCAGCACGTCTACCCCGAGATGCAAGCCTACCGCGACAATTTCCCAGGAGAGTTGCCGCCCAGGGAGTCGTTTGCGCGGAGCTTCCAAGACCGTGGCGGAGAGATGTGGGACGGCGCATCCGCGATGTTGAAGAACGTGCAAAACGGGGAACTCGTGGTGCCACCCGACTTCTATTTCGCGATGGGTGACAATCGCGACAACTCGGCGGACAGCCGCTATTGGGGTCTGGTGCCGCGCGAGAACATCATCGGCAAGCCTGCGATCATTTTCTGGTCCTACGATACGGACACCACGAGCTTGACGGGCTACTCTGTGACGCATTTTGTCGATATCGCGCTGAACTTTTTCACCAAGACGCGATGGGAGCGGCAGTTCAAGTTGGTCCGCGGGTATTCCCAGGAATAGGACATGAAGAACTTTCACGGGCTGATTCTCGCCGGAGGGCGCGGCACTCGGTTCTGGCCGCTCAGCCGACGGGCTAGTGCGAAACAGGTATTGCGGCTGTTTGGGGAGAGGTCACTCATTCAGCAGACGGTTGACAGGCTGAAGCCTGTCCTACCTCCTGAACGGATTTGGATTCTCACCAACGACCATCTGCGGGCGGAGATCGTGAAGCAGTTGCCGGAAGTTCCGGCACGGCAGATTTTGGCAGAGCCGGCGCAGAGGAATACGGCTCCGGCCATCGGACTGGCTGCGCGGATTCTGCACGGCATAGACCCCGAATCCATCATGGGAGTCTTCCCGGCGGACCACGTGATCGGCAACCCGCGCAGTTACATCCGCCAATTGAAGCCGGCGATTGCCGCGGCGCAGGCGGGCAAGATTGTGGTGCTGGGCATTCAGCCGCGTTGGGCGGAGACGGGGTATGGCTACATCGAGTTTCCCAAGGGCGTCCAGCCGGGCGCGCCGAAACTGCTGCCGGTGCGCCGCTTCCGCGAAAAGCCCGACGCCAAGACCGCGCAGAAGTTTCTTGACGCCGGCAACTTCTATTGGAACGCGGGGATGTTTTTCTGGAAGACAGGAGTGCTGCTGGACGCGCTGCGGGAGTTTCAGCCGAAGACGGCGAGCCTGCTGGCGAGCCTGCCGCCCTTCGGCCAGCGCGGGTTCGCGGCGCGGCTCGAAGAAACTTTTCCGCGTTGCGAGAACATCTCCATCGACTTCGCGGTGCTCGAAAAGGCAAAGAATGTAGTCGGGTTGCCGACGGGCGATTTCGGCTGGAATGACGTGGGCAGCTGGAACGCGGTCTACGAACTGCACGGGCGCGACAAGCAGGGCAATGCGGTGCGCAACTCGGCGCTCATCGAAGACAGCTCCGGCAATTTCGTGGACGCGAAGAAACTGGTGGCGCTGCTCGGCGTGCACGATCTGGTGATTGTGGATACTCCCGACGCGCTGCTAGTCGCCGACCGCAAGCGTGCACAGCAGGTCGGCGATTTGGTCAAGCTGCTGGAAAAAGGCGGGCATCATCACCTGCTGTAGGGCGGCCAACCACATTGTGTACCATAGACGGAGGATTTCACTATGACGGCACCCTACATTAACGGACAAACGATTGAAACCGACCCGGCCTCGCGAACCGCGGTGTTGAACCCGGCGAACGGGAAGACAGTGGCCAGCGTGTTCATGGCCAAGCCCGAGCACATGACGCGCGCGATTGACGCAGCCTATGCGGTGAAGGATCTGTGGGGCAACACCACGCCTTCAGAACGCGAACTCATCCTGATCCGCGCGGCGGATATCTTGGAGTCCATGCGGGCTGAGGTTGTTGAACTGCTGATCGATGAAGGCGGCGCTACCTTCGGCAAGTCGCAGTTTGAAGTATCCTACGTGGTCGGCGTGCTGCGCTCCGCCGCGGGCGAGTGCAGGCGCATCATGGGGAACACCATTCCTTGCGATACCCCGGGCCGTTTCTCCATGGCGATCCGGCGTCCACTGGGCGTGGTGGGCGGCATTGCGCCGTTCAATTTCCCGCTGATTCTGGCGACGAAGAAAGTCGCGTTCGCGCTGGCCGCGGGAAATACGTTCGTGCTGAAGCCGTCCGAAGAAACCTCGCTGATTGGCCTGAAGATCGCGGAGATTTTCGATAAAGCGGGCCTGCCTCCCGGCGTGCTGAACGTGGTCACAGGCGACGGCCCGACGTTGGGCGAGGCCATGTATTCCGATCCGCGCGTCAAGGCCGTGTTGTTCACCGGTTCCACCGCAGTGGGCCGGCAGATTGCCGTCGAATGCGCCAAGCGCGGCAAGAAGTTCGATCTGGAGATGGGCGGCAAGAGTCCGCTGCTGGTGATGAAAGACGCGGATCTGAAGTACGCCGTCGATACGGCGACCTTCGGCCTGTTCATTCACCAGGGACAGATCTGCATGGCTGGCTCGCGCGTGATTGTGGACGAGTCGGTGTATGAAAAGTTCCTGGACCTGTTCGTTGCAAAAGTAAAGACGCTCAAGGTGGGCGATCCGCATGATCCGCACACGGTGATCGGTCCGCTGATCCGCGCCTCGCAGTGTCCGTTCATCGCCAGCCGGATTGACGCGGCGAAGGCATCAGGCGCGCGCGTCCTGTGCGGCGGAACCTATGACGGTAACTTCTTCCAGCCGACGGTGATCGCGGACGTTACTGAAACCATGGCCGTCTTCCAGGAAGAATTGTTCGGACCCGTCTGCAGCGTGATCAAGGCGAAGGATGTCGACGATGCGATCCGCTTGGCCAATAATTCCCGCTACGGGCTGACCTCTGCGGTGATTACAAACGATCTGCAGGTAGCGATGCGCTGCGCGATGGAACTGGAGACGGGCTCGGTACACATCAACGGGTCGACCATTCACGACGAGCCGCACGGTCCGTTCAGCGGCGTCAAGGATTCGGGCCCGGGCCGCGAAGGCGGGCAATGGTCCATGGACGAACTCACGCAGCTGAAGTGGGTAACGATTCAGCGCGGCCAAGCGCACTACCCGTTCTAAATGGTGTCAGACACCATTTAAGCAGGAGCCTTGGTCTTTTTGAACACGCCTTTCAGTACTGTGATGGCGCGGTCCACGTCTTGCTCCGAAAGGATGTAAGGCGGCAGGGCGCGCAGCACGGTGTTGTGCGTACAGTTGATGAGCAGGCCCTTTTCCATGCAGTCGAGCACCACCTGTTTGCCTGCGAATTCCAACTCGACCCCGATCATCATGCCCACCCCGCGGACTTCCTTGATGAAGCTGAAGTGGCGCGCGAGTTCCATGAGGCGCATGCGGAAGTAGCCGCCGACGTGGATGATGTTCGGCAGCAGCTCATCGAGGATGTCGAAGAATTCGAGTGCTGCGTGGCAGGCAAGCGGGCCGCCGCCGAACGTCGTGCCGTGCTGACCGGGTGCGATGACCGATGCGGCGCGCTCAGTAGCGGCGACGAAGCCGAGCGGCAACCCGGCGGCAAGCGGCTTGGCCGCGGTGATCACGTCCGGCAGCATGGGAT
This sequence comes from Bryobacterales bacterium, assembly GCA_947446025.1. Taxonomy (GTDB): domain Bacteria; phylum Acidobacteriota; class Terriglobia; order Bryobacterales; family Bryobacteraceae; genus Palsa-187. The sequence goes on from CANFEY010000028.1 coordinate 33,993, forward strand.
GATCCAGCATCTGGTACGAAAAATAGGTGCCGGGGCGGCCCACGCCGCACTGAATTTCGTCGCAGACCAGCAGCGCGTTGTGCCGGTTTGCCAGCTCGCGTGCCTTGCCGATGAACTCTTCCGTGAGCGGATGCACCCCGCCTTCGCCCTGCACGATTTCGAGCACAATGCCCGCGGTGTTGTCCGTGACGGTTTGCTCTAAAGCGCCAATGTCATTGCGGTTGACAAAGCGCGCGCCGGGGAGCATCGGCTCAAAGTCGCGCCGGTAATTTTCCTGGCCGGTGATGGATAGAGCGCCGAAGGTGCGGCCGTGGAAGGAGCCATTCAAGGCCACCGTCTCGAACTTATCCGGCGAAATCTTACGGCCATGAGCCCGGACGATCTTGAGCGCGGCCTCATTGGCCTCGGTGCCGGAGTTGCAGAAGAACACGCGGTCCAGACCTGAGACCTTGGCGATACGCTCAGCAAGCGGCCCCTGGTATTCGTTGTAGTAAAGGTTGGAGCAGTGAATCATGCGCGCGGCTTGCGCCCGGATCACCTTCATCATGCGCGGATGCGCGTGTCCCAGCGCATTGACGCCGATGCCGGCAATCAGATCGAGGTAGCGCTTGCCCGACGAATCATACACGTAGCAGCCTTTCCCGCGGGTGAGGATAAGCGGGAAGCGGGCGTAATTCTGGAAGAGATATTGCTTCTCAAGATCAATGACGGACGGAGAGGCTACGGCAACTTCGGACATTCATCTATGATAGCGGGGACGGACGCTGCGCTGCGCGCGATATCATTAAGAATGGACCCGGCAATCCTCACACCGCAAGAAGTCGCTGCGCTCATTGATCACACTTTATTGAAGCCCGAAGCCACCGCTGCCGCCGTGCGGAAGCTGTGTGCGGAGGCGCGCGAGCACGGCTTCGCTACCGTATGCGTGAATCCCTACTGGGTGGAGTTCGCGGTGGCGGAGGGAGTCGCAGTGGCCACCGTAGTCGGGTTCCCATTGGGCGCGAACGCGACGGCGATCAAGGTGGCCGAAGCCGAACGTGCGGTGCGGGCAGGGGCGGCGGAAATCGACATGGTGCTGAATGTAGGCGAACTCGTCGCAGGCAATTTGCGCGCGGTGGCAGAGGACATCCGCGCGGTAGTCGGCTGCGGCGCTCCGGTGAAGGTGATCCTGGAGACAGCGTTGCTCAATGACGAACAGAAGCGCCAAGCGTGCGAGCTGTCGCGTCAGGCTGGGGCCGCATTCGTCAAGACGTCCACCGGGTTCGCCTCTGGAGGCGCGACCGCCGCGGACGTAGCGTTGATGCGGGCGGTGGTGGGCGCGAAGATGGGCGTGAAGGCGTCGGGCGGGATTCGCACCTGGGCCGACTGCCGCGCTATGATTGCCGCTGGCGCGAACCGCATTGGCGCGAGCGCCGGAATTGCAATTTTACAAGGGATGCGGGGGTAGATGGCGGGTATCGGCAAATCTGAAGTGCAATTCCGTGAGCGCGCGGAACTGCTCGACTTCCTGCTGGAGGTCTCCCGCGTCACAGCGGAGATCCTCGATCTGGATGCGCAACTGGCGGCCATCGCCGGCATTGTCAAGGAAGTCATCCCTTATGATCTGTTCGCCATCCTGCTCTGCAACGAACGCGAGAAGGGGCTCAGCATCCGCTACGCCATCGGGCATCGCGAGGAAATCGTCAAGAGCCTGGTGGTGTCTTTGAACGAAGGCATCGTGGGGGCCGCTGCATCCGGGCGGCAGCCTGTCGTGGTTGGCGACGTACACTCCGATCCACGTTATCTGAACGCACTGGATGCGGTGCGCAGTGAGCTGGCCGTGCCCATGATGGCGCGCGGGCGCGTGGTGGGAGTGCTGGACGTGCAGTCCACGCGGATCAACGCGTTCACAGAGCGTGAGAGCGCCATGCTGCGGCTGATCGCGGCACGCGTCGCCGTGTCCATCGACAATGCGCGGCTGTACCGGCGCGTGGAGAAGCAAAACCGCACGTCGCGCACGATGACGGAGCTGTCGCGCGAGTTCAGCTCGATTCTTGACCTGGATGAGTTACTGAAGCGCATCGCGGCCTCCGTGCGCGTGCTCATCAACTACGATGCGTTCGGCATTTTCCTTGTGGACCCCGCGAATGACCTGCTGCGCACCCGCTTCAGCGCGCGCTACGACCAGCGGGTGGACATCGGCAACATCCCGCTGGGCAAGGGGATCACCGGTTCGGCTGTGGAAACGCGGAAGCCTGTGCGCGTGGCAGACACCGCCGCCGATGAGCGCTACATCGCCTCGCACCGTGGAATCCGATCTGAGCTGGCCGTACCGCTGATTGTGCAGGATCGCGTGGTGGGTGTGCTGAACGTTGAGAGTGAGAAGATCAACTTCTTCACTGAGGATCATCAGCGCGTGCTATCGATGCTGGCACCGCAGATCGCCAGTTCCGTAGAAAATGCCAGGCTGTATGAGGAATTAGCCCAGCGCGAACAGCTGCTGGAGCAGGATTTGAAAGCCGCGCGCAAGCTGCAGCGCTTGCTGCTGCAATCGGCTCCGGAGCTGCCAGGGCTGGAAGTCGGCATCCGCTCGCGTCCGGCTCGGGAAATCTCGGGCGACGTGTACGATTTCTTTGAATCCAGCGACAACTTCTCCGTCATCGCATTCGGCGACGTCAGCGGCAAGGGCGCGGCGGCGGCGCTGTACGGCGCGTTGATCAGCGGATTGTTACGTATCCTGGGTCCACGGCGCAATTCGCCGGCGCTGCTCATCAAGTCACTCAATGAAACGCTGCTGGAGCGCAAGGTAGACGCACAATACGCGACGCTGCTGGTGGCCTTTTGGAATCCAACCAGCCGAAGCTTGCGCATGGCGAACGCCGGGGCGTGTGCGCCGCTGGTATGGCGGCAGGGTGAGATTCTAAAGCCAAGGATTGAAGGCGTGCCGATCGGGCTGCTGGATGACATCACCTACGATGAGCTGGAAGTGTCTTTGGAATCAGGCGACGTGGTGTTGTTCTACTCCGACGGCGTGGAAGATCAGGTGAACGTACACGGCGAAGAGTTCGGGCGCGCCCGGGTTTTGAAGTTATTGAAGAAGCATCACGCGGATACGCCCAAGGAAGTTGCGAACGCGGTGATTGCGGAATTGGACGCACATCGCGGCGGCACGGCGATATCGGACGATCAATCGGTGATCGTGCTACGAGTTCACTAAGATGAAACCTCTCGAATACTTGGACCGGTCGCTGATGTGCGACGGCGTCGCGTTGGCGGATGTGGCGGCGATGGCGGGCACGCCGTGTTATGTGTACTCTGCCAAGACTCTGCGGGAGAACTACCGCGCGTACGCGGATGCGTTTGGGGATACTCCGCATCGGGTCTACTACGCCATGAAGGCGAACGGGAACCTGTCTATTCTCAGGTTGCTGGCGAAGGAGGGCGCGGGTTTCGACATCGTCTCCGGCGGCGAGTTGTTTCGCGTATTGAAGGCGGGCTGCGACCCATCCAAGGTCGTCTTCTCCGGCGTCGGTAAGACTTCCGCCGAGATTGACCAAGCCCTGGAGGCTGGGATCTTCGCATTCAATTGCGAGTCCGAGCCGGAGCTGGCGCTGATCGACTCGCTGACGCACCGGCGCGGCGTGAAGGCCCGTGTTGCGATTCGCGTGAACCCGAATGTGCAAGCCTCAACGCACGCCTATATTTCCACCGGCGGGAAGGCTCACAAGTTCGGCATCGACATTGACGAAGCCGAAGGTGTCTACGAACGCGCGCGTGCACACAAGAGCCTGTTGATCGAGGGCGTCAGCTGTCACATCGGATCGCAGATTTTTGATCCGACGTCGTTGCTAAAGGCAGTGGACCGGGTGCTGGAGTTCATCGACAAGCTGCGTGGGCGCGGGTTCGATATCCGGCATGCCGACCTCGGCGGCGGCTTGGGCGTTGGCTACAAACCCGACGACGAAGTTCCCGTGATCAGCGAATTCGTCGCGGCGCTCCGTGCGCGGACAACGGGCAGGGGCCTGGAGGTGATGGTGGAACCAGGACGCTCCATTGTCGGCAACGCGGGCGTGTTGGTGACGCGTGTGTTGTATCGCAAGCGGACCGGCACCAAAGAATTCGTGATCACCGATGCCGCGATGACGGACCTGATCCGTCCGGCGCTCTACGACGCCCACCATGAGATCCTGCCGGTGCGCGCCGCCGAAGGACTCCCGACGATATGCGCCGACGTGGTGGGGCCGGTCTGCGAGAGCGGCGATTTCTTGGCACATGACCGCACCATGCCGGAGGCGTTCCCGGGCGATCTGCTGGCTGTCTGTACAGCGGGAGCCTATGGCTTCGTGCAGTCGTCGACCTACAACGCCCGGCCTCGCGCCGCAGAAGTGCTTGTGGATGAAGGCGTGGCCCGAATCGTCCGCCAGCGCGAGACATATGAGGATTTGATTCGCGGGGAGTGAAGCCCCAGGCTTACGCCGGGGGCTATTTCGGAATTACGGCTTCCACTGCCAACGTGGCATCTTGGCCGGGCAAGCCTTCGATGAATACCGACGCTGCGCGCGCGCGAACTTTATCCGCGATGGCCCTCGATGTGGCGTACGCGTTCACCAGCGCGGCGTCGGAGCGCTTCACGTTTGCCGGCTCCAGCGCCTTGTCCAGTCGCTCAAACGCCAGCGCTAAGTCCGCGTCCTGCTCCCCGAACGTCACCTGCGCCGCCGCGAAGATCAGCTTGGCCGCCTGCACAGGCCCGCCTTGCGCGATGGCTTCACACGCAACGCGCGAGCCCAGCGTGTAGCGTGTGCTCTGCACGAAGACCCCCGCAATCTTCGGGAACGCTTTACCCGCCGCCGCGCGCGCCGATTCCGCCTCTCCCAACGAATCTGCGAAACAGGTCACCCGCAGCGGCACGGACGATCCCATTGCCGCCTGCAACGCCGCCACCGCCTGGGCTCCGTTGGCCGCGTCCAGCGGTGCGATGAACGCCAACCCGACCGGGTTCACGGACTTCTTGTCCTCACTGATGCTCTCGATGACCACCTGCGCGCCTTCCAGCGGCAACGCACCCACCTGCACCGTGGTCACCACTGGCAGCGGCAGCCTGCGATCCGTGAACAATCCGTTGACGATCGTCTGTACGCGCCGCAAATCGCCGGTGCCAGCCACGAACGCGCGCAACTTAAGAAACGTCGCCGCACCGTTGGCTTTGTCCAGCGCCTTGATCGCGTCATCAATCTGCTGCGAGAGCAAGCCCTTGGCCGACAGCGGCGAAACGTGAAACACCAGCCCCGCCGTTGTGCCCGCGATGGTGACAGGCGAATCGATGCGCCCCACCGGCGCGTCCGGACCCTCCAGCGCCAGTTGATTGTTCGGCGGTCGCTTGATGGGCTTAGTCTGCGGCTGGGACCACGCGACGGTGGCGAGTGCGAAGAGAGCTACGGTTCGAATCATACTAACGGGCGGCTTTTTCAATTTGCTCCAAGATGGCTTGGACCTTCGGGATTTGCGGATCATTGGGTGCCAAGTTGGCGAATGTCACCAAACTTTCAGCAGCGGCCTGGTAGTCATGCTTCTGCACCAGCACCAGGCCCAATACGTAGTGGGTCTTCGGATTCTGATTGCGGCGGTCGGCGCTGATGGCCTGCTCCAGGCTCTTTTGCGCGGCGTCATAGTTTTTGAGTTGGTAGTGCGCCACGCCGCTGAAATAGTAGGCTCCAGGAAACTCGTACGGATTCAGCCGCAGCAGGCGATCCGTGGTGTCCGCCAGCTCCTGCCAGCTCGACTCTTGGAACGCGACGATGTACAGCTGCTCGTAAGGATAGACATATTGCGGGTCGGCGGCGATGGCGTGGGAGAGCGCCTCGCGGGCCTCCGGCAGCCGCTGGCGGTCCACGTAGATCTTACCCAGCGCGAACCACGCCTCCGCATACTTAGCGTGCAACTCCACGGCCTTGCGCAGTTCCTTCTCAGCCGAGCCCCACTTCTGTTTCTTGGCCTCACTAATGCCCTTCTCAAACGCTTTGCGGGCATCCTTGGAAGCGGCGGCGCTGGTGGCGCTAATCGCCTGGCCTTCGGTTTTCAGAATCGGAAAAATCGTGAGCGTGCCCACGGCCGGGTTATCCATCGCCCTACGGCCCGCCAGGATGATGGTGGAGCTACGGTACCCAGCTAGGCGGGCGCGTAACTCACAGCTCAAATACGGATCGGCGGATTGCCCGTTCGCCCCGTTGCGTGAGCCGGAGGAGAATCCCTGCGTGCCGTCCAGCAACATGACCTCGCTGGCATCGGGCACCAACTGCAAGCTCTGCCCCAATTGCAGGCTGAAGCGTCCCTTCGAATCCGTGTAGCCCTCCGAACGCACACTACTGGTCCCACACAGGCGTTCGATCAGCACGCGATCCGGCGGCTCGGTGCCGTCGGGCAGTGCAACGTTCCCCGATATGAAGATCGGTTGCGGCGGCTGCTGGGGCTGCCGCGTGGTCTGTGGCGTCTGCTGCGTGGCGGAAGGCGCGGTAGGCGTGGTTGTCCCGCCGCCCCCGCCCGTGGTGGGCGGAGTGGGCACAGTGGGCGTCGGCGAGGGTGTGGTGGTCTGGGCCGCGGCGAATCCAGTGGCCAACATAAGGACGAGTGCCCGCGCGAAGTTCCCCATGGGCACTGATTATACTCCTGCCCAAACCCGCGCGCACTGGTACTGTGTTATACCTTTTGATGGAGGTTTCACGATGAAACGCTTTGTTGGATTATGTGTGGCTGCCTCGGCCGCTATTCTGGCTCCCCAGTTCGTGAGTGCGCACTTCAAGCTGCTCGCGCCGGAGTCGGCGATTATGGAGAACGCTCTCGGCGACCCACAGAAGCTCGGCCCCTGCGGCGGCACCACGGCCAATGCCAAGGGTCCGGCGAATCCCGGCACGCCCACAGGCATCGTCAGCAAAGCCGTCGGCGGATCGAAGCTCCACGTGAAGGTGCAGGAAACCGTGTACCATCCCGGTCACTACCGCATCTCGCTTTCCGTGGCCTCACGCACGGAGCTGCCGCCGGATCCGGAAGTCACGCTGCGCGATAGCGACAAAGGCCCGCAGTCTGTCTCCGCCGTGATCATGAACCCGGTGCGTCCTCCCGTGCTGGTCGACGGGTTGTGGCCCCATCAATCGAAGATGGCCGACGCGCTGGAGACCGATGTGACGCTGCCCAACATCAACTGCGCCAAGTGTACGCTGCAGATCGCCCAGTTCATGGCCGAGCATGGCCGCAACAAGGACGGCGACTTCACCTATCATCACTGCGCGGATCTGCAGATTACGGCGGACGCGTCGAAGCCAATCGACACGCGGTGGCCGGGGCAACGCTAGTATGAAGCCGGCGCGATTCGTCTACGTAGGGGCAGTCCTGGCCGCCGCGCTCGGGCCGGTGGTGTGGGTGGCGCGGGCACAGGTCCAGAGCGCCACGCCCAACACCAAGGCGAACCCGAACTTCATGGGCACGGTTACGCCCGTCCCCGATCAGTACAAAGTGGCCACCGCGCACTACAAGTTCGAGAAGAACGCGCGCACCAAGTGGCACAGCCACAGCGGCGGGCAGATCATGCTGGTGGAAGAAGGCGTGTCCCATCACCAGAACAAGGGCGGCCCCGTGATGGAGCTGCGCGCCAATGAAGCCTACTACGTGCAGTCCGGCGTCGTGCATTGGCACGGAGCCACGCCGGACGCCAGCACCGTCCAATTCAACACCACGCGGGGAGATCTGACGTGGATGGAAGAAGTCAGCGACGCCGACTTCAACGCCAAAGCGAAGCGGTAGATGGCTCGCGTGTGGATTTTCTTTCTACTAGCCGCCGCCGCTTTCGCCCAGACCCCGCAAGCTGTCCGCAAATCGATTGATCGCGCGCTGCCGCCGTTGCAGCGCTCCGCCGCCACCTTCGTGAAGGAACGCGCGTGCTTCTCCTGCCACCATAACGCGCTGGCGATTCTCACCATGCGCATGGCGAAGCAGCGCGGCGTCCCCATTGACGAAGCCGTGCTAGCCGTCGTTGAAGAGAAGACGTGGAAGTCCGGCGGCGCTCTCGATGAAGTGGTGCAGGCCCGCAACGTAGCCGACCCCACCCCGAACGATAGCCTGCTGCTCATCGCCGAAGAATTCGCAGGCCGCGGCCTGGAGCCCGCCTCGCAAGTCCGGCGGCAGCGCCTCGCATCCTGGCAGCGCGAAGATGGGCACTGGGTCACCTCAGACTTCCGTCCTCCGCATTCCAGCAGTCTCTTCACCACCACGGCGACTGCTGTGCGAGCCTTGCGCGCCAGGCCCGGCGATCCGCGCGTCGCCGCCGCGGCAAGCTGGCTCGCAACCAACAAGCCAGTTTCGACCGAAGACGCATCGTTCCGCGTGATGGGACTGGTGTGGGCCGGGGCGGATGCGAAAGCCGCGCAAGCCGACCTGCTCGCCATGCAGCGCCCCGACGGCGGCTGGGGACAGCTCAGCGGCTATGCCTCGGATGCCTACTCGACTGGCCAGGCCGTGTTTGCGTTGCAGGCTGCGGGCACCGCAGCACCGAAAGGTGTTCGATTCTTACTGTCGAACCAGGCGGGCGACGGCACATGGCACGTCCGCACGCGCATGTTATCTCCGGCGGAGGTGAGCCCGCCGTATTTTGAAACCGGGTTCCCGTACAAGAAAGACCAGTTCCTTTCCTATGCAGGCAGCGCGTGGGCGACCATGGCGCTGCTGAGCACGATCCCCGCGAGCGCTCCCCCCCTGCCCGTGGCCACTCGCATCGAGCCAAGCGTGGACTCCCTCTCGCCCTACGCCCAGTTGCTGGCCGCGGCGTCCTACTACGGGAACTCCACCGCCGTGGCGAAACTGCTGGCGGCCGGCGCACCCGCAAACCCGCCGGAAGGCACCCGAGGACGCAACACGCCGCTCAGCTTGGCGGCGATGTCCGGAGATTTGGAAATGCTGCGACTGCTACTCAAAGCCGGCGCGGACCCCGACTCCGGTTCCGCGCTCAGCGAAGCCGTGACCTTCGGACACGCGCCAGCTGTCCACGAATTGATCGCCGCCGGTGCCGACGCAAGCGGCGTCGAAGGCACCGGCATCAACCTGATGCATTGGGCCACCATCACTAATCGCGCCGAAGTAATCCCGATGTTGGCGGCGGCGAAAGTCCCGCTCGACGACGTGGATGACAATGGCTACACGCCGCTAATGTACGCCGCGACGATTGATTTCGGCGATACGAAAACACTCGAAGCCCTGCTGGCAGCCGGGGCCGACATACAGGTGAGGGATACCAAGAACCGCACCCCGCTACAACAAGCCAAGCGGCTGAAACACGCCGCCATCGAAAAAGCCCTCCGCGCCAAAAGCACCCCCGAACGAAGGTAGGGCAGGCGGTTTCGCCTGCCGTTTCGGGTTTACGGATTCAGCCCCAGCAGCACCGCAGGATTACGCTTCGCCATCTGGTCAATCTCCGCCTGCGTCAGCCCCTGCTTCAACAAATCCGCAAAGAACGCCTGCAGCCCCACGGGATGCAGCGGATTCGCGGCCTGCCCCAGGTCGCTCGATAGGATGCACGCTTCCACGCCCACCGCCTTGATCGCCTGCACCGTCTGTGCGACCGCCGCCGAGCCCGGCCGCACCCACACGAATTCCAGCATCGCCCCCAACGCCGCAGCTTCGCGCATTTGCCCCACGCTCATCCCCACGAAGTTGTTGGTCGCGTGCGTCACCACGATGTGCTCCACGCGCTGGCGCTTGGCCTCGCGGATCAGCAGCAGCACTTCCTCGGGAGACGAATGCCCTGTCGCCATCACCAGTTTGTGCTGCGCGATCAGCCCGATCACGCGAACCACGTCGGGCAACAGCTTGCCGTCTTTCGACACCGGCACAAAGGGCCGCTGCTCGCGCTGCGTGGTGACGTGATGCTGCGAATCATACGTGGGCATCCACACCACGCGCCCGTAGCCGCCCTTCACCTTGGTCATCCACTCCACCGCCGCCGGATTGATTCCACCCACAGGCAGATTGAGCGCGATGCCGCCGAACACCTCGAGTCCCGGCGTATCCTGACGCACCAGGTACGCGAGCCCTGCTGTGGATTCGTAGTGGTTCTTCAGCACCATCCCGCGCATGCCCGAAGCTTTGACCAACCGCCCCAGCGCAATCGCGTCAATCGACCGCGCCATCCCATCCGGGTCAGCATGCGCGTGAATATCGAAGACACCGGTCAGACTTTGCGCAGCCAGCAGAGGGACGAACGCGAGCAAGGCAAGAACTCTCATGGGAGCTAGCCTAGCACTCTAGCGATTCGCGTAGTTCGTCTCGTAGAATTTCCGGTATTCCCCGCTGCGCACGCGCGCCACCCACTCGGGATTGCGCTTGTACCACTCCACCGTTTCCGCTAGCCCCTGATCGAACGTCATCCGGGGAGCCCAGCCAGTCTCGCCCATCAGCTTGGCGCTAGTGAGCGCATAGCGGCGATCATGGCCGGGACGGTCCGTCACCGTCTTCATCAGCGACTCCGGCTTGCCCAGGATCTTCAGAATCCGCCGCACCACCTCGACGTTTGGCAGCGAACAGTTGCCCCCGATGTTGTAAATCTCCCCCGCGCGGCCCTTGTCGATGACGGCCTGAATTCCGCAGCAGTGATCGTCCACATAGAGCCAATCGCGGATCTGCATGCCGTCACCGTAAATCGGCAGCGGCTTGTCTTCCATCGCGTTCGAGATCATCAGAGGGATGAGTTTTTCAGGAAAATGAAACGGCCCGTAGTTGTTGGACGCGCGGGAAACGGTCACCGCCATTTTGTAGGTGGTGAAGTAGGAAAGCGCCAAGAGATCGGAGCCGGCCTTCGACGCCGAATAGGGACTCGCGGTCTTCAGCGGAAAATTCTCGTCAGCCTCGTGCGGCGCATCAATGCTTCCGTAGACCTCGTCGGTGGAAACGTGGTGGAAGCGCGGAATCGAAAACTCACGCGCCGCGTCCAGCAAGGAAAAAGTGCCGACGAAGTTGGTGTCAATCACCGGCCCCGGCGAATGAATGCTGCGGTCCACATGCGACTCCGCCGCGAAGTGGACGACAACGTCCGGCCGCTCGTCGCGCATCAGCCCGCGCACCAGTTCACGGTCGCAGATGTCGCCATGCACGAACCGGTAACGCGAATCAGCGGCGATGCTGGTGAGGTTCTCCAGATTCCCTGCATAGGTGAGCTTGTCCAAATTCACAACTTCAGCGTCGGCGCGCGTGGCCAGAATCTGGCGGACGAAGGCGGAGCCGATGAACCCGGCGCCTCCAGTGACTAGAAATTTCATGGTGACGTTTTCATCGTAGCGCGAGGCAGCGCATGGCTGCTCCGTTACAAGGAATTGGCCACAGATAAAGGGGATGAAGGGGATAAGAACAGGTCCGGTCTTATCCCCTTCATCCCCTTCATCTGTGGCCAAAGAATCCGAGCAGGCTACTCAGCCGAGCGGCGCTGCTCGCAATTGCAGCAATCGCTGCAGCGGTGGCATTTCGCGCACAGGTGGTTGGCGCAGGCGTCCTTGGTGCAGTGCACACAGATGTCTTGCGATGGCTCGCCGCAGATGCTGCAAGAGAAAGTGGATTCGCTCATTTGGCTTTCGTGGCCCGCTGCTTGGCCGTGGGGATTTGCGCTAGCTGCGTGCGGCAGGCCTGGGCGTCCTGGTTGACGACGGTGAACTCCTGCTCCTTGCGCGCGGCCAGGTCCGTGATGAACGCCCGCAGCGCGTCGCGGTTGGCGGAGTTGGCCCGCAGCACGCTCAGCATCAGGTCGGCGACCGCAGGGCTCTGATACTTGCGGACCGCGTCGATGAGCGATTCAAAGCGCCACTCCAGTAGCTGCAAGCGGAAGTAGGTGTCGAGCGCGGCGGTGAGCTTCTGTGGCTGCTTGTCCAGCAGCTCGGCGGCGACCGTGAGCCCCGCGAGCTCCTGCGCCGCGCCCTTCAGCTGCGACACATACGCTGGTGGCGCGCCATTCGCCAGCCAATCGTCGGGCTTCAGCTGATCCAGCAGCGGTTTGAGGCGCGCGGCCTGCACGGCCAGTTGGGTAGCGTGCGGCGAGTTGTCCCACGCGGCGTCTTGCCCAAATGCGGAGAGCGAAATCAGCAAGCACACGCCGAGTAGCTTCATACAATTCCTTCCAGTATGAGCGACGGAGTGCGCTACGGCAAACCCGGCAGACCCGTCGGAGGGGGAGGAGGAGGCAAAGGAGCCGTGGGAGGCGGCGGAGGAGCAGTCGTCCCGCCACCGGTATCGCCCACACCGCCGACACCGCCGATACCACCCGTGCCGCCGCCGATGCTACCCAGACTTCCCCGCGGCCCGCGCGCGATCACCGCCACCGCTTCCAGCGCGATGCGGACCACTTGCTTGGCTACGTTGCCCTTATCCATACGCTGAGCGACGGGCGTATCGCGGTACACGCGAATCGATTCGCCCGCCCGCAAAGTGCGCTTCACGTTGCTGCCCAGCAGGGCGTGGCCCACGTCGACAATGCCTTCTTCCACCGTGACCAGCGTGGATTCGTCGTCATCGTTGACATCAATGTCGAAAATCGTCCCGCGCACGGAGATGACCGCAGTGGGCGTCAGCACTTTGTTCGGATTCGGCGTGTTGCCGATGTGCTCAATCTGCACGCGCACCCGGCCCAGCATCACGTCGAGAAGATCGCGCCAGTTGCCCGGATTCTTACGGAAAACCACCTTCGCGTTGGGGAACACCTCAAAGGTGCTGCCGTCGGAGACCTCAAACAGCGCGTGGCCGTCCTTGCCCGTGACAATGGTCTCCTGAACCTTGACCTTATCGCCGACATCCAGCGCCAACAGGCGCAAATCTCTTTCAACCGAAACCCGTCCTTGCACCGTCTTTGTAACAGCGGCGTGCTCGGAAGCGTCTGAAAACCAGTTGTCCGCATACGCCGGGCACACGAAGAGCACCGTCGCCAGAAGCGACAGTTTGGCCGTCCGTGACTGGAGGTATCCGGTCATACAAAAGAGTCTACCACTAAATTTCAGTGCAAGTAGTGAGCCGAAACCCCTAGTTTGGATCTAGGATTATTGGAATCAGCAGTTTCCGGCTCCAGCAGCCGATGGATAGAGGGTACAATGGATTGGTTCCGTGAGTAACTTTGCCACAGTACTGAGACGCGCTGTCCTACTGGCCGTCGCCCTGCCCTTATTAGGACAGGTGCGTCCCGACTGGCATCACGTGGGCAACGCGGCCGTGGAACTCGGTCTGGCCGACCTGGCCACCGGTCCCGTGGACCGGATTTGGTACTCGAGCGACGGCAGTACCCTCCGGATTCGTACCGGGCTGGGCCGCAGCCTTGAGACTACAGACTTCGATAGCTGGCAGAGCAACGTGGACGGTCTGGTTCCAGCCGTTCCCCAGGCCACCGCCCGCCTGCTGCCCGAAGTAGGCGCGCAGGTGCGGACTACAGTTCGCGACGCGCAGCGCGTCTACGCGTTTGGAAAATTCGTCTACCGCTCCGAGGACGGCGGGCGGCACTGGGAAAACACGACGGGCGACCGGCTAGGCTCCATCGTCGGCGACGGCCTGCGCGATTTGGCCGTTTCCCCGGTGAATCCGGCCGAAATTGCGGTGGCTGGCGGCGCGGGCGTGTTCCGCTCCCTCGACGGCGGCCGCAGCTGGCATGGGCTGAATGATTCCCTGCCTAACCTGCCCGGTCCACGGCTCCTCAGTGTCCCCTCCGGACCCAACGGACCCCGCATCGAGCTGGCGGGCGGATTGGTGCTCGAATGGGTGGCGGGCGAACGAAGAGCTTGGACCGTCGCGCCGGACGACGATGTCCGTTTTGAGAATCTGCTGCGCCAAGCCCTCAGCAAGGAGTTCGGCGTCGAGGTGACCGCGGTAGTGGTCCGAGGGAACATTGTGTATGCCGGCGACGCGAACGGCCGGCTGAGCGTCTCCTCCGACGGCCTGCGCACCTGGATGCACTCCACAGACCCAAGGCGCGGCCGCGTCAACGCGATTTGGGTGGACGCTACCGACTGGCGTATCGCGCTGGCGGCCTTCGCCTCGCGCCCGGGTCTGACGCTGGAACCGCTGACCGTGATGCACAGCATCAACGGCGGCAGCGCGTGGGATGCGGTCAGCACGAACCTGCCCCCCGCCTCCGTCAACGGTGTAACCGCCGACCGCGCCAGCAACGCAGTTTATCTGGCCACCGCTGCCGGCGTCTATGCCGGCAGCCTGGACCTGGGCGTCTTCGGAGCCTTGCCGCGCTGGTCCGCCGTCCCTGGTCTGCCCGTGGCGCGCGTTTCCGACGTGCGCTTGGACGGCGGCCAAACGCAACTCTGGGCCGCGCTCGAAGGCCTCGGCCTCTACACCACGCTTGCCCCCCACCGCCTCACCGACCCGCGCGTCGTCAGCGCAGCCGATCTTCTCGCCCGCGCCGCCGCACCCGGCAAATTGCTCAGCGTCATGGGCACCCAGTTTGATTCCGCCAGCGCCAGCGGACAAAACGTCCCCGTGCTGCATTCGGGGGACTCGAAAACCGAAATCCAGATCCCCTTCAACGTGACCGGCACCAGCCTCGCGCTCTCCGTCACCGGCCCGCAAGGCCGCCGCGACCTTCCCGCGATCCCGCTACAGGCCGTCTCGCCCGCCATCATGGAAGAGCTCGGCACGCCACTGTTGCAGGACGCCGACCGCGAAGTGATGCTCGATAGCAGCCACCCGGCGCGCTCCCACATGCGCGTGCGCATCATGGCCGAAGGCTTGGGCAGCGTCCGCCCCGAATGGCCCGCGGGCGTGCCCTCCCCTGCTGACAACTTGCCCCAAGTCATCGCCCCCGTCACCGCCTACATCGACCGCCAGCCTGTGGAAGTGCTCCGCGCGGTGCTGTGGCCGGGCTTCACCGGCGTCTATTTGGTGGAAATCGAGGTCCCCGCCACGCTCCAATACGGCATGGCCGAACTCTACCTCCAAGTGGGCGGCCAGGAGAGCAACCGCGTCCGGGTGTATATTGAACCTTAATGAGAAAATTCACGCTTCTCGCGCTGGCTCTCGTGCTCCCCGCGCTGCATCTGCTCAACGGGCAAAACACTCCTGACAAACTCGCGCCCTACTATCCCACCCCGCAACTGGTCGTCGACAAGATGCTGCAGCTGGGCGGACTCAAGGCCGGCGAGACCATGTTCGACCTCGGCTCCGGCGACGGACGCATCGTCATCATGGCCGCGCAGAAGTACAAAGCTAAGGGCATCGGCGTCGAATACGACGAGTCGCTGGCCACGCAGAGCGAGGCCCGCATCAAAACCCTCGGCCTCTCGAACACCGCCCGCATCATCCACGGCGACCTACTGGCCCAAAACTACGAATCGGCCGACCTCATCACCGTCTATCTGCTCCCCGTCGGCAACGGCCTGGTGACGCCGATCCTAGACAAGCAACTGAAGAAGGGTGCACGCGTCGTCGCCCACGACTTCGAGTTCAGCGCCTGGAAGCCCACTCGCACCCTGGACATTGACGACGACGGCGAAGGCCGCAGCCATCGCCTGTATTTGTACCAGCGATAAGACATGGTCCCCTACCGAGGACGCCTCGCCCTCCGCATCGCACGCCTGAGTGTCTCGCTAGTCTGCGCCGCGTGGTATTGGCATTCCGCCCCCCTGGAACTCAACACGCTGTGGCTGCTGCTGGCCGCCCACGCAATCTACTCAGCGGTGGAATGCATCGACTTTGGCTATGAAACCCGCCTCCGTAGCTGGATCGCCTTCGCCGCCGACGCCGCGTACTTCTTGCTGTGGATCTGGACCTCGCCCGACGAGTTCCAGGCCCCGCTAGCCTGCGCCTTTTTCCTGGCTTCCACCGCGCTGCTGCATGACCGCGTCCGCGTGTTCGCCGCCGTCGCCGGAACCCTCGCCGCCGCACTGCTGTTCGGCGGCATCGCCCCCGTCATCGCCCTCGGAGCACTGGCCGTCGCCGTCGCCTTCTACAAGCACTACCTCGAAGCCCGCATGTCCACAACGCTGCGCCACAACGTGGTCATCCGCTCCCAGGCCCTGAGCGCCCGCGAGGCCGAACGCCAGCGCATCGCCGCCGACTTTCACGACGGACCGCTGCAGAACTTCGTCGGCTTTCAACTCCGCCTCGAAATCATCCGCCGCCAAATGGAGCGCGACGCCGGCGTCGCCATGCAGGAACTCCTGGGCCTGCAAGAACTCTGTAAAAGCCAGGTAGCCGACCTCCGCGCCTTCGTCCGCACCATGCGCCCCCCCGACGAAGGCATGAGCTTGGCCGCATCCCTGGTGCGCGTCGCCGACGGCTTGCAACGCGACACCGGCATCACCTGCACCTTCACCGGTGAAGAATTGCAGGACCCGCCCGAGGTCGACATCGCACTCGAGATCCTGCAAATCGTCCGCGAAGCCTTCAACAACATCCAGAAGCATTCCGGCGCCACGCGCGTCTCCCTCAGCGCCCACCGCCGCGGCCGCCACGTGGAGATCGTCGTCGAGGACAACGGCGCGGGCTTCTCGTTCGCAGGCACGTTTAATCTGGAAGAGCTGGAAGCCGCCCGCCTGGGACCGGTCAGCATCAAGCGCCGCATCAAAATGCTGGCTGGCGAACTGTCGCTCGCCTCGCGCCCTGGCGACGGTGCCAAGCTCACGTTCCGGGTGCCGTTTTGAGGTGCCTGTTCCCCGCCCTGCTACTCCTCACCGGCTGCGGCCGCTACGCCGATTTCACACTCCCCGCCCCACAACCCGAAGGTCCCTCCGGACCCTTCACCTGGGAAGCCCGCGCCGAACCCGTGATCGCACGCGGCGACGCAGCCGACGTTCTCAATCCTTCAGTAGTCCGCTTCCACGACGCGTACTGGAATCTCTACTCCGAATACGACGGCAAAGTCTGGCACACCTCCGCAGCCACCTCGCCCGACGGCATCGCGTGGACCAAGCTGGGCCGCGTCCTGTCGCCTCCCTCAGGCGGCTACATCGCCGCCAACGGCTCAGCCCTGGTAGTCGGCGACGAAATTTTCTATTGGTATGAAACCGGCTACCCACTCCGCATCGCGCTAGCCCGCTCCCGCGATGGCCGCACTTGGACCAGTGCAGGAACCGTGCTCGACCAGGGCCCCTACCGCAGCTTCGACGAACGCGCCGTGGCCGACCCCTACGTCATCCGCGCCGGAGACTTCTTCTATCTCTACTACCTAGGCCAAGACCGCGCCGCCCGCCAACAGCTCGGCCTAGCGCGTTCCCCCGACGGCATCACCTGGGAAAAGCTGCGCGCCAACCCGATCCTGGAAGGCACCCGTCTAGGCGAACCCGCCGTCTGGACCTCCGGCGCAAATTGGTGGATGCTCTTCCACATTCGCGCCCCCGATGAACAGCGTCACCTCGAACTGGCGAGCTCGCACGACGGTGTGAACTGGACCCGCATCCCCGATTTCCAAATCACCGGCAGCTACCCCTGGGACAACAAAGTCTTGGCCGATCCCACGGTGGAAGTCCAGCCCAACCAAATCCGAGTCTGGTTCGGCGGTGGCGACATCGCCAGCCCCGACCAAAACCTCCACGGCCAAATCGGCCTGGGAGTGTTGCGTTAGCTTCACCGAGTGTTCTTGAGCGCCTGCCCGATCACCGTCTCCCTACCCGCCCGCAGCCAAGCATCGCGCGTATTCAGATCCGTGAGCCCCGCCACTCGGCCCAGCAACTGAAACGCCGGGTACGCATGAGCCTCCGTCTGCCACCGAGCCATCTCGATCAACGAATCCAGCGCCTCTCCGCGCAACCGGCTCAGCACGAACACGTCGCGGTCACGCGTCAAAATTTCCAGCGCGTGCGCGGCTTGCGTGCGGTCCTGCCAGGAGAGCGATTGCAGCATATCCAGAAACCAGGCTCCCGACACGCGGATCTTAGACGCGGCATCCGCACGCCCCAGCAGTGCCAGCTGCGTCAGCGCGCGCACCGCGTTCACCCGTACCCCGGCGTCGTTGTCCGTCAGCGCCTCGTGCAAGTCTTCCACGATGTCCGCCTTCGCGGTCACATACGGCAGCATTACGGCAGCCACAGCGCGCTGCGCCTCATCGCCGGATTCGCGCAACACATCGCGCAGGATGCCAGTGTTCGCATTGGCCAGCGCCGGCAAGCGCTGCTCCGCGGCCCTGGTGCCCGCGTCTTCCGTCTTCCCCGCGACCTCCGCTGCGTGTCTGGCTTGCTCCAACGCACGATACGCCGCGACGATGTCCTCCGGCAAGGCAGTCGCGCTCCCCGGCGCCGGACGCACTTCAAAGCGAGGTGCATCGCGCTCTTCAATCCCGACGTAAAGGATGTTCTTGCCTCCGTCGCAGCACACGGCTTCGAGGCGCGCACCGTTCACACGTTCGATATCCAGCAAGCGCTCCTCGGCATCGCCCTTCGACGGCGGCAGCGGCGCGCCCACGCTCACCCCCAGCGCCTGCCGCACCAGCTGCGGAGTGACGTGATGCAGACCATAGAACTCGATCAGATCAATGCGCGGGATCCCGACCACGCCCACCTGCGCCATCGCACACCCCGCCATCCAGAGCCCGCAGATAAGTTTCATGAAGATTGGACGCACGGGACCTCGAATCGGCTACGACCGAGATCGGGCGATGGCACCGAGCACCGGCACCTCCACCTGTTCCTTCTTGAACGCCTTCAAGGTGAGGAACAGCCACACTCCGAAGGCGAATAACGGATAGACCAATGCCACCAGAGTAAACAACAAGCGGACCACAGGCATGAACGCCAGAATCTCCAGCGCTTGAAATCCAAGGAAGATGGCCGCGAAAACCAGAATCGATTGAAACGCGTGAAAGCGCACCGCCCGATTCGCCTTATATGGATCCAACACCAGGAACAACACACCCGTCAGCGGCATCAGCAGGTAACACAGCGCGTTCGCTATGTGGTCTTCCAAAACCGCACCTGCGGGAGCAGCCGGAGCTCCCGCCTTCGCCCCACAAGCCGCACAAAACCCGCCGTCCGTAGCCGAACCGCATTGCGCACAAAACGCCATCCCTCAACTTTAGCGCAAATGGTGTCTGACACCATCTAGAAGTTCAGCCGGCCGGTGCGCGACGTCCCCGCCGAATTCGTCAGCTCCGCCTCCACCCCCGCGATCCCCCCCGCGTTACCCGTCACCGGAAAGCGAATCGTCACTTTGAACGGGCTGCCACCCGGAGCGCTCGCGTAATACGTCCGGAACGCCGCCGTGAAGTCCGCAGCCATCGCCGAAGTCAGCGGCTGCCCCCCCGCGTCAAAAAACCGGAAGCGCATCGACCCTGCCGAATACGTGTTGTCAAACCCGATCAGCACCAACTCCACACGATTCGGAAACCGCATCGCCAGCCCTTTATCCAGCACGATCGGCAACGGAGCCAGAATCACCGTGCTCTCCGCATCCGCAGCCGCACCCGGCGGCAACCCCGACAACGTGAAGCGCATCCGCCCCGCCGTGGTCCCCGTCTGAAACGTCGCGAACCCCGCCCCGTTCAGCGTCACGGAGGTCTTGCCCTCCTCCACGGTGAAGCGCACCTGCCGCGAAGCCGTCTCCACGAACATCACCGCCGGATCATCCACCGCCAGCACCGAGTCCGCCAGAAACGCCAGATGCACCTGCCCCGACGCAGTCACCGGCGAAGGCGAAGGCAGCCGCAAAGTCAGCCGCCGCTGCTGCCCGCTCATCGCCGCCGACGATTCGAATTCAAAAATCGGCGCAGGCAGCGGAGCATTTGCCACCCCCCCGCGCAGTACGTAGTCGCGCCCCTGCACCCGCAACGTCCCGCTCACAAACCCCGCCGTCTCGGCCGTCATCTGCACCGCGAACCCCAACGATTGCCCCGCCCCCAGTACCACGGGTACAGCCACCCGCGACAACGCAAACCCCGCCGTCACGTTCAGCGTCGAAACCGTCATCACCTGCGCCGTGGGATTCGTCAGCGTCAGTTCGCAGGACCGCACCGTACCTCGCGTGACCGTGCCGAAATCCACCGTCCCACCCGCCCCCGCGCAAGCCGGAGCAATCCCTAACTGCGCCCCCAGCGTCACGCTCACCAACACCAGCACGCTAGTGCTGTTCATCTGCAGATTTGCACTGAAGTTCGCCGACGACCTCGCATCGAACGTCAGCGTCGCATTCAGAAAGGCTCCCGCGGCCAGCGTCTGCGGTGGCAATGGGCGATTTAGAGAAAACCCCGCGCCATCGGCGAAAAACCGCGTGATCTCCGCCGGCTGCTGCCCCGTATTGCGCACCCGCAGCCGGACGGACTGGGAATCCCCCACCTCCATCGCGCGCATCTGGTAGACCGAGTTCGCCGCCAGCGGAGTCTCCGCCGCGCCATCCACCACTGACAACACCAACTGCGCCCGCGCAGCCAAGGGCAACAGGACACACAAGAGCAAGCGGATCATCGCCGGCGCACCTCCGCCCGCACCGCCGGCAGCGCGTATAACGCCTCCCGCCCGCGCTCGATCCGCAGCGCATAACTGCCCGTGGCCGTGATCGCCTGCACCCACTCCGCGGACATTCCCCGCAGCGCCGTCACGCTCGGCAGTGCGAACCGCACCTCGCTCGCATCTGCCCGCCGGATCACCAGCCCCGCCTCGTCGAAAGCAACCGCGCTGGGGAGAGAATCGAGCACGGCTTCCTCAACCAACGGCGGACCCAGCGTAAAATTCCCCGCCACTCCATACACCACCCGACGCGCACCGGACGCATCCAGCATCACGCCAATCGATGGCATCTCGACCTGCGCCAACGCGCACACCGCAACCAGAAACAAAGCAACTCTCATGGACGCCCAATCGAGATCGTGGGTACCCCGATCTGCACGCTCTCCACCGTCCCCGGCGCAATCGCGGCAGGAGCAGGCCTGCCCGCCATCCCCACCACCGCCCCAGCCGCCGCCGCACCCAGCGCCAGGGTGATCCACAGCTTCTTCTTGCTGCCGCTTGCCTTCGCCGGTGCCGCCTCCGCGAGCTTCAGCGCATCCGACAAATACAGCCCGCTGACCACTCCACCGCGGGCCGTCCCTTTCGCCGCCGTGATCCGCAATCCGAACGCACCCGTCTCGCGCCCCCACTGCATGCCCCAAACCTCAGCCCGCCCATCGGAACCAGTAGTCAAAACCTCAATCCGCTTGCCCGAGCTGAACTCCCCCGTCGGCCCCTGCTCCGGCAGCCGGAACGTAACCGCCGCGGCCTCCACCGGCTGGCCCGTTTCATCGGTAATCTCCACAATCACCCCGCGCGTCGCCCGCGACCCCGCCGTAAACACCGTACCAGTAGTGTCCGGCTATAAGTCGAACAGATTCAGCTGGTTGAAAAATGGGTCTGATTTTTCTCCGGTATGTTGTAGCTGAAGGGCCTGTAGAATGGGCGTCCGCTCGAAAATGGTGACGCTGACAACCTGTAGGATTTGGTAGA
>CANFEY010000029.1 GCA_947446025.1 Bryobacterales bacterium
CCGCTGCGCCCTAAACGCTCGGCCTAACGGCCTCGCAGGGCTCCGCTCCGGCAGCGGTCCGCAGGGGGGAAGGAACTGGTTCAAGGAAGAAAAGAAAAGGGACACTTCTATCGAGGGAATTTGGGGGACATTTCTAAAGTGGGTTGACATTTACATTTTCACCCCTGTACAGCGGCGGATTGGCGTAGTACTATTGCAGCCGTCGGCGGTGGAGTTGCGCTGCTCGCCACGCGAACGGTTTTCGTCCAGTTTGGAGGCTTGTCATGAAACGAAAGATCCTGGGAGCCAGGTTGCTCGCCCTCGCGCTCTTCTCGGCACCCGCATTTTCACACCACAGCAACGTTGCCTTTGAGGTCCAGAAAATTGACACTGTCACTGGTGTCGTGACGGAGTTCCTATGGAGAAATCCGCACACCTGGCTGAAGGTGATGGCGAGCGACGGCAAGGGCGGAAAAGTGGAATGGGGCCTGGAGGGCCGCGCGCCGGGAGTGTTGTTGCGCGCCGGTTGGAGCAAGAAGTCTCTGGTCACCGGTGAAACCGTCACCGTGGATTATAGCCCCGCCAAGGATGGCAGCAAGTCAGGCCTGATCGCCCGCGTGACCAAGGCCGATGGAAACATCCTGCCCAACGCACCGCCCGCCCAGTAGCAGTAGAGGAGACGCCACATGCTGAAGAAATACACCATCGCCGCTGCAGCGCTGCTGGGTTTTGCTCTGTGGAGCACGCAGGCCCAAAACTCGCCGTCAACCCCGGATTTTTCGGGCGTCTACTATCCCGCACAAGGCGGTGGAGCCGCCAAAGGCAAAGCCGCGCCGCCCGCGGCCAAGCAGGCCCCAAAACAAGCCTCGAAGCAGGACACCCGCCCCAAACAAGGAGCTCCCCTCTCCGACGGTTCCCAAGGCCGCGCCGCGAACGCCCCAGAACTCAAGCCGGAGTACATGAAGAAGTGGGAGCTGATCAGCAAGTCGCGCCAGTCGGGGTCGTATGAATACGACTACACCGCGCAGTGCCTCCCTCCGGGCATGCCCTCGATGATGGGCATGGCCTACGGCATGGAGATCCTGCAGACCAAGGACAAGATCACCTTTTTCAGCGAATGGCTGGACGCGCTGCGGCGCGTATATCTGGATGGCCGCAAGCCGACGCAGAAAATTCTCGACGATCCCACTTACGCCGGTTATTCCACTGGGAAGTGGGAAGGCGACACTCTGGTGGTGGACACGGTCGCGCTGCGCGAGGAGACCTTTATCGAAGGCTTCAGTCCGCACAGTGATCAGATGACCGTCAAGGAGCGAATCCGTTTCGCCTCGCCGGGGATCTTGGAGGACCGGATCACGGTGACCGACCCCGTAGCGCTGGTCAAGCCGTGGGAGCAGGTGAGAACCTACCGCAAGGCGGGACCTGGCACGGACGAGCTGCGGGAATTCGCGTGTGCCGAAAGCCGCGTGTTCGGAGACAACACCGAGCGGCGCTAGCCTCGAAGCAACAAAAACTTTGCGAGGGGCTTGGCACCGGTCCCGTTTATTGGTAAAATGCCCGGTGACTGTTTTCCGGCCGGGGTCGACAGTTCAGGGGAGGTGCTCTATGCGCACGGTTGGACTTCTATTGATGGCATTGGTGGGGATGAGTGCTGCGTTCGCGCAAGGCAACCGCGGGACCATTACGGGAACCGTAAGTGATCCGGCGGGGGCCGTGGTCGCCGGAGTTGCCGTGGAGGGCAGGGGTATCGAGACCGGGACGGTTTACTCGACCGTGACCACGGATACCGGCAACTACACCATTCCCGAGTTGCCGCCGGGCAGCTATGAAGTCACGTTTACCGCGGCGGGTTTCAAGAAATTGATCCGCGGGCCACTCGAGGTCGGCGCGCGTCAGACACTGAGAATTGACGGGAACCTGGAGGTCGGCACGGCGGCGGAATCCATTACCGTGACTGCTGCCGCTCCGCTGCTGATCACCGAAAGCGCGGAGATCAGTTACAACGTCACGGTCGCGCGATTGAACGAATTGCCGGTGGGCAACATGGGCAGCGTGCGGAACGCCATCCGCAGCGCGGCCGTGCTGATGCCCGGCGTCACCATGGCGCCTGGCGGCGTAAAAATCAACGGCACCCCTGCCGACGGATACAATCTGCGCATTGATGGGATGGACAACACTTATACTCTGGGCAATTTGCTCGTCACGCAGGTGCAGCCGAGTGTGGACGCGATTGAGCAGTATTCCATCCAGACTTCGAACTTCGCCGCCGAACTCGGTCAGGCGGGCGGCGCTATCTTCAACGTCAGCATGAAGTCGGGCACCAACCAGATTCACGGCAGCGTCTACGATTTCTGGGCACACGACTCTCTCTATGCAGCCAATTCGTTTACCAAAATCAAGAATCCCCTATCGAGCTACGATTGGGGCTTTACCGTGGGCGGACCGATCAAAATCCCCAAGGTCTATAACGGCAAGGATAAGAGCTTCTTCTTTTTCAGCTACGAAACGCGCCCGGTCAGGGGCCAGAATCTGAGCAGCCCCATCGCGGTGCCCACCGATGCTTATCGCATCGGCGACCTCAGCGCGGCCACGGCGTTGAACAACAACAGAGTGTTGGGCACGGACCCATTGGGGCGCAGCATTATCCAGAACTCGGTTTACGATCCGGCCTCGAATTTCACCAACGCGGCCGGCCAGGTGCTCCGCAATACCTTTGCGGGCAACCAGATTCCGGTCTCGCGCTTCGATCCGGTCGCGGTCAAGGTACTGGCACTTGTCCCCAAGGCGAACGTGACCGGGGCTCCGCTTATCGGCAACTACAACGTCCCGTACGATACCGGCACCATGCAATTCCTGCCGTCGTTCAAAATCGACCACAGCATCAGCAACTCCCACAAGTTGAATTTCTTCTGGTCGCGGACCGCGCAGTATAACCCCATCACGACCGGCGAAGGGCTTCCGAACCAGATCACCAGCGGCACGAACTCCGATTGGAACAACGAGAATTACCGTCTGAACTACGACTGGACGGTGACGCCAACCATCTTGGTGCATCTTGGAGCCGGGTATCAGAGTGCCATCATCGGACAATTGCCGTTGAGTCCGGGTGGCTATAACGCGACGACACAACTGGGCATCCAAGGTCCGTTCACGACGAACCTCGAGGGTTCGAACTTCCCGCTTTTCAACGGAGCCAGCAGTGGTACAACCGGCGGCCTGCGCGACATCGGAAACACCAGTTTCTTTGGGTCGACGCGGACCTTGAACCAGCGGCCCACCGGGATTGCGACCATGACCTGGGTAAAAGCAAACCATACCTATAAGTTCGGCGGCGAGCTGCGAGTTGACGGATTCCCGAATCACAACCAGCAGCGCTTGAACGGCACTTACACGTTCAGCCCGGAAACGACGGCGCAGCCGTACGCGGCCACCAACACATTCGCCGGCAACACGATCGGATTAGGGTACGCGAGCTTCCTGTTAGGCCTGACGAACAGCACGGACGTTTCGGTGCCAACCGATCCGAAATTCGGCCAACATGCCCTGGGATTCTATGCGCAGGATACCTGGAAGGTCAACCGGAAGCTGACCCTGGATTACGGCTTGCGCTGGGATTACGCCACCTATCAGAAGGAACAGTACGGCCGCCAGCCGACGCTGGACCCAACTCGGTCCAACCTGAGCGTGAATGCCGGAGGGCTGCGTGGCGCAACTACCTATGAAGCCACCTGCGGCTGTGCGTATTCGAACAACTATCCGCATTCCTGGGGTCCGCGATTGGGCGCTGCGTATCAGATCAACCAGAAGACCGTGCTCCGCGGCGGCATCGGGCTGATGTATAACACCACCCAGAGAGTCGGCATCGCGGGACGCAACTCTCCTCCCAATAACATCCCCGCTCCGACGTTCGGGGAGCCCTCGATTCGGCTGTCAAACGGTATGCCGCTCACTCCGGCAAGTATCGTTTGGCCCAACTTTAGTCCCGACTACTTCCCGGTCCGCAGCACACTCATTGCGCCGGGCTTGGCGAATGGGAACGTATTCGACCAGAACGCCGGGCGGCCCGCGCGTCAGCTCCAGTTTTCCTTCGGCCTACAGCGCGAGATCTTCCGCGACCTGGTGATCGAAGCCTCCTACGTCGGTAATACCGGCGTGTGGTGGCCGGGTGGCGCGTTGGTGAACTATAACGCTCTGCCGTTCAGCACTCTGGCAGCCAGAGGAATCAACATCAACAGCGCCTCGGACGCGGCTTTGTTGCGTGGGAGGCTGGATTCGGCGGCGGTGATCAATCGGGGCTTCAGGGCCCCCTTTAACGGCTTCCCGACGAATCAGACGCTGTTCCAGTCCCTGCGGCCCTATCCGCAGTACACCGGCGGTCTAACGCCGATAGCCGCGCCGTTGAACAGCACCTGGTACAACTCGCTGCAATCCAAGGTGACCAAGCGATTCTCTCACGGGATTGACGCTACCTATTCGTTCACCTACCAGAAGTCCATGACCGCCGCCAATATCCAAGACGTCTTTAACCGGAAGACCGGCAGAGGGCTGGCCAATGACGATCAGCGGCTTCAAAGCGTGATCGCCGTTACCTACACGGTGCCGAAGATGAACGGGGTCAACAAAGTCCTGGCTTACGCGCTCTACGATTGGCAAGTCGGCACGATTCTGACTTACGCGAGCGGCCTCCCGTTCACTGCTCCGGGCGCGCAGAACAACTTGGCTGCAGCTATAGGCCAGGGCGCAAGTGCCATCCGAGTGCCGGGCGTGCCGCTGTTCCTGCAGGATCTGAATAGCGGAGAGGTGGACCCGCGCCGCGGATTCTATTTGAATCCCGCAGCATGGAAGGACCCGGCGGAAGGTCAGTTCGGCGGACCTCCTGTCTACGGCGACTACCGCCAACAGCGAAGACCCAGCGAGGCGATGAATTTCGGCCGCAACTTCCGGATCGGGGAACGGGTGACCGCGCAGGTTCGCGCGGAATTCACCAATGTCTTCAACCGGATGAGACCCAACGGCCCCGCTTCGGGCAATGCTCTGACCCCACAGGTGCAAGCCACCAATGCTGCCGGTGTCGCCACCGGGTTCGGCGCGATCTCGTGGCAGAACACTGGCGGGACGCGGCAAGGCCAGATGGTCTTCCGCCTCAGCTTCTAAATGGTGTCTGACACCATTTAACGGACAACGCCGGTCATGGGGCTGCTGGCGGAGGCGTAGAGCTTCTTCGGCATGCGGCCGGCGAGGAATGCGTAACGGCCGGCCAACACCGCGTGATTCATTGCGGTGGCCATGGCGACCGAGTCTTCGGCGGCGGCGATAGCGGTATTCATCAGCACGCCGTCGTAGCCCAGTTCCAAGGCGATGGCCGCGTCTGAGGCTGTGCCCACTCCCGCGTCCACAATCAGCGGGACCTCGGTGATCATCTCCCGCAGGATGCGGAGGTTGGTCAAGTTCTGGATGCCCAGGCCGCTACCAATGGGAGCGCCCAGCGGCATCACCGCGGCCGCGCCCGCGTCGATCAGGCGGCGCGCGTTGACCAGGTCGTCATTGGTGTAGGGCAGCACCACGAAGCCCTCCTTCGCCAGCACGCGGGTGGCCTCCACCAGCCCGGCGTTATCCGGGAACAAAGTGCGCTCATCGCCGATGACTTCCAGCTTCACCCAGTTCGACATTCCCGCCTCGCGGCCCAGGCGCGCGGTGCGGATGGCTTCGTCCGCCGTGAAGCAGGCTGCGGTGTTGGGCAGCAGGAAATACTTCGACGTATCGACGTAGTCCAGCAGAGATTCCTGCGTGCGGTCCAGATTCACCCGCCGCACGGCCACGGTGACCACTTCCGCGCCGGAGGCTTCGTGGCACCGCGCCATTTCCTGGTGGCTGCGGTATTTTCCTGTACCAATCAAAAGCCGGGACCGGAAGCTGCGTCCGGCAATGGTCAACTGCGTGTCCATGGCTCCATTGTCCCACTCAGTTTCATCCGGCGGGAAGGAAGTGGAACCGGACGAGGTACGCGCGGTCTCCCGCGCCGTGCTTCGCGGTTTTCAGCAGGTCGATGACGCCGAGGAATCCCGACTCGACGGCCAGCGCATGGTGGATGTCCTGGATCGCGACTTCTTCGATGGAATCGATTTCGATGTGGCCGTCCTCCATCGGGTAGCGATTGCCCACTTTGACGTGCGGGTATTTCCAGATGCGGACGCTGCAAGTGATGGCTCCGCTGCGGACGTCGGGGCGGAGGCGTTTGGTGAAGAGCAAGATGGGGGTGAGTGTAGCAGACGGGGGCGGGTGGCCACTCATGGTTGAATGATTAGCCACAGATCAACGCGGATGGACACTGATAGGAGGAACGGCCTGCGTTTCATCCGTGTGAGTCCGTGTTGATCCGTGGCTGATAGACTTCATTCAATCCCGCAGATGCGGTCAAAGCGTACCTGCGGAATTGCGTCAAACACGGCGACCCGATTCCAAAGCCGAGTGCCGCCGAGCGGCCAATGGCGGCAGCGCGTTCCCCGAAGCCTGCATTCGCGCCTAGTTGCCAAGGCTCGGCAGGAGGGTGTTAGTTTAAATACGCTGGTGACTGCGATGATCGCGGAGGTGCTGGGCCAGCGGAAGGCTTCGTAGCGCTGTGATGGAACTTCGCGGCAGTTTCGCCTGGGTCTTTTCATCGGCCTAAAATGGGGGAGCCGAAGGATGGGGCCCGGCACTCCCCTAGCTTTGCTCGAATCGCACTACGCGGACATCTCCGGAGAATGGAATCCCCGAGAGTTCATCGAGCATCCTGCCCTCAATCCTGTCGCTGGACCCACGACCGGAGCCTGCACCGATCAGCGGAATCGCCACGGACACGAAGCCATGTTCCATCACCAGCTTCATCGCGCTGCGCACGGATTCCCGCACAGAGTACTCAGACGACCGCCACAACAAGTTGATGCCAGCGACATGGATGATCGCTCGAAAAGGGAGGCGGCCTGCGGAGGTGAGTATGGCTCCCCCAAGCGGGATGCGGCCGAGATGGGCAAGCTCACGGAAGGGCCCGATACCCGCGCGGCGTTTGATCGCTCCTGAAACGCCCTGCGGCAGTAGCAGCCACCACGGGAGCACGTTCCGGTTCCAAGCGTTGACGATGACTTCCACTGGCTGGTCGAGCAGATCTCCCGTTTGGATCGACAGCTCCATGCCGCGACTACTTCAGGACGTTGAGCTTCGTCGGCTCGGAGCGGAGGCACGCCATCGTGTCGGTCACCCCACCCGCAAGCTCTCCGCAGGCGTTGCCGGTCGCGGTGCGGACGGCGTCTTCTTGCGTTGCTCCACTGGCGATCTTGCAGGTGGTCGTGCCTTTGAATTGGATACAGACTTCGACGCGGTTGCTGGTGAGGCTCATCATGGAATACACCATGATGCCGAGGATTACGGCTACGATCGCGATGCCAACCATCACGGGTTTTTTCATACGGCCTCCGTCACGAATGCCGAGCCCATAGCGCGGAATTTCTTGTAGCGGTCGTCGATGAGTTGCTTTGGCGTCATCCCGTGCAAGCTCGCCAGAGCTTGCTTCAACGTGAAGCGCAACGCCTCCGCCGCTCCGTCGGGATCGGCGTGGGCGCCCTCGGGAGGCTCGGGGATGATGCCGTCGATCAGGCCCAGGCGCAGCAGGTCGGGGGCGGTCATTTTGAGCGACGCGGCGGCGGCGGGGGCCCTGGATGAATCCCGATAAATGATCGCGGCGCAGCTTTCTGGGGAGATGACGCTGTAGACGGAATTCTCCATCATGTACACGCGGTTGCCGACGCCGATGGCCAGTGCGCCTCCGCTGCCGCCTTCGCCCAGCACCACGCAGATAACGGGCACGCCCAGGCGCGACATTTCCAGCAGGTTGTTGGCGATGGCTCGGCCCTGACCGCGCTCTTCGGCTTCCTTGCCGTGCCACGCGCCAGGAGTGTCCATCAGCGCGATGATCGGGCGGTTGAACTTGTGCGCGAGTTCCATCAGGCGCATCGCCTTGCGGTAACCCTCGGGGTGCGGGTAGCCGAAGTTGCGGAACATGCGCTGCTTGGTGTCGCGGCCTTTTTGCTGGGCTACGATCATGACCGCTTGCTCGTCGAACCAGCCCATGCCAGCTACGATGGCATGATCGTCGCCGAAGGCACGGTCGCCGTGGAGTTCGACGAAATCGGTGAACAGGCGCTGAATGTAGTCGAGCGAATGCGGGCGCTTAGCGTGGCGCGCCAGCAGAACTCGCTCCCAGGCGGGGTTGGTCTCAGTGGGTGGTGCGGGGGTGGCCATACTTGCCGGCGGCGGGACCTTCAACGGGGCTGGGCTGGGGGAGCTCATTCACTTGCTAAAACTTCGAGCGCTTCCGGCCCGCAAATCCGGGCCAGCTCGGTTTTGAATTCCTTGTCTGGGCGGACTTTGGCCGCAACATCCAGGATAACCGAGAAGTCCTTCGACTTTTCGAGGCGCAGACGGACTTCGGTGGTTCCGGGCTTGCGGGCGAAGAGCTGGTGAAGGGCCGCAGGGTCGGCTTTGCCCGACATCGGCACGCGGATGGAGATGAGCGACGGCATGGCGATGCGCGCCTTAGAAAGCGGCACAATTTCCTGGACCGAGATTTTGGGTGCTGCGTTTTCCTCGGGGTAGACCAGACCGCGCACCAGCACGGCTTCGTCTTCCACCAGTTCGGTTTGCAGGCGCGCGAACTGGGTGGAGAAGACCATGGCTTCGAGGCCGCCTGCGCGATCCTCGATTTGCAACGCGGCCCACAGCTCGCCCTTCTTGTTGCGCTTGCGCTGAATGCCGGTGAGGATGCCGCACAGCGCGACCTCGGTGCTGCGCGCCAGACCCTCGCATCCGCTGGTGAGATGCGTGGCGAGTACGGTGGCCTTTTCGTCGTACTCATCCAGGGGATGACCCGTAATGTAGAAGCCGAGCATTTCTTTTTCGGCGGAAAGTTTTTCGCGCGTTGTCCAATCAGGGACCGTGGGCAGCGGGTGTTCAGTAGGTTCGGCGGCGAACAGGTCGGCGAAGAGGCCGGACTGGCCGTTGGCTTTGTCCTTGGATACGCGCAGTCCGTTTTCGATGGCGGCGTCCAGCACCGCGATTTGTTGGGCTCGGGTGCCGCCCAGGTTGTCCATGGCTCCAGCGCGGATCAGGCTTTCGATCATGCGGCGGTTGACGGCGCTGAGGTCCACGCGCTCAGAGAAATCGTAGACGGATTTGAATTCGCCGCTCTCTGTGCGGGCCTTCACGATAGATTCCACCGCGGGGCCGCCCACGTTCTTGATTGCGCCCATGCCGAAGCGGATGGAATCCACGTCGGGCGTAAAGTCCGAGACCGAGCGGTTGATGTCCGGCGGCAGCACCGGGATTCCCATTTCGCGGCACTCGCTGATGTACTTGACCACCTTCGCGGTGTTGCCGGTTTCCGAGGTGAGCAGCGCGCTCATGAACTCGACGGGATAGTGGGCCTTGAGGTACGCGGTGACGACGGCGAGATACGCATAGGCTGCGGAGTGCGACTTATTGAAGCCGTAGCCCGCGAACTTTTCCATGAGGTCGAAGACTTTTTCGGCCTTCTTGCGGGGATGCTTGCGTTCGGCTGCGCCTTGCAGGAAGCGCTCGCGCTGCTTCTGCATCTCCTCGACCTTCTTCTTGCCCATCGCGCGGCGCAACAGGTCGGCGTCGCCGAGCGAGTAGCCGGCCACCAGATTGGAGATCTGCATGACTTGCTCTTGGTACACCATGACGCCGAAAGTCTCTTCGAGAACCTCTTTCAACTCCGGCAGATCGTAGACCACTTCCTTGCGGCCATGTTTGCGATCAATGAAGTCATCGATCATGCCCATGGGGCCGGGGCGGTAGAGAGCGTTGAGCGCGATCAGATCTTCGACGCGATCCGGCTGGTAGCGGCGTAAAATGTCGCGCATGCCGGGCGATTCGAACTGGAACACGCCGCTGGTGTAGCCCTTGCTGAAGATGCCCGAGTAGGTCTGCGGGTCATCCATAGGGATCTCGTCGACGCTCATGGCGACGCCGCGATATTTCTCTATGAGTTTAAGCGCGTCGGCGATGATGGTGAGCGTGGTCAGGCCCAGGAAGTCCATTTTCAGCAGCCCGAGTTTTTCGAGGCCCACCATGTCGTACTGGGTGACAATTTCATCCCGGTTCGTCTTGTAGAGCGGGACCAATGTCTTCAGCGCCACCGGCGAGATGACGACGCCGGCCGCGTGGACGCTGGCATTGCGCGCCATGCCTTCCAGGCGCTGGGCGACGTCGAGGATTTCCTGAACGCGCGGGTCCTTGCGGGCCAGCTCATCGATCTGCGGTTCGACTTTCCGCGCCTCGGCCAGCTTGATGTTGAGCGGCGTGGTGGGGATCAGCTTGGTGATCTTCTCCACTTCGCCGTAGCCGATTTCGAGCACGCGGCCCACGTCTTTGATGGCGGCACGCGCGCCCATGGTGCCGAAGGTGATGATCTGCGCGACCTGTTCGCGCCCGTACTTCTCAGTGACGTACTGGATCACCTCGCCGCGCCCGCGCGTGCAGAAATCGATGTCGATGTCTGGCATGCTGATGCGCTCAGGATTGAGGAAGCGCTCGAACAGCAGGCCATAGGCGAGCGGGTCGATGTCGGTGATCTCCATGGCGTAGCTGACCAGGCTGCCCGCTGCGGAACCGCGGCCCGGGCCCACGGGGATGCCCTTTTGTTTGGCGTAGCGGATGAAGTCCCAGGTGATGAGGAAGTAGCCCGAGAACTGCATGTTCTGGATCGTCTTGATTTCGCGATCCAAACGCTCGACGTATTCTTGCAGATCGTGCTTCAGCAGACCTTGCGCTTTGAGCGCTTCCAGGCGGCCCCGGCGTTTCTCGAAGCCTTGCCGCGCCACGTACTCGAAGTATGTGTCTGTGGTGTGGGTTTCGGGAATCGGGAACTTGGGGAATGGTTCCTTGACCGGTTCCAGCTTGAGTTGGCAGCGCTGCGCGATGTCCCATGTGCGGTCGAGGGCGTGTTCCACTTCTCCGAACAGCGCCATCATTTCTTGCCGAGACTTGAGATAGAAAGCGTTCTTATCGAACTTCATCCGGTTGGTGTCGGACATCACCTTGCCGGTCTGGATGCACAGCAGAATTTCGTGGGCGCGCGCGTCGTCGTGTTTGAGGTAATGCGAATCGTTGGTGACCACGAGCGGAATGCTGGTATCGGCGGAGAGGCGGTTGACCAGTGGCAGAACCTTTTCATCCAGGTCGAGCCCGTGGTCTTGCAGTTCGAGGAAGAAGTTTTTCTTGCCGAACATGTCGCCGTATTCGTAGGCCAGGCGCTTGGCTTCGTCGTACTTGTCGGCAAGCAGGGTTTCGTTGATGTCGCCGCGCAGGCAGGCGGACAGGGCAATAAGTCCGTCACAATGCCGCGAGAGCAGGTCTTTATCGATGCGCGGCTTGTAGTAGAAGCCGTCGAGATAGCCGCTCGAAACCAGCTGGATGAGGTTGCGGTATCCGGTTTCGTTTTCGCACAACAGCACCAGATGGTTGTAGCGGTTGGAATCGCTCTTGACCGTCTGCCCCTGCTGCGCGACGTAGACTTCGCAGCCGATCACGGGATGCACGCCGTGCTTCTTGGCTTCGGTGTAGAACTCCATCGCCCCGAAGAGATTGCCGTGATCGGTCATAGCGACCGAGGGCCACTTCTCCTCTTCGGCAAGCGTCATGAGCTGCGAAATTTCGCACGCGCCGTCTAGCAGCGAATAGTCGGTGTGGCAATGAAGATGGACGAACGGGGCAGCCATAGTAACTACGGGGGAGACCACCAGTATAGCGGCCCCTCGTTGTTACTGTGCCGCCAGCGCCGCCGCTTGAGCGATCTGAGCAGCAGTGCCCCGCATTGCGAGGGTTCGCACGGACGCGTAGGGGTAGGTCCGGCGGACCTCCGTGGCCTTGCGGATGGCGGTCTGGGTTTCCTGGAACGTCTGGAGCGGCATCGCGGCGCTGAAGTAAAACATCCGCATCACGTCGCCGGCTTTGGTGGTGTAGTCGCTGGAGTTGGACTTCTGCGCCAGCGGCAGCTCTTTGTCTATCTGGGCGAGCACCCAGCGCGACATGTCGATCTGTTCCTCAGTGCCGCGCAGAAAGATCACGCGTTTGCTGATGTAGGGGTACACGCGGCGTGTATCCGTCAGCGTGCGGATCATGGTCTGGGCTTCATTGAATTGCTGCGCATCCTTGGCGCGCGGAAAGCGGAAGAGGCGCACGTAATTTTCTCCCCGCTGGACCTCTGGTCCACTCTTCGGGAACACATAGGTCTGCTGCGGCGAGTCGAGGTTCATCTCCGTGAGCAGCCACTCCACCAAGTCGATCCCTTCGCGGTTGGCCCGGATCACCAGCGCACGATGGGAGGTGTAGCGTGCAACATAACGGAGGTCGCCGATGGTTAAGATCCCGGTGACTACTTCCGCGAAGTCCTGGTCCGAGGTAATCTTACTGGGGTAAAACACGCGGACCGTGTTGTCAGGCTCCGTCGTCTGCAGCGTCAGAATGCTCGATGCAGGCGGCGTGGGGGACGCGGGACGGTCAAGCTCCGCGATCACCCACTCGGCGACGCGTAGTTGCTCTGCGGGGCCACTCATGGACAGTTCACGCAGTCCGGCATCAATCGACTTTGCCTTCAGGCCGCTGGCCACGACGGCAGCGGTGGCAAGGTCCTGGAAGTCCTGATCCATTGCCGCGTTGCGAAAGCGGAACGTCCGGTCCTGTGTGGCCTGCCCACAAGCCAATCCGGCGGCGAAGAGGATTACAAAATAACGCATCACGGGAACCTCCACAAAGAATGACGACGGCCCCACGCGGGGCGTGCACAGCTACTTTGCCGCCAGTCTATCGCGAATCTGTTCCAGTAGTTCCAACTGCCGGGTCTGCAGCGCCACCAGTTCCGTCCACTGCTGGTCGCGCAGGTGGTCGAC
This sequence comes from Bryobacterales bacterium, assembly GCA_947446025.1. Classification (GTDB taxonomy): domain Bacteria; phylum Acidobacteriota; class Terriglobia; order Bryobacterales; family Bryobacteraceae; genus Palsa-187. The sequence continues at coordinate 12,924 of CANFEY010000029.1, forward strand.
CTTGGCGTGCAGGCTCATTACTTCCATCTCGGCTTTCAAGTTGATTTCGTAGTCATGATGCGCATCCAGGCGATCCTTCTCCGCCTGCCGGTTCTGACTCATCATGATCACCGGGGCTTGCAGGGCGGCTAAACAGGACAGCACAAGATTCAGCAGGATGAAGGGAAATGGATCGAACGGACGGGCGGACTGGGCGTTTGCCGCGATCCAAACCATCATCACGGAGAGGAAGAGGATGATGAAAGTCCAGCTGCCGCCGAAGGAGGCGACTTGGTCCGCCAGACGTTCGCCGAACGTACGCTTTTCGGTGAAGACGGCATTGGTGTCGCGCGCGACGGGCTGGCGGTGGATCAAGGCCGCGACCACACCGCGCTCGTGTTCGCTGAGGAGCTGAATGTGTTCCAAAAGTGCGTGCGGTTCCATGGCGGTCTCCTTGTATCATCAAACGATGAGCGACATTCGTATTGTAGAGGCCGTGGAGACCGACGTTCCGGATATTCTGCAGATGATCCAGGGGCTGGCGGAATACGAGAAGCTGTCGCACATCTGCACGGCGACCGAGGCTGAGCTGCGGGCGACGCTCTTTGGACCGCGGCCGGCGGCGGAGGTGGTGCTGGCGCGGCAGGGCGGCGAATGCGCCGGATTCGCGTTGTTTTTCCCCAACTACTCCACGTTCTTGGCCACGCCGGGGATGTACCTTGAAGACCTCTACGTCAAGCCTGAAGCGCGCGGGCGTGGCGTTGGGCTGGCGTTGCTGAAGCGGCTCGCCTCGATTGCGCGGGAGCGGGGCTATGGGCGCTTGGAGTGGAGCGTGCTGGATTGGAACGAACCCGCGATTGGGTTTTACAAAAAGCTCGGAGCGGAGCCGATGGATGAGTGGACCACGTTCCGGCTGGGCGTGGACGCGATCGGCGCGTTAGCGGATCGCAATGGGTGAGGGGCCGGAGAAGTCGACTTGCAGGCCGAGTTCGCGGGGATCGGATGCGCTGGGGTTGAGCGCGCGATCGAGTTCGAAGTCGACACGCGTGGGGCCGCTTGTACTCACGCGCGCTGAATAGGATTGCTCGCCCGCGGACGTGTAAGTGATGGGGGGCAGCGGTTCGCCCGCGATGCGCGCGGTCAGTGTCACGGAGCTGTGCTGAGCAATCACGGCGTCCGGCAAGTAGAAGGCGAGTTGCAGTGTGGCCGATTCCTGCGCGGCGCTGTCCACTTCGACGGAAAACTTGCGCGCGGTCCAACGCCAGCGTTCGTTTTCGAGGTGATGCCAGCCGTCGAGCAGACTGAATCCAGCAGGCTGGCCGGAGAGGCGGCTCTTCGCCACTATGTAAGCTCGCGCATCGCCCTTCGGCGTGACGGGATCGGACGTTGCCACCCAGCCTGTTGCTGCGTAGTGCAAAATGTCCCAACCGGCGCGGCGCACGATTCGCTTCAAGCCTTCTTCAGTGAAGATCCAGTAATTGGTGTAGTCGGCGTTAAGTTCGTCTTCGTCCACCAGATACGCGACCGGATTGCCCCCGTACCCAGTCTTGCGATCCGGAGCGAGCTGCGCGATGCGCGTGCTGAGGAAAATGTGATCCGAGCGGCGAGCGAGCGCTTCCAGCACCAGAAACGGATTCTTCAGGTGGTACAGCACTCCCAGCATCAGCGTGAAGCCGTAGTGCACGCCCGGGAAGTTCGGGTGCGTGTCGATGTCGGTGGCTTGAATGCGCAGCGGCGATTGCAGAGCTTCTTTCAGCGCGCGCACGCCGTAGAGCGCGTTGTAATTTGTCGGGGCGTTGTCCACCGCGTCCACGCGCGCGCCTAGGGATTCGAGGAAGAAGGCGATGTCACCGTCGCCGCAGCCGACGTCGAGCGCCGCCTCGTGGCCGATCATCTTCAGCAGTGCGCGCGTGTCGCCGCCCAGCATGCCGTCCAGGATGTCGAACTGGCCAAGCGAGGTCCACGGGTACCACTTCAGCGCAGGGTGCAGCGGTGTTTTGCGCTTCACCTCTTGCAAATGTTTGTGGAAGTTTTGGGATTGTTCCTTTAGCCGCAAGAAACCATCATCCCATGGCGCCGCAAGGCGCTAGCATCCCATGCTCGGGAAGATCGGCTGCAAGGCGGGGTACAGGCTTCGGTAGACGCGATGGCGGCCGCCGTAGTCCTGTTGGGGCGCGAGGGTTTCAACGATGCGCACGGTTGCCGCGCAGGCCTCTGGGACAGACACGAATTCCCCGGTGCCCACCATGGCGAGCAACGCTGCTCCGGCGGCGGAGCCTTCTTGCGATGCGAGGCTGACCACCGGCTTCGCAAAGATGTCGGCAAGCGTCTGCCGCCAGAAGAGGCTTCGCGCGCCGCCGCCGGAGGCCCGCACGGAGTTCACCCGCGCGCCGAGTCCTTCGATGATGTCGAGTGCGTCTTTCTGACTATAGGACACGCCTTCGATGACGGAACGGATGAGGTCGGCGCGCGTGTGTTTCGCGGTGAGTCCGATCCAACCACCCCGAGCCTGCGCGTCGAGATGCGGCGTGCGTTCGCCCATCAGGTAGGGGAGCCAGTAGAGGCCTTGCGAACCGGCGGGTGCGGTGGAGGCTTCGCGCGTCATGGCGTCATAGTCCACGCCGGGCAGAAGTTGGTTGCGCAGCCACTTCAAGCTCAGCCCTGCTCCCTGCGTCACTCCCATGACGTGCCACTTGCAGGGGACCGCGTGACAGAACGTGTGGACGCGGCCTTGCGGATCGTAAGCAACCTCATCCATGTGTGCGAAGACTACGCCCGAAGTTCCCAGCGTGCAGGAGACGATTCCGGTTTCGACGATGCCGTTGCCCACGGCGCTGGCGGCTTGGTCTCCGGCACCTCCGACCACGGGCGTGCCCTCGGCGAGTCCAGTTTGCCGCGCGCCTTCGCGGGAGATTGTGCTAGTGACTTCCGCTGATTCATAGCAGCGCGGCAGCAGAGTACGGTCCAGGCCGAGCGCGTCCATCATCTCCATCGACCACTTGCGCTGCACAACGTCGAAGACGCCGGTGCCTGAGGCATCGGCTACATCGGTTGCGAAGTCGCCGGTGAGGCAGTAGCGCACGTAGTCCTTCGGCAGCAGCACCTTGCGGCAGCGCTCGAAATTCGCCGGCTCGTGATCGCGGACCCACAGCAGCTTGGGCAGCGTAAAGCCGGTGAGCACAGGATTCGCGATGTAGCGGAGCACGTTCTCGCGGCCGACGCGGGCGTGGATGAAATCCACCTGCGGCTGACTACGCTGATCGCACCAGATGAGCGATGGGCGGATCACTTGTCCATCGCCATCCAGCATCACCAGCCCGTGCATTTGCCCGGACAGGCCTACGCCGCGAACTTGTGCTCCGGTCAAGCCTGCTTTTGCGAGCACGCCGCGCACGGCCGCGAAGGATGCCTGGGCCCAATCGGACGGTTCCTGCTCCGCCCACATCGGCTGCTGCATGCGCATTTCTTGGTGTCCCACGGTGACGGACGCCACTTCTTTTCCAGCCGCATCCACCAACAGCGCGCGCGATCCGCCGGTGCCGACGTCGATTCCAAGCCACATAGGAACTACAATAGACCCTATCGACATCGGAAAGACAGTTGAGGAAGTGCTGGCGTCCACGCAAGTGGTCGACATGCACACGCATCTCTTTTCACCGCGCTTCGGGGCGATGGGGCTCTCTGGCATCGACCACCTGCTGACCTATCACTATCTGGAAGCGGAGTTGTTCCGCGAAAGCCGGGTGACGCCGGAGGAATATTGGACGCTCACGCTCACGCAGCGCGCCGATTTGATGTGGAAGACGCTCTTCGTGGCGAGCGTGCCGGTATCGGAAGGGACCCGCGGCGTGATTGCAGTGATGAGCGCGCTGGGCCTCGATACGCGGGCTGCGGACTTGCGTGCGGTGCGCGAGTTTTTCCGCGATCAAGACCCGCGCGCGCACATGACGCGGGTGTTCAAGCTAGCGGGAGTGAGCCAAGTGGTGATGACCAACGATCCGTTGGACGCGAACGAGGCACCGTTCTGGGAGCAGGTTGCGGATTCGGATGTGCGCTTCGCTCCGGCACTGCGGCTCGACCGGATTCTGAATGACGGCGCGATGGCGGATGCCGCCGAGGTGCGCGCGTTTCTCGAAACTTGGTGCAGGAGGATGCGGCCTCTCTACATGGCAGTTTCGCTGCCCGACACCTTTCGCTACCCCGAAGACAGCGTGCGTTCGCGTTTGCTCAGTGAGGCCGTGCTGCCGGTGTGCCGCGAGTTCGGGCTGCCGGTGGCGCTGATGATCGGCGTTCGGCGGCAAGTGAATCCCTCGCTCAAACTCGCCGGCGACGCCAGCGGCCGCGCGGACCTGCGGGCGCTCGAGAACATCTGCCGCGACCACCCGTGCAATCGATTTCTGGTCAGCGTGCTCAGCCGCGAGAATCAGCATGAACTGTGTGTGCTCACGCGCAAATTTTCCAACCTGATGCTCTTCGGCTGCTGGTGGTTTCTGAACAACGCGTCGGTTGTCGAAGAAATCACACGCGAGCGGTTTGAGATGCTCGGCCTGGGCTTCATCGCGCAGAACTCCGACGCGCGCGTGCTGGAGCAGTTGATTTACAAGTGGCGCAACACGCGCCGCACCATCGGCCCGATTCTGGCGCGGCAGCTTGAGATGACGCAGGAAGATGGCCGCGCCGTCACGCGTGCGGATGTGGAACTCGCGGTGACGCGCATCTTCCGGACGAATTTTGAAACTTGGGTAGCCACAACATGAAACCTGTTCCTGTAAACGAACAACAAGCGCTGGTCAGCCGGCTGATGTCGGCCTGCGGCGGCGCGTATTCGCCGGAAACGCGGCGCAAATATTTCATCTCCGGACCGCAGTGGGCCGCGGCGTACGAAGGCCACGCGCTGTTCCACGCGCCCACGCGGCCTAGCATCGGCTTCGAGGACGTGATCCGGCACTACGGTGAACTCGGCATCGGGTACTGGTGTACGCACGATACCGACGTGATTCCGACGGAGGCGATCGGCAAGCAGCAGCAGGCGGACATCGTGGGGCGAATCAAAGCCGAGCTGGCGGCGAACAACGTGAACTGCTCCATGGTTACGACGGAGACGTTCCACCATGCGGTGTGGGCGGCTGGTCCCGCGGCCGAATCGCCGGAAGTGCGTGAGTACGCGAAGTATCGCGTGCGCAACACCGTCGACATCGGGCATGAGCTCGGAGCGTCCTTCGCCGTGTATTGGCCCGGATCGCTGGGCTACTTCGTGCAGGGCGCGGTGGAAGAAACGGAGACGCTGCGGTGGTACGCGCAGGCGCTGAACGCTGCGTGCGAGCGCGACATCGAAGTCGCCAAGCGGCTCGGCCGGCCCACGCTGAAGCATTGCCTGGAAGCCAAGCCCTTCGAGCCGCAGGCGGAGATCCTGTTGCCCACTTCAGACGCGATGCTCGCGTTCATCGCGTCGGGGCTGCTCACGCATCCTGAGATGGTGGGCCTGAATCCCGAGTATCTGCACGAGCTAATGTGGGGCGGGGCTCCGCGCGCGGCGCTGGCTCGGGCGCTGGTGAACGGCAAGCTGTTCCACTTCGATATCAACGACGGCTACCGTCTGAAGCACGACGTCGACATCGGCGTGGGATTGGTGAACCCGCTCGACTGGTTGAACGTGCTGGTACTGCTGCGCAGCCACGGTTACAACGGACCATTCAATCTTGACTACAAGCCGCCGCGCACCACCAGCCAGTTCGGCGTGTTTGAAGTGAGTTTCCCGACGGCAGTGGACCGCTTCATCACGCTGTGGGAGATGGCTGGCGAGGCGCTTACGGACTCGATCATCAGGGAAGCCACCGACGCACTGAAAGCGGGCGGCGCGTTCACGGGCGATCCGCATGACGCAGCGGCGATTGTTGAGGCCAACAAAGAGCTGCTGACGCTGCACGAGTTGATCGCGCACCGGCTGGTGCAGATCCTGCTCGGGTTGCACCGGGGCAGAGTGATATCGCTGCCTGTGTTAGGTTGAAAGCAGGGGCCCTTAGCACAGCGGTTAGTGCAGCGGACTCATAATCCGTTGGTCGATGGTTCGAATCCATCAGGGCCCACCACTCCTACTGCTTCTTCAACGTGTAGACGTAATTGTCGAGGCCGATGGCCGCGGTTGTGGGGTCCAGGAAGTGGTAGTCGATCTCCGCCTCGCAGCCCGTTTCCAGCGTCTTCCAATTGGTCCCCTTGAATCCCAGTGAGGCCGCGATTTTCGCCGGGTCCACTGATTTGTCGCGGAGCTGCATCTCGCCGAACGCACCTTGGAAGAGCGAGTCCGCGGGGTAATCGTCGAGCTTGTATTGCGTGCGCTTGCAGGCGAATAGGCCGGGGCCTTGGATGGAGGCGGCGGAGAAGGTGATCGTCTTGCCCACGAAGGCGCGCACGCCGGAGTCGTCGGGTTTGTGGGATTTGTCCTGCCACCATGGAGCCACGGCGGCGGACACGATCTTCCATTTGCCGCTGTAGAATGGATCGGCGGCGGCGAGCGGCACCGTCAGCAGGATTAGGCAGAGGGCCCGTCGCAGCATACGGCCCAGCGTATCACGGAGGGAAGCATGAAACCAGTGTTCTTATGGATCGCGGCCGGGGCACTGGCCGTGGCGCAGACGGGCAATTTCGCGGGGCACTATTACCTGCAAAACCTCCGCGAAGTGGGGTCGGAGTTGCTGCTCAAGCCCGACGGCACGTTCCAATTCGCCTTGGCCTACGGGGCTGCGGACTACTCAGCGAATGGCACCTGGAAGGCGCAAGGCGGAGCCGTGATCCTCAACAGTGCCGCTGTCAAGGACGCTGCGCCGTTCAAGCTGGTGCGCAGCGAAGCCAATCGGGAACCGGCAATTGTGGTTCACCTCCAGGCTCCCAATGGGCGGGGAGTTCCGAATATCGACGTCATTCTGGGTACGGCGAACGGGCCGTCGAAGGCCAGCACGGACTCCTCCGGCGACGCGGAGTTCCCCAAGGACTCTCCGGCGAAAAGCGTGACGTTCAGCATTCGTGTGTATGAACTGGAAACCGAGCCGATCAACGTCAACTCCACACACAACGACTTCGTGTTCCAGATCAACGGCGAAGCCATCACCCGCGTCGATTTCAAAGACGAACGGCTCTCCGTGAACGGCAAGGCGCTGATCATGCGACACTGGCCGGATCGCGAGATGCGCTACGAAAAGGGGCAATAACGTGCGGATCGCATGGGTTTTGCTAGCGGCCCACGGGCTGTGGGCGCAGGAGATTTCATTCGGGACCGTCGAGGAAGCGGTGGTGGAGCAGCGCTTCAACCGCCTGGAACTGAGGAACGAACAGCGTGCGGCGGTGCTGCGGCAAATCTTCGCCGAGGCGGGCTGCACCACGGAGCGCTGGTCAGAGCAGAAGTTCGACAGTGCCAAGCGTCCGAACCTCATCTGCACGCTGCCGGGAACAACGGACCGCCGCGTGGTGGTCTCGGCACACTACGACAAAGTGAGTGCCGGCGAGGGTGCCATCGACAACTGGAGCGGCGCTTCGCTGCTTCCCTCGCTGTTCCAGGCCCTGAGCACCGTCCCACGCAGTCATACATTCGTGTTCCTGCTCACCGCGGCGCGCACGATCCGGCGTCGTACTACAACACCTTCCGGCTGATTACTGGCTTTTTGGCATATCTGGACACCATGCCGATGGCCCCGAAGTAGCCGGAATTACGAAAGTCTTACAAACAAAACGCCGGTCTCCGGCTTATTCTGGAGATCCGAGGAGCCACTCTTGAGCCACGAAGTTATTGAACTAGCCCGCCATGACAAGCCCAATTGGGTGACCACGGTTGTCTTTGGATTGTTCCACATAGGGGCCATTGCGGCCCTGTTCATATTCAGCTGGCAGGCGCTGTTCATCTCCATGGGCATCTATTGGGCGACGATTTGCTTCGGCATCAGCCTAGGCTATCACCGGCTGCACACGCACCGGTCTTACAAAGTTCCGAAGGCGCTCGAATACTTCTTCGCGGTGTGCGGCGCGCTGACGCTGGAAGGCGGGCCGATTTTCTGGGTGGCGACGCACCGGATTCACCACCAGAAGTCCGATCAACCGGGCGATCCGCATTCGCCGCGCGATGGGGCCTGGTGGTCGCACATGGGCTGGATTCTGTTCGGCGAGGCCAACCACAACAACACCAAGTTGATGTCGAAGTACGCTCCCGATCTGGCGCGCGATCCGTTCTACGTGTGGCTGAACAACTGGCATTGGGTGCCGATGGTGATCCTCGGCGCGATTCTGTATGCCTTCGGCGGGCTGCCGCTGTTCATGTGGGGCATCTTCCTGCGGGTGACGCTGGGGCTGCATGCCACGTGGCTGGTGAACTCGGCTACGCACATGTGGGGCTACCGGAATTTTGAGACCCGCGACGATTCGCGCAACAGCTGGTGGGTGGCGCTGATGACGTTCGGCGAAGGCTGGCACAACAATCACCACGCGCATCCGACGTCGGCTCGGCACGGGCTGGCGTGGTATGAGATCGATTTTTCGTGGATGCAGATTTATGTGCTGCGGGCTTTGGGGATCGCCACCGACGTCACAGTGGCTCAGTTGCCGGAGAAGGCTGCATCGCGAAAAGCTGCCTAGCGTAAGCTAGAAGGCATGGTAGTTCCACGCCGCCGCAAGTCCGTTGGGCTGTATATCGCCCTCGGCGTCGTCCTCATTGCGGTCAGTTTGCTGCTGTACGCGGGCTGGGTGGCGAATCCTCGTTCCGTCGCGCTGCTCATCTTAGGCGGGCTGATGCTGGCGGCGCTGATCGCGGGCCTAGTGCTGAACACCTTCTTCCTGGTGCGCGAGATCCGGCTCAATGAACAGCAGGACGCCTTCATCAACGCGGTTACCCATGAACTGAAGACGCCGGTGGCCTCCATCCGGCTGTACCTGGAAACTCTGCAATCGCGCGAAGTCGACGAGGCTAAGCGCAAAGAATTCTACGGCACCATGCTGGAGGATAGTGACCGGCTGCTCTCCACCATTGAGCAGGTCCTGCGCACGGGCCGCGTGGGTTCGTCCCGCTACAAACCACACCTTTCCGAATTTGACCTGGACGTTCTGGTCGATGAGTGCGTGCAGCGCGCCCGCACGGCCAACCAACTTCCCGAAGAAGCGTTGTCCTTCAAGGCGGGCCTATCCGCCAGCGTGATGGCGGATCACGAAGAGATTCGCGCCGCAGTATCCAACCTGATCGACAACGCCATAAAATACTCGGGCAAGAGCGTGAACGTCGCGGTGGAGACGGTGGCTGCGGACACAGACCACGCCATCGTCCGAGTGCGCGATCAGGGGCCGGGGATTCCGAAGACGGAGTTAAAAGACATCTTTAAACGCTTTCACCGCGTGCCGGGACCCACGGCTCGCGTGCCGGGTACGGGGCTGGGCTTGTTCATCGTGCGCTCCGTTGCCAAGCGCCATGGCGGGCGGGCGTGGGCGGAGAGCGAAGGAGTAGGGCGAGGCAGCACGTTCGTGTTGCAACTGCCGCTGGCGAAATGAACCGCATCCTCATCGTAGAAGACGAGAAGCACTTGGCCGACGGACTGCGCTTCAACCTAGAGGCCGAGGGATACACGGTAGGCGTGGTGGATACCGGCGAAGCAGCGCTGGAGACAATCACGGCTACGCCGCAAGCCTTCGACGTCATGGTACTGGACGTGATGCTTCCGGGCAAGAGCGGGTTCGAGGTCATTTCTGAACTGCGCATGGGCGGGCAATACGTGCCGACGCTGATGCTCACCGCGCGCGGCCATCCGGACGATGTGTTGCGGGGCTTCGCGGCGGGTGCCGATGACTACCTCACCAAGCCGTTCGATTTGTCCATCCTGATCGCGCGCATTCAAGGCTTGCTGCGGCGGCGCGAGTGGCTACAGACTGCTCCGCCGCCGAGCGACTCTTTCACCTTCGCCGGCAAGACGGTCGACTTCAGCCGGCTACAGCTGCGCGTGGGTGAGGAAGTGGTACCGCTGACTCTAATGGAAGCGAATGTGCTTCGTTACCTCATCCAACATCAAGGGCAGCCGGTGTCGCGCAAGAAGCTGCTGGAAGACGTGTGGGGACTACACGAGGACACCGACACGCGGGCTATCGACAACTTCATTGTCCGGCTGCGGCGGTATATTGAGGACGATCCCACGCGTCCGCGGCACATGCTTACGGTTCGCGGCGTAGGCTACCGGTTCGTAGCGGAGCCGGGATAGTCAGCCCGGGTAGCCCCTGCGCAAACTTGGGGCTTGCAACGGGTCTTAAGCCCCGAGCTCACGCACGGGGCTATTTACCCACCAGGTGCTCCACGTCCTTGTTGTTTTCGGTGCAGACGTATTCCAGCAGTTCGGTGTCGGGCACGTAGCGGAGTTCAAACTTCACCGTCCAGGGCTTTGAATAGGCACCGGGGTCGTCGATGGTGATTTCCAGGTCAATAGTTCCGAAGTTGCGGCGGCGGAATTTTTCGGTGACGCGAAGCTGCTCGCTATGCGGGTGGCCGCCGGAATCGATCCAGCTCTTATCGTTCTGGCCTGCTGTTTCCACAACCAGCGTGTCGCCTTCCCAATGCCCGACGGAATAACCGAGCCAAGACGGCTGCATGTCGGCGGGCAGTGAGCGGCCATCCATGAAAATTTCGCGGAACCCGCGGATCGCCTCATACAGAAAAGTGATCTGCCTGGGGCTCTGTAGAATCTTGTAAGGGTAGGGCACGGTATTCACTTGCGGAACGCCGGGCAGGTTGCAGTGGCCGACCGGGTCGTCTTTGGAGAGCGTGTCCTGGCGGCGCTTGTACTCAGCGGCAGTGGCGGGCAGCATCGGCACATCTTCGGGCTTCAGGTCCGCGGCTAGATTGATGGTGTATTTGACTCCGTTGGGCTGCCGCCAAATGCCGGAGAAGTCGGGCGTGCCGTCCGCGAGTTTCGGAGCCGGAGCGGTGAGATTCGGCGTGCCGTCGGCGTTGCGGGGGATGCCCGCCGTCGGGATCTTCAGCCACTGCCCGCAAACCGGCAGAACCAATATGGCAAGAAAAAGGGTTCGCATCGCTACTTCTTCAGGTGGATCATGTCCTTTTCATTCTCGAGGCAGATGAATTCCATCAGCTCGGTATCCGGCAACAAGTGCAACTTCTCGGTGGCCTTCCAGGGGCGAGTGTACAACTTCGGATCATCCAGCGTAATCTCGATTTCCATGTGGCCGAAGCTGGTCCGCCGGAATTTCTCCGTGACCTTCATTTGCTCGCTGGCCGGGTTGCCCGCAATGTCCATCCAGTACTTGCCGTTCAGGCCGCGCGTTTCCACCACCAGCTGGTCCCCGTCCCAACGCCCGGTTGACCAACCGAGCCAGGTGGGATTCAGATCGTCCACCGGTTGCCGCCCGTCGAGATGCACCTGCCGCCACAGCGTGAAGGCCTCATAGACCAGCATCACCAGCTTGGGCGACTGCACGATCTTGAACGGCACGGGGGCCGCGTTGATCTTCGGCACGCCCTGCGGCAGGCAGCTTGCGTCCGGCTCTTCGGTCGCCCGTGCCCCACCTGCGCGAGACGCCACCAGGGCCCGCGTTTCCGGCTTGTACGGATAGTCCTCCGGCTTCAGGTCCGCCATGATGTTGAGAAAGTGCTTGGTGGTGTCCTGTTCCCAAATGCCGGAAAGATCGGGCCTCCCGTCCGCCGTCTTGGGCACGGGTCCGTTCAGGTCCACTTTGGAAGCGGGGAGTTTCCACTGAGCGGGCAGCAGCACCGCAGTCAGGAGCGTCAACAGGGCGATTCTCATAGGCACGGAGATTATATCCCGTTTGGAGCTATAATGGCAGGCGATCCAACCCAAAGGAGACTTTCATGTCAAACACGACCCGCCGGAACATTTTGCAATCGAGCGCGCTGGCCGCCGGAGCCGCGGCTTTCCTCGCGCAGGAACTGAAGTCGCAGGCACCCGCCGGTGCGGGGCAGGCCAAAGGGAAAGGCAAAGGCGGTGCTCCGCAGATCATGGAGATCCCGGCAGACCTACCCAAGCGAGAGCCTGCTTGGCCGCAACTGTTCCCGGCCGGTTTCAAGAACTCACGCGTGAAGACCTCCGGCGGCGCGGAAATCAACGTCCTTGTGGGGGGTGAAGGTCCGCCGGTGCTCTTCATGCACGGCGCGCCGCAGTCTTTGTGTACGTGGCATTTGGTGGCTCCCGAAATCATGAAGCATCACACCATGGTGATGATGGACCATCGCGGCTACGGCGATTCGTCGAAGCCGGCGGATTTGCCGGACCATTCCAGCCAATCGAAGCGTCCCATGGCGCAGGATGGCGTGGACGTCATGAAGTCATTCGGCTACGACAGGTTCGCGGTGGTGGGCCACGATCGCGGCGGGCGCGTGGGGCATCGTCTGGCGCGCGATCATGCCGAAAAAGTAACTAAGCTGCTGGTGATCGACATTGTTCCGGCGCTGTATCTCTACACCCACGTGACGATCGATTTCGTGCAGGCATACGCGCACTGGTTCAGCTATCTGGCCGCGTCGCCGACGCCCGAGAATACGCTGCTTACGCAGTACATCGCGCAAGCTCGGGCAGGCACCCAGACGGGCCTGGCGGCGGAATTCAACCGCTGCATGCTGAACCCGGGTTCGGTGCACGCGATGTGCGAGGATTACCGCGCGTCGGCATCAATCGACCTCAAGTACGACGAGGAAGACGCGAAGAAGGGCGTGAAGGTCCAGTGCCCGTTGCACGTGTTGTGGGCCGCGCCTCCCGGTGGAGCCATGGGCAGGTTGTACGATGTGCTCGGCATCTGGAAAGGCGAAGGCGTGAAGGTGACGGGCAAGGCCCTGACCGGAGGCCATTCGCTGCAAGAGGGGAATCCCAAGGAGACGCAGGAAGAGATTCTGGCGTTCTTGAAGGCGTAATCCTATCCGTGTTCCAGATTCTTAGTATTTAGAGTGGAGCGTCCGATGAAGAGCACTGTGGTAAAGTTGGGCCTCGCAACCGCGAGTGCGGTTTTCATTGCGCTCTCAGTGAACCCTGCGGGTGCGCAGAACGCGGGGAAGAACAAGGCGGATGCCAAAGCCAAGGCCGCTGCTCCGGCGCCGCTGCCCACGGGCGGAGGGGGTGGGGCGGCCTATCCGCAGCGTCCGCCGGCTCCTGCCGATGTGCGTGCGCGCGGGGAGGCGCTCTACAAGGCCGAATGCGGCTTCTGCCACGGCGACGACGCGCGCGGCGGGGACATGGGCGCGAACCTCATCCGTTCGCAGATCGTGCTCAATGATGACGAGGGCGAGCGCATCGCTCCGGTGCTTACGCGCGGCGAAGGCGTGGAAGGCACCATGATGCCCAAGTTCAGCTTCAATCAGAATCAGATCGCCGACTTGGCTGGGTTTCTGCACAGCTTCCGCGTGAACGGCTACGATGGATCGCGCAACCGGCCGGAGACGATTGTGGTGGGCAACGCGCAGGCCGGCCAGGCGTTCTTCGGGCAGCGCTGCGGGTCGTGCCACTCTGCCACCGGAGACCTCAAGGGGATCGGGACGCGCATCACGGATGCGCGCACTTTGCAGCAGCGTTGGATCAATCCGAGCGCGGGCGGGCGCGGCGTTACCACGCGGCCTACCACGGTGACCGTGACGATGAACGGGCAGAAGATCGAAGGCAATCTGTTGCGCATCGACGACTTCACTGTTACGCTGACGCAGGCAGACGGGCGGCAGCGCACCATCCGGCGCGACGGCGACAACCCCAAGGTGGAATTGAAAGATCCTTATGCGCCGCACAAGGAACTCTATACCGTGTATACCGACACGAACATTCACGACGTAACGGCTTACTTGGTGACGCTCAAATGAAACTACTCTTCGTACTGACTGCGGGACTGGCGTTCGCGCAAGTGGATTCCAAGTTGCTGCTGCAACCGTTGGGGGATTCGTGGCCGTCGTATTCGGGCGACTATTCGGGCAAGCGCTACAGCTCTCTTAAGCAAGTCACCAAGGCCAACGTCAAGAATCTCACGCTCGGCTGGACCATGCGGATCACTCCGGGCGCGCTGGCCAACAACGCGATCATCGGCGGTGAAGGCGACGGCACGGTGACCTTCGGCGGCGGCAACAGTATCAAAGGCGCTGTACTGCAGGTGGACGGCACGCTCTACGTCTCCACGCCGGACAACGCCTGGGCCATTGACGCGCGCGATGGGCGCATCCTGTGGCACTACTTCTGGAAGACCCGCGGAGCCACGCACATCGGCAACCGCGGTATGGCGATGTACGGGAACTGGCTATTCTTCGAGACTCCGGACAACTACCTTGTGTCTCTCGACGCGCGCACCGGAGCCGAGCGTTGGCACAAGCAGATCGCACCGTTCGAGGAACAGTATTTCTCTACGCCCGCGCCCATCGTGATCGATAATCACGTGATCGTAGGCACCGGCAATGATTTGGATGAACCGGGCATCTTGCAGTCCTTCGATCCTGAGACCGGCGCGGTGCAGTGGAAATTCTACTCGGTTCCCCAGACGGCCAACGATCCGGCGGTGAAGACGTGGATGAACCTGGACGCCGCGAAACATGGCGGCGGGCAGATGTGGGTGCCCGGCGTGTACGATCCCGAAACGCAGCTCTACATCGTGGGCACTGGCAATCCGTCGCCAGCGTATACGGGCGTCGCCCGCGGCGAGGGCGACAATCTTTACACCTGCTCCACCGTGGCGATCAACGTCGATACCGGCAAGCTGGTGTGGTATTACCAGTCATCGCCGCATGACACGCATGACGCGGATAGTTCGCAGACACCGATCCTTGTCGACGGAGATTTCAACGGCCGCCCGCGCAAGATGGTGCTGACGGCGGCGCGCAACGGCTACTTCTTCGCACTGGACCGCGTCACCGGCCAGCACCTGCGCACGCTCAAGTATTCCGACGGGGTGAATTGGGCGAAGGAGATCAACGCGAACGGCCAGCCCGTGCGCGATCCGGTGAAGGATCACCACATCGGTGGATCACTGGTATCGCCTGCAAACAGCGGCATCACCAATTGGCCG
Organism: Bryobacterales bacterium; assembly: GCA_947446025.1. Taxonomy (GTDB): domain Bacteria; phylum Acidobacteriota; class Terriglobia; order Bryobacterales; family Bryobacteraceae; genus Palsa-187. The sequence goes on from CANFEY010000029.1 coordinate 27,927, forward strand.
CCGCCGGCGTATAGTCCCGATACCGGCCTGTTTTACGTCCCGCAGAACGACAATTTCGCCATGTACTACTTGACGGAAACCGATCCGCGCGGAGCCATGGGCCTGGGCGGGAAAGAAGAGCAAGGCGTGGGATCGTTGGGCAGCTACATCACTGCTATCGACTACAAGACCGGCAAGATCGCTTGGCGGCATCGATTCCCCGGCACCAACGGTGGCGGCGCGATGGGACTGATGACCACCGCCGCGGGCCTGCTGTTCGGCGGCGACCTGGGCGGCAACATCGTCGCCTATGACGCGGCCAATGGGAAGACGCTGTGGCACTCGCACATCGGGCAGGTGTCAAACGCTCCCGAAACTTATATGCTGGATGGACACCAATACTTGTTGGTGGCTGCGGGGGATACCCTGTTCGCGTTCACACTTTACTAGGAGCTAGGCTATGAAACTTCTGAACTATTTGCCAGTGGCTGCGGCTGTCGCCGCGTTGGCGTTCGTAAGCGTAGGGACGGTGGAACGCGCGCAGGCGCAGGAAAAGGCCGCTCCCAAAGCAGCCAAGGGCAAAGGAGCACCCGCAGCGCGCTACAAAGCCGTGACCATGGCGACCGGCCTCAATCACCCGTGGAGTGTGGCTTGGCTGCCGAACGGCGACATGCTGGTGACCGAGCGTCCGGGCCGCGTGCGCCTGGTGCATGACGGCGTGCTTGACCCGACGCCCATTAGCGGCGTGCCCAAGGTCCACGCCGTGCGTTTGTCGGGCTTGATGGAAGTCCTGCCGCATCCGAACTTCGCGCAGAACCAATACGTGTACTTGACCTACACCAAGAACCTGAAGGAAGAAGGCCCCGTAGTCGCAACGACGTTGGCTCGCGGACGCTTGGTGGGCAAGACACTGGTCGACGTGAAGGAACTCCTGGAGTGCGATAGCTGGGCAGGCGACGGCGGCTCAGGTTCGCGCCTGGCGTGGGGCAAGGACGGCATGCTCTATATGACCACCGGCGCCTCGAACGGACCCACTGCTCAGGAGCTGACGAGTCTTCGCGGCAAGATCCTGCGGCTGACCGATGAAGGCAAGCCGGCTCCCGGCAATCCTTTCGCGGGCCGCCCGAATGCCAAGGCTGAGATCTATTCGATGGGTCATCGTAACTCCTTGGGGCTCGCGTTCAATCCGACGACGGGCGATTTGTGGAACAACGAGAACGGTCCCGCGGGCGGCGATGAAGTCAACGTGATCAAGCCGGGCGCCAACTACGGTTGGCCGGAAGTCAGCTTCGGCCGCACCTACGAGGGCCAGCGCATCATCCTGACGAAGGAAGGCACGGCTGCTCCGGTGATTTTCTGGGCTCCGTCCATCGCGCCTTCCGGCATGATGTTCTACACCGGCGACAAGTTCCCGCAGTGGAAAGGCAACCTTTTCGTGGGCGCGCAGCTCGGCGGCACGGTGGCGGGCAATCCTCACTTGGAGCGCATCACGCTGGACGCGAACCAGGACGAGACGGCTCGCGAGACCATGCTGGTGGACATGAAGCAGCGCATCCGCGACGTGCGCCAGGGTCCCGACGGCTTGGTGTACCTGCTTACCGACGAAGAAAACGGCTCACTGATCCGCATCGAACCGGCGCAGTAGGACATGCGCTGGCTGCTCTTCGCGCTCCTCGCAACGGCGGTGAGTGCACAGGAATTCGAAGTCGCCTCCATACGGCGCTGCGCCGAGCAGTCCTTTTTGCCTGGGGAAGTCACCGGGGGAAGGTTCATCGCGAACTGCGTATCCATCGACTCACTTATCGAAATGGCGTACGTGGCCTCCCACCCGCCGCTTGCGCGAGTTACTCTGCAAGGCGCTCAGGCATGGACCAAATCCGAGTTTTACCAGATCGCCGCCAAGGCGGAAGATCCCACCACCAGCGAGAGAACGTTGCGCGGGGCCATGCTTTGGCGTCTTCTGGAGACCCGTTTCCAGTTGAAGACGCACGCGCTTACCGACGAAATTCCCGTCTATGAGGTGCAGCTGGGCAAAGACGACGGAAGGCTGCGGGCGCATGAGGAACATTCCTGCTCGCCCTGCGCCGGTGGTTTCAGGCCATCGTGGAGTGGAAACAGAACCACGCTGATGGCTAAAGGAACAAGCCTGGACATGCTGAGTCTGCTCGGACCGATGGCTCTGGACCGGCCCGTCTTGAACCGCACAGGCCTCACGGGCAGCTACACGTTCCGCCTGGAGTTTGAACCGGAGCGTCGGCTGGAGGTAGTGCGGGAGGGGCTCCCCGGCCCTCCGATCTTCGACGCGCTTGAAAACGAACTCGGCCTGAAGCTGGTCGAGGCCAAGGGACCCGCCGCGCGCATCGTCATCGACAACATCGAGCGGCCTTCGGACAACTGACCGTTATTCCGTCGCAATAATCTGGAACTCTCCACGCCCCGGCGCACAATAGGATCAGACGGCATGACGGCGTTCGACTGCATTCGCGACCGGGACCTCTTGCGGCGTTTTGGCGCTGGGGATCGGGAGGGGTTCGCCGAGTTGTACCGCATCTACAGCAAGACGGTCTACCGGTTCGCTCTACACGTCACCGCCGATCCGGCGAAGGCGGCGGAGATCACGCAGGACGTGTTTGTGTGGCTGGTGCATCACCCGGATCGCTTCGACCCAAGGCGCGGGGAATTGGGGAGCTTCTTAGTGGGCGTAGCGCGCAAGCTGCTGAAGAGTCACTACCGCGATGAGAAGCGTTGGGTGGAGATGGAAGACACGCTGGCCGCGCCCGAGCGCATGGACGAGAGCGACGTAGCGCTGGTCCGGCGGACGGTTGCTGGTCTCCCGGCACGTTACCGCGAAGTGGTCGCGGCGTGCGACCTCGAAGAGAAGACTTACGAAGAAGCCGCCGCGATGCTGGAATGCGCGGTGGGCACCGTCCGGTCCCGCCTCCATCGCGCGCGGGCGTTACTGGCGGCCAAATTGGGGAAGAAGAAGGTGCAAGGATGTCCGGCATGAATGAAAAACTAGCCCGAGCGATGCGCGAGTGGAGCGCGGAGGCCGCTGAGCTGTCCCCACCGCCATCGGTGGAGCAGGCCGTGCTGGCGGAGTTCGATCGTTCGATCAGGGCCAAGCGGCGACGGCAGTGGAGCGCCATAGCGGTTACGGCCGCCGCCGTCCTGACTCTGGTCGTCTGGACCCGCGAACCTCGTCCGGTCGACGTTGTGGAACCGGACCCGGCCGTCGACTTCATCGCGCTGCCCTACGTGATCCAACCGGCGCAGTACGAACGTATTGAAGTTCTGCGGATGAGTGTGCCCGTGGCGGAGTTGATCGCCGCAGGCTTGCGTGTGCAGGCCGATCCGGGCGAACTGGTGGAAGCGGATGTCCTATTTGGCCAGGACCGGCGCGCCCGTGCCGTGCGAATCATCTATCAATAGAGGAGTCATTGCAAGATGCGTGGATACATTGTTTTTCTCACCATGAGTACGTTGCCATTGTCGGCGCAGACGGAAGCGAATCAGCTTCGGAACCTCACAGCACAGATGGAGCGCCTGCGCTCCGCCGACGAGCGGCTGCAAGTGATTCAGGGAAACGTGTTCTTCGCGGCTTCGGGCACCGTCAAAGGCCGCCCCTTTTCCGCCACCGAAGAGAACCGGTCCCTCCAGGTGCTGGGCAACGGAGCCAAGATTGAAAACAACACGGTCCGAAAACTCTTCCGCGACTCCGAAGGCCGTACGCGAGCGGAAGACGCCCAGGGTATCGTCACCATCGTGGATCCGGTAGCTCGTTTCCGGGCGACATTGGACCCGAAGACGAAGACAGCGCGCAAGACCAATCAGGCCGGAGGAGGCGCTTTTTCGGCACCGTCCATCCGCACAGCCCGGGTCGGTAACACCGGTAGTGAGCTGAAGGAAAAGCTCGGTCTGCAACCGGTCAACGGCGTCTCCGCCCGCGGTGAGCGTGTGACCGTGACCATTCCTAAGGGCGACATTGGCAATGACGGTGAATTGAAGGTGGTAACGGAACGCTGGACCTCTGAGAAGCTCCAAATGCTGATCAAGAGCGTGAACAGCGACCCTCGTTACGGAGACACAACGTACGAGCTGAAGGGGATTTCGCTGGCCGTTCCCGACGCGTCGCTCTTCAAGATCCCGGCCGACTATAGCGAGACGGGCGGTGCCACTCGTGGCGTTGTGACCGTTCGACCCAAAACGACTCTGTCCCCCAAAGGCAACCGATAGCCAGGGCACCGGAAGGTGCGCGAAGATAGAGGTTCATGGTTGAAACCATCCTCTGGACCGACGCTGGCGTGGTCATGATTGACCAGCGCTACCTGCCGCACAAACAAGAATACGTTACCTGCCGCACCTACCTCGAAATGGTAGACGCCATCAAGACGATGGTGATCCGCGGCGCGCCGGCCATCGGCGTCGCGGGAGCCATGGGCGTCGCACTCGGCGTGCAGGAAGGCGCGGACTTCGATACTGTCTGCGACACGCTCGCTGCCACGCGTCCCACTGCTGTGAATCTATCTTGGGGTGTGGAACGGATGCGGCGCTTGCGGGCTACGCTCAACGGGCACGATATTCTGCCCCGCATGATTGCGGAAGCCAAGCTCATCCGTGAGGAAGACATCGCCATCTGCCAGGCCATCGGACGCCACGGCGCGGACCTCGTCGTCGACGGCAAGACCGTCCTCACGCACTGCAACGCCGGAGCGCTGGCGACCGCGGGCTACGGCACAGCGCTCGGCGTCATCCGAGCCGCGGTCAGCGCGGGCAAGAAGATTGACGTCTTCGCCGACGAAACCCGCCCCTTCCTGCAAGGCGCGCGCCTCACGGCCTGGGAGCTGCAACAGGACGGCATCCCCACCACCGTCATCACCGACAACATGGCCGGCTACTTCATGAAGAAGGGCCAGATCGGTTGCGTGGTCGTCGGAGCCGACCGCATCGCCGCGAACGGCGATGTGGCCAACAAGATCGGCACGTATTCGGTAGCCGTGCTGGCGAAGGAAAACGGAGTGCCCTTCTACGTGGCCGCGCCCGTCTCCACCTTCGACCTCAACATGGCCTCCGGCGACAAAATCGAAATCGAGCAGCGCCCGCACCGCGAAGTCACCCACGTTTTCGACGCGCACATCACGCCGGTGGACATCGGCATCCAGAACCCGGCGTTCGATGTCACCCCGAACCGCTACGTCACCGCAATCATATGCGAAAACGGCGTGGCACGGGCACCGTACGAAACCTCGCTCAGGGCGTTAGCGGGCTGCTGAAAAACCCGAAATAGGCAGGCGAAACTGCCTGCCCTACCCATCGCAAACAGCCGATCTTTCGCGGTAGCGCAGGCGGTTTCGCCTGCGGACGGCGGTTCTCGCGGACTCTTTCAGCAGCCTAGCTTAGCTAGCGTCCAAGTAGCGCTTGACGCAGCGTCTGGCGGAACAACTCGCAAGGTTGCGCGCCGGAAATCGCCAGCTGACCTTCGATCACAAAAAACGGAACACCCTGAATCTGGAGCTTCGCCCGCGCCACCGCTTGATCGGCCCGCACCCCATCCGCGTAGGCGTCTGAACCCAAAACTCTGCGCACCTCGGCTTCCTCCAAGCCAATCGACGTGGCAAGGCGAAGCAGCGTAGCCGGGTTGCCCAGGAATTCGCCCTCGGTCATGAAGGCGCGCATGAAGCGCTCCTCCGCTTCCCCGCCCAGGCCGCGATCAGCCGCGAAGTGCGCCAGCCGGTGCGCGTCGAACGTGTTGGCGGGCTTGGCGATGTCCCAGCGGAAATCGATGCCCTCCTGCGCGGCTGCGGAGGCGAGGCTGCTCTGCGACTGGATCGCCTGCTGCTCGCTCATGCCGTACTTCCGCACCAGCATCGCAGTGGTTGATTCTTGCCCGGAACGCGCCGCCGAGGGGTCCAGTTCAAAGCTCCGCCAGCGGACGGCGATGCCCAGCCCTTCCTCCGCCGCAGCCCGCTCCAGACGCCGCTTCCCCAGGAAGCAGAAAGGGCAGACGAAGTCCGACCAAACGTCCACCTTTAGCATCTCAGCCATCGTTGATTAAATTAAGCCCAGCGGAAGCGGAAAAAATGGTGCCCGCACAACCCGCAGCGGTAGCCCAAGATCAGCCACAGCACCGCGTGCTCGAAGGCATTGCGTGCCCCCACCGCGCGGAAATCCACGGACCGGCAGTGCGGGCAGGCGGTGCTGAACACTTAGGCGTCCGTCTTCGCGGCGCTGCCCGTGCCCGGAGCTTTCCCGCCGCCCCGGAACGAGGCAGCCGATCCGCGCACGTTCACATCTCCCACTTGCCCGCCCGCAGGCCGGCTGGCGTCGCGCGCCGCCTGAATCTGCTCCGCCGTCCGCACGTCCGGCTCGGTTTCCTTAGAGTTGATCTTCGCCCGCGCCACCGCGCGTTTGTGCCGTTTCGCTAATCGCTTGTCCATAGGTACTACCTTACAGTACACCCTTTACGACTGGCAGATACGGGACGCTGAAAGAGGAATGGCGGTGAGGGTGAGATTCGAACTCACGGAACCCGTGAAGGTTCAACGGTTTTCGAGACCGCCGCATTCGACCACTCTGCCACCTCACCGCGTATCAATTTCATGGTAACACCGCACGCCAGGGCGTCCCAACTGCTACGCTTGAGGATTCAGCAATTATCAAAAACTGATGTCTGACAAAAAGCTACAAATCATCCCCCTAGGCGGTCTGGGCGAGTTCGGTATGAACTCCATGGCGATCCGGTACGGTGACGACATCATTGTCGTCGATGCCGGCATGATGTTCCCGGACGACGAACTACTGGGCGTGGATATCGTCACCCCGGATTTCGCGTACCTGGAACAGAATAAGTCGAAAGTCCGCGGGCTGCTGCTGACGCACGGGCATGAGGACCACATCGGAGGAATTCCGTTCCTGCTGGGTCAAGTGCAACCTCCTATCTACGGCACCGCGTTCACGCTGGCGCTAGTGGAGCGGCGCCTGGAAGAGCACAAGCTGCTGGATAAAGCCGATCTGCATCCAGTGAAACCCGGCGACAAACTGGTGCTAGGACCCTTTGCCATTGAATTCATCCACGTGACGCATTCGCTGGTCAGTTGCGTGGCGCTGGCGATCACTACTCCACTGGGCGTGATCATCCACACCGGCGACTTCAAGGTGGACCCGACGCCCACCGACAACGTGCTCTTCGACCTGCACACGCTGGCGGAATACGGCAAGAAGGGCGTGCTGCTGCTGATGTCGGATTCGACCAACGTCGACCGGCCTGGGTACAGTGAGAGCGAACGGGCGGTGCGGCCGCGGCTGGCCGACCTCTATATGCGTGCGCCCAAGCGGCTGGTAATCTCTTGCTTCAGCAGCTCCGTGCACCGGTTGCAGCAGATTCTCGATCTTGCGCAGGAGTACGGGCGCAAGGTGGCCTTCTTCGGGCGGAGCATGCAGAGCACCACGGAGATCGCGCATGACATGGGGCTACTCACGATTCCGAACGGCGTGTTGTTGCGGCCGCAGGATGTGATGCAGGTGGCTCCAAACAAGCTAGTGGCGGTGGTGAGCGGCACGCAGGGAGAGCCGATGTCGGCTCTTTCGCGGGTGGCGGTGAATAATCACAAGCACTTGTCGGTCGGCCACGGGGACATCGTCGCGCTGAGCGCGCGCATCATTCCCGGCAATGAGAAGGCGATCTACCGGATGATCAACCACATGTCGCGGCGCGGAGCCGATGTGGTCTACGGCAGCATGACGCCGCCGATTCACGTTTCGGGCCACGGCTACGCGGAAGAGTTGCGCCTGATTCTGAACCTGGTGCGGCCGAAGTATTTCGTGCCCGTGCATGGCGAATACCGCCAGCTATCTCGGCATGCGGCGCTGGCGGAGCACCTGAAGCATTGGGGTCTGGAGGAGTCGTTCATTCTGGAGTCGGGCGACACGCTGGATATCGACCGCAAGGGCGCGCGCAAGGGCGAGAAGATCCCCGTGGGCCGCGTCTGCATCGATTCGGGCACCTTGGACGAAGTGGTACAGGACATGGTGATCCGCGACCGGCGGCACTTATCGGAAGACGGCTTCGTAATTCCGATCCTCGCCATCGACAAACACACCGGCAAGCTGGAAGGCCGCCCGGAAATCGTCACGCGCGGCTTCATGTCGCTGGAAGAGAGCGTGCAGATTCTGGAAGACGCCCGCGCGGTCGTAATGAAGACGCTGGAAGGTTCATCCGCCGAAGAGCGCGGCGACTGGGGCGTGATGCAGGAGAAGATCCGCTCGGATCTGAAGCGCTTCATCACCAAGAACACCTCGCGCCGCCCGCTGATCATGCCGGTGATTCTAGAGATATAATCTTACTAGGTCTTACCTATGGCGACGACAACCACGCGGCTCTCAACGAAGGGGCAGTTGATCCTGCCCAAGGCGATTCGGGACGAGTTCGACTGGCGTCCCGGCATGGAGTTTGAGATCGAGAAGACCAAGTTCGGCGTGCTGGTGAAGCCGAAGAAGCGCTTCTTCCCGCCCACCAAGTTAGAAGACGTGGCCGGCATGTTGCGGTACAAGGGCAAGGCCAAAACGATCCGCGAAATGGACGAAGCCATCGCGATTGAAGTGAAACGGCGGCATGCGCTCGGTCGATACTAACATCATCGTCCGGCTTTTGGCCCGCGACGACGAACCGCAATTTCAACTCGCAAATTCGATCTTTGAGGGTGGAGACCTCTGGATTGCCAAAACCGTTCTGCTCGAAACCGAGTGGGTCTTACGCAGCCGATATCGCTTCACGCCGCAGGCCGTGCTCGAGGCCCTACACAAGCTGCTGTGCCTGAGCGGCGTCTCTGTCGAAGACGAGGACGCTGTTAGTGTTGCTCTCGCCTTGTTCGGGCAGGGACTCGACTTCGCGGACGCATTACATTTGGCGAGCCGCCCCGCCGGAGCAGGTTTTGTCACCTTCGACGAAGCTTTTGTCCGGCGCGCGAAGCAAGCAGGCGTGACCCGCATCGCCAACGCAGCGCACTAGCGCGCCAGCACCATATCCAGCACCGCACAGCGTTTCTCTTCGCGGACCACTCTCAGCGCTTCGGCGATGGCGGCCTCGACGTCTTCCACCTTCTCCACCTTGCAGGCGTAGGCTCCACCGGCAGCGGCGGCGATGCCGGAGTAGTCGGGGATCGGGTCGAAGGCGATGTTGATGTCGGGCTCGCGGCTGCCGTAGCCGTCGGGATGGACGCCGAGCATCGAGAAGCGCGGCGCTCGCCAGCCGCCGTTGTTATAGACGATGGTCAGGAACGGCGCTTGGTATTTGCGCGCCATCCAGTGCACCGTGGCGGGGACCGAGAACATGAATGAGCCGTCGCCGGTGAGGCACACGACTGTTTTTTCAGGCGCGGCGATCTTCATGCCGAGCGCCGCGCCGCCATTCCAGCCTAACGAACTGGCTCCGCTGGTAAAGCGGGTAGCGGGCTGGTTGCAGACAGTGTGGTTGTTGATGACGCTGTAGTTGGTGACGCCTTCGTTGACAATGACGGTGTCGCGGTCGGTGAGGCGGCGGACGCAGGCGGTGACGTACTCCGGTGTGATGGCATCGGAGCGTTTCTCTTTTTCGACGATGGCGGCGGTCCACCCGGCGTGAATGGCTCCGTAGTGGGCCAACTTTTCGGTTGCGTCGAGTTGCATTCCGTCCAAGCGGGCGTGGATTTGGCGCAGCGCGGTGGCGCAGTCGGCACGAAAGACCTGGGCGGCGGGGATGTACCAGAGCGGCGTGCGTTCCTTGATCGGATCGATGTCGATGTGGACGATTTTCGCCGTATCCGAGGGGCGGTTGAACAGCGGAATCCACGGGACGTCGCTGTCGAGCACCATGACGAAGTCGGCCTCCGCCAGCGCCGCGTTCTGGACTTTTTCGTTGCCCTGCTGGCCGGTGTAACAAGCGTGGTCGGCCGGAAAGTTCATGTAGTTGGGCACGGACTCCAACACTCCGATGCCTACTCGCTCACACAAACGGACGAGTTCGGCAACAGCCGCGGGATTGCGGCCCAGGTAGCTGGTCACGACTAACGGACGTTTAGCGGCAACCAAGCTTGCGAGCAATTCGTCGAGTCCGTCATCGGGAAGCGGCAGGGGTGCGATGCGCTGCCACTTCGCCGCAGCCACTTCGATCGCGGGGATCTCTTCCTCAAACACCTCGCGCGCGGCCATGAGATACACCGGACCCTTGGGATCGCTGGTGGCGATCTGCAAGCTGCGGTGGATCATCTGCTTCACGTTGCGCGCGGTGCGCAGTTCATTGTCGTACTTCATGTAGCCGCGCACGATTCCGCGCTGATCAGGCACGTCCTGCAGCCAGTGGATGAATTCGTTGCGCGTGCCCTTCAGTTCGCCTTCCTGCGTATACGGCGAGGCTCCGGCGAGGATCAACACGGGCACGCGGCACTTGGCCACGTTGTGAATGGCTCCAGCGAGCGCCTGCGTGCCGCAATCCACGTGAATAATGACGGCCTGCGGCTTGCCGGTGAGCTGGGTGAATCCCTGGGCGCAGCTGAGCGCCACCATTTCGTTGGGACAAGTGATGATGGTGGGCGCGGGCTTGCCGGTCTTCTTGCAGTACGCCAGCGCCTCCATGATGGCTGGATGGTCGCTGCCGTAGTTGACAAAGAGATGGGTGATGCCAGCGTCATTGAGGGCTTCGATGAGCGCGCTGCCGCCAGTGTAAGAAGAAGTCACGTTTTTCAGTCTCGCACAGAGCCGCCTACAATGAGGAGAATGACGCCATACACCGACGCATCCGGCTACGCGGGCCATGCAGACCAAGTCTTTACGCCTCGGCATGAGGAAGAGGTTGCGGAGATACTGACTCGGGCTGCCCGAGAAGGTGTATCCGTTACTGTGATGGGAGCGCTGACGGGCCTCGCGGGCGGAGCAGTTCCCAAGGGCGGTTGGGCGATCTCGATGGCCAACTTCAAGCGGCTCGATGTCAGCGATGGGGCGGCGCGCGTTGGGCCGGGGACGCTATTGCGCGACGTGCAGCAGGCAGCGACTGCGAGCGGGCAGTTCTACGCGCCGGACCCCACGGAGAACACGTCGTCGATTGGCGGAAACATCGCGGCGAATGCAAGCGGGTCGCGGAGTTTTATGTTCGGCGCTACGCGGCGGCACGTGCGGGCGCTGCGGGTGGTCACGATGGACGGACGAATCGTCGAACACCGGCGGGGCGAGGCTGTGGATTTCGAGGTGCCGAAGATTCCGCTGCCGAACGTGCGCAAGTTTTCCTGCGGGTATCAACTGGAGCCTGGCATGGACTACTGCGACCTCTTCATTGGAAGCGAGGGGACGCTCGGAGTGGTGACGGAGGCGGAGTTGGGATTGTTGCCTGCGCCGGGGGAGATCCTGGGCGGCGTGGTCTTTTTCCCGGATGAAGAAAGCGCGTTGGAGGCGGTGGATCGCTGGCGTCCGACGCCGGGACTACGGTTGCTGGAATTTTTGGACTCGCGTTCCATCAAATTGATGGAGCTGCCGTACGGAGCGGCGGTGTTGATTGAGCTCGAAGGTGATGCGGAGCTGGACATGAAGGGAGCTCTGGAGAGCGAATCGTGGTTCGGATCGTCGGCGAGTGACCGCGAGAAGTTCCGGCTGTTCCGGCATCGGCTGCCGGAGAAGATCCACGCGCATTTGCGCAAGCTGGGGCTGGTGGTGATCGCGACGGACTACGCGGTGCCGCTCGAGAAGAATCGCGAGATGCTCAACATCTACCGCGAGGTGTTGAGCGACAACTTCGAAGACCGGTTCGTCATGTTCGGCCATATCGGCGACGCGCACGTGCACACCGAGTTGCTGCCGAAGGATCAAGAAGAGTGGGACCGGTCGCCGCGCGTGATTGCGGAGTTGGCGCGCAAAGTGGTCGAGCTGGGCGGCACGGTGGGGGCGGAACACGGGCTCGGGAAGAGGAAGGCGCACCTTTTGAATTACCAGTACGGGCCGGAACACATCGCCGCGATGCGAGCGGTGAAGGCTCGGTTCGATCCTGCGGGGTTGCTGGGGCGCGGGACTTTGTTCGCGTAGGTTTGCTACAGTGACCCCTATGCAGAAAATCACCCGGGTCCGTCTTCTCGCCGCTGCCGCGTTTGTTGGGTGCGCGACGCTCGCGTATACGCAGGCTCCGCCGACGGCGGCGAAGCTGGAGACGATCAAGCTGGCGGACAATCTCTACGTCATCCACAACGATTTCGTGCCGGGCAACACCACGGTGCTGATCACCAATGAAGGCGTGCTGCTGGTGGACGACAAATATGAAATCGACGGCCCCAACGTGGTAGCTGAAGTGAAGAAGCTGACCTCGCAACCAATCAAGTACGTGGTCAACACACACCATCACAGCGACCATAGCGGGAGCAACGCTCTCATCCAAAAGCTGGGCGCGCAAGTGGTGACTTCGGAGGCGGCGCGCAGGCGTATGGTGGAAGGCAAGCAGCCCGGCCAATCGAACGTCACGTTTGAACAGAAGGGTCACATCTATCTGGGAGGCCAGACGGTGGACCTGTATTACTTCGGCCGTGCGCACACCGACGGCGACATCGTGGCGCACTTCCCCGCGCAGCGCGTGCTGGCCATGGGCGACAGCTACGCCAACGATCCCGGCACGCCGGAGCTGGTCGATTTCCCCGGCGGCGGCAGCGCGATCGAATGGCCGAAGACGCTGACCAAGTCGTTGGCTCTAGATTTTGATCGCGCGGTCCCCGGCCATGGCACGGTGGTTCCCAAGGCGGAGGTGGCCAAGTTCCGCGATAGCACCCAACGCTTGAGTAAGCGGGTGCACGACATGATGGTGGTCAAGCGCTCGAAGGCGGAGATCGAGAAAGTAGTCCGCTCGGAGTTCGGCTTCCAGGACTTCCACGTTGAGATGAGTTTGGATGGGCTGATGAAGGAATTGAAGTAAGGCGGACTGTCAGTCCGCTGCGGGTTGGCAACCCGCCCTACTCCAAAGCGAAGACAAAGATGTTGCTGCTATTGCTGGGCCCCAATTCAGGAGTCAACCGATTCAACCCTGAGCTTACCAGCGAATTGCCCACGCTGACCGCGACGTACTGCTTACCCGCAACCGAATAGGTGATCGGATAGCCCGTCACCGGCGAGCCGAGGTTGATGTCCCACAGCACCTTGCCGCTTTCATCGTCAAACGCACGGAAGTGGCCATTGGTGTCGCCGGTGAAGATGAGGCCGCCGCCGGTGGCCATGCTCGACATCATGCCGGCGCGTTGGTCGAAGCGCCAGATGGTCTTGCCCGTCTCGACAGAGATCGCGAACAGTGTGCCGACATTTTGCGTCCCGGGCGAGATCGACGCGCGGCCGTTGATGCCGTACGCGGATTGGTTGTCGATGGACGTCAGATCGTTGCACGTGTTCTGCAGGCCGTAATACATGATGTTCGTGCGCGGGCTATAGGCTCCAGCTTGGAATCCCTTGCCGCCGTTGGCGGTAGGGCAGACGAACTTGGTCTCGCCGGCTTTCTGGAAGATGGTGTCGGGATTCACGGTCACCTTACCGGTGGCACCGTCGATCTTCTGCACCACGTTCTGCATCACCGTGGGACGCGCCCACAGGAACTCGCCGGTCTTCAGATCAAGCGTGTAGACGATGCCGGTTTTGCCCGGAACGCCGGTGATCACCTTGCGGCGCTCGCCGGGGCGGATGCGCGGGTTGATCCACGTCACCTGCGCGGCGTCGGGCGTGATCGCAGTTTCAACGATCAGGCGCTCAAACGGATGATCGAGGTCCCAGTGATCGACCACGTGCTGGTAATACCACACGATCTTGCCGGTGTCGGCGTTCAACGCCAACGTCGAGTTGTGGTACAGGTACTGCTTGTCGTTGCCATCAAGCCGATACTTCGGCGCGGGTGAAGTGACCGAAGTTCCGACGATCAAGAGGTTGGTTTCGGCGTCAAAGCTCGGGACCATCCACGCGCCCACGTGACGGCGGTTCGCGTCCGCGACGTTACCCCAGGTTTCATCGCCGGGCTCGCCGGGACGCGGGATGGTGCGGGTGCGCCACAATTCCTTGCCGCTGACGGCGTCATGCGCGGTGATGATGCAGCCGTTGGGCGTGAACTTCACTTCGCAGCCGCGCGTCGAAAAAATCTTGCCGTTGGCGATGATCGGACCTGAGGTCTCCTGCGCCGGGTCTTCGCGGTAATCCACGATGCGCTCTTGCCAGGCGAGCTTGCCGGTGGCCGAATCGAGCGCAAAGAGAAAATCGTCGGCGCTGGTGTCGATGATCTTGTCGCCGTAGATCGCCAGGTTGCGATTGATGCTCGGCACCGGGATGAACTTGCCCAGATCGTCGGGCCAACGGCGCTTGTATTCCCACTTGAGCTCGCCGGTGGCGGCGTCCATAGCCTGCACGTAGTCGCTGGGGTTGGGCAGGTACATGACGCCGTTGTGGACCAGCGGAGTCGCCTCCTGCACGCCCGGACCCATGCCGCGCGTCCACACCATTTTCAGCTTGCTGACGTTGGCCTTCGTGATCTGATTCAGCGGGCTGTAGCCCCAGCTGTTCAGCGTGCGCCGCCACATGAGCCAGTCCGCGGGATCGGGCTCGGCCAGCATTTTGTCGGTGACGGGCTGGGCGAATGCGAGCGTGGTCAGAAAAAATAAAGCGTAGCGCATACGTTCCACTATAACGCTGGATGCAGTCGATGGTGACTAGCCCCGTGCGTAAGCTCGGGGCTGATTGCTCTTGTAGCCCCGAGCTTACGCACGGGGCTAGTAGAAATAGTCTGGCAGATTTGGCTTTGTCGCGCGCAGGATGTCCAGAGCCGCGCGGTTCTGAGGTTTGGAGAGTTCTTCAAACAGACGCCGGTAGACCCGCTCAAGCGCCTTCGGGTGCATCTTGTCGAAGACCTCCGTGTAGACAGTGTAGGAGAGCGGATATTCAAAAATCCGGGTCCGCAAATTGAAGTCACGCAGCGACCTCCCTTTTGGATCGCGCGGGCCGCGCTGCGAGAAGGTCTGGGTGAACGTCGACACGCCTTTGATCGGACTGGCGAGTTTGATCTCGTCGGCGAAGGTCAGATACGCCACCAGCTTGTCAACCGCCGCGGACAGGGAGACCTCCGTGGGGCGCTTGTTCAGTGGCTGCTCGTTGTTGCCGGCCGTGCGGAACTGGGCGTTCAGCGCGGCCATGTAGTAGAGCGCCCGGGTCTGGTGTTCCAGCGTCATCAGTGCGATCAAGTCGCTGTACGGCGTAAGGTATTTCGTCACGTCGAACTTCGTCACCAAGCTGGTCAGGTTCTGCGTGCGGCGGGTTTGCAGTTCCACGGGACGGTAGGGATTCTCGGCGTAAGCGTTGCCCAGGTGTTGCATTTTGCCGTGGGTGCCGGTGACATACCAGCCGCCCCAACGATCTTCGAAGGGCGTGGTGTGGTCGGTGACGTGGAATAGATCGCCACCCATGAAGAAGGGGGATCCGTCGGCGCCGGGGTAGACGGTCGCGACGAAGGTATGTGGAGCGAAGGCGTTGGTGTGGCACTGTAGGCAGAGGAAACGGTCGCGATTGAAGACCGGCTTGTCCACCTTCTTGGTATCCAGCGAATAGAACGACGTACCATCGTCGGGATCGGCGGCGGTGACCTCGAAGAGTTCGCCGTTCTGCACCATGCCGACGGCGATCGTGTCGTTGAAGTAAAGGGCCCGGGGAGTTTTGGGGCCGATTTTGTCCTGCTGCAAGCTGGTGCGGGAGAAAACCAGCACCTGCGAGTCGGTGTTGATGTCGAGTTCCTTGAGCAGGCTTTGCAGATAGCCCCACTTGTTCTTGTACTCGAGGGTGGTCTCGCCGCGTTCCAGGCGGACGGCTAGTTTCGCGGCGGCGTTGGTGCGCTCCACCGGCGTTTGCGCGGTGAGGGCCACCACCGCGGCCAGGGCAACGACGCTTGAAATCGCTCGGCGCATCTATCTTGAATATACCTGTTGCAGCCCCGCTCTTACGAACGGGGCTATTTCAGCTTCTGGAGCGTGCCGCGGCACGTCTTGGTCCCGCACCCGCACTTGTTGTTGCCGGTGTCTTTTTCAAAGTTGTAGTCGATGGTCAGCTCTTCACCCTTCTTGATCGCGCGCAGACTGACGTAGAGGATGTGGCCCTTCATGATGCGGCCGACGAGGTTCGGCTCGCAGCTGTGGTTGATGATTTCCGCGCCGCTGCCGCCCACTGCGCCATCAAGTGTCCAGTAGTTGTCGAGCGTGTAGAGATAGGTGTACTCGCCCTCGCCGCGCCGCTTGGTTTCCTTGCGATTGCAGCGCTCGCCGGTGTATTCGATCACCTTGCGGTTCGCCGGGATCGATTCCAGCGAATATAGGCCGAAACGGTGGATCTTGGAGCGGCGGATTTCCAATTTGTATGAGACGAAGCGAGGGTCGAGCTTCGGGTTGCGAATCAGCGGAGTTCCTATGGCCATGGATTATTTCGCAGCGAAGCCGAACAGCCGCACGGCATTTTCTTTCAGGATCAGGGGACGCACTTCGTCTTTGAAGGGGGCTTGCGCGAAGTCGGCCATCCAGCGATCAGGCGCGATGAGCGGGTAGTCGGAGCCGAAGAGCATCTTCTTCTTCAGCAGCGTGTTGGCGTATTGGATCAGTGTCGGCGAGAAATACTTGGGCGACCAACCGGAGAGGTCGATGTAGACCTGCGGCTTGTGCAGGCAAACAGAGATCGCTTCGTCCTGCCACGGGAACGATGGGTGCGCCATGATGATGGGCATGTCGGGGAAGTCCACCGCGACATCGTCAATGTCCATGGGGTTGCCGTACTTCAGGCGGACGCCGCCGCCCCCCGGCATGCCGGTGCCGATGCCGCTGTGGCCGGTGTGGAAGATCACCGGCATCTTGAACTCGTTCATCACTTCATAGAAGGGATACGCCCGGCGGTCACTGGGGAAAAACTCCTGTAGCGGCGGGTGAAGCTTGAAGCCGCGCACCGCGTTATTGCGGATGAGATTGCGCGCTTCATTCACGGCATCCTGCCCGCGCATGGGATTGACGCTGGCAAAGGCGATCATGAAGTCGCTGTTCTCTTGCGCAAAGGCGGCCACCTCTTCGTTGGGCACCTGCGGGCGGCCGGTGATCTTCTCATCGACGCTGAAGACTACGCAGCCGATGTTGCGGCTTCGGTAGTATTCGGCCAGGTCGGCGCGCTTGTAGGAGATGCCGGCGTTGCCGAAGTATTTGCGGGCGGCTTCGTCGGCGTCATTGCCGGTGGGTTCGGATTCAATGTGGACGTGAGTGTCGATGGCGACTAAGTTTTCAATTTTCATTTGGGGTCCTTTTCATCGCGCGCCGCGAAAGTGCTGCCGTTCTCCGCCAGCCGCTTCAGCAACGGCGCGGGAGCCCACAGATCGGGGCCGAATTGTTTTTCGAATGCGCAGATCCGCGCGTAGACTTTCTGCAAGCCCACCGCGTCGCCGAACCACATGGGTCCGCCGCGCCAGGTGGGGAAGCCGTAGCCCGTAGTGTAGATCACGTCGATGTCGGCCGCGCGGTAGGCCAGACCTTCGTCGAGGATCTTGGCACCTTCGTTCACCATGGCGTAAAAGCAACGCTCGATGATTTCTTCGTTGGAGATGGCACGGCGGGAGAAGCCAAGTTCGGTGGATGTCTTCTCCACCAGCTCCCGCACGAAGGGGTCCGGCGAAGGCTTCAACTTGTCGTCGTACTTGTACCAGCCCGCGTTGCGCTTCTGGCCCCAGCGGCCGGATTCGTAGAGGCGGTCATGCACGACGGGCTTGCGGACACCCGGCTTGTCCAGATGTTTGGTTTCCTGGCGCACGCGGTACAGCAGGTCGATACCACCCAGATCGTCGACGGCGAAGATGCCCATCGCCATGCCAAAGTCGGTGAGCGCCTTGTCCACTTGTTCGGGCAGCGCGCCTTCTTCGACAAGGAACTGCGCCTCGCGCATGTAAGCGAACATCATGCGGTTGCCGACGAAGCCGTAGGCATTGCCGACGACGACGCCGATCTTCTTGAGCGTCTTCGCGACCGCAACAGCAGTGGCCAGCGTCTTCTGCGAGGTCTCCTTGCCGCGCACGATTTCCACCAGCCGCATTACGTTCGCAGGGCTAAAAAAGTGCAGACCGACGACCATTCCCGGCCGCGAAGTCATAGCCGCGATGGCGTCGATATCGAGCGTGGAAGTGTTGGTCGCAAGGACGCAATCCGGCTTGGCAATCTTTTCGATGTCCGTGAAGAGCGCCTTCTTCACTTCCATGCTTTCGAAGGCGGCCTCGATGATGAGGTCGGCGTCTTCGAAACCGTCGTAGCTGAGCTGAGCGTGGATCATCGCCATGCGCTGATCCATGACGGCCTGCGGAGTTCGCCCGCGCTGCACGCTGCGATTGTAGTTTTTGGTGATGGTGGCGATGCCGCGGTCCAGCGCTTCTTGCGAAGTGTCCTTCAGCAGCACAGAGAGCCCCGCGTTGACGCAGGCCATCGCGATGCCGCCACCCATGGTGCCCGCGCCGATGATGCCGACTGTGCGAATCGGGTAAGTAGGCGCGTCTTTCGCAAGGCCGGGAACTTTGCTGACACCGCGCTCCGCGAAGAACACGTGGATCATCGCTTGCGCCTGCGGGGAAGCAAGGCACAGCTTGGCGATTTCACGCTCGCGCTTGCAGCCTTCCTCGAAAGGAAGTTTTGTGGCCGCTTCGATCGCATCAATGGCGTGCAGCGGAGCCGTCTGATGCGGGCGGATCTTGCGCGCCTGTTCGCGTCCGGCGGCGAAGGCGGTCTCATTGGCTTCGACGTTATTCAGTCCACCGTTGCGATGGCGCGTCTTGCTGACAGGCGCGTCGGCGATTTCCCGGGCGAAGGCACAGGCGGCCGTCAGCAGGTCGCCTTCCACCACGCGGTCAATCAGTCCCAGGTCCTTGGCTTCCCCGGCTTTAACCAGGTGCCCGGAGACGCACAGGTCCACCGCATTCGCCACTCCCACCAGGCGCGGCAAGCGCTGCGTGCCCTCGGCTCCGGGAATGATGCCGAGATTCGATTCGGGTGCACCCAGCAAAGCATCGGCGACGGCGACGCGGTAATGGCCCGCCATGGCGAGTTCGAGTCCGCCGCCGAGCGCGGTGCCGTGGATCGCCATAACCACGGGCTTGAAGCAATCCTCCACGCGCGCTAGCAAAGGATGGATGTCTGGCCCGCCGGATTCAGGATTCTTCGCCGCGGCAAGAAGTTCGTTGATGTCCGCGCCGGCGATGAACGTCTTGCCTCCGCCGATGATCACGAGCGCCTGGACCGCCGCATCGCGCTCCGCCGCCGCGACCGCGTCGAGAAGCGCTTTCGGGACTCCAGGTCCCAAAGCGTTGACCGGTGGGTTCTGTACTGTGATGACGGCAATGCCGTCTTCAAGACTCACTGCTACAAGTTCACTCATTGAAGGTAACTTCTGAGTTTACCGCGACTACAATGGCTAAGGGGAACAGAAGGTCAGCGAGACTCGCAGACCGCAGGCGAAACCGCCTGCGCTACCACCAAAGATCACTGGTTTGCGATGGTAGGGCAGGCGGTTTCGCCTGCCACTCCGGTGACGCGAGAGCCGTATTGTCCCGACGGGGTTGTGGTACACCACACGCTCCTTCATAATCAGAGGGACCTTTTTGTGGAGGCTCATATGCTCAAGACGACTGCTCTTCTTCTTGCCGCTGCCTCAGCGGCTTTCGCGCAGGCTCCCTCTACCGATACTGTCCTCCGCAGCAACACGCGGTTGGTATTGCTCGACGTAATCGTGAACAACGATAAGGGGCCCGTACGCGGCCTGACCAAGGAAGACTTCGTGCTCGAGGACAAGGGCAAGAAGCAGACCATCGCGTTGTTCGATGTGACCGAGCCGGGGAAGACTCCCGCAGCGGCACCGCTGCCAGCGGGGATTGCCAGCAACCGCGTCAACAGCAAGGGTGAGCAGACCGGGACCGCCACAGTGATTCTCTGGGACCGGATCAACTCCGCATCCACTACCGATCAGGCGTTTGCGCGCAATCAGGTACTGCGGTTGTTCGCCGGGCTGAAAGAAACCGATCACGTTGGCTTCTACGCTCTGGGATTCACGCTACAGATGGTTCACGACTATGACGAAGACGCGGCTCCGTTGGCGCGCGTGGCCAAGGCCCTGCAGACCAGCGGCACGGCTCCTGACACTTTTTCCGCCCAGGACAAGGCGCTATTCAAGAACCTGGCGGACGCGCTTTCGCCGATGCAGCAGCCGAACAATCAGGCTCGCGTGAATATCACCTACCCGGCGTTCCGGTCCATCGGACGCCACTTGGCCGGCGTTCCAGGCCGCAAGAACCTGGTGTGGATCGCCAGCGTGTTCCCGCTGACCTACGGCAATTCGGTGGAGCGCCGCAAGAATGACCAGGACGAAGTGGACGCGTTCCGCAACAATCTGACTGAGGCGAACATCGCCCTCTATACGGTGGACCCCGGCGGTACAGGGGCGAGTTTCAACACCTCTGACGCAGCACCGGTAGCGAATGAGGGCAGTTTGATGCCGGGCGCGTTGCGGAATTCAGCCGGGACCTCCTCCATCAATAACGTGAGTAACTCGATGACGGGCAACCAGGCGTTCCAACTGTTCGCCGACGCGACCGGCGGCAAGTCTTATCGCAACGCAAATGACATTGAGCCCGCCTTACGGGAAGTGATCGCGATGTCGGGCTATACCTACACGCTGGGATTCTATCCCGACGAAAAGACGCTAGACAACAAGTCGCATGAGCTGAAGGTTTCGCTGGCGAAAAAGCCGTCCACCGACAAGGCCAAGGCCACGCATCGCAAGCAGTATTTCGCCTGGGGGCCGAAATCCCCGCCGGAAGTGCAGCTGAAGCCCACCATGGAAGAGCTGCTGGGCGATCCGCTGCTGGCCCATTCCATCGGGCTCCTGGCCGTCGCGAATCCTGATCCCGCCAAGCCCGGCGCGCAAGTCATCGACCTCCGCATCACCGCCGCGGATTTGCGTTTCGAGCCGAAGGGCGAACAGTTCACCACCGCCTTCGACGTCGCGATTGCCATTGAAGGCCAGAAGGTGGTCAGCATGAAGACGTTCGCTCCGGCTCTGTCGGCGGAGGCGAGGCAGCAGGTGCTGGCCTCGGGAATGGATGCGCGGGAGACAGTGGAGGCGGGTGCCTCAGGCGTGTTCCGCATCGTTGTGTGGGAGAAGGCAACCGGCGCGGCCGGTTCGCTCCGGGTGCCGTTCGGCGGCGCGAAATAAGAAATAATAGGACATGATCCGACTCGCGCTGCTGGCCCTGACGTTCGCTCTGGCCGCCGAAGCGCAGCTTAGCCCGGCTGAGATTGTAAAGCGGTCCGTGGAGCGCGACGCCCGCAACTTTGAGCGCTTCAAGGACTACACCTTCCACGAGCTCACGCAGCAGAAGCAACTGGATAAGCGCGGGCGCATGAGTGGGTCAGAGAGCACGCTGAGCGAGGTCCTGATGCTGGGCGGGCGTCCCTACGGACGCGTGTTGGAACGGGACGGCAAGCCGCTTTCTGAGAAGGACGCCGCCAAAGAGCAGTCCAAGCTCGACAAAGAAGCCGCGAAACGCGCCAAGGAAACAGATCGCGACCGGGCCAAGTTTGAGCGGGATCGCCTGGAGGAACGCCGCTTCGCGCGCGAGATCCCCGATGCATTCACCTTCCGCCTGCTGGGGGAAGAGACCCTCGACGGGCTTCCTGTGTGGAAGATCGAAGCGCAGCCGAAACCGGGCTACAAGCCCCGTGAACGGCGGGCCGACTTGCTGACCAAGGTCCGCGGGACCCTGTGGATCGAGCAGACCGGTTACCAGTGGGTGAAGGCGGACATCGATGTAGTCGGGACTATCTCCTGGGGGCTGTTTGTCCTGCGCATTCCGCCGGGTGCCAAGATTGGCTTCTCCCAGACGCGGGTGAACGATGAGGTGTGGCTGCCCAGGCAGGTCCACGTGCGGGCCGACGCCAAGCTGGCGCTGCTGAAGACGTTCCGCCTCGATCTGGATGTGGCCTATAGCAACTACCGCAAGTTCCGGGTTGAGAGCCAAATCCTGGACACAAAAGAATTACCTCAGCCCTAGGTGGGGCAGGCGATTCCGCCTGCCGAATTCGGTTTGGCAAAGATCGGCCAGTAGCCCGCGGAAGTAGTAAGGCGTTCCACCGGCTGACGGAATCGGCGGCAAGTGAGAGAATGGGAGTCTGCTTGTGCTCAGACCCATGCTTAAGCTTGGATTCAGTCACGCCTCGCCCGCCGATGTAGAGCGGGAAGCCGGCCGCATCGCGGACCCGGTGGAGCGGCTGCGTTATCTGCGCAAACACGGTACCGCGACGGTGCAGGGTGTGCTGCCGCGCCGCCGGCCAAACTGGAAATTGCAGGCCGTAATCGCGGCGATTGCTCTACCTGCCGCGCTCGGAGTGGTCTATTGGACGTTACCGTCCGCGCGGGCACCGGAAGCGGTCAAGGTGCCTTCGATCCTGGTGGCCCGGCCGGCGCCCAATCAGATTTGGCAGGTGGAAACGTCGGGCGTGGAAGAGGTGTACAGCAATGGGCTGCGCATCGACCTGTCGTTTGCAACCCGGCTCCGCCCGCGCGCCGAATACCCGGTGTTCGCTTTGGCGGGAGCCTCCCAGCCCATCGCCACTGACCGGACACCGCGCGGCATCGTGTACCACACCACCGAAGGCGACATGGTGGTCTTTGAGAAAGAGGAACACCAGAAGATTGAGCGCGCGGGGCATCAGTTGCTGCGCTACGTGCGGCAGCAGCATTCCTATCACTACCTGATTGACCGCTACGGCCGCGTGTACCGCGTGGTGGAAGAAAGCGATGCGGCCAACCATGCGGGATTTTCGGTATGGGGAGATGAGCGCGGGGTGTACGTCAATTTGAACGACAGCTTTATCGGCGTCGCCTTCGAGGGCAGCAGCAGTAAGACGGACGACGTAACGGGGGCGCAGCTTTCCGCCGCCCGGATGTTGACCGAGTTGCTGGTCTCCCGTTACAACGTCCGTCCGGAAGATTGTGTGACGCACGCTCAGGTTTCAGTAAGTCCAAGCAACATGCGGCTTGCAAACCACAAGGATTGGGCGCGGGCATTTCCGTTCGCGGCGATGAATCTGCCGGACAACTACCGGCTGCCCGTGTGGGCAGTGGAAGCCTTCGGGTTCAGCTACGACGAGGACCTGGTGGGTGCCTCCGGGGGCAAGCCTTGGCCGGGACTGGTTTCTGCCGATAAGAAATTGTTGGAAGCAGCAGCCAGCCAAGGAGCCGACGAAATCCGCTATCGTGGAATGCTACGGCATCGCTACCAGGAAATCCTGGCGGATGCCAAAGCTCGGCAGCTGCAAGCCGAGGCGGAAGCACGAGAGAACCGGCAGAGGCGGAATTAAGATGGTATCGGCAACACAAGCACTAGGATTGGACGTCGGCACCAGCCGATTGGTGGTTGCGCGCCAGGCCGGTGCCAGTGTGCGCTACGAATCGCAGCTGAATGCCTTTGTTTCCCTGCCGCATTCCAAGATGACGGAGAACGTGCTGCGCCGCGAGCACATTCCGCACACCATCCAGAACGGCCAGATCATGGTGCAGGGCAACGAGAGCGAAAAATTCGCCGACCTCCTCGACGTGGAAACGCGCCGCACCATGACCAAGGGGTTCCTCGATCCGCGCGAAGCGGGCAGTTTGCAGGTGATCCGGGAGCTGCTGATCAATCTGCTGGGCTACCGCGATCCGTTCCGCGAGCGCAAAGTGGTGTTCACCGTGCCCGCGCCGCCGCTGGGTGCCGAGGACAGCCTCACCTTCCATGAGAAGACGTTGAAGCAGATCATCGGCGACTTGGGCTATGAGTCCAAGTGCATCAATGAAGGCTTGGCGGTGATCTACGGTGAACTGGAGCGGTCCAACTATACCGGCATCGGCATCAGCTGCGGCGGCGGGTTGTGCAACGTGTGCCTGGCGTATCTTTCGGTGCCAGTGTTGAGCTTCAGCGTTCCCAAGGCCGGCGATTTCATCGACCGCAACGCGGCCCAGATTTCCGGGGAGCGCGCCAACCGCATCCGCATGGCCAAGGAGGCTTCGTTCCATCTGAACGGCTACTTCGCCGACAAGGTTCACCAGGTGATCGGCGTCTACTACGACGACGTTATCCAGACGCTGGTCAAATCGCTGCACGAAGCTTTCGCCCGCACCTCCAGCATTCCGCGTTTCGGCCGGCCCATCCCCATCGTGCTCAGCGGCGGTACCGCCATGCCCGCCGGCTTCCGCGACCGCTTTGAGCAAACGCTCTCCCAGCAGCAGTTCCCGTTCACTATCTCCGAAGTGCGCGTGGCGGAAAGCCCACTCCACTCCACCGCCAAAGGCGCGCTGGCGTGCGCGCTGAGTGATGAGGAATAGCCGATGGCAATCGACATAGAGCAACTGCGGCGGCAGTATTCGGAGATGACGGATGCGGCGCTGCTGGAAATTGAGCGCGAAGAATTGGTGGCGGAGGCCCAGCGGTGCCTCGACGACGAATTGTTGCAGAGGCGCATCCGGCCGGAAAAAAGGCGCGCGGGTGCGGTTAGCGTCGAAGACACCGCAATGGATGATGCACCACCCGAATGGATCCAGGATGCGGTGACCGTTGTTTCCATGGTTGCTGGTGAGCCCAACGTCACGGAAGCCCAACGCGTCCTGGCTGCGGCGCGCATCCCCAGTTTTATCGTGGATCGTGAGGCCGACAGGGACCACCCCATGCGCTCAGACCTTGTGGTTCCTCCGGGGCAACATCTTCAGGCGACCAGCGTTCTTGACCGGGACTTTTTCAATCCCCAAGCCGAATCCGAATGGAAAAACCACTTCGAAACCCTCAGTGACGAGGAATTACTGGACATCGACGCGGACCTTCTTGTCGCGGGGATGCGGGATAGCATCGAACGCCTCACTCGCGCCTACGAAGACGAACTACTCAAGCGCGGGCTCGCGGAACTCGAAACCTCAGCCGACTAAACCCTCGATCGCCTCGACTAACTCCGGGTCCAGCGCAAAGGCAGCGCTCGCCAGATCCTGCTGCATGTGCTCCGGGCTGGATGTCCCAGTCAATGGCAGCATCCCCACCGCCCGGGCGAAGGCGAAAACCACTTGCGCCGGGGTGACACCCGATCGCTGCGCCACGGCCTCCAGCAAAGGGTGCTGCATCACTTCAGAATTCGCCGTGAGCAGCGAAAACCCCTGGTAGATGACCCCGCGCTCGCGGCAGAATGCGCGCACATGCCGGTCCCAGCCTAGACGGGCATAACAGCGGTTCTGCACAAACGCCGGAGCTTCCGGCATCTGTTGCAAGTGCCGCAAAGAGACGTTGCTGACCCCCAGTACCGCGGCACGGCCCGCTTCGCGCTCCTTCACCATCGCCGCCCACACTTCGGCGTCCGCTTCGGTCCACCCGTGACCCGAGGCCGGACCATGGAGGACGTAGCTGTCCACATAGGTGGTCCCCAGGTGTTCCAGTGAACTCGCCATCGACTGCGCCACCTGCTGGGTCAGGCTGGCCTGAGGGTCGTAGGGCAGCCGATGATCCTGCCCCGGCTGGTAGGTGAACTTGGTTTGCAGGAAAACGTCGGCCCGGGTCACGACGCCCGCGGCGTAGGCCACCGCCAAACCCTCCCCCGCGCCCGCCTCGAAATAGTGGCGGCGCTGGTTGGCCGTATCGATGCCTCGGAAGCCGGATCGGAGGGCCAGTTCAACCAGTGCAGCCGTCCGGTCCTCCTTCCAGGCGGTGCCGTACAGGAAGGTCGGAGGGGTCATGCTGTTAGTTTACACGCCGGCCTTGCCAGATTGTTCGCCCGTACCAGCTGTCGCCTAGTACTAAATAGCGATCTAAGTAACGTTACGGTATTGACCTTAGACTAGTCCATGGGTACGATAGAGCTGTGCCATTACTAGTACTGGAACGTCCATAACTCACTCCGCCTACATCCGCGTCCGCTTCTAGCAAAATCTCCCCCGATCGCTAGGCGCCACGAATTGGTGCCAATTTGTCTCGCTCTGCCTGTAAAGGGTGGAATGAACCGCTTAGGACCTACTGCCTCGGTGCAGCACTAAGGTGACCTTAAGCGGGAATTAGGTAAGATCTTAGCCCAATTCTTTGGTTGGCTCTGAATTGCCGGGAGTACTAGAACTTCTTATGATCATAACGTGGCAAGGGAAATCATCGCAGAGGGAGTTCGTAATGGACATACTATCGGCGTCGCTTAACGACAGCACCAATGTAAAAGAGGCGCGCAAAGGTACGGTGCGGATCGTCCTGGCGGACGATCATCCGATCGTACGTGACGGGCTCAAGAAGCTGTTGCTGCTTGAGGAAGACTTTGAAGTGGTCGGCGAAGCGGGCGACGGACGGGAAGTGCTGGAGAAGGTACGGGAGTTGGACCCGGACGTCCTGTTGCTGGACCTCCGCATGCCGAACCTGGACGGCCTGAGCGCGCTGCAAGCGCTGCAACAGACCAACAAGCGGACGCGCGTCATTGTTCTGACGGCTTCGGAAGATAAGAATGAGTTCGTGCAGGCCATGAAGATGGGTTGCAGCGGCATCGTGCTGAAGCAGACCGCGCCCGACCTCATCGTGAAGAGCATCCGCAAGGTTCACTCCGGTGAAATCTGGCTGGATTCGAACACCACGGCGGCCGTGATGCGCCAGTTCTCGACGGGCCTCGAAGGCTCCGGCGGACAGGGCGGCGGCAAGGGTGGCCGCGAGCGCAGACCGCTTTCCGCGCGCGAGCGTGAGATCGTCGCACTGGTGGCCCAAGGCTACAAGAACAAAGAGATGGCAGAGAAGATGTTCATTAGTGAACAGACCGTCAAGAACCACCTGCACAACATCTTCGACAAGCTGGGTGTTTCGGACCGCTTGGAGTTGGCGCTGTACGCCATCCACAAGGGTCTGCACCCTCCGTGCCAACATGAGTGAGACACTCCTCGACCGCTAATTACCGAGCAGGGCGAGAAAGAATTTCATCCATGAACAACCATAAGGTACCGGCCCCGATCCGAGCACCCATCCCGACCCTGAAGTCGTCGCCCACGCCAAGCGCCGCCGCTTCACCGCCGAATACAAACACCGCATCGTTTCGGAAGCGGAGCGAGCCAAAGGCACCGGCCAGATCGGAGCACTGCTGCGCCGC
>CANFEY010000030.1 GCA_947446025.1 Bryobacterales bacterium
CGCTCTCGCTTCGCTCGGGCTCCCTACGTCCCACCGGCAGCAATACCGCTGGCGCCGGAACCTTATGGTTGTTCATGGATGAAATTCTTTCTCGCCCTGCTCGGTAATTAGCGGTCGAGGAGTGTCTCACTCATGTTGGCACGGAGGGGCCTCGCGATAGTAAAAAGCGTCGGGTGGCCCCATAACCACTTTCGAACGCAACTGCGTATTCGGTTCTTTCCATACAGGCCACTCAGCAATTTACTAGCCAGTACGGATGTACTATGTATTTCAACACTTTAGAACTATCGTCCTAACGGAAGTGGCAATTTCTACCGGTAACTAATAATCCGGCTCGGTACTTCCGATCTAGGGAGTATGAAGTTTTTGCTGATGCTCACCGCGGCTGGACTCACCTTTGCCCAATCGAACCCATCCTGGTGGAAGTACGTTCCGCCGGATTCCGCATCCATCGTGGGGATCCAATGGAAGGGACTGCAAGGTTCCATGCTGGCCCCGGCAATCGCGGCGGACCTGGCTCCCGGCGGGAACTTCGGCTTTCCGGACATCGAACTGCTGCGCAAGGCGGAGCAAATTCTGGTAAGTTCGCCGTCGATGCTCACGATTGAATACGGTTCGTTCGGCATTGAGGCGCTGCGGGCGCAGGCGGAAGCCAAGGGATTGAAGCGCGTCGCGTTCCGGCCAGCGGAGCTGTACGTCTCCTCCGACCCAGCTGTGCGCAGCGTGGCCTATATCAGCGAGAAATTGGTATTGGTGGGAGATCGCAAGACGCTGGAAGACGCCGTGACGCGGATCGCGAGCGCGAAAGAGCGGGCGTATTCGCCGCTGCTCTCGCGCGCGGCGCGCTATTCCAAGGAAGACCTGTGGGTGGTGGCCTCGCGTTTGCCCGATCCGCTAGCCAGCAGCTTTCTGCCCCTGGAGATTGAGGCGACGGCGTTCGAGGGCAGCGTCTCGGTCTGGGACGGGTTGCACATGGTTGCGGCCGTGGAGCGATCCTCCCCGATGAAGGCGCTGGATTTCGCGGATTCGCTGGCCGAAGATTTGGCCAGCCGTCCGGCGATGGCGGAGGCCACGGAAATAACCACGCGTGACCGGTCGGTCTTGATCCGCATGGATTTGACCGATGGGCAACTCCTATCCAGCCTGCGGCTGCCCTCGGCGGCACCGGTGGTGGCGCGCGATCCGCATGAACTGGTATCGAAGGCGGCTCGCGCTAAGCCTGAGGCACGGGCCTTTGTGCCTCCTTCGGTGGCGGCCCCTTCCAAGCCGGTATCGAGCGTGGCGGAGGTGGAGATGCCGCAGGCGCTCGTCAGTGTGCCTGTTGCGCAGGCTGCTCCGCAGACGATTCTTCCGCCCGCGCCGCCCAGAACCATCAAGATCATTGGTCTTGATTCGGGCCCGCGGGAGATTCCGTTAGGCCATTGATCGGGCAGGCGGAAGCGCCTGCGAACGTGGAGCTACCGCGAAACCGAAGGCGAATAGGCGTAGGCGATGAGCCGCCTGGGCGTGCCCTGGCCGTCCGCGGGAGCTTGCCACACGTCGGTGGATGGACCGGGCGTTTCGCTGTGCGGGAGCGAATACAGCACAGTCGCATTGTCCAGCCATTCCAGCTGATCATCCACGCTCCGGCGCTCGGCCAGCGGAGTCTCCTGAAGCGTCTTCAAATCCAGCACGTGCAACTGCCAGACAACACGATCTCCGGGGAGACGTTTCTTGTAGGCAACGCGCGTGGCATCGGGGGAAAGAGACGGACACTCCACGTTTTCATGCAACACACGGGCCGACCTCGCCTGAACGCTTCCCTGGATCAGAAAGTGCTTGCGGTTGGTGGAGAGCGTGGCATAGAAGCGGTCACTATCCGGCGCGAAGGTGACCCCCCAGTAGTTGAAATCTTTGGCCTCAAACGGCTGGCCGTCCTTGGTCACCTGGAACTTCTCCAGATCCGCAATCACCGCACCGCCTCTGGTGTCGATCAGAGAGGTTTGCGTGGTGAAATCCACCGAATCGTAGCCGTGGCCAGTCACGAACACCGTAACCGCAGCCAATCGTCCATTCGGAGAAACACGCGTGCGGCTGGGGATGCCGTTGAGCGGGATGACGTGCAGCTTCTGGAAACGGGCGTCGAAGATGCTGGCGGTGTAGGTGGTGAAAACGCCCCGGTCCGCGGTGAGGCAGCTTCCCTTCCCGCCGGCCACGTAGAGGGCTTCGCAATTCCATTGGTCGAGGTATGTGGGCACAAGGGACCCAGGATATTCGACATAGGCAAGTTGGCCGTAGTGCTTCTCTGGATCGGTCGACCGGAAGAAGACGCGTTGTCCCGCTCTTGGCGGGGCGACAGCCGCCGGCACGGGGGTTTCCACGGCTGCCGCGGGTTCCGCCACCGCGGTCGCCTGCGGCACCCGTGCCGCACTCTGGCGGAACATCCAGCCAAGCCCGGCGGCGCTCACCATGCACAGCCCGGAGAATACAAGAACGGAACTACGCTTCTGCATGTCGGTCTCCCATTTTCGAGAGCACTCTTGAGGAGAGTATCAGGACCACGGCTAGAATCGCAAGAAACAATCCCGCTGCCGCTGGCCGACCCAGGGATTGCCACAACCATCCGAACGCCACCGAAGAAACCATCTTCCCCAGCCCGATTCCCGTGGTGAGCAGCGCCAGGCCTGTGGTGCGCAATTCGGCAGGGATGACGGAGCTGGCGATGGCCATGAGCACGCCCTCGGTTGCGGCATAGTAGGCTCCGAAGAGCAGTAGCGGGACCAGCGGGAACCCCTGCGTCAAGGTGCCCGTCGCCAACAGAATGTAGACCACCCCCAGCAACGCGTACCCGCCCAAGAGCACCTGCTTGCGTCCCCAACGATCCGCCAGGCGGCCCGCGGGGATCGAAAGCAGCATGTAAACGGAGGCCGTTCCGACGTAGTAGAGCGGAAAGAACTGCGTGGCCATGCCGCTCTGTTCCTGCAGCAACAGGTACACGAACGCATCACTCACCGTAGCCAGGCCAAGAATGGTGCCCAGCAGCACCACGCGACGGAATTCGTGCGAGCTCCGCAGGAAGTGCAAAGCGCCCTTCAGGGACGCCGCAGCCGCGTTCGGTACGGTGAGGGGATTCTCCACAAACAGCATCAACACCGCCACGCCAAGCAGCGCGAACACAAAACTGGTCATCCACAGCGCGCCATACGCGTTCGGCAGGCGCGATGCCAGCACGAACGCCGCAATCGGCCCCAGCAACGACCCTCCCGCGTCCATGGCGCGATGCACGGCAAAGGAGGTGGCCAGCATACCAGGTGCGGAGTTCAAGGAAAGCAACGCATCGCGGGGAGCGGTGCGCATGCCCTTGCCCACCCGGTCCACTGCGGTGACCGCTCCGATCCAACCTGTGGAAGCGCCCGCGGCGAACAGGCCAAGCTTGCACACGCAGGAGAGGCCGTACCCGGCGGCGGCCACTTCGCGATGGCGGCGCCAGCGGTCCGCCAAAATTCCTCCGGCCAGACCCAGCAACGCCACCGCCATGCCGTTGTAGATCCCATCAATCGCCCCGAACGCCAACGGGCTCGCGTGCAGGTAGAGCACCAGGTAGACAGGCAACATGCTGTTGACCATCTCGGCGGAAATGTCGGTCAGCAGGCTGGTGAACCCAAGCTTCCACACCACTGGGCTAACCCCTGCGGCGCGCCCCGCGGCCGGCAGCGAAGCCGAGCGCAGTTTGAGTTGTTCGATCCAATCCAGCCGGTACAGAGCGAGTTCTCCCCTCCCAGTATGATCGGCGGACCGGCGATGTTAGCATAGGAGACGATGCTCGCCACCGGCGCCGCGCTGGAACCAGCGTCCGATCCCGAAGCCCTGTACGCCCGTGTCTTCCGTGAAATGAAACCCCGCACCCCCGTGCCCGAAATCCGCGTCCAGTTCCGGCGCTACGCCAACGCCAACGCCCAGATCCGCCTGTACGGAGGCGTGCTGCTGGTGCGCATCGCCGATACGCTGGCCGCCGCTCCCTGGGATGTCCAAGAAGCGCTGGCCGAGATCTTGCTGTCTAAGCTCTTCCGCCGCCCTGTGCCGCCCAACATGCATGACCGCTACCGCCGCTATCTGAACCGCAGCGAGGTGCGCAAGACGCTGGACCAGGTCCGCAGCCTGCGCGGGCGCAAGCTGGTGGAAGATCCCCGCGGCACGCATCACGACCTGCTGCAGATCTTCGACGCACTGAACTTCCAATACTTCTTCGGTCTCATGGCGCGCCCCACGCTGGGCTGGAGCCGTCAGGCGTCTCGCACCCTGCTGGGCCACTACGATTCCACGCACAACACCATCGTGCTGAGCCGCATCCTCGATCGCGCCGAGGTGCCGAGGCTCGCCGTTGAGTACGTCATGTACCACGAGATGCTGCACGTGCGGCATCCGGTGGAGCACAAAGGTGCGCGCCGCTGCGTCCACACGCGCGCGTTCAAAGATGAGGAAACATTGTTCACCAATTTCCGTGAGGCGAAGCTGTTGTTGAGGCGCTTGGCATGACCAGGATTATCGTAGGTATCAGCGGAGCAAGCGGCTCAGTGTACGGATGGCGCTTGCTCGAAAAGCTGAAGGGCCGCGCCGAGACGCACCTGATTCTCACCCGTTCCGGCGAACGCACCGCGCACCTCGAAATGGGCAAAGCCGCCGCCGACTTCCGCGCCCTGGCAAACCACTACTATCCGGTGGAAGACATCGGCAGCAAGCTGGCCAGCGGATCGTCCGTGATGGACGCCATGGTGATTGCTCCGTGCTCCATTCACTCCATGTCGTCCATCGCGGCCGGCATCAGCGGCAACCTGTTAGTTCGCGCCGCCGACGTCATGCTGAAGGAGCGCAAACGCCTGATCCTGATGGTCCGCGAGAGTCCGTTCCACCTGGGGCATTTGCGGTCGATGACGGCTCTGGCCGAGATGGGCGCGATCATTGCTCCGCCAGTGCCGGGCTTTTATCACCAGCCGAAGACGGTGGCCGATATCGTGGACCATAGCGTGGACCGGGTGCTCGACTTGCTTGGGCTGCCAGATCCCGATGCGCAACGCTGGGATGGTACAAAAGGTAGTACACGATGAGTTTCCTTCGCAGCATCACGCTCGACAACGTTCTCTCTTTCGGGCCAAACACGGAGCCGCTAAAGCTCCAGGACCTCAATCTTTTCATCGGCCCGAACGCTGCGGGGAAGTCCAATCTTATCGAGGCGATTTCTCTTCTTCGGGCGGCACCTTCGTCCCCTTCCGGTCTAGACGTGCGCGGTGTTGTCCGGCAGGGCGGAGGTGTGGGCGAGTGGCTCTGGAAGGGCCAACTTTCCGGTCCTGTTATTGGAAAGGTCAATGCACTGCTAGAGGGGCTTGCTCCACACAAGCCGCTTAGGCATTTGCTTTCATTCCGAGACGATCAAGGCTTCTGCCTCGACGACGAAAGCATCGAAAACGAAAAGGCGATGGCCCACGAGACCGATGTCTATTTCTACTATCGATTCCAGAAGGGGAAGCCGGTGGTAAATACGACGGAGGTAAATAACAAGGAGTCGAAAAGGCGGTTCTTAGCTCGCGAAACAATTGACTCGACATCGTCCATTCTTGCTCAAAGACGAGACCCAGAATTGTATCCGGAACTCACATATCTTGCGGAGAACTACGAGAAGGTACGGATCTATCGGGAGTGGGGGTTTGGTAGAAACACCGTCGTTCGGCAGCCACAACGGTCCGACATGCGCAATGACCGTCTGGAAGAGGACTTCTCCAACCTTGGTCTCGTCCTTTCTCGACTCCGCAGAAACCCGCAGACGAAGAACAAGATCGTGAAGGAATTGTGCGCGCTATATGACGGCGTAACAGATTTCGAGGTCAATATCGTGGAGGGTGGCTCCGTGCAGGTTCTGATGACGGAGGGGATGTTCAACATCCCCGCGACACGATTGTCTGACGGCACGATG
Source organism: Bryobacterales bacterium (assembly GCA_947446025.1). Lineage (GTDB taxonomy): Bacteria > Acidobacteriota > Terriglobia > Bryobacterales > Bryobacteraceae > Palsa-187. The sequence continues at coordinate 5,948 of CANFEY010000030.1, forward strand.
CGCTATCTCTGCCTTCTGGCGATTCTTTGTGATCCCTCCCCTCCTCCCTTGATCTGCATTGAGGAACCCGAACTAGGTCTGCACCCGGATATCTTGCCGCGCCTGGCTGACCTCCTGGTGGACGCTTCTGAGCGCACCCAATTGATCGTCACCACACATTCTGACGTACTGGTGGACTGCATGACAGACCGCCCTGATTGCGTGGTGGTCTGCGAAAAGCATGACGGGAAAACCGAAATGCACAGGCTCTCGAACGACAAGCTCAAGGTTTGGCTGGAGAACTACCGGCTTGGCCAGTTGTGGTCTATGGGTCATCTGGGAGGAAACCGGAATTGAGCGCAAGGATTTTCGTGGAAGGCGGCGGCCCAACCCGGGCGCTGCAAGGCCCCTGCCGAATCGCATTCACTGCCCTGCTAGAAAATTGTGGATTTCGCCGTCCACGGATGCCCCAAGTGATCGTTTGCGGCACAAGAGAAGAGACCTTCAAGCAATTCAAGCTGGCACAGGCAGAAGCGCACGAAGGTGAATTCGTTGCACTGTGGGTGGATAGTGAACAGCCCGTGGATGACGTAGAGCAACCATGGGCGCATCTTAGGCGTCATGCCGCCCATTGGGTGCCCCCTGTTGGAACCGGTGAAGACCAAGCGTTCCTAATGACGACGTGCATGGAAACTCTCATCGTCGCGGATCGAGCCATGCTTCAGGATCACTTCAAGAAGAAATTCAAAATGGCCGCACTACCAACCACGGACTTTGAAGAGATTCCGCCCGCTGCGATTCTGGAAAAACTAAAGAATGCCACCAAGGAATGCTCGAAACGTTACTCCAAGGGCGACCAGTCTTTCACCCTGCTGGGCAAACTGAATCCATCAACCCTGGAGGCGCACCTTCCCAGCTTCGCGCGCACGCGCCGCATCCTCAATCAGAAGCTACACTAGTGCATAACACATGACAGCCGCATTCCAAGGCGAGCTTGGCGCGTTCAGCCAGCAAGCCATCGCTCAACTCCTGGGACCCAAAGCCCGCCCATTCCCGTGCCCGCAGTTTGACGACGTGTTTGCGGCGCTGGCCGACGGCAACGTGGACGCCGCGGTCATTCCCATCGAGAACACGCTGTACGGCTCGATCCACGGCAACTATGACCGGCTGCTGAAGCATGACTTCGTGATCACCGCGGAAACCCGCGTCCGCATCGTCCACAACCTGATCGCGCCTCCGGAAACCAACTTCGCCCAGGTGCGCAACGTCTACTCGCATCAAGTGGCGCTGGACCAATGCCTCGATTTCTTCGCCGACAACAAGCAGATCCAGCGCGAGACGTTCTATGACACCGCGGGCAGCGTGAAGATGGTGATGGAAGAGAGGCCGCCTGCCTCGGCCGCCATCGCCAGTGAACTCGCCGCGAAGATCTACAAGGGCCGGATTCTCAAGCGTGGTATTGAGGATGATCGCGAGAACTTCACACGCTTTTTCCTGCTGGAACACCCCGGAGCCAAGCCCCGCGGCGGGACAGCACGCTCGTCGAAACCATGGAAGACGTCGCTGGTCTTTACGACGCACAATACCCCGGGAGCGCTCTTCCGTGCGCTGAGCGCGCTGGCGTTGCGAGACCTCAGCCTCACCAAGATTGAATCGAGACCGCTGCGCGGCAAGCCTTGGGAGTATCTCTTCTACATCGACCTCATCGGACGCTCTGAGGACAAAGTGGTCAAGAACGCTCTGTCCCACCTGGGCGAGTTGTGTGATTTTCTGCGGGTGCTCGGGACTTATAGAGAGGCGTAGGAGCGTCTGTCGGCTCCCTTACGGTCGCCGTTCAGTGCTTGGCCACCGGATAACCCACCGCACGCCACCACCCGGGCGCGCTCGACCACAGCACGCCCAGCAATGAACAGCGACCGTCAGGAAGCTGACAGACGCTCCTATCCCAACAACGCCGCGATCTTGTCCGCGTCGTTCGGCACCACCATCGCCTGGTTCCCGAACGTGCTCACGATCGCCGCCCCATCCGGAGCCTCCAAATGCCCCGTGTGGTACTTGTAGATGTAATCTGGGTCCTTCATCACGTTGCCGGTGAGCACCGCCACCACGTCGGCCCCGCGATCGATCACGCCTTGCGCGACTAGATTCCGAATCCCCGCGAGCGTCGCCGCCGACGCCGGCTCGCATCCAATCCCGCACAGCCCGATCTGGGCCTTCGCGTCCGCAATCTCCTGCTCCGTGACTTTCTCAACGGTCCCCCCCGAAGTGCGCACCTCATGCAGCGCCTTCGGCCATGACACCGGATCGCCGATACGGATCGCCGTCGCCAACGTCTCGGGCTGCCGCACCGCCGGAAATTCGCCCGTCGCACCCGCCTTCCAGAACGCTTCAAATGGTGCGGAGTGCTCCGCCTGAATCACCGCCAGCCGAGGCAGCTTATCAATCAACCCCGCCGCCTTCGCCTCACGCAGTCCCTTGCCGAACGCCGACACGTTGCCGAGGTTGCCCCCCGGCAACACCACCCAGTCCGGCACCTTCCAATCCCGCTGATCGAGCATCTCGAACATAATGGTCTTCTGCCCTTCCACGCGGAAAGGGTTCATCGAATTCAGCAGATAAATCCCGAGCCTATCCGCCAGCGTTCGCACCAGCGCGAGGATCTCATCGAAGTTCGCCTCCACCTGCAGCGTCTTCGCGCCGTACTCCAGCGCCTGGGCGAGCTTGGAAAAAGCGATCTTGCCGTTGGGAAGGAACACCAGCGCTTCCATCCCCGCCGCCGCCGCGTACGCCGCCATGGATGCCGACGTGTTGCCCGTCGACACGCACGCCACGCGTTTCATCCCCAGCCTGCGGGCCTGCGCCATACCCGTCACCATCCCGTTGTCCTTGAACGACCCAGTCGGGTTGTACCCCTGATGCTTGAATGCCACTTCATCTAGCCCGCCGTACTTCGCCGCGATGGGCGCGTCCAGCAGCGGAGTGTTCCCCTCGCGCAACGTCACAATGTGCCGCTCGTCTTCGATGAAAGGCAGCAGTTCGCGATACCGCCACACGCCGCTTTGATTGACCGGCGAGTTGTCCATGCGCCGCTCGCGAAACAGCCGCTTCAGCTTGACGGGATCGTGCGCGTCACCAGTGTAGGTGGCTTCCATCAACCCGCCGCACTTCGGGCAGTTGTACAAAACATCGGTGATCGCATACCGAGCGCGGCAGGAAGATTCAAAGCACACCAGTTCCGCCACCGCGGATTGCGTTGCAAGAGCCATATACTTTAACTTTAAACGATGCTGGCTGTGCACTTGGAAAACGGACGCGTCGAGCTGCGCAATCTGCCGCTCCCGCGCATCCCCGAAGGCTTCGCCCGGATTCGCTTGCTGGCTGCGGGCATTTGTTCCACGGACCTCGAACTACAGCGCGGCTACTACGGCTTCTCCGGCACCCCCGGCCACGAATTCGTCGGCGAGGTCACGGACTGCGACGACAAGAAGTGGGTGGGCGAACGCGTCGCCGGCGAGATCAACTTGGCGTGCGGCAAATGCGATTGGTGCGCCCGCAAGCTCGGCCGGCATTGCCCCACGCGCAAGGTGCTCGGCATCGTGAACCACCCCGGCGCGTTCCGTGAATTCCTCACGCTGCCCACGCGCAACCTGCACCGGGTCCCCAAGTCCATCTCCACCGAAGCCGCCGTCTTCATCGAGCCAGTCGCCGCCGCTTGTGAAATTTTCGATCAAATCAAAATCCCCAAAGGCGAGCGAGTAGCCGTCCTGGGCGACGGCAAACTCGGCCTGCTCATCGCGCAAGTGTTGAAGGCCCACGGCGCACAAGTCCACCTCTTCGGCCGCCATCGCGAGAAGCTGCGCTTGGTCGACGTGTACTCCGAAGTGGTCGGCAATAAAAAGTTGCCCTCGAAGGAATTCGCCTTCACCGTCGATTCCACCGGCTCCTCCGCGGGCCTCGCCACCGCCATCGCGATGACCCAACCCCGAGGCACCGTCGTGATGAAGTCCACCGTCCATGGCCTGGTATCGATCAACACGGCAGTGCCAATCGTCGACGAGATCACGCTGGTCGGTTCCAGATGCGGAAGGATGGAGGCGGCGATTCCTTTGCTCGCGTCGGGCAAGGTGAGGGTGGAGAATTTGATTTCGGAGAGCTTTTCCCTGGACCGAGCGCCGGAGGCCTTCGCTCGGGCCGCGACGAAGGGCGTGCTGAAGGTGCTGCTTCGAGGAAATGGGCTGTGACGCTTGTACCTCCAGATGCCGGACGTTACCGGTCAGCCCTTCGATTGGGCGGCCTCATACTTGGCTCTGCTCAACGTTTTTGTACGGTTGCTGGACGCACACCTAGACGTCTATGCAAGGCACTTGGCCCGGAGTTGATTTGGAAATCCGACCTACCCCAACCAGAACGCCACCACCAGCGCCGTCGCCCCCAAGAAACTCCCGAACGGCAGCTCGTAACTTTGCGCCTCTTTGCGAGCCAACCAGATGAACAGCATCCCTAGCACTGAGCCGACCACCGACGCCAGGAAGAACGTGAACAGAGCCGGCCGCAAGCCGAGGAACGCGCCGATCAGAGCCATCATCTTCACGTCACCCATCCCCATACCTTCGCGCTTGCGAATCTTCTCATACGACCACGCCACGAACCACAACATGCCGCTGCCGACGACTGCTCCCAGCGCCGACTCTAGCAGCGAGAACACTTGCGCCGAGGGCTGGTCCAACCCGACCAGGAAGAACACCAGCGACGCGACGTCCACCTCGAGCAACACAAACCAGCTCAGCAGCAAGCCCAGCGCCGTGCCACCGAGCGTGAATTCGTCGGGCAGGATGCGCTCTTCGAAGTCGGTGGCAATCAGGTCGATCATGATCGCGGCGAACAGGCACATCTTGACGCCATGCAATGTCGCCCCGAACATCCACACGGCAACGCCAAAGGCCACTGCGGTGACCAACTCCACAATCGGGTAGCGGATCGGGATGCTCTCCTTGCAACACCGAGCCCTCCCCCCAAGCAGCGCGAAGCTCAGCAGAGGAATGTTGTCGTACCACGCGATCATCGTCTCGCAGCCCGGGCAAAACGACCGCGCCGGGCTCACCACAGACAGGTCCCGAGGCAGACGGAAGATACACACGTTCAAAAAGCTGCCGATCAACAATCCGGCGAAAACCGCGAGTACAATCTCCACTTACTCTCTCCCTGGCGCCATGAAGCGCGCCTTCGCGTATTTCAAGAAATTGTACAGCGCCGCCATGTTGGCGATGGCCAACCCCTCCACCCCGTCCAAGAAACCGGCCTTCAGCACGTAGGTATTGAAAAACGTCCACGGAGGCTCGAAGATCAGCCGCCCCCACGTGATCTCGCGCTTCGACGCCACCAACTGCTCCGCCGCGAGCGTCGTGTAGCGATCCATCGTCTTCATGTGCTCCGACAGCGAATCACAGGTGAAGTGAAGCAGATTACCGTCCATGTGCCCCACCGAGCCGTCCACCTTCACGGACTCGTGCACGAAGTCGCCAGTCCACGTCGCCTTGTTGCGATTGTAGAGACGAATCTTGCGGTCTGGATACCACCCCGAGTGGCGGATCCAGCGCCCCAAATACCGAGCCAAGCGCGGCATCGTATACGCATCGTGCTGCGGACCATTCTTCTTCAGGTGCCAGATCTCGGCCTCCAGCGCCTCACTGAGCGACTCATCGGCATCCAGCGACAAGATCCAGTCATTCTCCGCCCGCTCCGCCGCCAGGTTCTTTTGCTTCGCGTAGCCCGGCCACGGACTATCGATGATCTTCGCGCCCAACTTCTCCGCAATCTCAATGGTGCGGTCCGACGATCCGCTGTCCACCACCAGAATCTCGTCCGCGCAACGCAGGCTCTCGATGGCGCGCGGCAGGTTGCGCTCCTCGTTGTAGGTGATGATGGTGGCCGAAATTTTCATCGGATGGGTGACGGGGTGAAACACAGCACCAGAATAAACAACGCCAGCAACGCCAACTTGGTCCGGCCTGGACCAATGGGCGTCGCGTCCACCAGGCTCGGGTGCTTCATGCCGAAGAAGAACAGCACCGCGGCCCAGAACAGCCAGCTATAAGCGTAGACGAATCCCATCGGCACAAAGACGGCGACCAGCGCCCATGACAGATACTTCGTCCGTTCGCCCAGAAATGCGTAGAGGATGTGGCCGCCGTCCAATTGGCCGATCGGGAGCAGGTTCAGCGCCGTCGCCAGCACGCCCACCCATGCACCTCGCGCCACCGGATGCAGGTAGATGTTCTCTACCGGCACGCCGGGGAACATCGCCCACTCCAATGCCCGGACCAGCAGTGGAGTCCCAAATACCACGTCCCCTGCCCCAGCCACGCCGGGAAGCACTTTCGACATCGACACGCCCGCGATCAACGGAAGCAGCAGTGCCGCGAAGCCTGCCAGCGGTCCGCCAATGCCCACATCAAACAGGACCTGCTTGGACAGAATCGCGGAACGAATGCGAATAAACGCTCCGAACGTACCGATCAGCGTGGGCACAGGCATGAAGTAGGGCAAGCTGGCGTCGACGCGATAGTAGCGAGCCGTGAGGTAGTGCCCCATCTCATGCGCCAGCAGCACGCCCATCAGCGTCAGCGAAAACGGCAGCCCTTGCAGCAGATACGCGGGCTGCGTCCAGGCAAGCCAATACCCGTAGATGTCATCAATGTTGAATGGCCGCCCTTCGGCGAATCCCGCGGCCAGCCCCGCTCCCACCACGCTGGTAGTCCCGAGTGTGAGCAATAACAGCAGCGCGTGCAGCCAGTACCGATGCCTCGGCCTGGATTCTACCGCTTCGAAGTAGGTGACGTTGCTGGACACGGTAGCGTCCGAAAGGAATTACTGGAGCGCCTGCAGTTCTTTACCCGGCTTGAAGCGCACGGCCTTGCCGGGCGGAATGGCTACCTCGGCTCCGGTGCGCGGGTTGCGCCCGATGCCGGTCTTGCGCGGACGTACGTTGAAGATTCCAAAGCCCCGCAGCTCAATGCGTTCGCCGCGTTCGAGCGAGCGCTTCATGCTCTCGAACACCGTTTCCACCGCCATCTCGGCCTTGGTCTTGGTGATCCCCGTTTTGTTGACCACTTCGTTGATGATGTCGAGCTTAATCATGCGCGTCTCCCGGAAACCCCATGATAGGATTAGGGTTATCTGTATGTCAAGCACGCAGTTCCTATTCGTCTACGGAACGCTTCAAAGTAGCTTAACAAAGAACCGCTACGCCCGCTATCTGGGGCAAAACGCCGATCTTGTCGCGACCGCCCGCAGTCCTGGTCGCTTATACGCGCTGAAGCGCTACCCTGGGCTCCGCCCGCCGCAATCGGAAGAGGATTGGGTCCACGGAGAACTCTACCGCCTACGCGTTCCAGTACTCACGCTGCGAGTTTTGGATGCCTACGAAGCGAGCGATTACCGCCGTGTGCGCCGCTTGGCGACGCTCGCTGACGGGACCCGGCTGCGGTGCTGGGTGTATGTATTTTGGAAGCCACTGGCTCGGCACCGGCGCGTCGAGTCGGGCGTGTGGCGGAACCTCAGAAACTGAACTTGGCCACGATCTGAATGTTCCGCGCATTGCTGGGATACACCCGGTCCCAGCGTCCGAAGTCGGCGTTGCCGGGGGTCAGATACGAGGTCTCATTCGGGCGCTGGCTGGTCGAGATGTTGTTCGTCCGGCCGGGCGTGAACTGAGCATGATTGAGTGCGTTGTAGAAGTCGGCGCGAATTTCAAACCGTGAGCGTTCCCCGGTGGAGAACGTCTTCGCCACGCTCACGTCGAAGTTGTTGATCCCGGCTCCGCGCAGCACGTTGCGGCCGCTGTTGGCGTAAACGCCGGGGCGGGCGCGCAGAAACTCCGCCGTCGGATTCACGGCCACGTAAGCGACCGTTTGTCCGGCGCTGTTGGTCAACGCTCGCGTGTCACTTCCGGTGCCCTTGATGCCGGCGGTATTGACCACCACGCGGTCAGAGGCCAGGTCACCGTTCAGGTTCGCATCCAGCACGCTCTGCGGCGTCACCCACTCGGGCGATTCCGCTGTGTAGGTGCCGGAGAAGCTGTACCCAGCCATCACATTTCGCAAAAACCCATTGCGGCTGCCGCGGAACCACGGAGTGTCCCAAACCCAAGTCGCGGTCAGGCGCTGACGCCGGTCGAGGGCCGACGACGCCCATTCCGGACGCAGATTGCCGAAATCCTGAGGGCGCCGCGGAGTAAGCGACGTCGTGTTGATCTCCGCCGTGCTGTCATCGCGCAAGTGGCTCCAGGTGTAGCCGCCCTTGAACATCAACTGCCCCGAGAAGCGCTTCGTCACATCCACGGCAAGCCCGTGATAGATCGAGTTCCCCTGCGGCACATACGAGGTGATGCCCGCCGAATTCGTGAATCCGTGCTGCGCCAGGGGATTGATGTTCCCGCTGGCTGCCTGTAGCTGGTTCAGCGTAAGCGGCAGCGAGTTCAAATCCGCCTGCGAGGGAGCCGTCAGGTACACCGGCAGCGAATTGCTGGACGTCACCTGAGCCACACGATTCAGCATAGTCTGCAGCAACAGGTGAACCCCGCGGGTGCCCAAATAGCGCACGTCCACCACATAGTCTGTGTGGAACGAATGCTGCACACCGAAGTTCCAATTCACGGCGTAGCCCAACTTCTGATCCGGCAGCCAGCCCGTAGTCGCCGCGCGAGCCTGCGCGGGAGTCAAGGTGGCGGGCAAAACCGAAGACGGAATCGCACCGCCTGCCAAGTACCCTAAGGCCGTGCTTACGGGCGACGTGGAAATCGCCGTCGCCTGCGGGCCACGCACATTGTTACCGATGTTGTCGAAAATCTGATCGTAAGACAGCCCAAACCCGCCGCGAATTGAAGTCGACCCGCTATTCCCCGGCGAATACGCGAAGCCGATGCGCGGCGCAAAATTCTTCTTCTGCGCCCTCGGAGCCGCGAACGTCAGCACGCCCGGAACATCCGCCAGACTATTTAGAGCCTGCTCCTTCACCGACTTCGGCACGCCGTTGTATTCCCAGCGCACGCCCAGATTCAGCGTCAAGCGACGCGTCACCTTCCAATTATCGTTGGCGTACCCGTAGTAGGCCAGCATGTTTCCCAAGTACGGCTTGCCGCCCACGTTGCGCTGCGCCAGAAGGTCCGGCGTCTGGTCAATCAGGTAGCGATTGAGACTCGAATACCGATAGTCGCCCCGCACGCGCGTGACGAAGTCCATCGACGACACCGCGTCCCGGCCATCGAAGCCGAACTTCAGCTCATGCCGTCCCACGTTCCAGGTCAGGTTATCCGCGAGCTGATAGGTGTTCTGCGTGGTCGCCTGTGGAGCGTCCGTGAACGGTCCCAACAGCAGATTCAGGTCATTCGGCAACCCGATCGTCGGGAACACATCTAGCCCAGGAAACTGGATCCCCGACGGGTCGCGCCGGTCATTGAAGCGGTTGTAGGACACCCGGACCTCGTTCAGAAGACTCGGTCCAAACGTATGCAACTCGGAAACCGATGCCAAATACGTGCGCGTCGGACGCAGCGTCCAAAACGCCGGCGTCTGAGCCCCCGTATCAATCTGCGACACCCGATTCTGCACAAACCGCCCGCGCAGTTGATCCTTTGAGGAAGGGTTGTAATCCATAGACGCCAATCCCTTATACGTGTTCGAATAGCTCGGCGCCACAATCGGGACAATTCCCAGAGGGATCTGCGCGCCCTGCACCGCGACGGAAAAGCTGCCGTCCTGCGCCGGAGCGGCCCCCACGTACTGCTTCAGCACCCCAAGATTAGTCTGCGATACCGCCGGAATGTTTGAGAGCGTGGAATACCCGTCTGCCGTAGGAGCGTAGCGTGGCGTACCCGAGGTGCGGCTACGGCCCAGCGGGTTGTAATCGAGGCTGCCGAAATAGAAAGCCTTGTCCTTCTTCAGTGGCCCCCCCACATTCGCCCCCAGCGTGCTCTGATCATAACGTTGCCGCTGGCTCAAGCCGAGACGCTTAAACGCTTCATCTTGAGCATTCAAATTCCGATTCTGGAAGTATTCGTAGAATTTCCCATGCACCTGATTCGTGCCGGCCAGGATGATGGCGTTGAACTGCCCACCCGCCGAATGACCGAACTCCGCACTGAACTGATTCTGCAACACCGTAAACTCGCGCACCGCGTCGTTGGGCAGCGCCACGATTGGACCCGTAATGTCCTTCCGGTTGTTGTCCGAACCTTCCACCGTAAAGTTGTTGTTCCGAGGGCGCTGTCCGCCCACCGAAGGTCCCACTCCGGCACCTACCGCCCCAGAACTCGCCACCCCAGCCCCAAGCAGGGAAAGGTTAAGGTACCCTCCATTCGGATTCGCGGCCACCGGCAGGTCGGTCGACATTCGCGCGGTAAATAGGTTCGCGATCTGCGCGGTCGTCGCGTCAATCAAGGTCGGGGTGTCCGTAACCGTGATCGAATCCGTCCGCTGCCCGACACTCAAAGTGATATGCGCGGTGGTCGTCCGGCTCAGCTCCACCTTCACGCTGGAAAGCGTTGTGACCTGAAATCCGTCCGAAGAAGCTGTTATTTTATAGTTACCTACCGCCAGGTTACTAAAGTGATACTTACCAATGGAATCAGTGGTCGCCGACGCCGTCCAACCGGTGGAAAGACTCTCCGCCTGCACCACGGCACCGACGATGGCGGAACCGCTGGGGTCCAAGACCACGCCAGCCAAGTTCCCGTCAGAGACTTGCCCAAAAGACAGCGCGCTTAGCAGCAGCGCCGTCCACAACACTTGATTCAACATTGCGTCGTACCTTCCGTAAACCGTTCGAGAGGAGACTCTCCCCTCCCTCCTAGCTTCGGCAGATGCTACGTATTAGAATAGGTGTGTCTTAGGGTGGGACCTGAGGCCCCCTCCGCGCATCACCATCCCTAACATTACAAAGAAGAAAGTCGCCAGCGCCGGGCGTTGTTGCAGGGGATAATCGACTAGGCAGTGCGCAAACACCGCCAGCATCCCGATCCCCCAGACCGAGCGCAGTGCTGGCCGCAGCACCCGCGCGGAGACGAATAACATCAACGCCAGCAACGGGATACCGCCTTCCACCGCGAACTGCGCCCAGTCATTGTGGGCCTGATTGACGAAGGTGCCGTCGTCGTAACGGGCGAATCCAGGATAAACCTGAGACCAAGTCCCCAAACCCCACCCGGTCCATGGGCGGGAGCGCCACATCTCCAGCGAGGACTGCAGCAGGTCCCACCGCAAACTATAAGGACGCGGCTCCTGGAAACGCGCCCATAAAGGCTCCCAGCCGGCTACCAGGGTGAGCCCCGCTACCGAAGTGGCGATCCCCGCGATCACCTTCCACGCCCCGCGTCCGCCCAGCAGCAGAGGGACAACCAGCACCTCGGTCGAGCACAACACCGCCCCCGCACGCGACCCCGAGGCCACCACGCTGGCGAACAACAGGCCCGCCGCCCCTACGTACGCCCACGCGCGCTCCCGATCCACGAACGCCCGCACCAGCGCCACGGGCAACAGCACCTCGACGAACGCGGCGTATTGGTTGCGGTAGACGAACGGTCCGAAGACGCCCGACGGGGCCGTCACCATCGCCACCACGCTCAGCCCCGCCGCGAAGATCAGCGCCCCGGTAAGGAACCGCTCACGGCGCTCCGCATCCTCCGCCAGGGCGAGCGCCACCGCGAACCCCACCAGGTTCACCGTCCAGTCGAGCATGACCTCCTGCGTGCGGAACGCATCCACGGTCCACCCGGAGAGCCACTGAACGGCTCCCCACGCCACGACGGCGGCCAGCGCGAGCCCGGTGGCATCGAGTCGCACCCGCCAAGCTCCCAATGCGAGCATGGCAACTTGAAATACGGTCAACGCCCATCGCGCCTCGACCCGCATGGTTGATAGGCCCGCCACCAAGATCGCGAGAAGGATCATCGAAGCGTTATTGTAGCGGAGTCTCCCCAAAGGATGCGTTCGCGAATCCCCTTCTACGGACTACGGACCAATGAAGCGGGTATCCTTAGGGAATGCGCCACCGCGAGACTCACCGCACCGATAGTGTAGGCTGGCTGCGAGCCGCCGTGCTCGGTGCCAATGACGGCCTCATCTCCACTTCCAGCCTGATTGTCGGCGTAGCCTCCGCCACACCCGACCGCGCGGCGATTTTGCTTGCAGGCGCTGCCGGACTCGTCGCCGGGGCGCTCTCCATGGCCGCGGGCGAATACGTGTCGGTCAGCTCTCAGTCGGATTCGGAAGACGCCGACCTAGCCAAGGAGCGCGCCGAACTCGAGACCACGCCGGAAGCCGAGCTTACCGAGCTCACCTCCAGCTACGTCTCGCGCGGGCTCACACCGGATCTGGCCCACCAGGTCGCCGTGCAGTTCACCGCGCACGACGCGTTGGCCGCGCACGCCCGCGACGAACTCGGCATCTTCGATTTCACCCGCGCCCGTCCGGTGCAGGCGGCGCTGACCTCCGCTGGCGCGTTCGCATGCGGAGCAGGATTGCCGCTGGCCATGGCAGCCTTCGCACCGCTCGACAGCGTGACTCCGATCATCGGCGCAACTTCGCTTGCACTGTTGTTCGTGCTGGGAGCGATCGCCGCCAAGCTCGGTGGAGCCGCCCCGCGCGCCGGAGCGTTGCGCGTCGCCTTCTGGGGCACGGTGGCCATGGCTGCGACGGCGCTAGTGGGAAGATTGTTCGGCACTTCGGTGTGATGCACTCGCGCGCGATACTACTCCCAGGAGTCCGAACATGAAACTCGCCACCAAAGTCGTGCTCGCCTTCGTCGCCAGCGCCGCGCTGCTCGCCGCGTCTCAGGAGCCGGTGCGCGCCGCCGTGTCCGACTGCATCTGCTGCATCCTCTGCGCCATCACTGGCTGTTAGTGCCGTGCCCAAAAATTACTAGGCATTGTGGGTCTCGGATTGTACGGGGTATAGCCCCACGCTTACGCATGGGGCTAGTGTATTTCTAGCTATTTCGCAGACACTACGTTAGTCAATTCTCAGTCGGCACGCGCTCAGCTTTTTCGACGACGATGTAGTCCAGCATCCCTTTGCCCTTCTCGATGCGTAGCCCGAGCTGTTGCTGAATCGCAGTCGCCAGGTCAACTCCGACTTCCGCCGCGGAAGGCAACGCCGGCCCTGGGCTAGGAGCCCCTGCCCCCGGAGGTGGGGGAGGCGCTAACTGGCTAAAGCGCTCACCAGGCGAAAAGTCCACCGTGAAATCGTACTTGCCCGTAAGCCCCGTCTTATCCACCACCGGATGCCCCAACTGGTTGGACAACATATCCGCCAGCGGACCCAACGCCTGCGCCACACCCATCACCTGCGCGGTGACGCCCGCCGGACTGGTGCGCATCATCGTGATCAAGCCAGCCCCATTCAGCTTGCCGTCCTTCAACGGCGAACTGCCCGCCTGAATGTTGAATGCCGCTACGTTCGGGTCCGCGGTCTCTTTCAGCTTGTGCCCCTTCGGCCCGATGACCAACTCATCCACCGCGAACTCTTTCTTTTCCACGCGCAGCTTCACGCCAAAACGCGACGCCAGGAGGTTCCGCCACATGACCGCGAGTTGCTCTTTGGTCGCGCCCTCGGGAATCACCACCGCGATGTCGAAGCGCTCTGACCCCAGCCAATCGGGCCCGCTGATCTGGAACGTCTTCACGTCATAGGCGCGCATCAGGATGGAACGCAGCGTGGCGCTAGGCCAGGTGTAGTGCGTGGGATCACTGGTTCCGGGTCCGCCCGTAGGTGGCCCGATGCGGATGGCTATCGGCCCGTTCGTGGCAAAGGGCTCGGACGCCTTGATGGATGCCACGTCAAACTCCTGCGCCCACGCCAACGAACTAGCCAACAAGATTAGGATTCGCATATTCCGACTCCTTGCCCACAGGCTAACATAACAAGAAGTACACTCAATTGAAGGAGTTTTGTAATGAACATTCGCATGGTGCTGGCCGGATTCGTCCTTATGGCCGCCTCGGTCTTCGCCGCCGACATCGACGGAAAATGGGCCGGCAATATTGAGACGCCCGGAGGGGCAATTACGTTAGCTTACAATTTCAAAGCCGAAGGCGCCGTACTGACCGGCAGCATGACAGGCCCGGATGGATCTGAAATCAAGATCACCGACGGCAAGATCGACGGCAGCAAGTTCACCTTCACGGTTACCACCGACTTCGGACCTCTTACCTTCAACGGCGTAGTTGCCGGCACCGACGCGAAGCTCTCCGCCGACTTCGGCGGCATGCCGTTTGAGATTGCTCTAAAGAAGGCTTGACGGCCACCCGCATCCGGCCTACTCTGATCTTCAGCTATGAGCATTTCCTTGAAGGTCAACGGTCGGATGCATTCGCTCGACCTCGATCCAGACACACCGCTGCTGTACGCGCTGAGTGACGACCTAGCGCTGAACGGTCCTAAGTTCGGCTGCGGCTTGGGACAGTGCGGAGCCTGCACCGTCCTCATCAAGGGTCAAGCCGTGCGGAGTTGCGTCACCACACTGAAAGCCGTCAGCGGAGCCGACGTAACCACGCTGGAAGGCCTGGGCACGCCGGAAAAGCCGCATCCTATTCAGCAGGCGTTTATCACTGAGCAGGCCGCACAATGCGGATTCTGCCTCAACGGCGTCATCCTTACCGCAAAGGCCTACCTGGACCGCAATCCCAAAGCAACGGACGCGCAGATTCAGCAGGCCATGTCTGCCGTGTTGTGCCGCTGCTTCACCAGTTCGCGCATGGTGCGCGCCATCCAACGCTACGCGAAGGAGGCGAAATGAACAGGCGCGAGTTCCTCCAAGCCTCCGGCGTCCTGATCGTCGGATTCAACGCCACACTGCGCGCCCAAACAGCCATGTCACCTTCGCTTGCCCAAGTGGACTCGTGGTTGGTGATCGCGGCGGACGGGAGCATCACAGCCTATAGCGGCAAAGAGGAACTGGGCCAGGGGATCGCCGTAGCGCAACAGCAACTGGTGGCGGAAGAGCTGAACGTCCCCTTCGAGCGCGTGAAGCTGATCTACTGCGATACCGCGCAGACGCCGGACCAAGCCCACACCTCCGGCAGCCAGTCGCATCCGGCGAACTTCAATCACGACAATCTAGGCCAGGCCGCCGCCACCGCTGGCGAGGCGCTCCTGAAGCTCGCTTCCGAACGCCTGGGCTTGCCCGTCTCGCAATTGACCGCCGCCAACGGCAGCATCGGCAACGGGACCCGCAGCGTCAGCTACGGACAATTGCTGGGCGGGAAGAAATTCAACCTCGCCCTGAGCACCACGGCGAAACGAAAGCCTCCCAGCGCATGGACCGTGCTCGGCAAGCCCATCAACAATCCGGACCTGCCCGCACTGGTGACCGGACAGTTTCCGTTCATCCACAACGTGCGCGTGCCCGGCATGTTGCACGGGCGCGTGGTGCGTCCCCCGGCCGTGGGCGCTACGGTGATCAGCGTGGATGAGAGTTCCGTGAGCGGACTGCCGGGATTGATCAAGGTGGTGGTCAAGAAGGACTTCATCGGCGTGGTGGCCGAAAAGCCGTGGCAGGCGTTGCAAGCAGCGGCGAAGCTGAACGTGAAGTGGACCAACGGAAAGGCGCTGCCCGCGCAAGCAGCTTTCTACGATGCGCTACGGAAGCAGCCCGCTCGGGACACCATGCTGGTGGATTCCAGAAATGTCGACGCCTCACTGCGCGGCTCAACAGCAACGCTGAAGGCCACGTATCTGCATCCCTACCAAATGCACGGCTCGCTGGCGAGTTCCTGCGCGGTGGCGGATGTGCAGGGCTCCAAAGCTACGTTGTGGTCCGCAACACAGGCGGTGTGGTATCAGAAGAGCACCTCCGCCGCAATTCTCGGCTTGAAGCAGGAAAACGTGCGCGTGATTTTCGCGCGCGGCTCGGGCTGCTATGGGGTCAATGGAGCGGACACGGTCACCTATGACGCCGCGGTGCTATCACAGGCAGTGGGCAAGCCCGTCCGCGTGCAACTCACGCGCCACGATGAAATGGCGTTCGAGAACTACGGCCCCGCGTACGTCATCGATCAGCGCGCCGGGCTGGACGCAAAGGGCAACATCGCCGCGTGGGACTTTGAAAGCTGGTCGCCCACGCTAGGCGGCCGGCCCGGAGCCAACACTCCCGGCAACGTGATCACCGGAGCGCTGTTGGGATTCCCGACGCCTGGCTTCACGCCGCGCTCCCCTGCCCCCGCGCCGGGAGCCTATGCCAACAACAGCAACGGAGTCCCGTCGTACTTGTCGGCTAACAACCGTGGCACCGGCACCATCGCCAGCGGACGTGTGCTGACGCACTCCGTCGAATCCAACTTCTGGACCGGCCCTCTGCGTTCCCCCGCGCGCTTGCAGAACACGTTCGCCCATGAGTGCTTCATGGACGAGCTCGCTGCACACGCCAAGGCCGACCCGGTGGAATTCCGCCGCCGCCATCTGCGTGATCCGCGCATGCTCGACGTGTTGAACGCTGCTGCGAAGGCCGCGAACTGGGCACCGCGTCCCTTCCCGCGCACCGGGCTCCGCAAGTCCGGCATCGTCACCGGCCGAGGCGTCGCATGCGTGCTCTACGAAGGCGACAACGGATACACGTCGATCATCACCGAGGCCGAAGTGAACCAGGCCACCGGCGCGATCAAAGTCCGCCGCGTCATTTCCGCCAATGATGTGGGCCCGGTATCGAATCCCATGGGCCTGCGCAACCAGGTGGAAGGCGGCGCGCTGCAAGGCCTGAGCCGCGCGCTGGGCGAAGAGGTCACTTGGGACGAACATCAGATCACGTCGGTCGACTGGCGCACCTACCGCAGCCTGCCCGTCGGCTTCGACATCCCGGTGATTGAAACCGTGATCGTTAACCGCCCCGACGCCGAAGCTGCCGGCGCGGGCGAGACTTCAATCACGCTCATCGCGGCCGCCTTAGGCAACGCCATCTTTGACGCCACCGGCGCCCGGCTGCGACAAATCCCGTTCACCCCGGAGCGCGTCAAAGCCGCCCTCGCGGCGCGCTGACTATAATCGAAACATGCGTACACTGTTGCTCGCTCTGACCCTCATAGCCGCCTCCGCTTACGCCGCGGACATCGACGGTAAATGGAGCGGCTCGGCGGAAGCGCCCAATGGACCCACGCCCGTCGCCTACACGTTCCAAGCCGAGGGCACCACGCTCACCGGCACCATGACCGCACCCGATGGTTCAGAAGCCACGATCACCGACGGCAAGATTGAAGACAACAAGGTTTCCTTCAAAGTGATCCTGGACATCCAAGGCATGCCACTCAGCTTCACCTTCACCGGCGAACTTTCCGGCGCGGAACTCAAGCTCACCACCATCTACCGCGGCCAGCCGATTCCGATTGTCGCGAAGAAGGCGTAGAATTCAAACACCCTTTGAGAGCCGCTGCAGCCGCTCAAGCACCACGGTGATTCTTGCCTGGCTCATGGGGTCCGGCAAGAGGAATCCCGGCAGCGCGTCCAGGAAATCGGATTTGGCCAGCAGCGCCCGGATGCCGGCGCGTACGTAAGTCCGCAGTTCCGCCGATTCGGCTCGCAGTTCTGCGCATAGTGACTCACGCCCGTCGACCAGCGCAACGAGGTCGTCTAGATCGCGGCTTCCCAAGAGGTCTCCCCTGCCCCGCCCCTTGAAGGCTTCGAGCTTCGTCGCTACGAAATACGGCGCAGTGACCACACGGATCTCGATATCCTCCGCGAGCCGCACCTTGATTGCCGCGTCCATGGCGGCTTTGTACCAGCGATTGGAGAACCCTAGAGTGGCTTCATCCAAGGGCATGACGTCGAGCACGGTCTCGCCATACACCCAGCGGCACATCGGTGCGCCCTCGCGCATGTCTTCGGAAAAGCCCGCCGCACGCAGCCGGTCGCCGAACGCCACATATTCTCTGTAGGAGCGGCTGCCGACGATAGCATCCACATCCAAAGTGGAACGCGGGTCCGCCGCGCCTTCGTCGGTTACCAGGAGCCCGTGACGGACCCACCCACGAACACCAGATCGGCAAGTATGGGGCGCAAGCGGCGGGCCGCCGCAAGCAATTGCTCAAGGTTTTCGTTGGCCACGGGCCACCTTGAAACGCCGCTTTAATTCATCGGCTGCGATCTTCTTTTCGCGAACGCGTCCGTCCCGGAGTACATCGGCCAGGACCAAGTATTCGTAGAATGCCGGGTCCCGCGCGGCTGCGAGAGGTGCCGATTTATGGAGAGGGGCGAAAGCGATTCCGCGCTGCTTGCCAGTGGCTGAAGGCCACACGGGAGCGGGCTCGTCGCCTTGCGCTACCAGCCTGCGCATCGGCACTCCCGCGTAGGCCGTGGCGACTCCGCGCGTCATCCCGCCGCGCTCCGCCGGGAAGACGTACTGCAATCCATGCAAAAGAAACTCCTCCAGCGCGGAATAGTTGGGCCGGTGCTTCAGCTGTTCGCCATGCAGCAGATGCACCTGTTCGGCACGCTTGACGGACGCATGGGTTTCCGCTGGGCTCATGCCGAGGTCCATGGCCAGTTCGGAGTAGCGGGGCCGATCCACGCCGGCGGCCACGATCTTCAGCACCACGTAGACATCTTGAGGCTTCAGGATCATACCTACAGTATATTCCATATTCGCGAATCGCGAATCTAGAATACGCGCCCAAACCACCGCTCCCGTTTGGTACGCTACAATCTCTCCCAGGACCATGCCCATTAACCTTGAACCAGTAGACGTCGCCATCATCGGACTCGGAGCCGCCGGAGGCCTCGCCGTGCTCCCTCTTGCCCGCGCTGGAAAAACTGTAGCAGGCATCGAAGCCGGAACCTGGATGGACCCCGCCAAGGACTACCACGCCGACGAAATCTTCAACAACGTGCGCGGACAGGTCACCACCGGCACCAAAGTCTCGCGCGAGATTCCCACCGTGCGCACCGCCGCCAACCAGCCTGCCCGACAAGCCGCGAGCCACCCCATGATGAATGCCATCGGCGGCACCTCCATCCACTATCACGCGCAAAGTTGGCGATTTAACCCATGGGACTTCCAAGTCCGCACGCGCGCCATCGCCCGCTACGGAGCCACCGCCATCCCCACGGGCTCCACCGTCGAAGATTGGCCCCTCACCTACGACGACCTCGAACCTTTCTACGACATCGTCGAGCGGGAAATCGGCGTCTCCGGCCGTGCAGGAAATCTAAAGGGCAAGCTCACCGGCAAGGGCAGCCCCTTTGAAGGCCCGCGCCAGAACGAATACCCCATGCCGCCCCTGCGCGACACCGGCTTCACGGACCTGATGAGCAAAGCCGGCCGCGACCTTGGATGGAATCCGTTCCGGGGACCAGCGGCGATCAATTCCGTCAACTATCAGGGGCGCTCGCCTTGCGGCTATCACGGCTACTGCGACCGCGGTGGATGCCATCTCAACGCGAAGAACTCGACGGCAATCACAACAATTCCCGCAGCTCAGAAGACCGGAAACCTTAAGATTTTCGACAACGCGCACGTCACCCGCATCGTCTCGAGCAACGATGGCCGCGTTACGGGCGTGCGGTACCGCCGCAACAACGAAGAGTACTTTCAACCTGCGAAGGTGGTGCTGACAGGGGCCTACGTTTACGAAAATGTCCGGCTGCTGTTGCTCTCCACCTCGGCGCTTTACCCGAAGGGGCTTGCCAACAACCACGGCCAGGTGGGACGCCACTACTTCGGCCACCAGATGGGAGCGGTGCAAGCGCTGTTCCCCTTCGACATCAACACCTGGTACGGCGCGATCGCGCAGGGCGTGGTCATCGACGAATGGGCAGACGATAATTTCGACCACTCCGGGCTAGGCTTCATCGGCGGCGCAAGCATTCACGCCTATCATGAGCGCCACCCGATCGCTGCGGCGGGCATGAGCACGTGGGGCAAGACAACGCAGCAGTGGGGCTCGGCGTGGAAGAAATTCATCCATGAGAATGCAGACCGGCAGACCTCTGCCTACATCCAATGCAACACGCTGCCCTATGAAGACACGTTCCTTGACCTGGATGACCACGTGAAGGACCCGCTGGGCGATCCCGTCTTGCGCATCACCAATCCCACGCACGCTAACGAACAGCGTGCCTCGACGTACGCGGGAACGAAGGCCCAGGAGTGGTACAAGAAAGCCGGGGCGATTGAAGTGAGCGGTGGCGGCGGCGGCTTCGGCGGAGGCGTCAGCACACACGCCATCGGCGGCACGCGCATGGGCGATGATCCGGAGCGCAACGTGGTGGACCGCTGGGGCTTCTCCCACGAAGCTCCCAATCTGGGCATCGTAGGCGGGTCCGTGATGGGCACCATCGGTGCGCGCAACCCCACGCTGTCTTTCCAAGCGCTCGCGTGGCGCACGGCCCAGCACTTAATCGACAACTGGACGAAAATCGCAGGCTAGCTAGCGCGTCCGCGGACCGAAATTCGTAAACAAGAAATCGAGCAACCCTGCCCGCTCCTCGTCGCGCACTCGCGCGCCCCAACCTGTCATCTTCGTCACCTCACGGTCCCACTGTGCACGCGTGAGGCGCTGTTGGCGGATGACATCCTCGCCGTGACATCCTGTACACGCACTGATCACCGGGGGCGTCTGCGCTGGAGCGGTAAGCGGCGCCACTGAACGGACTTCCCTCACCACATCCAGCCCCACTCTATGCACCACGTTCCACAGATACCCCGAAGGGTTCCACTCCTGCTCCATCGGCTGCGTGTTCCCTGCGGCATCGCGAGCGCGGGCCAGTATCGTCACGTAGCCAACACTCCTGGGCGTCCACGCAAGTTCCCACTGCCTCCAACCGAACTGCGTACGTTTGCCCACGAGAGCCGCCGCTTTCCACGCGCGCCCGCCGTCCACACTCACTTCGACGGAGTTCACCGGGCCGGCGTCTCCACTCCAAGCAGCACCGCGGATGGTGAGCGGTTTCCCCATGACTGCCTGCGTGCCGCTCTCTGGCGAAGTGATCACGCTCTTCACGCGCAAACTGGTAACGGGTCGCATCTGGTCCGCCGCCACGGCCGAACCTGGGGCCACCGCATTTCCTGGATGAAGATAGGCGCTCTTCATCCAGAACCCATCGTGCTCTTTGTCCAGCACGTGGATCTCCGTGAGCCACTTTACCCACGAATCTCCGGCCCAACCCGGAGCGATCACGCGCAGCGGAAAACCGTGCTTCACCGGCAAGGGCGCGCCGTTCATTTCAAAGGCGAGCAGCGTGTTTGGGTCCAGCGCTTTACGCATCGGGATGGAGCGCTGGAAATCCGGCATGCTGCCCACAGGCACGTCCGCTCCCGCGAAGAGCACCTCGCGCGCGGAAGGCTGCAAGCCCGCGCGGCGCAGCACATCCGCCAGCCGCACACCGCGCCATCGCCCGTTGCCAACCGCGCCGTGCGTCCACTGCAAACCCGGCATGGGTGGATCATAGAACGCGCGCCCATTGCCGGCGCACTCAGCCACGCTGTCCAATTCGACGGCGGGCAGTGTGAGCAACTCCGCCATGTCCAGCGTGAGCGGCGTGCCCACCGCGCCTTCCACTTTCAGCCGCCACGAACTCAGTTCCACGGCCGGGACATACACGTGCGACCGCACAAAGAAGTGCTCCACCGGCGTGAGGTAATCGGAGAAGCCGCTGAGCGGCATTTCCAGATCCTCAGGCCGGGCCGCGCGCGTCACCATATCGCGCTTCGCCCGCTCTTGGCCCTGAAGCAAACCAGCCCCTGCTACCATCAGGAAGTTTCGACGCCGCATCTTCATTTGTCCTAGTCTACTGCCGATTTTCACCGCCCGCGCGGCGGTGTATACTCAGAACTACGAAATTTCTTCACGGAAACGAGGGCGTCATGAAACACCTTATATTCGGTCTTTTGCTAGCTACGTCATTCGCGGTTGGGCACCATTCCTTCACCGCCGCCTATGACACCACGCAGGCGGTTACGGTCAAGGGCGTGATCACCAACGTCCGGCTGCAGAATCCGCACTCGTGGTTCTTCTTGGACGTGAAGGACGCCAGCGGCAAGGTGGATCAGTGGGCCTTTGAAGCCGGCACACCCAGCGGCATGTTGCGCAACGGCTACAAGAAAGATGTGATCAAGAAGGGCGTCGAGGTCACCATCAAGGGCTTCCGGGCGCGTGATGCGTCACAGAAGATGGGCATGCTGCAGCAGTTAATTACGCCGGACGGCAAGACCTACGGAATGTTTGGGCCGCAGGAGTCGAAATGAAGACGCTCGCCGCCGCGCTGCTGCTCGTATCAGCCACCTTTGCACAATCCAAAGTCCCCATGATCGACGGCCACCCGGACCTATCCGGCGTATGGTGGCGCGGTGCCGACGTCGGCGGCAGGCCTGTGGCTGGAGGGCAGCCCGCCATTGCCCCCGCGAAACCGGGAGCGCCTCCCGCTCCGACCTTCCCTAGCTTGTATACGCCCGCGGCGGCGGCGAAAGCCAAGACGCTGAGTGACAAGGACGACCCGACTTTGAAATGCACCCCGACCGCGTTCGGCACGCTGAACGTCAGCATGTTTGACGTGGGCGCGGTGGCGCAGATCGTGCAGACGCCGAAGCTGGTCATCTTTCTGACCGAGACGTATCACGGCTACCAGATTGTCCCCACCGACGGGCGCAAGCATCGCGACGACATTCCTCCTTCGAACCGCGGCGACGCAGTCGGCCACTGGGAAGGCGATGTGTTCGTGGTGGATAAGACGAACTTTACCGACACCTCATGGATCTCCGCCGAAGGCCGCGTTTCCTACCACTCTGAAGCTCTGCACATCACCGAACGCTACCGCCGCGTTGATTCCAACACGCTGGAAATCGAGGCCACCCTGGAAGACCCGGAAGTCCTCACCAAGCCTTGGATCGTGCCCAAGCAAACCCTCATCCTCGCCCCCTTCGACCAAATCATGGATCTGATTTGCTCCGGCGTAGAGACGCAATCTCTGATGGATGGTGCCGCTAAGGCAGCCGGCAAATAAAGCAGCCTCCGATATGCGAGCAGGATTCGCAGCCGTACTACTGTCCTCCACTCTCGTAGTGGCACAGTCACGGTTTATGGCCACGGAGGGACTGATCCGCCAGCTCACACCGGGCAAGCTTACTATCCAAACCGACGACCACCGCATCGTCTGGTACATCGTCCGCGATGGGATCCTGACCGCCAGCCCGAGCTACGCGCTGGGAGATCGCGTAGAGGTCAGATCGTTTTCGGAAGGCTTGGCCCCATACATCGCGAGTTTGGTTCAGCGGGTCAGCCCACCAGCATCACCGCAGCCCGCCATCTCAACCGCCCCACCACCTTCTCCCGAAGACGCGGCGATTACCAGCGCCCGCACGGCCACAGCGAAGTTCGTGGAGGAATTGCCCAGCTTCCAGGTCCACCGCCGCACGGCGCGGCAAGAGAAACGGGGCCGCCTTGCACGCTGGCAAACTCTCGACGAAGTCACCGCCACGCTTGTTTACAGGAACGGAAGCGAGTCGTACAGCGACATCCGCATTGGCGAGGAGGAAGTCAAGGAATCCCTCAATGAAATCGACGGACTGCACACCACCGGAGAGTTCGGGCAGCTGGTGGTGGGCATTTTGGATGCCGAGAAACGAGCTGTCTTCGCGCGACCCCGGCCCGTTGAGCTGAACGGGCGAAATGCCTGGCGGTACACATTCTCCATTTCCCGCGAGCGCTCCAAATGGAGGCTTACCACGCCCTCTGAGCAGTACTTCACCGCTTATACCGGCGCTCTGTGGATCGACCTCGAAACCAGCCGCGTTCTGCGCGTGGAGATGGAGGCTCGCGAACTTCCCAAAGCGTTCCCCTTGGATACAGTGGAGATGAACGTGGATTATTCCTTCGTCAAGCTCGACAGCGGCGAGACGTTCCTGCTCCCAAGCGAGTCCGAGGCGTTGAATTGTGTGCGGGGAACCAACCTCTGCCTCAAGAACGCCACCTTATTCACCGACTACGTGAAGTTCGAGGCCGAGTCAAAGATCCTCTTCGAGGACGTAAAATAACCCGGTGCCGCGGTTCCGATTTGCTTGTAAACTAATTCGGGGGTGCCCATGAACCGCAGACACTTTTCACAGACCGCCGGCCTCGCCGCCATCGGAGCCGCCATCACTCGAAGCGTCAGAGCCGCCGATGCGGCCCGCCCCTCCCGCTCCGAGAGAAAGGACTGGGCCCGCGAACATCTGCGCGGCCTCAACGGCTTGGTGATGCCGTCCTTTACGCCGGACTTCAAGTCGCTCGATGAAGAAGCCATCCGCATTGACATCCGCCACCGCATCAAACAAGGCTTCACCTCCTGCACCGTCTCCGCCAACGGAGCCAACACCGAGCAAACCAAGCGCATGTGGGAACTCGTCCGCGAAGAAACCGCTGGCAAGATCGGCATGGGCGCGCTCGGTGGCGACCTGCCGTTCCTCCAAAAGCTCGGCTGCTCCTACACCATGGTGTCCTTCCCGCGAAACGCCAAAGTCGACACCGAAGATCAGGTCTACGCCGAATTCCGCAAAATCATCGACTCCACTTCAATGGCCGCCGTCCTCTACGGCTCCCCCGTCGCAGCGCTGCGCAAATTCCACCCCAGCGGCATCCCACTGAACATCTTCGACCGCCTCGCCGACCATCCCAACGTCGTCGGCATGAAGCTCACGCACCCCATGAGCGCGTCCACCGCGTTCGAACTGTGTGACCGCCTCGCAGACCGCCTCATCATGGGCCCCGTGAATTTCGATCACCTCCCGCTGCTCGCCAAGAGCCACAAGAACATCCAGTGGAGCGGCCTGTGGATCACCGATGCCCTCCAGTCCCCCGAGAAACCCTACGGCGTCGAGTTCATGGACCTCATCATCAAGGGCCACCTCGCAGACGCCATGAAGGTCTACTACCAAATGGAGCCCCTCATCCAAGGCATCTACGATCTGCAAGCCCCGCTGCTGTTACACGAAGGCCACCCTTGGCTGCATATGAAATACCTTCAATGGGCGACGGGCGGCAACGGCGGTTTGCTCCCCTTGAAGCCCAACCCCTTCGAACCCGCCCTCGACGCCGCGGGCCGCGAACTCATCAAGAGCAATTTCAAGAAAGCCGGCATCACTCCCGTCGACCGCCCCGAGGAAGAGTTCATCGTAGGCAAGGCGGCTTACGCGAAGGGCGTCCGCGCCTCGCAACTTTCCAGCAGGCCACTCTACACGCCATGAACTTACAGCAGTGTGCGACAAGATTCGCGAGCGTGATGCTGGCCACATCTCTAACCTACGCCGCGGAAATCACCGGCATCGTCCGTGACCCGAACGATGCCCCTTTACCCTACGCTCTGATCCAGGCCACCAACGCCGCCGGTGCATTGCATCGAACCCTCTCGACGAATACCGGCGAATACAAACTCTCTGGATTGCCAGCCGGCAGCTATGACGTTTCCATCAGTCTCACGTTTCTCACGCCATTCCGAAGCCCGGTTACCCTGACTGAGACGCCTCTCCACCTGGACGCAAAGCTCAACTACGGAGGCACGCTCGGCACACCCGGCGAAGGCCACGAATACTCCCTCGCCGCCGTCCGCCGCGTCGCTCCCAAGGGCCGCACGCCGAAACTCCCCTCCGGCAAGCCCGACCTCTCCGGCGTGTGGACTTGGCCGCTCACCCTTGACCCCGGCACACCCGAGTGGCTCCCCGCCGCCGCGCCCGATGGCAGCCTCGCCCCTTCCACCTATTGCCTGACGCACAGCCTCGACTGGTCGAACCCCTACTTCAAATTCATCCACTCCGCCAAGCTGCTGGTGATGCTGCTCGAAGACGACACGCCCAACTACCGCCAGATCTTCCTCGACGGCCGCAAGCATCCTGCCGATCCCTTTCCCACCTGGTGGGGCCACAGCATCGGTCGCTGGGAAGGGGACACGCTGGTAGTGGACCGCGTCGGCTTTACCGAGAAGAGCTGGCTCGACAACGCCGGTCACCGCCATTCGGAGAACCTCCACATCGTCGACCGCTACCGCCGCCCCGACCTCGGCCACTTGGAAATCGAAACCACCTACGAAGACGCCCGCTCCCTGCGCAGGCCGTGGACCGTGAAGAAACTCTCCATCCTGTCAACTGACCAGGAAGTGCAAGAATACGCCTGCCCAGAGAACAACCTCGACCCCGCGCACATGGGCAAATAGGTATAAAATAGTTCAACCCGGCCCAAAACAAGGAGCAAACTCATGGAACCCACAAAATCGAAACTACCTCTAGAAGCAGTCCAGCTCTACAACACCTTCATTCACGGCGGCATGTCGCGCCGCGACTTCATGAACAGCCTGCAGAAGTACGCCGTCGGTGGACTTACCGCCGCCGCCATCGCACAGGCGTTACTGCCGAACTACGCTGCCGCCCAGCAGGTGTCGCCGACCGACAACCGCATCAAGGCCAGCTACGAAACCATCCCGTCCCCCAACGGCAACGGCACCATCCGCGGCTACCTCGTCCGCCCCATCAGCGCCGACACGCGCGGCGCCATGCCCACCAAGCTCCCCGGCGTCATCGTGGTCCACGAAAACCGCGGTCTGAATCCACACATCGAAGACGTCGCGCGCCGCTTCGCCATGGCGAACTTCATGGCCTTCGCGCCCGACGGCCTCACCTCGGTCGGTGGCTTCCCCGGCGACGACTACAAGGGCGGACAGCTCTTCAGCAAGGTCAACGGCCCCAAGATGCTCGAAGACATGATCGCTGCCGCGCAATGGCTGAAGGCTCGCGCCGACTGCACCGGCAAAATCTGCGCCACCGGCTTCTGCTACGGAGGCGGCGTCTCGAATAACTTGGCCGCCCGCCTGGGATCTGACATTGCCGCCGTCGCCCCGTTCTACGGTGGCACTCCCCAAGCCGCCGACATCGCAAAAATCAAGGCCGCCGTCCTGGTCCACCACGGCGCACTCGACACCCGCACCGCCGCCTCTTGGGGCCCCTACGAAACTGCCCTCAAAGCCGCCGGCGCACCCTGCGAAGGACACATCTACCCGGACGCTGTCCACGGCTTCCACTGCGACGCAACACCGGAGCGCTACAACAAAGCCGCAGCCGAGTTCGCCTGGAACCGCACCATCGAGTGGTTCAACCAGTACGCCCGCGCGTAGTCGGTCACGCCACCAAATAGCGGATGGAGTCCATCAACCAATCGCGATTGGCGGCCACGTCCCGATTCAGCCGCGTTACCAACTCCTCGCGCTGCGCGAACAGGCGGTAGCCTTCGCGAGGACGCAGGTAGCCCCGAGCCAGCGGCTCCGCCGCAAACGTCGCCTCTTCGCCGATCTCCATCGCCATCTTCTCGTAACGAGCGCGATTCTCAAGCAGCGCCTTCACCAGGAACGGCATCAGCATGGAGTAGTCGGCCTGCATGCTCTCAGTGGCTTGCTGATACGTGTCTTTGTCGACCTTCCCCCACGTGACGGCCTCAGCGGGCGGGCACGAAGACAGCGACCCGTCAGTCACCGGAGCGGTCACAATCTGAACGTCGAAGTTATAGCCCCGAACATCCGGAATCCCCAGCACTTGCCCCAGCGCTGGTTCCGGCTGCAGGTTATAGTTCTTGGGCACACCGCCCCCTAAAATCAACGTGCCCAGCGCGTGCGTTTCATTGTCGAACAGTCCCCAGCGATGGTAGGCGCAGGCCTCGTAGACCTCGGCGTGCAGGTCGAGATCAAACTTGTATTCGCCGATCATCCCCGCCCGAGCCATAGCCCACAGCTTCATCGAATTCAGGAACACACTGCCGTCGGCCGGCGCGCCCACGAAGATAGGAATCGCCATGGAATGGCACGTAGCCAGCAAGCCGCGCTTGACCTGTACCGCGCGCTCCTGGGCGGCGTAAAAAGCTCCCAGGCGATAGCGCAGCTCCGTGCCCGTCATCGAATGCTGGAACTCGGGCCGCTGCAACATGGCGGAGAGGAACTTGTCCTGGTTCAGCAGCACCTCTTCATCGAAAGCCATGTCGGTAACGCGGATCGTCCGTTCGTCGCGCAGCGCACCGTCGTCGCCCCAGATGGGCACTTCAAAGATCGGTCCGTCGCGGTGCTCGGTCAAGCTGCGGTGGCCGTCGTGGTAACACACCGCATCGGTGGTGGAAAGATACGCCACCCATCCGGTTTCGAGCAGTGGGATCAGCCATGCCTGGTGCTGGCCGCTCACCGTCACCGGACCGGCGACCGAAAGCGTCAGCGGGCACCCGAGCCCAATCGCCCGGTCCAATATGGTGTAGACGCGGCGCAGAAACGCCCCGCCGAACGCGGGAAAGCAGTGGGTCAACAACTCCGCCATGGTGTTGCATTCATCAACGCGGCGGACGTTTACTTGAGGGCGGTCATTCATGGGTATCCTCTTAGTCTACCCGTGCCGGCGCCCCGATCGGAGGGTCACGGTCCGCAGGTGGTTTGCCCGGGACCCGCTATGGCGATCGTGACTGCGTTGCTCGGTTCGCCACCGCCTGTAATCAGAACGGGAACCGTGCAACTGGTGGCGATGTCGGCGGGCAACGGCACATTTACCTGCCACAAGCCGGGAAATCCGCTGGAGGTTCCCGCATACTGGGGCGTGATACTCCGGCCGCCAATCGTAACGAAGAAGCTGCCTGCGGCGGTCTGATTGCCCGACGATCCGCCGGTGTCATTGGCCAGGTCGGCTCCTCCTCCGGTGCCCCAGAAAACAATGATGTCACCACCGCGCGCAGGCGTCAGCCTCCAGGTGAAACCGCCGAAGTCGAGCGTGCCTTCGGAATTGCGAATGAGGCTGAGGCCCCCGTTGACCGTTGCAATGCTTGCCTGCGCTGGTCCGGACCCGGCACTGTTGGCTGCAGCAATCCCGATGCTGCGGGCAACCACCGTGACGTTGAAAGGATCGCTGGTGGCACCCAGATACGTCACGCGGACCTGGTAAACTCCCGGGGTCACGCTGGACGGCAGATGGCCCGCGACTTGTCCGGACGAGGTGTAGATCATGCGGGCACTGGTCGCCGCGCCTCCGCCGGAGGGGCTAAAGCGAACGGACGTAGTGGACAAACCCAGAGGATAATTCGGGGCTGGGGCGACGGTGAGGCTCGCCGGTCCTAGGAATGTTCCAAAAATTGTGAACACCACGCCCGGCGCAAGTTTCGCTTGATAACCCGAAGCGTTCACCACGGCGGTGATGTTCGGGACAGATGCCCCGGAGACGTTCAGCGTCACCGGAATCACCTTGGGCGAATTGGACGTTCCTGGCGCAGTGATGGTGACGGTACCGCTGTAGGATCCTATCAGTAAGCCCGTTGGGTTGGCGGAGATCGTGAGCGTCGCGGGCAGAGTTCCGCTGGTGGGCGTCGCGCTGAGCCAGTTGCCGCCGGATGCAGTCGCAACGGTAACAGTGAACCCCCCGGAACCCGTGGTGGTGACGTTCACGGTCTGGTTGGGCGGCGTGGAGCCGTTCTGAGAGGAAAATGTCAGCTCGCCCGGATCGACCGTGATCGTAGGGCTGCCGTTGATCTTGCGTATGCGGTTGTTGAACTGATCAACAAAGTAGATGTTGCCCGCGCTGTCAATGGACATGCTTGAGGGGCCGAACAGGAAAGCGGCCGTGGCCGGTCCGCCGTCCCCAGAGAAACCAGGGATGCCCTGGCCCGAAATAGTGCTGATGAGGCCTTGCGCATTGACCCGGCGGATACGATTGACACCGGTTTCGGAGATGTGGAGAGTGCCCGCTTCGTCCACGGCAACATAAGTCGGTCCACCAAGACCTGTGCTGGTTGCGGGAACATTTTCCCCGAGTCCGATGACGCTTCCGTTCCCCGCGACTGTGGTGATGATTCCCGTGTTGGTGTTGATCCTGCGCACACGTTCCAGCGCGCAGAAGTAGAGATTGCCAACCTTGTCCATGGCCATCCCTTGCGGCAGGCTGATCTGAGCCGCGGTGGCAAGGCCTCCATCCCCAGAGAAGCCTTGAACACCCGTGCCCGCGATGGTGGTGGTGATACCGCTCGGCGCGATCATCCGGATGCGGTGGTTGAGTGTATCCGCGATATAGATACGCCCGGTGCTCTGCTCGAAGACGACCCCGGTTGGGTTCAGCGCGGCTGCGGTGGCAAGTCCTCCGTCACCCGAGTAGCCGGGGATGAAGCCGCCGGCGATGAAGGCCGGCGCGCCGCCGCCCGCGGGCATCTTTGCGACGAATCCGCCGGACGCAAAGTAGAGGTTGCCTTGCCCGTCGAGAGCAATGGGACCTTGCATAGGTTGGTCGCGGAGGGTGGATAGACCGCCCGAGGCGCTCACTTTGCAGATATGGCCGTCGCCGTCGTAAACGTATAAGATTCCGGCAGCGTCCGCTGTGACCGAGGCTGCCGTACCCCTAATACCAGCCGAAACGGCCGCTCCGGAACAACCCGCGGCAAAGGGAACCCCATTCCCCATAACTGTGGAAATGATTCCTGGTTGCGCGCAAGCGACGGGGATCAAGGAAAGTAGAACAAAGGGGAAAAAGCGTTGCACGGATTTCTCCTGACCAGTGAGTGTAGCAAACGAAGCTACTCAAAGTGACGGCGAAGCTCCGACATCTGTTGCTTTAGTTTGGCGACCTCGAGTTCGAGGGCTTCGACGCGCTGCGCCAGTCCCGAAGACGGCGCAGAGGCGGGCTCCGGCGATTCGCTCGGCTCGTGCCACAGATGAACCCAACGTCCGCGGCCAGCAGGAGCCGTCAAAGCCGGCTCGCGGTCCGCCAACGATTGCAGGACGCGCTCGACTTCGTCCATGTCTGAGAACTCGTGCATGCGCTCGGTACGCCCGCGCAGCTCGCCCACGGTCTGCGGGCCGCGCAGCATAAGCACGGCGAGAAGCGCCAATTCCCGGCGCCCGAGATTCATGGCTTCGCTAAGACGGTGTCCATATTTTTCGACGCGATGCCCTGCCCCAGTGACTTTCGAGGCCAGGCCGCGATGGCGGAGCGTCTCCAGCGCCTGCGAAACCGTAGCTTCGTCGAACGCCGTCACAGGCTCCCGGCTGGATTTCTGATTGCACGCGTTCTGCAGCGCGTTCAGCGTGAGCGGATAATACTCAGGCGTAGTCAGGTCTTTTTCGAGCAGTGCTCCCAAGACGCGGACTTCTACCGGATGGAGCGGTTCCATGATGGTCTCGTCCTATCAGCTCCCTAACGGTCGCTGTTCATTGCTGCTCCCGCCAACGCGTTGCGCGCCCAGCACTCATCGCATCCAGCACTCACCACATCCCAGCACTGAACGGCGACCGTCAGGGAGCCGACAGACACCCCTAATGCCCCTCGTGCTCACCCTCAGCCTCACCCACCGGCTTGGCCGGAGCCACCCACGGCTTCGGTGCCGGCGTAGTCAGCGGATTCATGCTCTCCGGCACAGCCGTAGGCGCAGCCAAAACCGGCGTATTGCGCGGAAGCGGATCGCGGCGGTTGTTCAGATCAATCAAGTCAAACATCAGAAAGATGCCCAAGAACAGGAATCCCGCCAGCGCGATGATCGCGTTGACTGACTTGTCCCACTTCAGGTGCATGAAAAACAGTCCAACCAGAACCGCCTTAACCGTAGCGATGCTGAGCGCGATCACGGTGTTGGCCGGACCGAAGTCAATGCGCGAGGCTCCAACGGTGATGCCAGTCAAGATCAGCAGGCCGATCAGGTTCGCTGTGTAGACGGCGGGACCGCCGTGGGCGTGAGAGTGTTCGGTATGTGCGCTCATGAGATTAAGTAGTACAACGGAAACAAGTAGATCCAGATCATGTCGACGATGTGCCAGTAGAGGCCCACCAGATCGACGGGAGTGTAATAGGCGCTGGAGAACCGGTCGCGGCCGGCTTTCACGTACAGCCAAGCTAACAGCACAATGCCAACGATGATGTGGAACCCATGCAGACCCGTCATCATAAAGTAGAAGCTAAAGAAGGTGGCGTACCCGTGGCTGCCCGGCATTAAATCGCCCGGCCGGATTCCGGTCTCTCCGGTTCCGTAGTATTTGAAGGGCATCAAGTCTTCGTGCCATTTATGTTCGTACTCGAAGTACTTGACGATCAGGAAGATGAACGCGCAGGCGATGGTGAACAGCAGGTACATCTTCAGTTTTGCGCGCTGGTTCGTCTTGGCCGCGTCCACGGCCATCACCATCGTCCAGCTCGAAACCAGCAGCACGATGGTGTTCAGCGCGCCCATCATCCAATCCAGGTGAGCATGGGCTTCGACAAATTCCGCCGGGTACTTGCCTTGCGAGATGCCGTAGCCGACGAACAGGCCGCCGAACATCAGGACTTCGGTCGCCAGGAAGCTCCAGATACCGATCTTCGCGGTATCGAACTGCTGCTCCATCGTGGCGAAATGGTGCTGATGGTAAGGATTGTGGCCTTCCTCGTGCCCGCCGTGCGTGTGTAGTTCTGGGGTGGTGGTGCTCATTGGTTCACCTAGTGTGTCTCCCGGCCAGACTGCCCCGGGCGGTAATCGTACGGTTCACGTTCCAGCACCGGCTGGTCGTGGAAGTTATGCGTGATCGGCGGCGAAGAGGTCCGCCATTCCAGCGTCGAACCACCCCACGGATCGTCCGGCGCGTCGCACGGCTTGCGCAACGAAGCCAACAGATACGCCAGCGTCATGAAGAGACTGAAGCCGATGATCCAGGAGCCGAACGTCGAGAAAGCGTGGAACGGCTGGAACTGGTCCAGATAGTTGTAGTAGCGGCGCGGCATGCCCTGGCTGCCCATAATGAACTGCGGCAGGAACGTCGCGTTGAAGCCGATGAACCACAGCACCGCCGCGATCTTCGCCAGCTTTTCGTTGTACATCCGGCCCGTCATCTTCGGCCACCAGTAATGCAGCCCGCCGATGAATGCGGTCACCGTCGAACCCATCATCACATAGTGGAAGTGAGCGACCACGAAGTAGGTGTCCGTCAAGTGGATGTCCGTGGACAACGTGCCCAGGAAGATCCCCGTCAAGCCGCCGATCGCGAACAGGATCAGGAACGCCAATGCGTACAGCATCGGCGACGCCAGCACGATATTGCCCTTATACATCGTCGTCAGCCAGTTGAAGACCTTGACGCCGGAGGGAATCGCCACCAAGAACGTCAGTGCGGAGAAGACCACCGTGGCCAGCTGCGATTGGCCCGCCACGAACATGTGGTGGCCCCATACGATGAAGCTGACTAGCGCCAGAGACACCGAAGAGTACGCAATCGCGCGGTACCCGAAGATCGTCTTCTTTGAAAACGTCGGGATCAGCTCAGAGATGATCGCCATGCCCGGCAGAATCATGATGTACACCGCCGGGTGCGAATAGAACCAGAAGAAGTGTTGGAACAACACCGGATCGCCGCCGTACTTGGGGTCGAAAATGCCGATGTGGAAGGTCTTCTCAATGGCCAGCAGCACCAGCGTGATCGCCAGCACCGGCGTCGCCAGAATCTGGATCACCGCGGTGGAGTACATGCCCCACACGAACAGAGGCATGTCAAACCAGCCCATGCCAGGGGCGCGCAACTTGTGAACCGTGGCCACGAAGTTAAGACCGGTCAGAATCGACGAGAAACCGAGCACGAAGACCGACATCGTCATCATCGCGACCGAAGTGCTGGAGCTGGAACTCGAATACGGCGTGTAGAACGTCCAGCCCGTATCGATAGCTCCGAAGTAAATCGAGCTGACAGCCATGATCGCGCCGACTACATAGATGTAGAAGCTGGCCAAGTTGAGCTTAGGGAAGGCCACGTCCTTAGCTCCCAGCATCAGCGGCAACACGAAGTTGGTGAGCGAGCCAGGGATAGACGGGATGATGAAGAGGAACACCATGATCGCGCCGTGCAGCGTGAACAGGCGGTTGTAGCCTTCGGCGTCCACCGTGATACCGAACAGCGTGTGCTGCGGCGTCAGCAGCACCAGGCGCAGCAATAGCGCCAGCAGCCCGCCGATCATGAAGAAGAAGAGCGAGCCCACCAGGTACATCAAGCCGATGCGCTTGTGGTCAACGGTAGTGATCCAGTCCCACAGACTGGTGTTCTCGTTCAGATAGTGCTTGCCCGGCGCGGGGTGGTGGCCCACTTGCGGTGCGGAATGAAGTACGGGTTCCATATGATTGCTTCTTTTTCTCCCCTACTTTAACGACTCGATGTAGGCCTGGAGGCCCTTGATTTCATGGTTACGCAACAGACCTTGGAAAGTAGGCATGATCGGCTCAAAGCCCTTCACCACTTTGGCATTCGGCTGCAGCATGGATTGTTCCAAATACTTCGCATCCGCTATGCCGGTGCTGCCATCGGTAAACGATTCGTTCTTACTGAACAGACCCTTCCATGTCGGTCCCTTGCTGGACGTACCATCCACGGAATGGCAGGAATTACAGCCCTTGCGCTCGTATTGCAGCTTACCCCAGCCAGCCCAGTCATTTCGATCGCGGTATTCTTCCCACTCCGTGCCGCCAGTGGCCATGAATTTGGCAAAGTCCGCGTCGGACTCAACCGTCAACGTCCCCTTCATCCCGGAATGATCCTTGCCGCAGTACTCGGCGCAGGTAAAGGTGTGCGGACCCAGCACGTTCGGCGTGAACCAAATCATGCTGTAACGGCCCGGAATCACGTCCACTTTGACGCGCATGTCCGGCACAAACAAGTCGTGCAGTACGTCTTCACTGGTCATGGTCAACTTGACCGGTTTGTTGATCGGCACGTGCAGATCATTGACTGTGCGGGAACCGTCCGGATATTCAAACTGCCACAGCCACTGCTTGCCAGTGACCACAACTTCCATCGAATCACCAGGCGCCACCGCGTACTTCATCCAGCCGTCCAGGCCCCAGAAGAACAGCCCGACGCAGATGATCAGCGGACCCACGCTCCACATAATTTCGAGCGTCGTATTGTGCGTCTGATGCGGCGTCACCCGCCCGGCCTTGAACTTGTAGCGCCATGCGAAGTACACCGTGGGAATCGTGATGGCGAGGAACAGAATGATGCTCAGCCAATAAATCCCGATGAAGACAAGGTCCACTTCCCCGGCAAACTCGGAACCGCGCGGCGGCAACATCGCTTGCCCCGTAATGTAGTCTATAAACGAATGTTCCATTGCGTAAAACCTAAGCCATCCTTTCGCGCGGGTGTACTTGACGCCACCAAAACCAGCCCATCAGCAGCATCGTAAACACCCCGCCGGCTTTCATAAAGTTTGATGCGAACAACACGTAGCGCCCCAACTTCGGGTCGTACATGTAGCAGTTCAAGAGAATCTTCTCGACCGTCATCGTCGACCGGCCTTCCGAGGCTTCCGCCAACGCGAACCGCAGGTCGCGCGCCTTGTAAGTGATCCCGTAAAGGTACCGCGCCATCTTGCCCTGCGGCGTCAGCACCATGATCGCCGCCGGGTGCGCGTACTGCTCACTGCGCGCGTCGTAACGGTAATTGAATCCGATCTGTTTGGCCAGCCGAGCCGAGTTCCCATGGTCGTCCGTCAAAAAGTGCCAGCCCGGAGCAGGCCGGTCAAACGTGCTCAGATACATGCCCTTCTTCTTGCGAGCCTTGTCAAACGCCTCGCGCGGATCAATGCTGATGGTGACGATCTCGTACTGGTTGCCCGGGGTCCATTCAATGTCCCGCATCACCTGCACCTGCGCGTTGAGAATCAACGTACACAGCTGCGGGCAATCGTAGTAGACCATGTTCAGCAACACGGGCCGGTCTTTGTAGAAGTACTCGCGCAGCTTGTGCGGATAGCCGTCCTCGGCGATGAAGGTGAGGTCCAGGTCAATCTGCGAACCCAGCTTCTCATCAATGCCGACGTTTTCCAGCTGCGGCGGCGTTTGGCCGGGGGGCAGCTCGTTCGGAACATAGCCAGGATTGCGGTACGGCGACTGCGCGTGCGCACACAGGGCTACCACAGCCGCAAGGGCTACGGTTCGAATTGTGCGCGGCGTGGTCATTTTACTTAGCGGGCTCTTCCTTCTTCGGAGCCGTCGCCTTCGCGGGATAGAACGTCTTGCCCGCCGCGGCCTCCTCCAGCACCAGTTCCCGGGCGCGTTCAAAGGGGATGCGGACTTCCTTCTTCTCCGGCGTCGTGTATTCGTAGTGCGTCATGCGCCAGACTTCCAGCGCCCGCTGATCCTTGAGCTCCGGCGGGGCCACCGTCAGCACCTTCTCGGTCACTGCGGAATTCCACACCGTCTCAAAGTAGTTCTGCAGCGCGACAATGGTGACCACCAGCGTGATGACGCTGATGATGACAAAGAAAGTGATGCGCGAAGCGTGCGGCTCAGAGGGGTCGAACCCTTCCTTGGGGTCGTGTTTGACGACTTCGTGATCGTAGTGTTTATCGTGGCTCACGTGTGTCCCCTTTATACATTCTCAAAATGCAAGCTCTGTTCCAAGCGTAGGTCGCCCACCGGAACAATCTTGTTCTTCTGGAAGCGGCCCCAGAAGATGAACCCGCACACGCTGACCGTAGCGGCAAGCGTAGCCAGATCCAGCCAATGGAACGCCGGACCTTCCTTGTGGAAGTTCGGCATCACCACCCAGTACAGGTCCAGGTAGATCACCAGCAAGCTCCAAATCGCCAGCAGCCGGATCACGTTCAGCTTGCGCTTCATCGGACGGCACAGCAGCAGGAAGAACGGGATGAAGAAGCGGATCACCGGCATAGCCAGACTGATATACAGCCACATGCCTTCCGTCCGATGGCGGTAAAAGGTGGTTTCTTCCGGCAAATCAGCGTACCAGATCAGGATGTACTGCGACGTCGCGATGTAGCTATAGAAGCAGGTCAAGGCGAACAGCCACTTGCCCAGATCGTGGTAATGCTCCTCTTGAATCGTCTTCGCCAGGATGCCGTGCTTGCGGAAGCCCAGGCAAATCAGCGTCATCACCGCCATGAAGCCCAGCGCTCCGTTGGACAGATAGTAGAGACCGAAGATCGTGGAATACCAGGCCGGCTCCAGCGACATCAGCCAATCGAACGACGCCATCGAACCGACCACCACCGCCATGAACAGACCGGGAGCAGCCCAGCGCGTGATGGAGTGCATCCGTTCCGCGCTGCGCTCGGTGTCCTGCTTGATGGAGTTGCGGTAGATGCTCCAGATCCACAGCGCCCACAACGCGAAGTACACAGCGGAGCGTTGCAGGAAAAACGTCTTGTCCAGATAGCCGACCTTAGCAGCCAGCGGCTTGCTCGACGCCATGAACGCGGCGTTGGTCCACGGATAGAGGTGGTCCAAGCCGCCGATCAGCGGCAACGCCAGAATGATCCCGAACGGCAGCGTCACCATCAGGTTTTCCATGATGCGCCGCATACCGACGCTCCAGGCCGAGCCTGTGAGGTATTGCACCTGAACAAAGAAAAATGCTCCGAGGCCAATGGCGCAGGTGAAGCTGAAGGCCACCAGGTAGGATTCGTAGAACCGGTTAGGGTCCATCATGTACCCGCCGAGGCAGGCCAGAATGGAGACCAGCGCTGCGAACGCCATGGTGTTGCGGCCCGCGGACCAGCGTCCGGTCTCTAGGGTGTAGTTATCTGCTGCGTGCGAATGTTCGCTCATTGTTTGGGGGCCCCCTTTGCAGGCGTGGGCTCGTCGAGAGAAGGAACTTCCACCGGCGGCGGACCAGGCTTATATTCGAGGCCCGTGCGCACATTGTCCGGCACATCATTCATGCTGCCGTGTTGCGCCCGCTGCAGGACCCGCAGATAGGCGATGATCGCCCAGCGCTCCTCAGGCCGGTTCTGCGCACCATAAGGAGGCATCGTCCGTTCACCGTACGTAATGACGTTGAACAGGTCCCCGTCGGCGGCTTCCAACAAGCTGTCTTGCGTAAGGTCGGCCGGCTGCCAGGCGGTCCAGCGTTGGCTGACCATGCCTCTGCCCAGGCCCGTTTTGTCGTGGCAAGGAGCGCAATAAGTATTGAAGCGCCACTCGCCTTCGGCCAGGACTTCAGGCGTGATGGCGACCGGGCTCTTGCCGACATACATACCGTCGGCCTGCATTCCGGTGTTCAAAGGAGTTTCTTCCAGCAGGTGTCCGCGGGCGACCGTGCCCTCAGGACGGCGGCGGCTCGCGCGGCCATCCACGAAGAGTCCGCTGGTCTGCTGCGCCTCAAACTTAGGCTGCATGCGCATGTCCGGCCACACTTGTATGGGAGGCGTCCGTTGGACGCCCGAACATCCGGCCATGACCAAGATACCGGCCGTCGAAATCAGGAGACAGAAGGTTCTCATCCTACAACAACCTCCACATCCTGAGCGCCCAGGCTCTTCAGGTCCGCCGAGGTCTTCTCGGCATTGAACTTCGGATCGTCCGCGTCCACAACCAGCAGGAATCGGTCGTCCGAGGCGCGATGGAATTGTTTGTACTTCATCGTGGGATGGTAAAGCTGCGGCAATCCGTTCAGCGCGAAGATGCCGATGGTGGCCGAGATGCCGGAGAACAGCACCGTCAACTCAAAGGTCACCGGGACCGTGAAGGTGAAATCGAACAGCGGCTTGCCGCCGATGATCAACGGGTAATTCACGACGCCGACGTAATACATCAAGCCCTGCGCGGTAAACAACCCGAGCAGACCGAAGCAAATCACGATCCACCCGAGGATGGAGCGCGGGATGCCGATGGCGTCGTCGATTCCGTGTACCGGAAACGGGCTCATCGCGTCCAGCTTGCGATAGCCCATTGCGTAGATCTTCTTGCCTGCTTCAACCAGAGCCTCGGGCGTTTCAAAAGAGCCGATGGCGGCGTGCGTTTTGTCCGCGCCGATGCCCAGCTTCTCTTTGAGTTCTTCAAGGGCTGCAGCCGAATTTTGAGGACTAGGCATGCTTGGGAGCCTCCTCGTGGGATTCTTGGTTTGTTCCAGGTGCCGCAAACGCATGCTTCTCATGCGCCAGCACGCCCTTCACTTCCGACATGGCAATCATCGGCAGGAAGCGCGCGAACAGCAGGAACATCGTCAGGAACAGACCGAAGGTTCCAATGAAGGTCGAAATATCCACCCACGTCGGACGGAAGTAACCCCAGCTGGAAGGCAGGAAGTCGCGGTGCAAGCTGGTCGCGATGATCACGAAACGCTCAAACCACATTCCGATGTTCACCACAATCGACATGACGAACATGAACGGAATGCTGCGGCGCAAGGTCTTTGACCAGTAGAACTGCGGGCTGATCACGTTGCACGTCATCATCATCCAATACGCCCACCAGTAAGGCCCGAAGGCTCTATTGAAAAAGGTGAAGCGCTCGTACGGATTGCCGGAGTACCACGCAATGAAGAACTCGGTGCAGTAAGCGTAACCCACGATCGACCCCGTGACCAAGATGATCTTGTTCATATTTTCGAGGTGCTTGATCGTGATGTAGTTGTCCAGGTTCAGCAGGTAGCGGCAGATGATCAGCAGCGTCATCACCATCGCGAAGCCGCTGAACACCGCGCCCGCGACGAAGTAGGGCGGGAAGATCGTGGTGTGCCAGCCGGGGATGACCGAAGTAGCGAAGTCGAAGCTCACAACCGAGTGTACGGAGAGCACCAGCGGCGTCGAAAGTCCCGCCAGGATCATGTACCCAGCTTCGTAGTTGCGCCAGTGCTTGGCCGAACCGCGCCAGCCCAACGCGAAGAATCCCAGCACCACCTGCTTGACCTTGCCAGTAGCGCGGTCGCGCAGAGTGGCCAAATCGGGCACGAGGCCGGTGAACCAGAACAAAGCAGAGATGGTCAAGTAGGTCGACACCGCGAACACGTCCCAGATCAGCGGGCTGCGGAAGTTCTGCCACATGTTCAGGTCCGTGTTGGGAATCGGGAACAGCCAGTAAGCCGCGCGCCAGGGGCGGCCCGTGTGGAACAACGGAAAGATGCCCGCGCACATCACGGCGAACAGCGTCATGGCTTCGGCCGACCGGTTGATCGACGTGCGCCACTTCTGCCGGAACAAAAA
Organism: Bryobacterales bacterium; assembly: GCA_947446025.1. Lineage (GTDB taxonomy): Bacteria > Acidobacteriota > Terriglobia > Bryobacterales > Bryobacteraceae > Palsa-187. The sequence goes on from CANFEY010000030.1 coordinate 45,830, forward strand.
CAAGATGGCGGAGATCAGCGTTCCGGCGTGGCCGATGCCGATCCAGAAGACGAAGTTCGTGATGTCCCACGCCCAGCCCACGGGGCGATTATTGCCCCACACGCCGACGCCGTTGGCAACCAGATACGCCAGCATCGCACCCAGCAGCGCCAGCACGGAGCCGGTGCAGGCCAGGGCGATCCAGTATTTCATCGGCGTCTCAAACACCTTAGCTTCGGTGATTGAGCTGATGTCATTGGTGACATCGCGGAAGTCCTTGCCGCCTTGAATCAGCGGTGGGTTGACTCCGAGGAGTTGAGGGTCCTGCCGGACGACTACACTCATGCTTCCTTCTCCAATTCAGGATTCACGTTGCGCAAGCGGCCCAGGTAGGTGGTGCGCGGCCGCACTTGCAATTCTTCCAGCAGGCCGTAGTTGCGCTCTTGCTTCTTGAGCTTGGCTACCCGGCTGATGGGGTCGTTGATGTTGCCGAAGGCGATGGCGTCGGCGGGGCAGGTTTGTTGACATGCCGTCACCACGTCCCCGTCCTTGATTTCGCGCGGCGTGCCTTCCTTCTGGCGTCCGTCGGCCTTCACCGTGATCTTTGCGTTCTGGATGCGCTGCACGCAGTAGGTGCACTTTTCCATGATGCCGCGCATACGCACGGTCACTTCCGGATTGTGGACCATCGCCATGATGTCCGGCATTTCCTTGTGGAAGTTCAGGAAGTTGAAGTGCCGTACCTTGTACGGGCAGTTGTTGGCGCAGTAGCGCGTGCCGACGCAGCGATTGTACGCCATATCGTTCAAGCCCTCAGGGCTATGCGTGGTCGCAGCCACCGGGCAGACATATTCGCAGGGAGCATTCTCGCACTGCATACACGGAATCGGCTGCTCCACCGCGCGGGGATCTTCTTCGTCGCCCACGTAGTAACGGTCAATGCGCAGCCAGTGCATTTCGCGGCCGCGCAACACCTGATCCTTACCCACAACCGGAGTGTTGTTCTCCGCCTGGCAAGCTACGACGCAAGCGTTGCAACCGGTGCAGGCACCCAGGTCAATGGCCATGCCCCACTGATAACCGGTGGTGTAATCGGCCACCGCGGGATGGATGGATACCAGCTCGGGAACTTCGACCATCTCCTTGATGATCTTCGGCTCTTTCCTGTACTCTTCGATGCTCGTTTCGCGGAACACCGGCCGCGTGTTGCCGCCGAGCTCGGCAGGCTCCACCATGGTGCCGTGTTCCTGCGTGGTCGCGTGGACGTGCGTTCCGCCGGTCTTAGAAACCGTGAACCCCGGCGCGTACCAGAAGTTGTCCGACGTTCGGATCAGGTTGGCGTTGAAGCCGACCTCATTACCGACGCTGCCTGCGCGCGTGCGGCCGTAGCCCATGGAAAGCGTGACCGTGCCGTCTGCTTGACCCGGCTGGATCATGACCGCCGCGTCCACCTTGTACTTGCCTTGCGCCAGCGTAACCATGTCGCCATTCGCCAGCTGCTGATCGCGCGCCATCTTCGGGCTGACGAGCGCCGCGTTACCCCACACCAGCTTGGTCATGGAGTCCGGCGTTTCCTGCATCCACGCGTTGTTGGTGTACTTACCATCCCACGCAGCAGAGCTGGGGACGAAAGCCACTTCCACACCGTTGGCCGCGGAGGCCGGAGCCGCTGCGGCAGCCGAAGCGATTGCTCCAGCGTTCACCGTGGGCGAAACCGTGGCCGCGCCGGAACCAATGATGCCGTCATTCAGCGCCTTGCGCCACGCGGCTTCACTCACCTGCGCGGTCCAGAATTTCTTCACCAGCGCGTAGCCCTTTTCAGGCGTGCCAGCCAGTTGCGCGATCAGCTCGATTGCGCTCTTCCCGCCATACAGCGGATCGATCATCGGCTGCTGAATCGCGGAGACGCCGGCCGACGTGCGCGCATCGCCCCAGGCTTCCAGGTAATGCGCTTCGGGCAGATGCCACTTGGCCGCCGTGGCGGTTTCGTTGACATGCATCCCAAGATGGATCGACGTAGCCACCTTCGAAAGAGCAGCGGCGAAATCGAGGTCAGCCGGAGCCGTGTAAGCCGGGTTTCCGCCGACAATGATGATCGCGTTGACCTGACCGGCGCTCATGGCAGCGGTCAGAGTCTTCAGGCCCTCGATCCCCGCATCCACACGGTCAGGCCGCGCGGCGGAGGTGAAGGTTACCGTGGAACCGTTGGCTCCCAACGCTTGATTGATCTGATGCGCCAGCGCGTGAACCACAGCGGGCTGCCGATGTCCGGCAACCACCAGAGCTTCTTTACCCGCGGCCTTCAAATCCTTAACAACGGCCGCCAGGAACTGCGCTCTCTTGCCCTCGCCGGCAGCAGGCTCTGCCGTCAGGCCAGCCAACAAATCGGCAGCAAACTGCCGGACTTCCCCGCCCTTGGCGCGCAACCGATGCTCGGCATTCGCGCCCGTCAGCGAGAATTGACTCTCGACGACATAGAGGCGGCTGAGGCGCTCGATGTCTTCCTCTGCTTCCACGCGGCGGCGCTTGGAGAACAACTTCGTCGCTTGTGGCGACGCGGTATCCAGGCCTAAGAAATCCTGATCCAGCGACAACACCACGCGGGCCTTGTCGTACTGCGGATGCACGTTCAGCGCCTGCCCGAACGCAAGCATCGTGCCCTGACGCTCATTTTCGCGGGAGACAGAGTCGAACTCCACCCAACGCGCCGCCGGGTACTTCGCCAGCAATTGCCCACGCAAACTTTCCAGCGTCGGCGAAACCACCGCCTCGCTCAAGATGCGCAAACCCGCCCCGTCGCCCAGATTCAATCCGGCGGCGGCAGCAGAGAACGCTTCCCAGTTCGATTCCTTCTGGGCATTCATCACCAGCTTGGAACGGTCCGGATCGTAGATATCGAGCACGCTGGCCTGCATCAGCGCAGTGGCCGCGCCCTGGCTCGCCGGATGGTCCGGGTTGCCTTCCACCTTTACAGGACGCCCATCGTAGGTCTTGATCACCAGACCGGTGGCCTGCCCATTAATAACGATCGCAGTGGTGTAGTTGTACGCTTGCCCCGGAACGTAATCTTCCTGGCCGCGAGCCTGCGGAGCGAAGCGGATTTCAGGCCGCGAACACGCCACCAAACCGGCCATGCCGAACGAAGCTGCCATCAACTTCAGAATCGTGCGGCGCGAGTTGCCGTCCAGCATTTCAGCCGCAGTGGACGGAAACTCACGCTCCACCCATTGGCGAAATTCCGGAGCATTTGCGGCTTGATCCAAGCTGCGCCAATACTTCGGCCCAGTCTTCGATGCCGGGCTAATCTGTACGAGACTCATCGATGACACCCCGAGCAATTTGTTGGCGGATTCAATTTCTTCTCTTCGATGATTTTGCGGCCGATCTCCGCGGGATCGCCCTCCGGCACCCAATCCAGCTGGGTCACCAGCGCGGCCGGCCGGATATTCGGTGCAGGATTGCGGTGGCAATCAACGCACCACGCCATGTTCAGCGGTTTCTCCTGACGGACTTCCACCATCTGATCCACCCGCCCGTGACATGTCACGCAACTCACGCCCGCGCCGATATGCGCACGGTGGTTGAAAAAGACGTAGTCCGGCAGATCGTGGATCTTCAGCCAGTGGATCGGCTCCCCGGTTTCGTACGAGTTGCGGACCTTTTCAAGCCGCGGACTCGCCGGGCGGACCTGCGAGTGGCAACCCATGCACGTTTCCGTGCCGGGAATCGCCGCGAATGCGCCGCGGTAAACCGTCGAGTGGCAATAGAAACAGTTCATCCCCAGCTCACCCGCGTGCAGCTTGTGGCTGTAGGCGACTGGCTGCTCCGGCTGATACCCTATATCTATGACCGTGGGATAGCTAAGGTAGGCGAAAGCGGCGATACCGCTGACTGCGCCGAGCCCGACTACGGCTCCGACGACTTTTAAGATGAGGTCAGACGACTTGGAGAAAATGGCTGCCATCGTTTTGCTTTCTCAGGCGTACCCCTTATAGAACATTAAGGCCCCTAGATGTTTTAGAGCTTTCATTAGGTTGTACCACGCTGTACTTTGCCCTCACAACAGGAGCAGGATTCTTGCCTAATAGGAACACATACAGTCTAACAAGAACTTTCGGAAATCTCAAGGTCCGCCTCAAGTTGATCGTGCTGCACAACCTCTTCTTTATAGTGCTGTCAGGGTCGGCTTATTTCTCCCTAATTCCTCTGTTCGAACAGCAGGTGGCCGGGGGGCGTACCCCCGAGGTGGCCCAGGCCGACCCCAATTTCCGGGACGCCGTATCCCGTGCCCGAGTGACCCTATTCTTAGTGTTAGGGGCGATCTACGTGGCCGCCGTGGTGCTCCTAGAGGCTGCAATCATGCCACTTTACGTGTACCGCCCCCTCCGCGTCATGCTCGACGCCGATACCGCCACCCGCGCCGGGGATAGGCAAAGGGAGTTGATCCCCCCACCGGAAATTCCTGGGGATGAGATCGGGCAGATCATGGAGTCCCGCAACCAGACCGTAGCCGAACTCCGCCGCCGCGAAGACGAACTCGCCACCGCCCTCCGCCGCCTCGAAGACCAGGACCGCCTGGTCAGCCTCGGCCTGCTCTCCGCCAGCGTCGCCCACGAACTCAACACCCCCCTGGCCGTCCTCCACGGCTCCGTCGAAAAACTCATCGAGACCTCGACTGACCCACACACCCTGGACCGCCTAGCCCGCGTCCAGCGCGTCACCGAGCGCCTGCAGACCATCAGCGAAAGCCTCCTCGATTTCGCCAAAGCCCGCACCCAGCGAACCGAGCCCGTAGCAGTCCGCGAATTAGTCGACGACGCCTGGGCGCTGGTAGCCATCGACGCCCGCGCCGCAGGCATCACCTTTACCAATCACGTGGCCGCCCAGGAGCAGGTCCACGGCAACCCCGACCGCCTAGCCCAAGTCTTCGTCAATCTCCTCCGCAACGCCATGAACGCCTTCGAAGGAACCACCGGCCACGTGGAAGTAAAAGCCCGCAAGCTCCGCCGCGCTGGCCGCAACGGTGTGGCCATCGCCGTGGAAGACAACGGCCCCGGCATCCCCCCCGAAGTCCTCCCCGAAATCTTCGACGCCTTCGTCACCACCCGCCTCGACGCCCACGGCACCGGCCTAGGCCTCACCGTCGCCCAAGGCATCGTCACCCAACACGGCGGCGCCATCACGGCGAGCAATCGAAAAGAAGGCGGCGCGCGCTTGGAAGTCTGGCTGCCCATGGCGTAGGGGTAGCGCAGGCGGTTTCGCCTGCGTCTCCGGTCCGGCAATCGCCAAACTGGTACACCGGCGATGACAGCATGGCTAGAGTCAAACAGCACCGCAAAGACAAGGAAACAGCAGAGCGTATCCACGCCCTCCTAGTGGCCCCGGGCCTCGAAGGCGGCGAGATCGAACGGGTGCATCCCCTTCATCTGTAGCCAAAGCCTCTGCGCCACCCCCTTTAGGCCACAGATGAAGGGAATGAAGAGGATTCGCAAACGTCCTGCAGCCCTGTTGTCTTTACTCCGGCAACGCAAACGTAAACAACGCACTCCCCGCCGCCACCGCCACAAACTGCCGCGCCCCCACCCGATACGTGATCGGAGCCGACGTCACCTGCCCCCCCAACTGCGCCCGCCACAACTGCTTGCCCGTGCGTGCATCCAGCGCGTAGAAGTAGCCTTCCCTGCCCCCCGCGAACAGCACATCAGACGCCGTGGTCAGCACACCCGCGTCCGTGACATCGGTCATCGGGAACTCCCACTTCTTCTCACCCGTCAACGGATCAATCGCCGTGATCGCCCCCGACCCATCCACCTCCGCGCGCGTGTTGATCAAGTTGCGCCGCAGCCCCGGAACCTCCGACCTCGGAGCGCCCCCCGTGAACCGCTGCCCCGCCTCGTACTCAATTGGAAACTTCGTGTAGATCGACCAGTAGTTCGCCCAAGTCGGAATGTAGAACAGTTTCGTGCTCAAGCTGTACGACGACGAATACCAGTTGGTCGAGCCCTGCACCCCCGGGTAAACTTGCACGCCTTCGCGCGTCGGCATCTTGGATGCGTCCACCATCGGCCGACCCTTCGCATCCAGCCCCGTCGCCCAAGTCACTCTCGAGAAAGGAGCGCCCCGCAGAAATTCGCCGGTCGTGCGGTCCAGCACGTAGAAGAAGCCGTTGCGATTCGCCCAGAACATCGCCTTGCGCGCGCGCCCCTGCCAATCGATATCCGCCAGCACCGGAATCTGCACCGAATCGTAATCCCACACATCGTGCGGCGTAAATTGGAAGTGCCACTTCAGCTTGCCGCTATCCGCATCCAGCGCCACCACCGAATCACTATAGAGGTTGTCACCCGGCCGCTCCTCGTCGTTATAGTCAGGACCCGGATTCCCAATCCCCCAATACGTCAAATTCGTGTCCGGATCATAAGAACCCGTGATCCACACCGACGCGCCCCCATGCTTCCACGAATCGCCCTTCCAACCCGCAAAGCCCGGTTCCCCCGGAGCAGGGATCGTGTAGAAGCGCCAAGCCTCCTTACCCGTCTTCGCATCCAGCGCCGCAATGAATCCGCGGATGCCGTATTCCCCGCCCGCAGTGCCGACGATCACCTTGTCCTTGATGACCAGCGGAGCCAGCGTAATCGCATACCCCAACGTCGGCTCGGCCACGGAAATGTTCCACAGCACCTTCCCGCTCACCCGGTCCAGCGCAACCACATGCCCGTCAATCGTCCCCATGAACAGCGAATCGCCCAGGATGCCCAGCCCCCGATTCACCAGCCCACAACACAGCCGCGAAGAGGAAGCAGGCGTGTAACTGTAACTCCAGAACACCCGGCCCGACAGCGGATCAACCGCGAGCACATCGTTCGGTGCCTGCGTCAGATACATGATGCCGTCGACCACCAACGGAGTCGTCTCAAACTTCTCAAGCGAGCGCACCTGCAGCACCCACTCCTGCCGCAGCGTAGGCGCGTTGGCAGGAGTGATCTGCGCAAGCGTGCTGTAACGCTGGCTAGAGTATGAGCCGTTGTACGTCAACCAATTCTGCGGCTCTTCCGTGGCGCGGACCAGGCGGTCCGGCGTCACCTGCGCCAGCGCCATCAGCGGAAGAAAAACGAGGATTGCACGGACCATCTTAGTTACCCCTCAAAGTTGTCAAGTAAGCAAGCACATCAGCACGCTCAGCCGGAGTGAGGCGGTCACCATAAGAAGGCATCGATGAAGTAGCTTCGCGTGTCAGGCTGCGCAGCGAATCCTTGCGCAGACTTTGGAACTTGCCCGCCTGATCCAGCAGTTGCACCGAGTGCGAGTCTTCGTTCAACACGCGTCCCCGAATGGTGGATCCAGCTTGGGTGACAGCAGTCAGGGTCGCGTTCTGCGAAAGAACTTCGGCCCCGGGATCGAGCAGCGAACGTTCCAGAGCGGCAATACGCCGCAGCAGCCCGACCTCGCTGAGGTTGGGTCCCAAGAACGCGCCTCTATCGCCCACCCGATGGCAGCTCAGACAGTCACCCTTGCCCGCGAACAACCCCTGCCCCCGAGCAGCACTCCCCGCCGACCCACTTCGCGGCGGCGCCGTGCGCAGCGAGTTGATGTAGGCCACAATCGTGAACACCTCCCGCGGCCGCAACGCATTCGGCGGCATCGCCGTCCCCGGCAGCCCGCTCTGCATGATCGAGGCAAGCAGATCGTCATTGGTGGCCCGCCGCAAATTGGGCCGGCTCAGATCCGCCGTAGCCATCGCATTGCCCTCAGCCCCATGGCACTGCGCGCAAAAATTCCCGAAGTACCGCGCTCCTTCTTCAATATCAACCGGCGTAATATCGTGCTGTTGCCCGAAAGCGGAGGCAGCTAAAAGCACAGTGACGCAATAAATTCTCATAGCGAATCCATACGAGTCTACCAGCCCGTAGCACCCCGCAAAAGGGGACTGGCTCGAGTCTCGCCACCTTCCGCACTGAACCGCGACCGTAAGGAAGCGGCCAGACGCTCCAATCCAATATCAGCCCCCAAGCTAGATCCACCGAGCCACCCCTCCGTGCCAACATGAGTGAGACACTCCTCGACCGCTAATTACCGAGCAGGGCGAGAAAGAATTTCATCCATGAACAACCATAAGGTTCCGGCGCCAGCGGTATTGCTGCCGGTGGGACG